>NZ_CP152050.1:2285000-2885000 GCF_038632915.1 Paenisporosarcina sp. FSL H8-0542
TACACCAACCTAACTCACAAGAAATTGTGTTGCATATCCGTGCGGCCGGAAAAAACAGCCGCTTACTTATTTCCATCCACCCTTCCTACTCACGCATTCATGTTACGAATGAAGCGATTGATAACCCTTCAGAACCACCAATGTTTTGCATGTTATTACGAAAACATCTGGAAGGTGGATTCATTTCATCCATTTCCCAACTTGAAATGGATCGCGTGATTATTTTGCGTGTAGAAAGTAAAAATGAAATTGGGGACGACATGGTACGGGAACTCCATATCGAAATCATGGGCCGACACAGCAATGTCATTTTGGTGGATCCTGAACGAAATCTAATTTTGGACAGTTTAAAACATCTATCGCCTTCTGTGAACAGCTATAGAACGATTTTGCCAGGTCAACCACATATCGCACCACCGAAACAAGATAAAGTGAACCCATATGAAGTGGACGAATCATTGTTGAACGAATTGCTGGATACAGACGATGTTTCCAAAGCCGTTCTGTCTCAGCTTGCTGGCTTTTCTCCACTGCAGGCAAAAGAACTTGCTTATCGTCTAGCTGACAGCAACGAATCCAAATATGAAGTGTATCGCAAATTCCTCGATGAATTTGATAATGCTCAACCTAAAGGTACGTATGTGGAAAGTGGCAATAAAGCCATTTTCTCAAGTGTTGATCTTTCACACATCGAAGGCAACCAAGTACACTATGATTCGCTTGGTTTATTGCTAGATAAAGTGTACTTTGCACGCGCAGAACGTGATCGAGTAAAACAGCAAGCAGGCGATTTGGAACGCTGGTTGCAAAATGAACTCGACAAGTTGAAATTAAAAATGAAGAAACTCGCGAAAGAAAAATCAAACGCAGAAAAACTGGAAACGTTCCAACTCCATGGCGAACTTTTGATGGCCAACCTCTATACGTTCGAAAAAGGAATGACCGAAGCTCAAGTGATAAATTATTACGATGAAGAGAATGCCGTCATCACCATCCCATTGAGCCTTAGAAAAACGCCGGTTGAAAATGCACAAAGTTTTTTCACAAAATACAACAAAGCCAAAACCGCTTTATTGAAAACGCAACAACAAATGGATAAAACCAAAGACGATATCGATTATTTGGAAATGCTGCAACAACAAGTCATGCAAGCATCTCCACAGGATATTGAAGAGATTCGCGAAGAACTTGCCGAACAAGGCTGGATGAAAGCCCGCATTTCGAAAAAGAAAAAGAAAGTCGTGAAACCAACACCTGAAAATTTCGTATCCTCTACAGGATTGCCAATTTCGGTAGGAAAAAATAACAAGCAAAATGATTATTTAACATTTAAAATCGCTAATAAATCACAAACTTGGTTCCATACAAAAGATATTCCTGGATCCCATGTCGTCATTCATGACAATGAACCGGATGAAACGTCGATTTTGGAAGCAGCGAGACTGGCAGCTTATTTCAGTAAAGCACGTGACTCTTCTTCCGTGCCGGTGGATTATACAGAAGTACGCCATGTAAAAAAACCGAATGGCTCAAAACCCGGATTCGTTATTTATTTTGAACAAAAGACGGTTTTTGTGACACCAAGTGAAGATTTAGTGAGGAACCTTCGAAAATAAGCTACACGAAAGCCATCCAACAAATTGTTGGATGGCTTTTTCTGATAACTTTTAAAAGCAAAAAACACCATTCTATAGTGTATGATAAGAACGGTAAATTGGAACCAGTGAAAGTGGGAAGTACTCATGTTTCTAACAATATTTTTTTATACAATGGCCCCCTTGCTTGCTATTAACTTTGCAAGAACAGGGATTCATATGATAAATGGTAAATTTGTTGAGGAACTAGAACAAACTTTAGAGAAGAATAGTAAACTTCGTTTTCTCAATACAATTTTCATTTTCGGGTTTTTTGTCATTCTTCTCAAAATGATTTTCCCTCTGAAAGTGGCCAATGTTTTAATAAAAATTGTTTATTTTACTTTGGGGATCTTATTCGTCATATTAGCGTTATTAATGATGTATATAATCATTACTGATGGGAATTCAATTATTTCAGAAGTCAGAAAAGATATGTAAGATTAAAAATAGGATGCCTGTGTGCAACAAGTGCACTGGCATCCTATTTTTTGGATGGATTTATTTATATGTAACTGAAATTCAGTCCGTCTTTATAGCTTCCCATATTTCAGTTTTTCGTGCCACTCCATCAGCTTAGGTTTGTCATCGTCAGCGATTTGCTTCGCAAGTGTTGCCTCTTCGATTAATGCATCAAAGTTTGTTAAGCTGACATATGGAATTCCTGCTTCATCAAATAATTCGTCCGCTCGTTTTAAATGATAAGTAAAAATACACACCACACCCAGAACTTCGCAACCTTGCTGTTCCAGCGCACGAACGGCCTCGATGCTGCTACCACCTGTCGAAATCAAATCTTCAACGACAATCACTTTTTGGCCAGGTACAATTTTTCCTTCAATTTGATTGCCACGTCCATGCTCTTTTGCTTTTGAACGAACATAGACCATAGGCAAATTAAGGGCATCACTTACCCACGCAGCGTGTGGAATGCCCGCTGTCGCCGTCCCAGCTACTACTTCTGTTTGTGGGAAAAACTCACGGATATTTGCCGCTAAAGCTTCGGCAATTTGTTTACGTACAGTTGGACTCGACATGGTCAAACGGTTGTCACAATAAATCGGTGAAGATATTCCAGAAGTCCATGTAAATGGATCTTGAGGTCGTAATTCCACAGCACCTATCGACAATAATGCTCCTGCTATTTCATGTTGCTGACTTTTCATTGTAAAACCTCCCATTGTTGTTTCACCAAATGATATGTCTCTACTGGATTTTCCGATTGAGTGATGGCTCGGCCTACTACAATCAAGGAAGAACCTTCTTTACATGCCACATCAGGTGTCGCGATACGAATTTGGTCATGTTCTGAACCATCCGTCAATCGTATTCCCGGTGTTACTCGCAAGAAGTCATCCCCGCAAACTCGTTTAATGTCTGCCGCTTCCAATACCGAACAAACGACTCCATCGAGACCTGCCTGTTTTGAAAGGCTTGCATAATGCCGAACAGATTCCTGTAAAGTTAAATTGATTTTCTGTTCATTTATCATTTGCTGTTCGCTTGTTGAGGTCAATTGTGTAACCCCGATAAGTAATGGTCGTTGTTTTCCTGTTGCAGTTCCCGCTTCTAGTCCTTCTAATGCACTCTCCATCATTTGCAACCCACCTGCTGCATGGACGTTCACCATATCTGCACCAAGCTTAGCAAGACCGCGCATGGCGGATTTGACTGTATTCGGAATATCGTGCAGTTTCAAATCCAGGAAAACGTCGTGTCCCATTCCTTTTAAGTCCGTTACGATCGATGGTCCTTCTTGTAAATAAAGTTCCATGCCAACTTTGACAAACAGTTTATCATCGAACGGCTTCAAAAAGTGGATGACCTCATTTTTTGTTGAAAAATCAAGCGCTATTATAGGGTTTTGATTGTTCATCGGTGACTCCTCCCCACTAATTCTGAGATATGATTCAGACCTAACCAATCGAGTTTCTCAGGTAATTGATCAATGATCGTCGGACAAACAAATGGATCAACGAAGTTTGCTGTTCCTACAGCTACGGCACTTGCGCCTGCCGACATGAAATCAATGACATCGTCAACCGTCGCAACGCCCCCCATTCCGATGATCGGAATAGACACTTGTTTGGCAACTTCATACACCATACGCAAAGCTACCGGTTTGACTGCAGGACCCGATAAGCCTCCAGTCCCGTTGGCAATGACAGGTCTCCCTGTTCTTGTATCCAGTCGCATTCCAATGAGCGTATTAATCATCGTTATGCCATCAGCCCCTCCAGCTTCAACTGCTCGAGCAATTTCACCTATATCGGTTACGTTCGGGGATAATTTTACATAAACAGGAACTTCCGAAACTTCTTTTACGGCGGCAGTCAGTTCTGCAGCAACCGACGGATCGGTTCCAAATGTAATGCCTCCGCATTTTACGTTCGGACAAGAAATATTCAATTCCAAAGCATGGACATTTTTTGCTTTTGATATATGTTTCGCAACTTCCACATAATCTTCCGTCAACGTGCCGGCAACATTTGCAATGATCGGCACATCATATTGCTCCAGCCACTTCAGCTCTTCAGCAATCACTTTTTCCAGACCTGGATTTTGAAGTCCAATTGCATTCAGCATTCCAGATGAAGTTTCTGCAACACGTGGTGTAGGATTTCCTAAACGCGTCTCAAGTGTCGTTGCTTTGATCATAATCGATCCAAGTTTTGATAAGTCATACAACCGAGCATATTCTTTGCCAAATCCGAAACACCCGGAAGCTGGCATAATTGGATTTTTCAATGATAATCCTGGTAATTCTATCGCTAATCGATTCATACGGACACCACCCCTGCAGGAAATACTGGACCATCCGAGCACACTTTTACATAGTCCACTTCTGTTTGATCAGTGGTTTTGCAGACACAAGCGAAACAAGCTCCAAGTCCGCAACCCATGCGTTCTTCAAACGATAGAAACCCTTTTCGATCCGGATACATATTCTGAATTGCCGCAAGCATTCCAGTTGGACCACACGTGAAGTATGATGAAAATTCGGGTTGTAATTCAGATAGCACCGTCGTGACAAATCCTTGTTGACCGTGTGATCCATCTACTGTAACAATATGCGTTTCACCAAGTTCTCGGAAGAAATCTTCGTAAAAGACAGCTTCTTTTGACTGGAAGCCAAGTACATGAATCGGTTTGACACCTTTATCAACAAGTCTTTTAGATAGTTCATATAAAGGAGGAACACCGATTCCCCCTCCAATCAACACAACTGTTTCACCGGGTGTTGCTTCCTCAACGGGAAAGCCGTTGCCAAGAGGTCCCAAAACATCTATTTCTTCTCCAACCATTTTAAGCGCGAGCAATGAAGTTCCTCGGCCTTCAGCACGATAAATCATTGTGAACTCCGACACATCTCGGTCAATTGACGCAATGCTGATTGGTCTGCGGAGCAAAGGCTCATAGCTATCCGAAACACGGATGTG
This sequence comes from Paenisporosarcina sp. FSL H8-0542, assembly GCF_038632915.1. Lineage (NCBI taxonomy): Bacteria > Bacillati > Bacillota > Bacilli > Caryophanales > Caryophanaceae > Paenisporosarcina > Paenisporosarcina sp. FSL H8-0542. The sequence continues at coordinate 2,290,075 of NZ_CP152050.1, forward strand.
AACAAATTGACCCGGACTTGTCATGTCCTGTACAAGTTGGCCACTCACCGTCATTTCGAAAATATTTTGAGCGATCTCTTTATGTTTGACGATGCGCATGCGCTCTTGTTTAATCATCCAAAAACCCCCTGTGTCGGCATCTCCTCGGCTTGGAATGTCATCGATTCAATGACTCGTAACATCGCTTCTGCTGTGTCCAGCGACGTTAAGCAAGGAATTCCATTTTCTACAGACTCACGTCGGATTCGGAACCCATCACTCTCTGGCAATTTACCTTTTGTTAACGTGTTAATGACGAACTGGGCATCTCCTTTTTGGATGTAGTCCAGTAAAGTTGGACCTTCACTGCCAATTTTATTAACTGTTGTAACCGGTATTCCCGCTTCTTTTAAGGCATTTGCCGTTCCTTCAGTAGCAAGAATTCTGTAACCGATCGACGTGAAGCGATTCGCAATCGATACTGCTTCTTCTTTATCCTTGTCGGCGATTGTCATCAATACTGAACCGTGATCTTTGATTTCCATTCCTGCAGCCACTAAGCCTTTATAAAGTGCTTTTTCAAGCGTGATATCTTTCCCCATGACTTCCCCGGTCGATTTCATTTCAGGTCCCAATGTAATATCCACTCGGCGCAGTTTCGCAAAGCTGAATACTGGCACTTTCACGAAAACACCTCTAGGTGAAGGCGCAAGTCCATTTGCAATTCCTTGAGAAGGGAGCGATTGTCCCAAAATTGCTTTTGTCGCAATCTTCGCCATTGGAATATTCGTAATCTTACTTAGGAAAGGAACCGTTCGGCTTGAACGTGGATTCACTTCAATCACATAAACTTCGCCTTTAGAGATAACATATTGGATATTCAGTAAACCAATGATGTTCAGGCCTTTTGCAAGTCGAGTCGTGTAATCCACGAGCGTATTCACTTGTTCGCACGTTAAATTCTGTGGTGGATAGACTGCAATCGAGTCACCCGAGTGAACACCCGCTCGTTCGATATGTTCCATAATTCCTGGAATGCATACATTTTCTCCGTCTGAGATGGCATCGACTTCAATTTCGGTACCAGTTAAATAACGGTCGACCAATACTGGATGTTCCGGACTTGCCTGAACTGCATGCTCCATGTAATGAGCAAGTTCTTCTTGATTGTAAACAATTTGCATAGCACGTCCGCCTAAGACGTATGAAGGACGAACTAGTACCGGATAGCCGATTTCATTGCCGATTGCCACTGCTTGTTCTGATGAAACAGCTGTCTTGCCCATTGGTTGTGGGATACCGATTTCATGCAGTGCACGTTCAAATTTATCGCGATTTTCTGCACGGTCCAGATCTTCCAAAGAAGTTCCCAGGATTTGAACACCACGTTCCTGCAGTTTATCCGCTAAGTTGATGGCTGTTTGTCCTCCGAACTGAACGACAACGCCTTTTGGTTGTTCCAGATCCACTATGTGCATGACATCTTCAATTGTTAAAGGTTCAAAATAAAGCTTGTCCGAGATGGAGAAATCCGTTGATACTGTTTCTGGGTTGCTATTGATAATGATGGCTTCATAACCTGCTTCTTTGATTGCCCATACAGAATGTACGGTTGCATAGTCAAACTCGACACCTTGACCGATTCGGATTGGTCCTGAACCAAGCACGATGACACTTTCTTTATCTGTCTTGATTGATTCATTTTCATCTTCGTATGTTCCGTAGAAATAAGGTGTTTCCGATTCAAATTCTGCCGCACATGTATCCACCATTTTAAAGACTGGAATCAAGTTCAGTTCTTTTCTCCAGTTGTAGATAGTCAATTCATCGCTATTCCATAATGCTGCTAGCGTCGCATCTGCAAACCCCATGCGCTTCGCCTTTTTCGCCACTTCGAAATCAAACGGATGGCTAGAAACCACTTCTTCGTACTTCACGATATTTTGAAATTTATTGAGGAAGAATAAATCGATTTGACTCCACTCATGTATGGTGTCAATCGTGACTCCTCGTCTTAAAGCTTCCCCGATGAAGAACAGTCGTTCATCACCTGCACGTCGGATACGTTTTTCAATCCATTCATCTGACATGGCATCCGCGTTTTTCAGATCTAAATGGAATTGACCTGTCTCAAGTGAACGCACGGCTTTCAGAATAGATTCCTCGAACGTTCTTCCCATCGCCATTACTTCTCCTGTTGCTTTCATTTGTGTACCTAAATTTCGTTTAGCCGATTCGAATTTATCAAATGGCCAGCGCGGAATTTTAGTAACGACATAATCGAGCGCAGGCTCAAAGCATGCATAAGTTTTGCCGGTAACCGGATTCATCATTTCATCCAGTGTCAAACCGACAGCAATTTTAGCAGCCAGTTTGGCGATTGGGTAACCTGTCGCTTTTGAAGCCAGTGCAGACGAACGGCTTACCCTTGGATTCACTTCAATGATGTAGTAGTTGAAGCTGTATGGATCCAGTGCTAATTGAACATTACAGCCACCTTCGATTTTTAATGCGCGGATAATTTTAAGGGAGACATTGCGCAACATTTGATACTCACGGTCTGATAAAGTCTGACTTGGCGCAACGACGATGGAATCTCCTGTATGAATACCTACCGGGTCAACGTTTTCCATGTTACAGACTACGATGGCATTGTCATTGGAGTCTCTCATAACCTCGTATTCTACTTCTTTGAAGCCAGCGATTGATTTTTCAAGTAGACACTGAGTAACAGGACTGTATTTCAGACCACTCGTCACTGTTTCAAGAAGCTCTTCGTCGTTGTGGCATATTCCTCCACCAGTTCCCCCAAGCGTAAATGCAGGACGGACGATGACAGGGTAACCGATTCGTTTAACGAATGCCTCGGCTTCCTGCATGTTATGAATGATGTCACTTTCTGGAACGGGTTCGTTCAAGTCGTTCATCAGTGTACGGAATAAATCACGATCTTCCGCTTTATGAATAGCTTCCAATTTCGTGCCTAGTATTTCAATGTTCAACTCTTGCAGAATTCCTGATTCGTCCAATTCAATCGCCATGTTCAAGCCAGTTTGTCCACCTAAAGTAGGCAGAAGGGCATCTGGACGTTCTTTGCGTAAAATTCGACTTACGAAATCCAATGTAATCGGTTCGATATAGACTTTGTCCGCAATTTCAGTATCGGTCATGATAGTTGCCGGATTTGAGTTGATGAGAATGACCCGATAGCCTTCTTCTTTTAAAGCTAGACAAGCTTGTGTTCCAGCATAGTCAAATTCAGCTGCTTGACCGATTACAATCGGACCGGATCCGATGACGAGAATGGTTTCTATATCTTTACGTTTAGGCATGTTTTTTTTCCCCTTTCACATTGGCGTTCATTAATTCGATGAATCGATCAAATAAGTGATTGGAATCTTCTGGTCCAGGTGATGCTTCCGGATGGTATTGCACTGTAAAAGCGGCAGCATCCAAATGTTTTAAGCCTTCCACTGTGCCGTCATTCAAGGCAGTGTGCGTAACTTTCAAACGCGTTTCTTTCAGTGATTCAGGATCCACTGCATAGCCATGGTTTTGGGAAGTCATTTCCGTTTTGCCAGACTCCAAATCTTTTACTGGATGATTTGCTCCACGGTGTCCAAATTTCAGTTTGAATGTATCTCCGCCACTTGCAAGGGCAAAGAGTTGATGACCGAGGCAAATTCCGAATATCGGAATCTTCCCGATTAAATTCTGTATCATCGTGATTGCTTCTGGAACGTCTTTTGGATCTCCAGGGCCGTTTGAAAGCATAATGCCATCGGGATAAATCGCCATGATTTCTTCAGCAGTTGTGTTATACGGTACAACGATCACATCACAGTCACGCTTGTTAAGCTCACGCAAAATCCCATGTTTCATTCCGAAATCGACGAGTACTACACGCTTACCTCGTCCTGGGCTTGGATAAGGACGTTTCGTTGACACTTGTTTCACTTGATCCGTCGGGAATGATATATTATTTAATCGTGCGACTACTTCTTCTACATGTACATCAGCACCCGCTTTACTGATATGGCCTTTTACCGAACCAAACTCACGAATTATTCGTGTCAGTTTACGTGTATCCACTCCTTCAATGCCGGGAATGTTTTTCACTACGAACAAGTCATTGAGTGTCGCATCGCTTCTGAAGTTGGATGGTGTGTTTGCCAGTTCACGGACAACCATTCCTTTGATTGCCGGTTCGATTGATTCAAAATCATCTCGATTTATTCCGTAATTGCCGATCAATGGATAAGTCATCGTAACAATTTGACCGCAGTAAGATGGGTCCGATAGAGTCTCCTGGTAGCCTGTCATACCCGTCGTGAAAACGACTTCTCCTTCACTGGCATTCAAACTTCCGAATGCAGTTCCATTAAACACATCTCCAGTTTCTAAAATGAGGCTTCTTTTCATCATTATTTCTCCTCCTGCCAAATTACATTACCTTCAAACATCGTCATAACCGGCCAACCGGTACATGTCCAATTTTGGAACGGTGTATTTTTTCCTTTTGACACAAACGTTGCAGTTTCAATATCTTGTTCTCTCGACAAGTCAATGAATACTAAGTCCGCTGATTCGCCCATATGCAGACGACCATAAGGCAGTCCAAAAACATCGGCCGGTTTTCTCGTCATCCATTCAACCAATTGAGCTAACGTCCATTTTCCACTTTTCACAAAATGGGTATACAGCAGTGGGAAAGCTGTTTCCAATCCGACGATTCCAAATGGTGCTTGTTCCATGCCATTGCCTTTTTCCTGTTCTGTATGAGGGGCATGATCTGTGGCGATAAAATCAAGTGTCCCATCTTCCAATCCTTCGATTAAAGCTTGCAAATCTTCTTTAGCTCGCAGTGGTGGATTCATTTTCCAGTTCCCATCGTTTCCTGGAATGTCGTCTTCACATAATAGTAGGTGGTGTGGACTGACTTCAGCAGTTACTCGAACCCCAGCCTTTTTGGCATCTCTGATTACTCGGACAGATTCTTTCGTACTTACGTGGCAAACATGATAGTGTGCCCCTGCTGCTTCAGCTAGTAAAATATCTCTCGCAATATGCACAGATTCCGCGATGGATGGAATCCCTTTAAGACCCAATTCTTTATTTTTCGTCCCTTCGTGCATGACGCCTGCGTAAATGAGTGTATTGTCTTCGCAATGGGCAACAATCGGCATATTCAGCTTCGCTGCGTCCTTCATTGCTTCAAACATCATGCCAGCCTGTTGTACACCTACTCCATCATCCGTAAAAGCAAATGCACCATGTTCTTTCAAGGCAGCCAAATCTGTTCGTTCTTTCCCGGCTTCTCGAATCGTAATCGAGGCATAAGGCAGTACGCGAATCACTGCATTCTCTTCAATCAGACGGTTGACATGACTCAGATTTTCTACCGTATCCGGTACTGGTCTAGTATTTGGCATTGCGCAAATGGTAGTGAAACCGCCTTTTGCCGCGGCATGTGTACCCGTTTGAATCGTTTCTTTTTGCTCGCCACCCGGCTCGCGTAAGTGGACATGGACATCGATGAATCCTGCAGAAACGAAATGTCCTTTGCCGTCTATGATTTCATCGGCTTCTGGTGTTGCTTTCGGATTCACTTCTATAATGCGTCCATTGTCGATCAGGATGGATCCCTCCATCAATTCGTTATTGTCATTGAGCAATTTAATGTTTTGTATGAATTTTTTCATCATGATCTCCCCTTCAAAACGGATTCCAGTATCGCCATGCGTATGAACACACCGTTATGCATTTGTTTAAATATGCGTGATTTTTCACTTTCCACTAGCTCGTCTGCTATTTCCACATCCCGGTTAATTGGCGCAGGATGCATGATGATGGCAGTCGGCTTCAATTTTTCATAACGTGATTGAGTCAAACCATAAGTTTGATGATATCTTTCTTTTGAAAAATCAGACTGGGTATCGTGCCGCTCATGTTGCACCCGTAAAAGCATCACCACATCTGCACTCGGTAGTATGTTGTCCCAAGTGTTTGCTGCATCGAAGTTGCCTTGCCATTCAGGGGGACAAAGGAACGTGACATGAGCACCTAATCTTGTCAGCGCTTCTGCATTCGATTTGGCTACCCGACTATGTCCAATATCCCCAACGATTGCTACTTGCAACCCTTCAAACTTTCCAAACTCTTGTTGGATGGTAAAAAGATCAAGCAAACATTGAGTAGGGTGCTGACCCGAGCCATCTCCACCATTGATGATCGCTACGTTTACTCCCGCTAGTAGTCCTTCATAGAAACCATCTTGTTCATGCCTTATGACCACAGCATCCACACCTATTGCTTCTAATGTTTTTACTGTGTCGTATAAAGTTTCACCTTTTAGCGTGCTCGATGTTCCTGCTTCGAATGGAAGTACGTTCAGTCCAAGTTTCCGCTCTGCCATCTCAAAACTCATTTTTGTTCGTGTACTCGGTTCAAAAAATAAATTCGCTACTGTGTATTGTTTAGTCCAATCAGCGGAAACTTGCTGTTGAAATTGTGATGCACGACTTAATATCGTTTGTATGTCTGTATTGTTTAGGTCTTTCATGCTTAATAGATGCTTCACTTTTATAGCCTCCCGTATTTCTAAAAGAAAACCTCTCAACAAGTGTTGAGAGGCTGTAGGGGTACCTTCAAGCAAAGATCCATGTTGTCACGGAGCTCTACCAGTTGGTTTCCCTTTTCCTGCCTCTCTGGACTAGGTATTAAAAGGATGTTGTATTTGATTTATCTTCCAATGAATCGATGGCTTCTTGCGGTTTACCTGGTAGCACTAAATTTAGTAGAACACCCACCAAGGCAGCCAATGCCATTCCACCGACTTCAAACGTTTCGGTGAAGTGTAATTTCGCTCCTCCAATCCCGATTACCAGGATGATGGATGAAATGACCAAGTTACGCTTGTCTCCAAAATCAATCTTGTTATCAACCAACATACGCAGGCCTGAGGACGCAATAATCCCGAAGAGCAAAATCGAAATTCCGCCAAGCACTGGAGTTGGAATCGTTGCAATGAGTGCCATGACTTTGCCGAAGAATGAAAAGACGATAGCAAGAATAGCCGCTCCCCCAATGACATACACGCTGTATACTCGGGTAATCGCTAGCACTCCGATGTTTTCACCGTAGGTTGTTTTCGGAGGTCCTCCCAACAGACCGCTGATGAAAGTACCAAGACCGTCACCGAGCAATGAACGATGAAGTCCTGGCTCTTTTATGTAATTGCGGTTTACGATTTTCCCTAAAACCAATTGATGACCGATATGTTCTGAAATGGTCACAATCGCGATTGGTACCATCAACCAAAGCAATGTCGGTGTGATGATAAATTCATAGTGTACTCCGGGAATCAGGAATTCAGGAGCTGACAACCAGTTTGCTTTTGTTACTGGTTCGAAGTTGACAATACCGATAATCAAGGAGTACACGTATCCAACGATGATTCCGATTAGAACCGGCATTAAGCTGATGATTCCTCTGAAGAACAATGTCGCGACAACGGCTGCAGCCAATGTCACCAAAGCAGCAGAGAAGTGCAACATGCTGTATTCTTTTATTCCGTCCAAATCCGGATCTATGTTCATCGCCATATCGATGGCAACAGGAGATAATGCCAAGCCGATAACTATGATCACGGGCGCAACCACGATTGGCGGTAAAATTTTCATAATCCATTTATAGCCTGTTTTCCAAATTATCAAAGACACGATAAAGTAGACGATTGCGACGAATAGACTGCCAACCATGGCACTTCCGATTCCACCTTCCTTTGTAGCCATTTGAATCGGTAAGATGAAGGCAAATGAAGAACCTAGATAAGCTGGAACTTGAAATTTCGTTACAAACATAAAGATCAGTGTCGCAATACCGCTAGTCAATAACGCAATCGCTGGACTTAGACCAACCAATTGTGGAACCAGTATTGTCGCCCCAAACATGGCGAACATATGTTGGATACTTAGTGTTGTCAACTTACCTGCTGAAGGCCTATCATGTATGTCCAAAACTGTTTGTGTGTTTGCCATCCCATTCTCCTCCAATCATCTATTCGTAAATTGTTACACTGTCTTCATGATCTGTTTCCTGCAAACGGACCACGATTCTTTCCAAGCTTGCCGTCGGGATATTTTTCCCGACATAGTCTGCGCGTACTGGCAATTCCCGATGACCCCGATCGATTAAGACTGCCAATTGAATTTGTGATGGTCTTCCCAAATCCATGACCGCATCCATTGCGGCTCTTACTGTTCGGCCAGTATACAAAACGTCATCAACCAAAATCACTTTCTGGTTGGTCACAACATGTTGAATATCCACTTGTTGAACGAGTGGCTCTTTGTTTTCAGTTTTCATGGATAGGTCGTCTCTGTATAAGGTAATATCCAGCTCGCCTGCTTTGATTGACTTTCCTTCAATTTTTTCAATTTTGGCAGCCAGCCGATTCGCTAAATAAGCGCCTCTAGTTTTGATTCCGACGAGAATGCAATTCTCTATACCTTTGTTGCGTTCAATAATTTCATGAGCAATCCGTGTCAATGCACGGTTAATTGCTTGTTCATCCAAAATATTCGCTTTTTCAACCATTGCAGATTCTCCTTTAATTAGAAAAGCGTAAAGCGTCATTCTCGGGCTGCCGCTTGTAGCTAGTCATTATTTTTCGCAAAATAAAAACCCTCTCGTCCGAAAATGGATGAGAGGGTGTGAATGCAGAAAATTAGGCGTATAATAACACACAGCATGTGTTTTTATACGTTCACTGTTACCTTCTCAGCCTCTCTGGACTGTTTTTAAAGGTGTTCTATTAAATTTTGTATTGTTTAGGAATTTCGAGTATGAGCTTTGAATTGCGCTCTATCTTTTATAAGTATAGATTTACTTTTCTTTGCTGTCAACATCTGATTTCATTTCTTCTAGCAAAGCCTGGAACTCTGCAGGCAACGGCGCTTCAAATTCCAAGTACTCTTCCGTACGAGGATGAATGAAACCTAGAACCCCGGCATGCAACGCTTGACCGTCAAAATCAATCGTTTTTTTCGGTCCATACTTAGGGTCACCTGCAAGCGGGAAACCAATGTATTTCATATGCACACGAATCTGATGTGTACGGCCTGTTTCCAGACGACACTCAACCAATGTGAAGTTGCCAAAGCGTTCCAAAACACGGAAATGCGTTACGGCATGTTTACCTTTATCAATGACAGCCATGCTTTGACGATCACGTGCATCACGTCCGATTGGTGCATCAACAGTTCCTTTGTCATGTGGAATATGCCCATGGACTAAAGCTGTGTATTTTCGAGTAACTGTCTTTTTCACCAATTGATCTACTAATGATTCATGCGCTTTATCATTTTTTGCAACCATTAATAAGCCTGAAGTATCTTTGTCGATACGGTGTACAATACCTGGACGCATAACACCATTAATACCCGACAAATCCTTCACTTGATACATCAAACCATTTACAAGTGTCCCCGAAGTATGGCCAGGAGCAGGATGTACGACCATGCCGCGTGGTTTATTCACCACTAAAACATCTTCATCTTCATAAACGATTTCAAGGTTTAAGTCTTCTGCTTCGATATCCAGAATTTCTGCATCCGGTACAGTAACATTAATAACATCATTTGGTTTTACTTTGTAATTCGATTTTGCTGATTCGCCGTTGACCAAAACCGCTCCATCTTTCAGCCAAATTTGAATTTGACTGCGAGACCAATCCGCTTCAAGTGTTGCCAATGCTTTATCGATTCGTTCACCTTTTTGTTGTTCTGAAATCTTATACGTAAAATCTTCCATCTATTCACCTTTTCTCTTTGCAGCTTTTTCTGCTTTTTCTTCAAAATACATTACGATGATGAGCATAATCACGCCGATGGTTAATGCTGCATCAGCAACGTTAAAAATCGGGAATTCATAATTTATGACCGGGATAAGAACGTCTGCAAAATCCACTACTTCACCACGGAACACACGATCAATAAAATTCCCAAGAGTACCACCAAGTAAAACCATCAAACTTAATTGAAAGTATGGCTTTCCTTTTGCTTCTTTATGAAAGTAATACAAAATACCAATGACCACGACGATGGTGACGATTGTAAATAGCCACATCTGCCCTTCCAACATTCCCCACGCCGCTCCACGATTGCGATGGGAAAGTAAAGCAAATGTAGGGTCCACTAAGACAATTCGTTCACCTAGCTCCATATTTTTTACAACTAACCATTTTGTCCATTGATCAATCGCCACAACGGCAATTGCTACTAAATAAAAAATGTACACGTATGTTCCTCCGTTACGCAAGTATCTTAGCTAGTTTAACACATAACATGAACAGACAGAAAGAGCTGCCCGAAAAGGGCAGCTCTTAGCTTGTTGACAAAAGAATAATAATTAATATAAAAGTATAAAAATTGAGTTCTTATTTTTTGCACTCTATCGAAATAGATTGTGGTCGGCTATTTCTTTCGCTTTCCGCGGACGAAACGCTAGCCTCCTCGGCTCAGCTGTCTATGACAGCTGAGCCTGTGGGGTCTAACTTGTTTCGTTTTTCCGCAGGAGTCTTCAGAAATAGCCAACCACTTTCCAAACTTATATATTTTGCAGAGACACGCTTACAGAAGCAATTTCTTTTGATTGGAGTGGAGGCGGCGGAAAACAACTGCTCCTGCGGTTACTCGTCGCAAAGATTAGGACCAAATCCCAATCTTTTCAGCGGGAACAGCACGAGCTGAAGACCCCGCAGGAACGTAGTGACGAGGAGACTGAAGCCGTGCCCGCGAAACGCGTCCGCCGCAATGGAAATCAACATTTTCTTGCATAGGCTCTATTTCAATAGTATACAGTTTTATTCACTACAGTCTGAGAGCTGCCCGAAAAGGGCAGCTCTTTCAAATGGAGGATTACTTTGTCCGGCTATGTTCGAAAGCCAGCTCCTCCTATATTTTATACGTAATATTTTTCTACTACACCTGCACATCGTGGACATAATGTTGGATGTTTTTCGTTTTCTCCCACATTGGAAGAAATCGTCCAGCATCGTTCACATTTTTCACCTTGTGCTTTAGTAACGACAACAGAAGAAACTTCAAGGTTTAAAGCATCCGCTGGTGCATCTTCTTTTGAACCTGCAAGTGTAAAGTCCGACACGATAAAGAATTGTGCAAAGTCCACTTTGCTTGCATCAAATGCTTCCACTAATTCTTTTTTCACATAAAGCGTAACTTTTGCTTCAAGTGACTTACCGATAACTTTAGCATTACGCGCTTCTTCCAAAGCTTTCAATACATCGTCACGAACCAGCATCAATTGTTGATACTTCGTACGTAAACCTGCAAATGAATCATGAGTTGTCGCTTCAGGGAAGTCAGTCAGTTGTACACTTTCTTCTGTTTCTTGTGTCATGAAGACCCATAGCTCATCCGTCGTATGCGGTAAAATTGGTGTTGTCACTTTCAACAATGCGATCAAAGTATCGTACATGACAGTTTGCATCGCACGTCGATGTGAATTGTCTTCACCTTCGATATAAACAACATCTTTTGCAATATCCAAGTAGAATGAGCTCAAATCAGACGATACAAAATTGTTTACAGCATGGTAAACGCTTGGGAAGTCATACTTGTCATAAGCTTTGCGAACTGTTTCGATCAAATCTTGCAGTTTCATGAACATGTATTGATCTACTTCACGTAAATCTTCATAAGCAACGCGATCGGTCTGTGGATTGAAGTCCGATACATTCCCATGAAGGAAACGGAAGGTATTACGGATTTTACGGTAAACTTCAGCAACTTGCTTGAAATTCGAGTCCGTTACGCGAACGTCTGCAGTGTAATCGACAGATGCTACCCATAGACGAAGAATGTCAGCACCAAGTTGATTCATGACTTTAGCAGGGTCGATTACGTTTCCGATCGACTTACTCATCTTGCGTCCTTCTCCATCAAGTGTGAAACCATGACTCAATAATCCTTTGTACGGGGCGTGGCCGTTGATGGCAACACTTGTCGTTAACGAGGAATTAAACCATCCACGATATTGATCCGATCCCTCCAAATATAAGTCAGCTGGATATGAAAGATCTTCACGCTCATCAAGTACAGCTTGGTGAGAAGATCCTGAATCAAACCAAACATCCATAATATCCGTTTCTTTTGTGAAGCGACCGTTTGGACTATTTGGGTGTGTGAATCCTTCTGGTAGCAAGTCTTTCGCTTCACGTTCGAACCACACCGTTGAACCGTGTTCACGGAACAATTTTGAAACATGGGCAATCGTTTCTTCCGTTAAAATTGGTTCTCCATCTTCCGCATAAAAGACAGGGATTGGAACACCCCATACACGTTGTCGTGAGATACACCAGTCTCCACGGTCACGGACCATGTTGAAGAGACGAGTCTCACCCCATGCTGGTGTGAATGATGTATCCTTAATTGCTTTTAATAATTGGTCGCGGAATGCTTCAACTGAAGCAAACCATTGAGCTGTTGCCCGGAAAATAACCGGCTTTTTAGTGCGCCAGTCATGAGGTGCAGAGTGTGTAAAGAATGTTAGTTTTTCTAATGCACCAACAGCATCTAAAGCTTCTGTGATAACTTTATTGGCTTTATCATAGAATAACCCTTCGAAGCCAGGTGCTTCAGCAGTCAATACGCCACGGTCATCGATCGGTGAAAGTACTTCAAGTCCATACGCTTTACCAACTTGGAAGTCTTCTTCTCCGTGTCCAGGAGCTGTATGAACACATCCAGTACCGCCCTCGTCCGTTACATGGTCCCCGAGCATTACAAGCGAATCACGATCATATAAAGGGTGTTTGGCTACCATGCGATCCATTTGTTCACCTTTTAATGTCTGAACAATCTCATAAGAATCCCATTCAAGAGCAGTTACCACCGTCTCCAGTAATGCTTTTGCTACAAGGTAGCGCGTTGATTCAACTTCCACAATTACATAGTCGAATTCCGGATTGACTGAAATTCCAAGATTAGCTGGAATTGTCCAAGGTGTAGTCGTCCAAATAATAATTTTAGTACCTTCAGCAACTACGCCTTTACCATCTGTCACTTCAAAACTTACGTAGATAGAAGGAGATTTTTTGTCCTGGTATTCGATTTCAGCTTCTGCTAAAGCAGATTCACTTGATGGAGACCAATAAACTGGTTTTAAACCTTTATAGATATAGCCTTTACGTGCCATTTCACCGAACACTTCAATTTGACGGGATTCATACGCTGGTTTCAATGTCACATATGGATTTTCCCAATCACCTTGCACACCAAGACGTTTAAATTGTTCACGTTGACGGTCAATTTGTTCATAAGCATATGTTTCACACAAGTTCCGGAATTCTGCTACAGTCATTTCTTTGCGATTGACACCTTTATTCGTTAAAGCTTGCTCAATCGGAAGACCGTGCGTATCCCAACCAGGAACATACGGTGCATAATAACCAGTCATAGATTTGTGTCGTACAATCATGTCTTTAAGCACTTTGTTCATAGCATGACCCATGTGAATATCGCCGTTCGCATATGGAGGACCGTCATGTAAAATGAAACTCGGGCGGTCTTTGGTACGCTCCAGTACTTTTTCATAAAGTTTCATTTCATTCCATTTTTCTTGCATCGCCGGTTCACGTGTAGGTAAACCACCGCGCATTGGGAACTCAGTTTTTGGCATCAATAACGTATTTTTATATTCCAATTAAAAAACCTCCTTTTAATATGACAAGCGCAATGCTTGCAGGGACAATCAACTTAAACTAAACAAAAAAACTCCTCATCCCAATGAAGGGACGAGAAGTTATAACTCGCGGTACCACCCTAATTGCAACATGAAGAAGTTGCCAGCTTAGATCACGTTAACGGTGTGAATCCGAAATCACTTACAAAATCAAGTTCAGCGATTTTACTCAAGAGTGATTTTCATTTGATTGCCGCCTGTCCGGGCTTCCACCATCCCCGGATCGCTTTTCTGTGCTTTCAAACTACTGTCTCTTTCAGCGTATTAATATAAAATAATGTGTATAGTTTCACTATGTCTAGCTACAAACGCCTGCTATATAGACGTTCTTCGCTTTTCTTATAATATGTAGATATTATAGGGAATGATTCCATAATCGTCAAGCTGTGCTTAGTCTTCTTTTGAATCCATTCTTTCCAGCTGAGTTGTGTCCACTTCATATTGCATCAAGTGATCCCAATCATCAGTGTTAATTAAATCAAGTTGTGCTTCCACCAACATTTTGAAACGGTTACGGAAAACTTTTGATTGCTTTTTCAAATCTTCGATCTCGAGGGCAATGCGGCGAGCTTTCGTCAACGCTTCATTTACGATACGGTCCGCATTTTTCTCAGCTTCTTTAACAATTAACTTTGCTTCTTTTTGAGAGTTTCGACGTACTTCTTCTGCAGCTTCTTGTGCAACCACGATTGACTTCTGAAGTGTCATTTCAATAGTTGTGAAATGGCCAACTCGCTCACTTGACGACTTCAATTTCTCTTCCAATTCTTTTTTATCTTTGATTAGAAGTTCGAAATCTTTAATCACTTGGTCCAAAAATTCGTTGACTTCATCTTCATTATAGCCTCGGAACCCCCGACCAAACTCTTTGTTATGAATATCTAGTGGTGATAGCGGCATTTCAAAAATCTCCCCTTTACTTACTGCATCATTTCCCACTATTATACCGTTCATTGTGGTTGATGACATCAATAATTCGAATTTTCTTGAATATATTTCACGAATTTTGTTCGATTCGCCCTATTTGTAGTCGTATTTTGTCTTTCTTTGTACGTCCTTCAATCATGCCAATCCGAATTCTCCCATAGCCCCTAATAGATAGCAAATCGGATTCATGCAGTTCAAATGATGGTTGTTCGCGAACAGTCCAGTTCACTTTCACTTTTCCGCCATGAACCAACAGCGATGCTTTCTGTCTGGAAACATTAAATAGAGAAGCGATTATGGTATCAATTCGCATTGAGCTTACCGTATGCGTTTCCTCCACCCAAACATCCTGGTTTTCTAAATAGGAATGATCAGGTTGTAGTTCTTCAACATGAACTTTGGCTTTGCCAATGGAGGTAAGATGCATCCGCACAAAATCTGCAACTTCCGAAGCTACCGCAAATTCAATTCGATTGTCGTCAACGCGAATATCTCCGAATTTTGATCGATCCAATCCTAATGACATAAGGGAGCCTAAAACATCGGGGTGCTCAATGTTGATGAATTTCGAAGGGTATTTAATCGAAAACATTGTGATGTCATAGTCATCATCAGTCGCAGCGAAATATGAAGGGGAAATAAGCATACGTTTTCTTTCAGCTTCCGGAAATTCACCAAAAGCCGTCGTTAACACATCTCCATTCTGACCGATAAGGGCATGTACGATAAATTGCTGTCTTGGATCTAAAAAATCAGTCAACTTTGGCGCATAGCGATCCTGTGTCTCCCTAAGCCATCCGCTGACTTGTTCGATAAATGATTGTTCGTCTTTACGGAAATGTTGCAAAACTTGTTCCATCTTTGCTCTTCCTTTCAATGGTCAAAAAAAGCCCCACGAAAGTGAGGCAATCTGTTAGACAAGTCCACTTAAAGTTGCCAATCCTCCACGTGCGAGGTTTAAAACAAGTATAGCCACAATTGGCGATACATCAATCATTCCAAAAGGCGGGATAAAGCGTCTGAACACTTCTAAGTACGGTTCGCATATTTTTTCAAACATCCGACCGATACTCGATTCTTTCACACTTGGTACCCAAGACATGAAAATATAGATGATCAGTAAAATTGAATACACATAAATTGCTTCATTAAGTATATAAATTACAAAATCCATAAGAACTAATTACACCTCAATTATTGTATGTCATCATAAAAGTAGTCGGAAATGGCTCCAGCCACTTCAACGGTATCGGGTGCACACAAGAAAATATCGGTGCCAATTCGCTGAATATCTCCGCCTAAAGCATACACGGTTCCACTTAAAAAATCCACAATCCGAATTCCCTGATCTTTATCGATACGTTGTAAATTGACCACAACTGCACGTTTGTTTTTCAAATGCTCCGAAATATCTTGTGCTTCAGCATACACCCGTGGTTCCACCAAGATTACTTTTGAAGATTTTTGTAAGTTTTGGAGGCTCACAATGTTTGGCGTTGTATTTGACTCTGCTTGCACAACTCTTCTTTCCTTTGTCGTTTTGCGAACAGTCGGTTGAGGCATTGGCTGAGACTCTTTTCTGCGTTCATTCGTTGTTGGAATTTCTTCTTCTTCATCTAAGTAAAAAAAGTTTTTGAATTTATTTTTCATACTCATGTAAGATCCTCACTTTCATCTCCGACTAGTGCTGTACCGATTCGGACGTATGTGGCGCCTTCTTCTATTGCGATTTCAAAATCATTCGACATGCCCATAGATAATTCTGTACAAGGTGCATGTACATAGCCTTTGCTGGCTATATTCATTTGCATGTCCTTGAGAGATTTAAAGACATTGCGAATCACTTGTTCATCAGACGTATTTGGTGCCATAGTCATTAATCCAATGATGCGTATTTGATGATGGTCACTTAAAGATTCAATGAATGAATGAACATCCTTCAATTCAATTCCATGCTTAGCTTGTTCACCGGAAACATTGACCTGAACAAAGCAATCAATCTTTTGGGTTACCCTTTTTTGAATTTCGTCAGCTAGGCTCATTCGATCCAATGAGTGCAAAACCTGAACATTGTTTATGACTTGCTTAACTTTGCGTGTTTGTAATGAGCCGATATAATGCCAGATTGCGGGCGTGTCAATTCCAGCTTGTTTTGCCAGCAAACCCTCCGGACGATTTTCTCCAAGATGAGTAAGTCCTGCATATAGGGCTTCCTGCGTTCTCTCTACAGTAACAGATTTAGTGACTGCTATAATATGAACATCGTTGATAGAACGATTGGCACGAGCACATGCCTGACTGATTTGCTGTTGTATTTGTTGAAGTTTACGCTGTATTGGCATTTTTAGAAGTTCCTAACTTTTTGATATGGGTATTGTCTATATATTGTACCAATCAAGCGTTGAATATTCAATGCTTATCCCTGTTCAGAACCTCTGGACTGAACGATGACAACATCTTTACCAATGACTTTAATATCTGATAATCTGATAACAATTGTTGGACGATTGCCTGAAAACAATTCTAGCATCTTTTTCGGTTCTGCCAGGAAAAAAGATTCAATCGTTCCATTTTCTTTTGAAATTCTGGCGTCATTAACGAAGCCGAGCATGCGGCCATCACTTGCCTCAATAAATTCCTTCTGTTGGATATCAGTAAATTTCAACGGTCATTCCCCCTTTCTACAGTTTATGTTCATAAACAAAAAATAAAGCTTTTATTCCAGAAAAGGAATAAAAGCTTTATTGATTCATCTGTAATCAATGTTGTACTCTTCTTTTATGACACGGATGGCGTGTTTCTCCAACCTTGAAATCTGAGCCTGGGAAATTCCCAATTCTTTAGCGATTTCAGTTTGGGTTTCACCATAATAATAACGTTTAGCTAATATTTTTTGCTCCCGAATGTCTAGCTTGCTTATGCTTTCTTTCATAAAAACATAAGTGGACCAGGATTCTTCTGACACTTGCTCATCTTTTAACTGATCGAGCATGAATACCGGGTCTCCCCCGTCGTGATAAATTGGCTCCTGCAACGAAATGGGTTCTTGAATGGCATCCAAAGCAAATAGAATATCTTCATGAGGAATATCAATCATCTCTGACAACTGCTGTAAAGTGGGTTCATGTAAATGTTCTGCGATATACTGCTCTTTGGCTTTCATTGACTTATATGCAATATCTCGCAAAGACCTTGATACACGTACCGGATGATGATCACGCAAATGTCTTCTGATTTCTCCAATTATCATAGGCACTGCATACGTTGAAAAACGCACATTGTGTTTTAAATCAAAGTTTTCAATTGATTTGATCAGGCCAATACAGCCCACTTGAAACAAGTCATCAGCTTGTTCTCCTCTGTAGGCAAAACGCTGGACTAAACTGAGGACCAATCGTAAGTTACCCATCACAAGCTCTTCTCTTGCTAATTCATCTCCACTTTGAAACCTTATAAAAGTTTGTGTCATCACTTCGTTTGATAAAACAGGTAGCTTTGACGTATCTACACCACATAATTCGACTTTTGTACGTACCATCGCTTTTTCCTCCGAACTGTTTAACACTGTGATACATATCAGTGTGTCCGCCTCGAAAGAAACTATGCGTTTTGCAATACGTCCAATTTCATCCATTAAGCTGTTGGTTGATTTAATTCTTCTCTCAAATCATGAATAATTTTCTTTTCCAATCGGGAAATATAAGACTGAGATATCCCAAGCATATCTGCAACTTCTTTTTGAGTCATTTCTTCTTGACCATTTAATCCGAAACGACATTCCATAATATATTTTTCCCTCTTTTCTAATAAATCAATTGCAGAAAACATAAATTGACGTTCAATCTTTTTCTCAACGTCTTCTGCAATAATATGTTCGTCAGTGCCTAAAATATCCGAAAGTAACAATTCGTTGCCATCAGCATCCGAGTTTAATGGTTCGTCAAAAGAAACTTCAGATTTTAATCTGCTCGTTTTTCGAAGATGCATCAGAATTTCATTTTCAATACAACGTGAAGCATATGTGGCAAGTTTAATTTTCTTTTCTGTATTGAATGTTTCAATCGCTTTAATAAGTCCAATCGAACCAATGCTGATTAAATCTTCAATATGTGTACCAGTATTTTCGAAACGTCGTGCAATATAGACAACAAGCCTCAAATTACGCTCAATCAACGTGTCACGAGCAGAAAGACTGCCATTCATAAACGCATCAATCGTTTTTGCTTCTTCTTCACGATTCATTGGATGTGGCAATGACTCACTACCGCCAATATAGTATGTTCCTTTACTACGCCATCGACTCCATAGCTCGATCAGTCTGTTCCAAATTTTCATTAACATAGCATTCGCCCTCCCATGATTAGCTGAATAATGTTGAAGCATGCAAAATAACATCTGTTTGACGTGGAAAATGTTTGCTGTTTTTAGTCAGAACGATATAACACGGCGCCAATGATTGCTCAGTTTTTGCTTTCAAACGGATATGATCAACTTTAATGCCAATTGCCCATGTCGATTCATTTTGAACAGTCTGGAGACGAATCAATCGCAATTGAGAGCGAAATGATAAGGGAACATTTTTAAAATTTTCAGATGAACTTCCTTCAAAATCGTAAAGATACTGCCACAAATCCATTGGGAGGTATGATTTCATTTTTTCTGCAGAAATAAAATGAACAGGATTGCCTGACAACGGTTCTATGCATTGGTTGCCAGTGTCTGAATATGAGGTGAGTTGAAATTCTTGTTGAAACAAGCGAATGGTCACTTGACCGACATACGAATCTTTCAAGGCCGTCAGATTGACACGGAACCAATTTTTTCTGACACCCATTAAACTAAACACCAACACACTACCTGCAACCATCAAGACTACATACCAGCTGGCATTGGCTAAAAGTGGCTGTATGAATGTCAGTAGACCACCGGCAAACAAAGCCCCAATTAAAGTATTTGTTGCTGCCAGTATCCAATTGGTGCGATTCATTCCAAAAGCAATTGTCGTCATAACTACAAAGGTTGCAACGATTGAAAGGAAACTACCACCAAACAGAACAACACTTACACCACCAATAAATGCACTGAGCCATAATCGCCAAGACTTTTGATGAAACGAACCCATTTTGTTTGAAAAGGAAAGTAATGAAAAATTAATGAGTGTATTAATCGAGATCAAGACTTCAGCATACATTTTCTCACCTCCTACAAATAAGGTATCACTTGTCCGTCGCAAAACATGTCAGTTCTTGTATCTCTATTAAAAAAATCTACGACAAAAAAAGCCCAACTTAAGTAGCAATTTAAGCTACTTAAGTTGGGCTTCTTTTGTTATGTCTAGTTACAAGCGCCAGCTCGCACTTCCGCTTGGGCCAACAGGATGTGGGTCAGGAAGGCGTCCCGACACGATGTCGGGCCATTAGCCTTCCTACCTAAAATCATGCGAAAACAGGTTTTCGATTCGGACTTTCCACCGTCAGCGTCGAGCTAGATTAGCGCTTTTCACTTTTCTAACTTAGTTTCTCTTTTGACGGTTGCGCAAGAACGTAGGAATATCTAACGTATCTTCTTGATGTGAAGTTTGTTGCTCTCTTCTTGGTGCTTCTTGTTGGTAAGAAGGTGCTTCCTCACGTCTAGATTCACGAGTTGGAACATGTTGTGGTTGTTGAGGAGCTTGAGCTTGTTGAGCACGCCCTGCACCAAATCCACCGCTTCTTGTTGTACGATGAGTAATTTGTTCTTCGTTAAATCCAGTAGCAATTACTGTTACGATAATTTCATCTTTCAAATTATCATTGATTACAGAACCGAAAATCATATTAACATCTTCATCAGACGCAGATGCAACGATATCAGCCGCTTCTTGAACTTCAAATAAGCTTAAGTTTGAACCGCCAGTGATGTTCATTAAAACACCCTTAGCTCCGTCAATTGATGTTTCAAGAAGAGGACTTGAAATGGCCTTCTTCGCAGCTTCAGCAGCACGGTTTTCACCAGAAGAAATACCGATACCCATAAGCGCAGAACCTTTGTTTGACATTATAGTTTTAACGTCAGCAAAGTCCAAGTTAATTAAACCAGGTACGGCAATCAAATCCGAAATACCTTGTACACCTTGACGAAGAACGTTATCCGCTTCACGGAATGCTTCCAACATCGGTGTGTTTTTATCAACAATTTCAAGTAATCGGTCATTAGGAATTACGATTAATGTATCAACCGCTTCCTTCATCGATCCGATACCGCCAATTGCCTGAGTAGAACGCTTACGACCTTCAAATGTGAATGGACGAGTTACAACACCTACCGTCAAAGCACCAATTTCACGTGCAATTTGTGCAATTACAGGTGCAGCACCTGTTCCAGTTCCGCCACCCATACCAGCAGTAACGAAAACCATATCAGCACCACGTAAAGCTTCTTCGATTTGTTCTTTGCTTTCTTCAGCAGCTTTTTTACCTACTTCAGGGTTCGCTCCTGCACCAAGTCCACGCGTCAATTTCGCGCCGATTTGTAACTTCACTTCTGCTTTTGATAAATTCAATGCTTGTGCATCTGTATTGACTGCAATAAATTCTACACCTTTAACTCCGTGTTCAATCATACGGTTTACAGCGTTATTTCCGCCACCACCGACACCAATGACTTTGATGACGGCAAGTTGGTCTACACTTGTATCAAACTCCAACATCACATTTCCTCCTTCAATTACAAATAGTCTCTAAGTTTATTATTCGAAAAATTTATCGAGGAATTTGCGAGCTTTCCCCATCACGCCTTCTTTGTCTTCTTCTTTTGTCTGTGTTTGCTGTTTTTGTTTTTTGGGAGCTGGTGAATGTTGTTCAGGTTTTTTTGGTTGCCCTAACGCACTGTTTCCACCGAATCGGTTAAAGAATTGATCTTCCATATAAGCGTAGCGTATTAACCCGACTGCTGTAGCGTAACCCGGTTCACGTACTCCGATATACTCAGGTGTATAAAGTCTGACGCGAGTTTGCAAAATATGGCGAGCCAATTGGGAAAGCCCTTCTAATTTTGCAACCCCACCCGTAATGACCACTCCACCAGGTAAATCTTGAAGACCCATACGATAGAATTCTTCTAAGACTAATTCAAATAACTCTTCTAAACGAACGCCAATAATCTCAGATATGTATCTTTGACTATATTGTTCTTTCATTTCTGCACCAATCACAGGAACTTCAAACAATTCATCGTCAGATGCATCATCATAAAAGGCATGTCCATATTGATGTTTAATTTTTTCCGCTTGTTCAGTTGGTGTTTTCAAGACAATAGATAAATCTTTAGTTAAATGATCCCCACCGACCGGCAATACGGATGTGTGTGTTAAATGACCATCTTGGAAGACAGCAATCGTAGTTGAACCGCCACCAATATCAATGAATGCGGTTCCATGATTTTTTTCATCTTCTGATAATGCAAAATAGCCAGAAGCGAGTGGTTGCAAATATATTTCACGGATTTGAAGACCCGCACGCTCCACACAACGTAAAACATTATGTAAAATCGTTTTTGATGTCGTCATCATTGTTCCATCCATTTCTAGACGAATACCAATCATGCCGCGAGGATCTTTAATTTCATCCAGATGATCCACAATAAATTGTTTGGGTACTAAATTGACTAATTCTCTTTCAGGCGGAATCGACATAACTTGGGCCGAGTCTATCACGCGATCTAAATCATCATCGGTAATTTCACGATTCTCACTATTAACTGCCACCACGCCTTTAACTTGATGCAACATGGCTTGATTTGCAGGAATTCCTAACACGACTTCGTTTATAGACATTCCGATCATTCGTTCAGCTTGGTCGATTGCTTTTTTAATGGACTGCACGGTCGCATCAATATCGACAATTGCACCTTTTCTAATTCCGTTTGATTTTACATTCCCAACGCCAATAACGTTTAGGGAACCGTTCGTCATCTCTCCGATAAGGACCTTAATTGATGAAGAACCAATATCGAGAGAAACATATAATTCTGTCTGATTCAATCCGTGGCACCTCCTTCAACAACTCTTTACTCATCATTCTATTGCATTCTATCAAGCTTGTCTAAGTAAAATCGTCAAAAGTTGTAAATTTTCCTTCTATTCGACTGTTTTTTAGTCAATAGTCCCTTTTCTTTCCGTCCATCTTGTCAATAATATCCGTCGAATCACTGCTATATTTTGGAATAGTCTTACTCCAAAAGCGAAAATAGCTGCCAAATACAAGTCAACGCCTAAATGTACGCCAAGAAAAGCTAGTCCCGCAGCTAGCGCAATATTGAAGAAAAATCCAGATACGAACACTTTGTCATCATATACATGTTGAAGTTGTGCTCGAATACCTCCAAACAATGTATCAAGCGCTGCTAAAACTGCTATTGATAAATAGTTTTCATACACCGAAGGGATTTGAATATCAGTTAGTAATCCGAGAGATATACCCAAGATTAATCCTAGTAATGGTAGCCACATATGTTAGTCCCCTTTCGATGTATTTTTCAAGTAGTCATTTTCAATGGGCTGGTCATAAGCTGGAATACTTATTTGCTCTTTTGGTTCGCCTATCTTTAAAGTCAGATTATCGATAAAGAAGTCGTCCGCAATCATAGAAGATTGTAGATGGTTGTATAGCTTTTCAGCATCTTCCATGGTCTCCGTTCCAATTCTAATTTTAAATGGCGGAGTTCTGACATTTAAACTATTAACTGTCGTCTGCCCATTAATATCCCTGATTGGTGAGGAATGAATAATGCGTTTCCCATCGATTGAAACAGCATGCCCGTTAAAACGGTTAATTTCATTTAGCAAGCGAGCGAGTAAATCTGGTGAGATACCCGTTACATTGTCACCAAGTGCAATTCCTTCCAAAGAAGGTTCAATCACCAGTTCCAATCCAGGTCCTGTCACTACAGTCAAACCAGCTTTTGCTCTTAACGTTTCAAGCGTTTCGTTCAATGCTTGCGCAGGGCTCTCGGACTGCAAATTTTCATACTTTGTGATGGTTTCATTAACATCTCTAATTTCTGACAAAAGCTCTGAATGCAGTTGTTTTTCTGCCGACAGCTCTTGCCTGATTTCCCAAATATCACGTGTATCCCGTGATTCTGGTTTTTGTACCGTATTGTATTGTACCGCAACCATAAAACCTACAATTAATAAGATAAACGTGAAGCGGACATAAACACCTTGTTTCATTGAACCGCTCCTTCCTTTCATGTAAAGAGGTTGTCCATACTTGCTTGTCCATGCCATTCTAAAAGTAGCGGTGGTGTACTAGAGTGGCGCTTTCCGCTTTTCTAGGTCTAGCTCCAAACGCCAGCCTGCTCCTAAGCTTCAGACCCTCATGCGAAAGCAAGCTTTCGAATCGGGTCTTCCAGCGCCGGAGTCAGGCTAGAGTGGCGCTTTCCGCTTTTCTTATAACGCTGGCATTTGTATTTTTGATTTTTCTTCGATTGTTACCACAATATTATCATTAAGCAATTGATCCAGCACACCACCAGTGAGTTTCAATGATGGCATTAATACAGTTGGATCACCTATTGCCTCAATAACGAATGGAGCAGGGAACTGTTTTCCATCAATCGTTATGACCGGACCGTTGCATTTTATGTACGAATTGGCTTGCAATCTTTGTCCATTGATAGCTATTGCTTGTGCTCCAGATATTTTCAGTTCATTCAGCACCTGGAATACATGACTTTCGTGAACAATATAGTCATTTGGATTGACTGAAGCTGGATCGTACTCGGCATCTTCAAGTTGAACTATTACTCCTTCACCTGTGGAAGGAAGAATTCCTAGAAGTAATCGTAAATCTTCCGCTTCATTTATCAGACTCTCGTACTGCTCTTCACTTCCTGACAGTGATTTTTCAATCTCGCGAACTTGTTGTTGTCTAGCCACTAATTCTGTTTCCAACTCTTTATTTCGTTCTTTTTGCTGAATAAGGTCTTCCCTGTAGCGTTCCTCATGTTCAAAATACTTGCTACTGGTAGGATCTCCGCTCATCTTTTTACTGCTCGATAGACTATAGGAATAGGATAAAATAAAGCCTAGCACTAGACACACTAAAGAAAAAATAATGCGTTTGTTCACAACCGAACGATTAGGCTTATTCTGGAGTTTTTTCAACTTCCTCCTCCTCCTTTGGCTGTGGATTATACATATCTACATATGTCTGGAAGAAGGATCCCACTTCTATGTCAATGACACCTTTTTCAGATTCACCGATTTGTGCAATGATTGATGGATAATAATTCATTTTTTCGGCAAATGACGGAATTACGGCCCTAACTTCAAATCCGTCATTCATAAATAATCGAATGCGGTAAGGGTCTGCCTTAGATGGAACAGATTCTATCTGTGAAATCATAGACAAAACTTCACCGTTTAATTTGGCAAGTTCCTTCACCATACGAGTCAATGCTTTTGGATTATCAAACGCACTTAATACAGGTGCATCGACCGGCGCCATGTTTTCAGAGGTATGATACACAGTTCCATTTTCAAGTACCAAATCAAAGCCATCTTCAGTTTGTAAATAGGCTGCTTTTTTCCACTCTTTTAATTCAATTGTTACCGCCGTTAAACCGCTTCGCTTAACTGTGACATCTTGAATCCATTCATTTTTTTGTAAAATTTCTTCGGCATTACTTGTCCGGATTTCCCACATAGATTGTCCTTTTTGAATACCACTTCGATCAATATATTCGTCACTTGTCGCTAAATTAGACCCTTTCACGACAATGGTTTGAACGTGACTATACGGAGATTGAAAATAGAGGAGACCAAGTAAAGTTAATAGGAAAAAGACGAGCAATAACGTGAACTTGCGATTTGTTCTCTTTTTTCTGCGCTCTCTCAGCGTCGGTATACGGTCTTCAATGTCGATAATTTTATCCACGTTATTCACTCCTTCCTATCTATCAGTCTTTTGAAAATCGTAGAATTAGCCCGACAATGAGCCAGGTTGAAAGTAAAGATGAGCCACCGTAACTAATAAATGGTAATGTTACACCTGTTACTGGGAATAAGCCAATGACCACCCCAATATTTAAAAATATTTGGAAACCAATCATCGATTGAATTCCTGCAATCGCATAAAAACCTACTTTGGTTGGCGCCAATACGGCTAGTCTATATCCTGTGTACAAGAACAGGCAGAACAACCCAATTAACAAGAAAGCACCGATAAAGCCCATTTCCTCCACAATGATCGAGAAAATGAAATCATTTTGTGGTTCGGGCAAATAAAGGAACTTCTGTCGACTTTGGCCGAAGCCGTGACCAAACAATCCCGATGGTCCGATCGCCATTAAAGATTGGGTACCTTGAAAACCGCTATTCAATGCATCTTCCCATGGATCGAGGAAGGCATATATACGCTTTAATCTGTAAGGTGCAGAAATGATCAAGCCAACGAGAGCCAATACGCCAATGGACCCAATACCAACGAAGAAGCGCACCGGAAACCCCGCGATGAACAACAGGGAAAATCCACCCACAATTAACAGAAAAGCTGAACCAAAATCCGGCTGGACCAATATGATTCCAGCGGGAACCAAACAAATCAGTATGGGCTGAACATAGCGTCTTTTGAGTCCAGTAGACTTTTGTGCCAGCATGCAAGCTAGAAATCCAATGACTGAAATCTTGACGAATTCAGCAGGTTGCAAGCTGAAACCGGCGATTTGAATCCAGCTTTGGGATCCATTCCTTACAATCCCTAGACCGGGGATGTACACCGAAAAAAGCAGAAGAATGGATAAAATATAAGCAATCTTCCAGAATTTCCGATTGCTCAGGAACGTCATTTTCGACATAACAAGTGCACATAACATCCCCAAGGTGCCGAACATTGCCTGTTTCCAGAAGAATGGCAAACTGTCTTGGTAATGCACTTTCCCCCAGTAAGAGCCGGCAGAGTAAACAAAAAAATAGCCAATGACAGTTAATAGTAAACTAGTAAACAGAAAAACATTTGTCGGTCTTTTCTGCAGTTTTGGCATCCCTTCGTCTGTTATTCTTATTAGTTGATTTGAAAGACTGCTTGGATGAAATCGTCTCCACGCAACTCAAAGTTTGCATATTGATCCCAACTCGCACAAGCTGGTGAAAGCAGAATGACATCATGTGGTTTTGATAACTCAGTTGCGACATGAACGGCTTGTTGAATATTCTCGACTTTTTCCAAACCTTTAACTCCACATGATTCGGCAAATTCAATAAGACGCTCAGCAGTTTCTCCAAATGTCACGATAACTTTCACGTTCCCCATATACTCACGCATTTCCTCAAATGAATGGCCGCGATCTAATCCACCAGCAATTAATATGATAGGTTCCTTGAAGGCTGCGAGCGCACTCTTGGTTGCTAAAGTATTCGTTGCTTTCGAATCATTGAAGAACCTACGTTGCTTCCATTCGCGTACGAATTGTGTGCGATGTTTTACTCCAGTAAAGGACGTTAAGACATGCTCAATTGTTTCTTTTGGACAAGACATTAAAATGGATGTAGCAACTGCAGCTAAAATGTTTTCTAGATTGTGTTCTCCAGGCAAAGCAATTGATTTTCTTTCAAGGAATGGTTCGCCGAGCCAATAGATACGTTCAGCATCCGCACTGATTCCATCTTGACGACGTCCTTTAGTTGAAAACGGCAAAAGTTTTGCTTTAGTTTTGCTTGCATAATTAACCACTGCTGATTGATCTGCATTGTAAATGAAAATATCTTCAGACGTTTGATTTTTGGTGACTGCAAATTTTGCTTCGCCATATTCTTCGAAAGATCCGTGATAATCCAAATGGGCTTCATATAAATTAGTCAAAATCGAGATTTTCGGTTTGAATTGATCAATACCCATCAATTGGAATGATGATAATTCTGTTACGATGATTTGGTCCGTCTGTGCCTCTTGCGCAACTGAACAAGCTACCGTACCGATATTGCCGGCGATTAATGGCTTTTGACCACCTTGATTCAATATATGGAAAAGTAAGGTAGTAGTGGTTGTTTTACCATTCGAACCTGTAATGCCGATAAACGGAGCCTCGCTTATTAAATAGGCAAGTTCTATTTCTGTCCAAACCGGTATTCCCCGGGAAATAGCGTCACTGACAATCGGGTTGTGATAAGGAATACCAGGATTTTTAATTACATATTCGAATCCTTCGTCCAGCAAATCCTCAGGATGTCTTCCGCAAATGACGGTAATTCCTTTACTCAATAAATTCTGTGCATCTTGACTTTCCTCAAATGGTTTCGCGTCATTGACGGTAACAAAAGCACCTAATTTGTGGAGCAGCTCCGCAGCTGCGACGCCGCTTTTTGCAAGTCCCAGTACCAGTACTTTTTTAGATGTAAATTGTGTAATGCTTTTCATTTATAATACCTCCATCATAACGACAATAAAGGCTGCAAGGAATGCCGTTGACCAAAAGACGACGACAACTTTCCATTCAGACCATCCGGATAATTCAAAATGGTGATGAAGAGGACTCATTTTAAATATTCGTTTTCCAGTCGTTTTAAAACTGATGACTTGTAAAATTACGGACAGCGTTTCTGCAACGAATATGATCCCAACAAGCAGCAACAAAAGCTCTTGCTTAACTAAAATCGAAACCATCGCCAGAGCTCCACCCAGTGCGAGCGAACCAGTATCCCCCATAAATAATTTAGCAGGATTTGCATTGAAAATTAAGAAACCAAGAAGTGCGCCTGTTACGGCAAACGCGAAAATCGCTATATCTTGTTGATTGTAATACATGGCCAATACGCCAAATGTCGTAAAAGCAATGGAGGCTGTTCCTGAAACTAAGCCGTCCAGTCCATCTGTCAAATTGACTGCATTCGAGAATCCTACCAGCCAAAACACCATGAATAATACATAGGCAAAGCCAAGATCAACTGACCAGTCCGTGAACGGTATACCTACTGTAGTTTCAAATGGACCTTGCTTTAACAAGAAGAAAGAGGCTACGGCAATAACGATTTGCCCTATCAATTTTTGTAAGGATGTTAATCCTAAATTTCTTTTTAATACAACTTT
This sequence comes from Paenisporosarcina sp. FSL H8-0542, assembly GCF_038632915.1. Taxonomy (NCBI): domain Bacteria; kingdom Bacillati; phylum Bacillota; class Bacilli; order Caryophanales; family Caryophanaceae; genus Paenisporosarcina; species Paenisporosarcina sp. FSL H8-0542. The sequence goes on from NZ_CP152050.1 coordinate 2,318,811, forward strand.
AATAAAGTCATCCAAAAAGCCAATGACGCCAAAACCGACAAACACGATGACTAAAACAATCGTTTGTGTGGTTAACATTTCCAAATAAAAAGCAACGCCTAGAGTCGTGAGGACAATGGAAACAATAAAAACAAGCCCTCCCATCGTAGGGGTGCCGGCTTTTTTCATATGGGATTGAGGACCTTCCTCACGGATACTTTGACCAAACTTCATTCGCTTTAATGCCGGAATGAAAAGTGGAGTTAACAGTATCGTAAGGAAAAAGCCAATCCCTACAATCATAAGTGTTGTTGCGAGTGTCATATGTATTCTCCTTCAAATAAACGATGGTTGTCGTTATTACTATTATTCACCTAAGTATAAATGAACCGTACCGTCTACAGACATTAAACTGTCTGCTTTTGGAAGCTGGGAGATGATTTTATTTCCCGTCCCGTGCCATTCAATTCTGAAAGGCTCTTCCATTTTAATCACTTTATTTTTCTCGAGACCTACTAGTTCAGGTACTCGCAATTGCATTGCATCTCCCCAACGATACTCTTTTTCAAGTTGATCTTTGGCAGAATTCTTGAATCCAATAAAAGGAGCACTATCTTCAATGATTTGTCCTACAATCGGTGCAGCAATAACTCCACCGAACTGCAACACGTGTTTTGGATTATCTATGGCGATATATACCACGATTTCAGGGTCGTTAGCCGGTGCAAAGCCAATAAACGAAACAATGTATTGCCCTTCTACATAGCGACCGTTAACAGCCTTTTGAGCAGTCCCTGTTTTCCCTCCAATGCGCATCGTATCGCGGAATGCATTTCGGCCTGAGCCGTTCGCCACAACTGATTCCAATGCTTCACGAACTTGTTTGGATGTTTCTTCAGAAATAACCTGTCTTACTTTCGTTGGTTTGTTTTCCTTTATCACTTCGTTCGTTTGTTCATTGTAAATTCGATTTACAACATAGGGTTGAAACAAAGTACCGCCATTGACAGCAGCTGATACTGCCTGAACTTGTTGAATGGGTGTTGTTGATATTCCTTGGCCGAACGATGTAGTCGCATGTTCGACTGGTCCATAACTTCCTTTAGAAAACAGAATTCCTGAGGATTCACCAGCAATGGATGATCCTGTTTTTTGCCCAAAACCAAAATCACGTATGTATTGCGACAGCTTGTCACGTCCAACACGTTGACCTAGTTCAATAAAGCCTGGGTTACAAGAGTTTTCAACCACTTCCAAAAAAGTCTGATGCTTATGACCTTCCCTTTTCCAGCATCGCAACCTTGCGCCTTCGACAATCGCATACCCCGGATCATAAAAAGCTTCTTTTTTTAAATCCACTTTTCCTTCTTCAAGAGCAGCTGCAAGCGTGATTATTTTGAAAGTTGAACCAGGTTCAAATGTCATCGACACCGGCAAGTTCTGATTATAAACGCTAGGACTCACTTTGTCATATTGTAAAGGATGGAAAGTCGGGAACGAAGCTAATCCCAGAATCGCTCCTGTTTTTGGATTCATGGCAATTCCCATCGCCTGATCAGCATCATATTTCTTCATTGCCTGGGATAATTCTCTTTCTATCACTTCTTGGACATCTAAATCAATCGTCAAATCGATCGTCGAACCATCCTTTCCTTTCCCCCATTCGTCATTTACATGGGGCAAGGAAGTGCCTTTTGCATCTGTAAATAATCTGAGCGTTGATTCTGTCGATGTCAAAAATTCGTTGTATTGATATTCAATACCGGCTAGACCTTCATGATCGTATCCAGTGAACCCCAATAACCGAGACAATATTTCATCATGGGGATAATCTCGAACATAGTCAACCCCTGTATATAAACCAGGAATTTTTAAGGATTGGATTTCAATCGCTTTACCGAGCTCTATATTCTTTCCTGCAGGCGCCAATTTTATTAGGAAAGTTTTTTTACTCATCTGCTCAACCAGTTTATTTTCGTCAATATTAAGAGCTTTGCTTAGTTTTGCAGCAGCACTCTCAACATCTTCATTTTGAGCAGGCATAAAATACAGCGTCGGTGAGAGCTTGCTTCCTACAATTAATTCACCGTCACGATCGCGAATGTTGCCTCTTGTCTGTGAAAATGGAATTTCACGATCCCAATTCTCTTCTGCTTTCTCAGTAAGCCATTCATATTGAAAAAATTGCATGTAAATCAATTTCCCCAATGATGCAATACTTAAGCAAAAAAAGAGGAGAACCATTGTCCGAACTCTGATTTTCAATTGCTGAGGCACTCCTGCCTTCATTTTAACCACACCTTGTTTTTTAACAACGTATGATAGGAATGGAGTGCCTATTCAATATTTAATCTTGCGGAAGTGTTTCTTCTCCATCTTTAACCGGCGGTGGTTCTATTTTTTTATTGGTTTCTTCCGGTGTTTCCAATTTAATAACGATCGGGGTCTGTTCGTTTGCGACCGACCCTTTGGAAACACTTTGACTTACGACATATCCTTCTCCGACGACTTCAATGTTTAATCCGGAAAGCTTTTGGTATACCCAAATATGACGTTTAGACCAATTCGTAAAGTCCGGTATCGTGATAGGACCTTGTGTTTTCAACAGGACCAGACTCCCTGGAAGAATTTCAGTACCAGCAGCTGGAAACTGCTCTTGAACTTTGCCACTCTCTCCGATAGTCACTGCATTCATTTTATGTTCAAGCATGGTACTTTGAGCCATCGCCAAATCTTTATCTTTCACATCCGGCAGTGTCACTGATGGAATGGATTTTACTTGCTGTGGTTTGATGTTCATGTATTTCAAACTATTTTCAGTCACGGATTTGAATATTTCCGAAACAGGAATGGACCCCACTTCACCATCTTTTAATTTCGGTTTGGAAACCGCTACATATACCACCAACTGTGGATCTTCTGCGGGAGCCATGCCAAGGAATGAATACAAATAGTTTTCATACCCTTTCTGATAGCGTCCAAACTCATCCGGAATTTCCGCAGTTCCCGTTTTTCCGGCCACCGTATAATCCGTCAGTTCAAATCTTTTAGCCGTCCCGTGTTCAGCCGTAACCGTAGAGGCCAATAACTCCCGCATTTTTTTTGCAGTTTCCGCAGAAATAGGTTTACCTGCTTGTTCCGGTTTTGAGTCATGCATGACCTCATTGGTAGAGGGGTTTACTATTTTTTCGATAACATACGGTTTCATCATGACTCCATCATTAGCAATGGCTGTTTCGGCTTGAATCAGTTGCATAGGGGTCACAGTGGATCCTTGACCAAACGTAGAAACCAGACGGTCGATCGGCCACTTACTGATAATTTCCCCGCTTGCTTCATTTGGCAGGTCAATGCCTGTTTTCTTGCCGAAGCCAAATTTGTCCAAGTATTCAAGGAAGACGGTGTCACCCAGTCTCTCTAGTAAATAAGCCATGGCAACGTTTGAGGATCGTTGGAATCCTTCTTCAAACGTAATCGTACCCCATCCGGTACGATTGTGGTCACGGATTGTTCGGTCGAGTAATGTATATTGTCCCGATTGGTACCAAGCGTTCGGATCCCATTTGCCTTCTTCCATGGCAGCAGCAACCGTAAACGTCTTCATCGTGGAACCTGGTTCTATCGTATTTTCAATAGTTTCATTCAACCAGTTTGTTGTCAGTCCTTCACGTGTTTCCGGATCGAAAGAGGGACGCTGGCTCATGGCCAGAATTTTACCCGTCTTCGGGTCTGCGACCATCGCTACTATTTTCTCAGGATTATACTGTTCCTCAACACGACTCATGGCATCTTCAAGGAAATTCTGGACTGTTTTATCCAGCGTCAGATGAATGTTATGCCCATCCTGTGCAGGCGTCACCATTTCTTCAGAATTCGGTAGTAGATACCCCCATAAATCACTTTCGTATTGCACTTTCCCATTTTTCCCAGTTAATTGCTTGTTATAAATCGATTCAAGACCCATTTTACCTACTGTCTGGAAAGTGCCATCTTCCTGTTCTTCTTTCACGGCAAAACCAATTAAATGAGACGCAAATGTCCCATTTGGGTAAAAACGTTTTAAATCTTTGACAAAAACGAGACCAGGCAATTTATGCTCCGAAATTTTCGTCATGACTTCATGACTGATATCTCTGCCAGCAGAACCAAATTCAACTTGATAAACGCCTTCTTTCGATAAACGTTCCATTATTTTCTCTTTTGATAATGGAATGTATTCAGCAAGTACAGTTGCCGTTTTCTCCACATCATTTACATGTTGTGGATTTTTAGCATCTGCCGTTGCTTCTGGACTGAGCACCGCTACTAATCGGTAGCTCAATGTATCTTCCGCAATAATTTCACCGTTTTTATCGAGAATTTTACCTCGACTCGAAGTAATCACTTGTTCTCTTTCATATTTAGCGGCTGCTTTTGCTGCAAGCGCTTGCCCATCCGCTTCTCCCGTGACCTGAATAAATATCATCCTTGACAACAATAGAAAAAAGAGCCCTCCGTAGAACAATAACATCAGAAAGGCTCCCCATTGAAATCGAAATTTCTTCTTCATTGTCCCGGTACGACCTTCACATTTTGCTCGTTCAGTTTCAAGCCAAGTGCTTTAGCTTTTTCCCAAACTCGCTCATACTTTGAGAGCTCACTAACTTGAATGGACAAATCTGTATTCTGTTTTTTTGTTTCATCGATTTGCTGTTCAATTGATCGAATGTCTTGAGCAGATGTGTGAATGCTTGCTTGTGTCTGTAAAATCATCACACAAAACAATGCAACGATGGATACGAAGACTGCAAATAATATTTTCTCACCTTTAGTAAAAATTTTCCGTTCCGGCTTAGTGGACGGATGGATGGCAGGCTGTGGATTAACGACAGGCTGCTTTATGTAAGTTGTTTGTGTTTTTGCGTGCATTGCCATTTAGACACGTCCTTCATCCTTTATTTTTTCTGCGATTCGTAGCTTCGCTGATCGAGAGCGATTATTGTGAAGTAATTCTTCTTCACTTGGTAATATCGGTTTTCTTGTTACTAATTTCAACATAGGTTCCATGCCTTCTGGGATGACCGGTAAATTTGGTGGTAGATCCGGGTATGAGGCTGCTTCTTTGAAAATGGTTTTCGTAATGCGGTCCTCCAGTGAGTGGAAAGTGATAACGCTGATACGTCCATTTAATGCAAGCAAATCGAGTGCATCTTGGAGTGATTGTTCAGCAGCTCCTAGTTCATCATTCACTGCAATCCGAATTGCTTGGAATACGCGTTTCGCAGGATGTCCGCCTTTTCTTCTGGCAGGTGCAGGGATCCCATCTTTAATTAATTCTACAAGTTGTCCTGTTGTTTCGATTGGTGCATGTTTTCTGGCTTCTTCAATCTTGCGAGCGATCTGTTTTGAGAATTTCTCTTCACCATAGCGATAGAAAATGCGAACCAAATCATTGAATTCCCATTCGTTGACCACGTGATAGGCCGAAAGTGGCGCAGAAGTATCCATACGCATGTCCAAAGGTGCATCATGGTTGTAACTAAATCCACGTTCCGGCGTATCGAGTTGTGGTGATGAAACACCTAGGTCATACAGGATCCCATCCACTTTTTCGATGCCAAGTTCGTGAAGCTTTTCTTTTATGAAGCGGAAATTCGCATGTACAAAGATTACTTTGTGCAAATGATCCGACAGACGAATTTTCGCATTTTCGATTGCGATTGTGTCTTGATCAAAGCAAATCAATCTTCCTTGATCGTTTAACTGTTGTACTAAATATTCACTATGTCCCGCTCCACCAAGGGTGCAGTCAACATATGTACCGTCTGGACGAATGTTCAATCCGTCAACGGTTTCTTGAAGCAATACGGTTGTATGGTTGAACAACTGTTCGTCCTCCTAAATTTTGTTTTGTCTAACTTCGAATCTCAACTCACTCCTAAGCTTCAGTCTCTCATGCGAAAGCAGGCTTTCGCATCGAGCTTTCGATCGCTGGAGTTGAGCTTACATGGGCATATCTGTTTTCCTTAGATATCAAAGCCAATCATATTTTCAGCTAAATCGTTAAATGAGTCCTCGGATTCATCAAAATAGGATGTCCAAGAATCTTTTGCCCAAATCTCAATTCGATTTGAAACGCCAAGAACGATACATTCTTTTTCCACATTTGCATGGGATAGTAATGTACTTGGGATATTGATGCGACCTTGCTTATCGATTTCAACTTCTGTTGCTCCTGAAAAGAAGAATCGCGTAAATGCACGGGCATCTTTTTTAGTTACAGGCAAAGCCTTTAATTTTTCTTCAAGTTTTCGCCATTCATTCATAGGATAGCCGAATAAGCAGTTATCAAGACCTCTTGTAATTACAAACGTCTCTTCAAGGTGCTCACGAAATTTTGCCGGTATAATAAGACGGCCCTTCGCATCAACACTATGTTGATATTCTCCCATGAACATCCTACTCACCCCACTTATTGTCATTAATGTACCACATCCCCCCACTTTCCTCCACCATTTTTATATTTTTTTTTCATTACACGATGAAATGTGTAAATAGTACTTGCTGAAACAACCTAAAAGCCTTTTACCCCATAGAAAAAAGCCGTCTCTTTAACCGAGACGGCTTCAGCTTGTTGACAAAAGAATATTAATCAATATAAAAGTATAAAAATCCGCATTCTTATCTTTTACACTCTATCAAAAAATATTATGGTCGGCTATTTCTTTCGCTTTCCGCGGACGAAACGCTAGCCTCCTCGGCTCAGCTGTCTATGACAGCTGAACCTGCGGGGTCTAGCTTATTTCGTTTTTCCGCAGGAGTCTTCAGAAATAGCCGACCATCTTAGTAATGAAATAATATGAAGAGATACGCAAACAGAAGCGAAATCCGTTGATTGGAGTAACAATAATTCTTATACATATCAACATTAATAGTTAACAGACTTAAGAATTAATACGAAATAACTTTATGCTTTCCGTTAAATTCAAACGGTTGAGATAAAAGATCATCAATTAACGTAGGGCCCACTTCATTTAAGAACAATAATGGACTAAACCAACGTTCCTGTAACTTATATTCCGGGAAAAGAAACCCTTCAATATGATTGTACTTACGAAGCTTCACTTCATGACGCAACAAATTGGCATCTTCTATTTTACGGCTCAAGTAACTAAATTGGTTGTTATGAATCGCCAAATTTTTCTCCGTCAGAACGGAAAGCGAAGTAGATGCTTGTGTTGTGGCTAAATGATTTGTTAGTTTTTCGTAATGCTCAACCAGTGTCTGCTGGATTTCCCGAATTATTTCTTCCGCCACATCATCTTTAACATCATCCATAAAGTCCTGTTTATGCATTTGCATTTGTCCGTTGAAAACACTTTCCAGTGGTAAATCAAGCTCATTCAAATACTGTTTGGACTTTCTGTCAATAATGGTCATAGATAAGCGAGGCACGATGACAGGTAATTCCATATCAAAATGTTCGAACATGGTTTTGAAAGTTGCCCAATACGCCAGTTCACCCGGGCCACCAATGAATGCTAAGACAGGGAATACCATTTCCTGCATTAACGGACGTGTCACTACATTGTTGCTCAAGCGTTCTGGATAATTTTTTGCAATGTCCAATAATTCATGTTTAGTGAAAGAGAGACCCGCAGCTTCATTTTTAAACGTCCCATCGAAGTGCTTTAATAAAAATCGTTCTCCATTTTCTACGATGAATAAGTTACCACTGTCTTCGGAAGCTTGAATAGGTTGACCGTATCCCGCTTGCTGAAAACGATTTTCCTGTTCGACAACAAGTGATGCAATTTCTTGCGCTTGGTCTATCATCTTCTCAAAATAAGGAGATTCATAGCGTCGAAGGGGTTCGAATGCTGCATCAATCAGCAACAAGCCTTCATTGGCAAAAAAGTCATGCATCATTACGGTGAAAAATTGACTATAGGTTGAAGTTTGTTCGGCAACTTTCAAATACTTTTGAAGCAATACTTTCGTATAAGCCGTTTCCGTGAATTGTTTAAAGACGTCACGAATAAAAGACTGTAATTTCCCGGTCTCAAGCATACTCTCAGACGCCATTTGTTTACGATTAGGTCGAACATTATAGGTTTGTTTTTGTAAAGTCCCCCGTAATGGCGTGAAAGTAGAGTTTATTTCGTCTAAGTCATGGTCTTCTCCCGCAATCCAAAAAATAGGTACGACTGGAACACCTAAAGCTTCCCGTTGCTGTTTGGCCAACAGGACAATTGATATCGCTTTATGTACAGAATAAAGTGGTCCAGTAAGTAATCCCGCTTGTTGTCCTCCAATAACGACAAGGGCATTTTCTTCCAACTCTTTCAAATGAAAATCCACTTTTTCGCTATGAAGCAAATTCGCCATATAGTCACGGATTACTTTTGTCAGTTGTGTTCGGTCTATACGGTGCGATTTTAATGTCATTGCACGATTCACAAAAGATGTTTGGTTCGGTAAATTATGAAAATAAGCAGAAAGCTCTTCCTTTTGAGCATAAAAATCAGTCATGAAAGAACTGCTATTCGGTTGATCAATTTGGTCAAATTTCATCGTGGTAACTCCTTTTGTTTCTAAATACAAATCGAGTATAGCATTTGACGGCACGCCTGGAAAAACAAACGACTTATCAGCATTAATTCATGTATTCTATTACTTTTATCACAAGTCCTCCACACCAGATAATAAAATAAGAAAAGCTGAGAACTAAAAACAAAATTCTCCAAATTTTACGGAGCAAGGTCAATAATTCTATTTCCTTCTTCGACTTCCATTCCAGTATTGTCAGCAAGACACTCGTGATTAAGGCCAAACCAACTATAATACCCATCGTTTCTATATGAAACAAAGATTTGAGTGCTACAGGAATTGACATGAACAGAAGAAAGGTTGTTATATCTGCTGCATGGCCAAAAGCTCTAGACATTTTCTTTGTCAATTTCAATGAAATGATATAAACCACAATGAACATGAATAGAGGCATAACGATAAGGAAACTGACCATTGCTTGAATAATATTAGTCATGAGATTGACCAATTTCATCAATCGCCAATACTAAATGGTATAGCGTTCGCAACACCGGCAAATCTCTATCTCTAGTTGCAGCCATTTGAAGTAGTGCCCCTACGATTGGTTCAATTTCAGTTGTTCGATGATTAAGTCGATCTTGTAACATGGAAGAATTATTTTTGGCTGTTTTTATACAAAGTGCTTTTACTTCCTCAAAAGTCAGCAGTTGCGATATCTCTGCAAAAACACTTTCAATTTCATAAAATATTGTTTTCATCAGGAAATAGGCATGAGAGTTTGTAAGCAGTTCACCATTCGTTATTTGTAAAACCGCAGTGATTGGGTTAATACAGGCGTTTAATATTGCTTTGCGTAATACAATTCCATAAGCATCTTCTGCTAGCTCAATGTGAAATAAAGGACTTTCAAATAAGGTAAAGTCCAAATGGTTTGTTTTCTTTATGTATGGAGCAATCTTTGTGACACCGATTCCTTTATGGACGACTATCGACGAATCCTCTTTCATGGCGCCGTGTTCAATGGTCGCTATATAAACCGGGTGATTGTTAAATTGGTTAACCCACTGTAAGTGAGCAAGTCCATTTTGAGTAAATAACAAAGCCGTTGACTCAGGCAAAGACTTCAAATGGGGTTCAATTGAAGATAAATGGTGATATTTAACCGCAATGATCCATAAAGCATCTGTAGGAGCTTGGTTGAACTCTGTACTGGCAAACACTTTTGTATGCACAGTTTCACCATCAGGTTGAATGCGAGTAATTCCTTTGGTACAAAGAGTAACTGCTTGTTCATGAGTTCTTGTTATGTAGGTAATTTCATGTTTTTGTTCACTCAAGTATGAGCCAATCAGCAAACCGATTGCACCCGCTCCAACAATGACCACTTTCAATGCACATTCAACTCCCAAATGAAAAGCGCAATGCGCCATTCTAGCTAGTCTATTTCTATTATCTATCAGAAAAGGCCTACCGACAAACGGCAGACCTTTCGTCTTTCTCATGATTATACTGGATAAACTGGATGTTTACGAGGTGGTTGTGGAATATGTTTCGTACTATAGGCACGGTAACGCATCGCCAGCACTTCACGTAAATTACTAGGCGCCACAATTTCATCAATAATCATTTCTGAAGCTAATTTGTAAATATCAATTTGCTCTTTATATTCCTGATGTTTTTCCTGAACAAATTTCAAACGCTCTTTCGGATCTTCAATGGCTTCTATCTTGTTTGAAAATACAGCATTCACTGCAGCCTCGGGACCCATTACTGCAATTTGAGCAGTTGGCAGTGCTATACACACATCCGGCTCAAATGCAGGGCCTGCCATTGCATAGAGACCAGCTCCATATGCTTTACGAACGATAACAGAAATTTTAGGCACTGTTGCTGAGCTCATGGCCATAATCAGTTTCGCACCATGTCGAATAATGCCTGCACGCTCAACTTTTGTACCAATCATAAATCCTGGTACGTCTGCCAGGAACAACAATGGAATACCAAACGCATCACACAAATTGATGAATTTTGCTGCTTTGTCAGCCGAGTCCACGAATAATACGCCGCCTTTGGCTTTCGGTTGATTAGCGATAATCCCAACAGCTTGACCCTCAATTCGTGCTAGTCCAGTGATGATTTCAGTCGCAAACAATTTCTTGATATCAAATAATGAACCTTCGTCAATTAATTGATCAATCGCTTCGTACATATCAAATGGTGCATTTTGATTTTCAGGGATTATTGCTTCCAGCGTACGGCCATCTTTTACCGCTTTTGGTTCAACCACTTTTGGCATTTCCGTAAAATTCGCTGGGAAGTATGCTAAATAACGACGAGCTTCAGAAATGGCTTCTTGTTCTGATGATGCCAAAACGTCTCCGCATCCGCTAACTGAACAGTGCATGCGTGCGCCGCCCATTTCCTCCAATGTCACTTTTTCCCCAATTACTTTTTCAGCCATACGCGGCGAACCTAAATACATGGATGCATTTCCTTCAACCATGATGACGATATCGCAAAACGCCGGGATGTACGCACCACCTGCAGCTGATGGACCGAATAGCAAACAAATTTGAGGTACAAAACCAGACATACGAACTTGATTGTGGAAGATCTTACCTGCTCCACGACGATTTGGGAACATATCTAGTTGATCAGTAATTCGCGCTCCAGCAGAATCGACCAAATATAGCATCGGTACACGGTTTTTCTCTGCAATTTCCTGAATTCGAATGATTTTCTCAACTGTACGTGATCCCCATGAACCCGCTTTTACTGTCGAATCATTGGCCATTACACAAACTTGTTGACCTCCGACCTTACCTGTCGCCGTTACGACGCCATCTGCAGGCAAGTCACCTGCTTCACAATTTGCAAAGCGACCATCTTCTAAATACTCACCATCATCAAAAAGCAATGCTAAACGTTCACGAACAAATAATTTATTTTGCTCTTTCATTTTTTCATGATATTTTGAATGGCCTCCCGCAAAAATACCAGTCAGTTTTTCTTCTAAGCGTTCGTTATAAGTTGTCTTAACCGTCATGTATGTTACCCCCTTTGTTTCAATCCCACTTGCCCCATGTAATTTTTATTCGAATGTTACTAGTACATCGCCTTCATTAACGAAATCGCCAATTTGCGCATCAATTTTCGCAATTTTACCAGCTGTTTCTGCTTCAACTGGAATTTCCATTTTCATTGATTCTAAAATCATAACCGTTTGTCCTGCAGTTACTTCTTCGCCTACTGCTACAGTAATATTGAAAACTGTACCGGCCATTGTTGATTGAATTTGTTTCATGTTATTTTTCCTCCTTTTGTTGTTCAAGCCATTGTGGTAATACCGCTGTTGTATATGTGCCGTTCATAAACGCTTCCGCTCCTAAAAATTCCTGGAACAATGCAACATTCGTTTTTACTCCTTCAATCGTAACCGATGAAAAGAATGTTTGCGCTTTTTTTACTGCCTGTTCACGAGATTCTGATTGAATGATGACTTTAGCAATCATTGGATCGTAAAAAGGAGTTACTGTGTTTCCTTCTTCATAACCTGCATCAATACGAATGTCTTCTTTAGTTCCCCAATCCAGCTTGTTGATTTTTCCTGGTGAAGGGAAGAACGTTTTTGGGTCTTCTGCGTAAATCCGGAATTCTAAAGCATGCCCGGAGGAATGAATGTCTGCTTGATTGGGAATCGGTAAAGCCTCCCCTTGTGCCACTTGCAATTGCCATTCCACTAAATCAAGTCCAGTAACGGCTTCCGTCACCGGATGCTCCACTTGAAGTCGAGTGTTCATTTCCAAGAAGTAGAATTCATTGTTTTCATCCACGATGAATTCCACAGTTCCAGCATTGCGATAATTCACCGCTTTTGCCGCATCAACTGCAGCTTTAAGCAACCGTTCACGTGCAGGCTGTGGGAAATTCGGTGATGGTGATTCTTCAATTACTTTCTGATTACGTCGTTGTACTGAACAATTGCGTTCAAACAAATGAACAATATTACCATGAGTGTCACCAAAAATCTGCACTTCAATGTGACGCCCGCCGGAAATGTATTTTTCCAAAAAGACCACGTCATCTCCGAAGTAAGCCTTCGCACGAGTTTTCACAGAAACGAAATTCTGACTGAGCGCTTGCTCATCATCACAGCGAATCATGCCAATTCCGCCACCACCACTGCTTGCTTTAAGCATAATCGGATAGCCAATTCTTTGCGCTTCTTCCAACGCCGCTTCCAACGTAAGTACTCCTTCATCCGTCCCTGGTACCACTGGCACTCCTGCAGCTTGCATCGTTTGACGTGAGCCAATTTTATCGCCCATTTTATCGATAGTTTCTGGCTCGGGACCAATGAAAATCATGCCCTCTTCTTCAATCTTCCTTGCAAAACTTGCATTCTCTGAAAGCAGACCATAGCCTGGATGAATGGCGTCAACCCCTTCACGCTTAGCCAAGGCTAAAATATCATCCACTTTCAAGTAAGATTGTTGAACTTGGCTTGGACCTATCAAGAATGCTGAATCAGCTTCTTTTACATAAGGTAATTCCGCGTCCGCTTCTGCATAAATTGCCACTGTTTCAATATGTAACTTCTTACATGTTTCGATAATTCGTCGTGCAATTTCTCCCCTGTTTGCAATTAAAATTTTCTTCATATGTTGTCCCCCTATGCTGTTTGAACATGAAACCCCATCTTCAATAGTCTATACGAAAAATGAAAACGATTTCAACCTTTGAATGAAGAAATATTCAAACTAGACAAACAAATTTAAAAAGACCGCCCCTTTAAAGATACAATCTTCAAAGAAACGGTCGATATTTTATTATCAATTCTTTTGACTAATAAATGGACTTTCCAGACAAACACGCTGAATTTGCTGGACGAATGTTTTCAGTTGCGCATGTTCCTTTTGTAGCCTATCATGCGCTTCCAGCAGTTCATCATAACTGGTCATCGCTTGTTTTAAGTGTGTATGCATTGGATGTTGATATTTTTGTTTTGCATGGTTCAAGTCCTGTCCATAAGTATGTCTCAGCGTTTTATTCCACCTGAAGCCGCAAGCCTGTTTCGTACGAGATAGTTTTTCAGCAGCCACTTCAAATGCATGAATTTGCGTGCCTCCGTTTTTAACTATTTCCAAAACAGTGGATGCTAATTTATGGTCATCCTCAGCAGTCCATTGATCTTTTCTTTTAACTTGAGTCATAGATTCTTCACCTCGCGTTTTTTTCTACTATATGCGCAAATAGAAAGAATAGAAGTTGAGGTTTAAAAAGTACAAAAAATGTGTCTTTAAAGTAACTTTGATGATCGCAACAATGCAACGCACTTTCATGTTTCGAAGCTAGCGTAGCGATGCAGAAACAGAAACAGAAGCACAGGCTTTTAGGTTTTTCCGCAGGAAAGAAGCGGGCCAAAGGTTTTGATTTGGACCGCTTCTAAACGACGAGTAACCGCAGGAGCACAGGTGTTTGTCGCAGTTTCCCTTACTATCAACACCATCGTATAACAGAGCCTATGTATAAAAATCTAAGTAATACGTTATTTTTTCCGCGATAAGAATTTTTGAACAGCCACGTGATGCTCCTGCGCTTCCCAAAGTAGTGAACAGTTTTTAACTTCTTCATTAATTTGGCTCAGTAGATTTTGACCAATCCATTTACGGATTAACATTTGTTTATAAGCACGGTGAACAGAAGCCTCTACTTTTTTCATCTCGGATAGAAATCTCTCCATAGCTTGTTCCTTATCACCTTCATAAACTTGTGTAGCCCACCCATTAGCAAGTAACACAGCTGCTGAGTAAGGTTTTGATTCACACAGCATATGCATAGCTACATCTTGTCTTGCTAATTTTTCAAATAAATAGGTTCCTCCGCCCCAGCCGCTTGTAATAGCTAGAGAGCCTTGAATAAACCCTGCTTTGGCTTTTGACGAGACTAGCCGGAAATCACATGCGGTAGCAATCTCGCAACCACCTCCTACAGCGTGCCCATTGACAAGTGCTATGACAGGCACAGGAAGAGTGGCAACTCGATAAAGAACATTAGCCATCCGATCAAGCATTGGGAAGGCTTCTTGCGCCGTCTGGAGACCGTGAAAGACGGATAAATCTCCACCAGAACAAAACGCTTCATCCCCTTCACCGGTAATAACAACAAATTGTATAGTTGAATCATTATGTACATTTGAAACTAGTTTCTCAAGACCATCTATGACTTCATGATTGATTGCATTTCGAATTTCAGGGCGTTTAATAGTAAAACGTAGAATATTATCTTCTCGATTAATTGCAAATGTCATGTAAGCTCCTCCTTGAAAATAGAGAAAAAGGCCACCGGAGAGCCATGGTCTCTCTGGTAGCCTTATAGAACAAATACTGAATTATTTGCTCAATACTTCTTTCCCTTTGTATTGTCCGCATGATTTACAAACATGGTGAGCCAATTTTGATTCACCACAGTTTGGGCAAGCTACCATTCCTGGTAGAGATAATTTGAAATGCGTACGACGTTTTCTTTTTACTGTTTTAGAAGTCTTTCTAAACGGTACAGCCATTGGTGGCACCTCCTTACAGATCGTTTATTCGTCTGTTTGATCAAAATACTTTGCTAAATCAGCAAGTCTAGGATCCAATTTTTTATGTTCATTCTCTTCTTTAGCAGACAATTCCTCATCAGTTAAGTATGACCAGCTTTTTCCGCCCGGAATCGGTTGATGCTCTGCATCTTCCTTAAACACTTGTATCGGAATTTCGACAAGAATCAATTCTTCAAATACAGGGTCGACATTAACAACATCGCCTTCTACATAATGAATTTCTCCATCGTCTTCCTTATGTGTTTCCGACCAGCTGAAAATCTCATCTGTTTGAATATCAAACGGATACTCAACATCTTCCCACGTGCGAGCACATGGTAAGGTAAGGGTGCCTGTCAGTTGAAAATGACAAGTCATTTGCGCTGCACCAAATGTGCAGTGCCCTTTTACATGAACGGGTGAAATTTTCCGGATGTCCGGGTTACGTTCCATCACTTCATCCAATTGAATCGTTTCATCAATTGGCATCCCGTCATGGCGATATTTAGATAGTTGATGAATTGCCCATTTCATTCGTTTATCACCTCAAGACAACAAAGTTGATTATATAATGCAGAAAATTGGATGTCAAGATAATTTCTTGTCACTCCTTTTTTTGACCCGTATAATCTAGAGTAAATGATATAAGGGGGTCACAAGCTTGAAAGCAACTGGTGTAGTCGTCGAACATAATCCGTTTCATAACGGACACTTCTATCATATCAAAGAATCTCGCAAGAAGACAGCCGCAGATATTATTATTGCTGTTATGAGCGGGAATTTTTTGCAACGAGGAGAACCTGCCCTGGTGGATAAATGGTCCAGGACAGAAATGGCTCTAAAAGCTGGCGTAGATATCGTAATCGAGCTCCCTTACGTTTTTGCAACTGCACAAGCCAGTGACTTTGCACGTGGTTCAATTACACTGCTGGAAGCCCTTGAATGCGAAGCATTTTGTTTTGGAAGTGAGGAAGGGACAATTGAGCCTTTTACACGCTCATATGATGTCCTTACTACACAACAAGAGGCTTACCAAAATTCGATTAAACAATACATGCAACTTGGATTAAGTTATCCAAAAGCATTAAACGAAGCTTATTCAGACATCACAACACACTTAAACTTGCCATTAGTTGACTTATCAAAACCAAATAATATTCTCGGTTATCACTATATTGAAACAGCCTGTCAGATGCAGGCACATATCAAGCCTGTAACCATTCAACGAATCGTGGCGAATTATCATGATAATGTTGATCAAGACCAATCCATTGCAAGCGCTACAGGTATCCGTAAGGCTCTATTCGACGATGGCTCGATTGAAGCATTGGGAAAATTCATGCCACACACCTCATTGGAACAACTATTGAAGTGGAAAGACTCTATAGGGGTATTTGGCAGTTGGCAACAGTTCTGGCCCCTTCTACGACATACGATTATCCGTTCATCAACAAAAAACCTTGCTTCATATGCTGAAGTAACAGAAGGTATCGAGCATCTAATTCATGAAGCGGCAAGGGAATGCGAAACATTTGAAGATTTTATGAGCCGGGTAAAATCGAAGCGTTATACGTGGACACGCATACAACGAATGCTTACTCATATTTATACAGGCTTTACGTGGGAATCATTGAAAGAACATCAAAAGCCTACGTATTTACGGGTTCTTGGCATGACTCAAAATGGACAAAAGTATTTGAGTGAAAAGAAAAAGAATCTTTCATTGCCACTCGTCAGTCGAGTTGCTGCAACAAAAGATTCTTTATTGGATTTAGACATTCATGCATCTGATTTATATCAATTGGGATTGCAATCACCAAAAATCAAACAACCGGTTGGAATGGATTATCGCAAACCACCGATTATATTATAGTTTATTAATTTTCATAAACATTCGTAATATATAACCGGGTGCGTTGGACTTTAACCAACTGCATCATAGCCCTACGAAAAAAACTTGGCGAAGTGACTTTGTCACTTTGCCAAGTTTTTAATTGTTCGGTTATGGTAATGCTACGTACAGACTTATAGAACAGTCGGAACCTATTCAACTTCACATTAGTGGAACTAGATTACTTTTTCTGTTCTAGCTTATCTAAATAAGCGAGTGCATCATCAACTGTTTTCACAGGCACGATTTTCATCGTCGAGCCTATTTTTTCTGCTGATTCTTTTGCATCCAAATAATTTGATCTCAGTGTAGGATTATTTTTCAATACTTCCTCTGGTAACTCATCGTCAGGTGCAAAGAAAATCTCGATATCTTCTTTATCGGCAGCAATGACTTTCAAGTCAATTCCACCGATCCGTCCCACCTCACCGTTTTCCTGCATGGTTCCGGTTCCCGCGATTTTATAACCTTTTGTTAGATCCTCATCCAGTAACTGGTTCAAAATTTCCAATGTAAACATTAGTCCTGCAGATGGTCCTCCGATTTCGTCTGCCTTAATATTTACTTTCGGTGTAGTCGTGATTTCTTTATCATCAGTAAAAGTGATTCCTAGACCAGCTCGGCTCTCATCAGTAGGAATCGGCTTCAATTCAACTTCAACTGAATCTTTTTCTCCGTCACGTTCAATATGCAGTGTGACAATATCGCCTAATTTTTTCTGTTTTAAATAATCGATAATCCCTTGTTGATTATCACTCTTGACGTCATCGATTTGCAAGATTCGATCTCCAGGACTAAGTAAGCCGTCAGCCGCACCTTTCGGCAAGACATTTAAAACAAAGACACCTTTGGTTGTAATTTCATAAGGTTTACCGGCTTTTTTGAATGCCACTTCTATCGCATTAAATTGTGATTGCGACATAAGATGGAGTTGACGAACATTATATTCTTCGTCATCCTCGTCAGGATTTCTAACTTGATTGGTTTGTAATATCTCTTGTTGGTCGGACACTTTCGCCCATGCATAAGTAAGAGGCGTTGCTTTCGATAAAGCGATGGTCATTAAACTCATCGACCCAGTATCATCCTCATCTCCACTTTCTACATCTACAAGCGGTTCAAGTGGATACGCCCCTCCGGGTTTTGTGATGTAAGCATCGACGGGATAAACTGTCCCGCTTATAAGTAAAATACAAACGATGAAAAAGCCAATTGTACTTTTCTTTGACATGTACCCTCACCTCCATGATGACAAGCTTTCTTTTTGCATATACATAGTGTAGCACTTTCACTTTACTTCTGACAAAACGGTTGAAACGGGGAAATTTCACATGCTACATAAGACCAATTTATTCATTTGTTGGTTTCTCATGATTTTGTTTATCTTCATGCCTGGGATAGCTCATCAAGGTTCACAGCTCGGACTTCAGGTTTTTCTTAAACGTCTTTTACCATATTTATTACCTTACTTAGTCGTTTCTCAATGGCTACTGTATGAACTCTACAAAAAAAATAAATGGCAATCCCACGTTGGCAACAGCATCAAAGTATATGCGATAGGAGCGTTTGGTGGATTCCCTACCGGTGCGGCAACTATTTCGACCTTGTCGCAGGCAAGCATGATCAGTAAGCGTCATGCAAGTCACTTACTTGGAATTTGCCATGCGCCTAGCCCCATGTTTGTGGTAGGCGTGGTTGGGAGTCAATTTCTGTTATCCGCCAACACAGGTATTCTATTAATGGTACTTTTACATACGATCAATTTGTTATTTTTAGTTTTCCTTCATTTATTCATTCCACTACCAAGCATCTCAAAAAATGATAACATAGCCAAGCCAGTTACTTCCCCTTTAAGCGAAGGGATTCACCAAGCTGCCTCCATTTTGCTTTTGGTAGCTACTACGGTAGTCTTCTTCACTACTATCAGTACAGTTATCAGGGAAATAATGGGGGTCGTGTTCAATGGTATCCCTCATCAGGTAACAGTTTTCATTTATTCACTATTTGAGATGACTGCAGGGCTCGAAGTTGCACATCAATTATTTAATATGGCACCCTTTTTTCCTCTTCTGGCAGTAATCATTCTATCTTTCAATGGTTTAAGCATACATATGCAAATCATGGTGTTGGCGAAATCAGCCAAACTTTCGTTAAAACCTTATGTCGTATATCGACTGATTCATTTTCTTCTATTTGTTGGGTGTTGTTATTTAATACTTTAAAAGAAAGGGCATTGGATGCAGATGCTCAAGAGCTTCTCCTGAAATCTAAGCTTTATTGAAAAAAGGTGCTTGCAACAGGACATATGAAAAGAATCACGCAAAATCATTGCGTGATTCATTCTAATCCAAATTTCATTTTCAAGGCTTCTTCTACAGGTTTAGGTACAAGTTCAGAAATATCGCCACCATATTTCGCCACTTCTTTAACAATGCTCGAACTTAAAAATGAATATTGATTATTCGTCATGATGAAAAATGTTTCGATATTGTCATTTAATACACGGTTCATGGACGTAATCTGCATTTCGTATTCGAAATCGGATACCGCCCTTAATCCACGTACAATGGCATGTGCATTGACACTTTTAGCGTACTCGACAAGTAAGCCAGAAAAAGAATCCACACGGACATTAGGCAAAGTTGCTGTCACTTCACTAATTAATGCCATACGTTCTTCAATCGTAAAAAGTGGTTTTTTAGAGGAGTTATTTAGTACGACCACGTGTATTTCGTCAAATACGGAAGCACCTCGTTTGATGATATCTAAATGACCGAATGTAACAGGATCAAAACTCCCTGGTACGACTGCAATTTTAGTCATGGTGTTCTCCTTCTTCCTGTCGATAAATCGAAATTATGGTACTGCCATAAAGTTCTTGTCTTGTTAGAGTAAATGACCCATATGTATTTGGCAAATCTACACCTTTTTCGTGTTCACAAAAAATGATTGCATCATCAGTCAATAAGTTTTTTTCCACAAACTGCTCGATCAATTCATAATACCCAACTTTTTGATAAGGTGGATCTAAAAACAGCAAGTCCACTCGTACTTGTCTTTTCTCCAAAGCTTTAATTGCACGTGTAGCATCTGCTTTGTATACTTCCGAGCGATTATCTAGTTTGCATTTCTTTAGATTCTCATGAATCGTTTGTATAGCACGCGGATCTTTTTCGATAAAAATGCACGTATCTATGCCCCTACTGAGCGATTCGATACCGAGCCCCCCACTTCCTGCGAATAAATCCACAGCAAGCCCTCCTTCAAAGTATGGACCGATCATATTGAAAATTGATTCTTTCACTTTATCAGTTGTTGGTCGTGTACCCGCACCAGGCACCGCTTTTAATGGGAGTCCTTTTTGTTCTCCGGAAATTACTCTCATGACGTTCCTCCTTGTCCGATTCATCGGTTATTGAAAAGCCATTTCTGACTTTATTTTCATATGCTTCATGCTACAAGCCATGATAAGATGGCTATTGAAAGGATGTGTTATTTTCTCATGATTCAACGCTTTATTGAACTAGGAGAAGGTTATAGCGATATTTATGAATGGATTGAATTATTAAAAACCAACGAGCACCGTTTTCATCGTGTATGTATTTTGACATCCGTATCGAAAGACGTCAAAAAATTGAGCATCGCTCTTATATTAAAACCTGTAGATGATAGTAAATTCACGCCGATTTACTTCTGTCGCGAAGGGATTGAATACTCGGAAGAAAAACCGAGCAAACGCATCCAACTAATTGAAAAAACGCTGCAGGAAAGAAATTATTCCCCACACCGTCTCGAAGTTAAGCATTCATCTTATTTTGCTGAGCCCGCTTTGTACCATCAATATTTAATCGGGTTGTTTAGATTGCATCACATTTTGCCGCCTTTAAGCTAAGTTATAAGCCCGTTTTATAGTCATATTCTTTTGCTTTGTCCGGTTTAGAATTTTCATATTCAGTTTTGACAAACGGACGGTAGGAAGGACTGACTTCTTTTACAAACGGGAGTTTTTGTAATTTCGTTGAAATCGCTTCAATTTGATCGAGGTCGCAATACATTACGACATACTTTAATTTTCGGGAAATATATTGAACATGTCCATATTTCCTCAGCGACTTCGCTTGTTTTAAATGATGTACATATACAATTAATCCTTGTCGTTCATTCATGCGAGTTCCCTCTTTTCTTACTTAAAAGAATACCATATGAAAGAAAACGTTCGCAACCGCTTGAAGCTGACAGTTTGCTATACTTTCCTTTATAATGGGGAAAGCAAGTTTGCATGAGGAGGAATTAGACATGGGAAAGAAAACGAAAGTAGCATTCGCAATCGCCGCAGCTGGTGCTGCTGCCTGGGCAGGCTCTAAAGCCATCTCAAAACCTCAAAAACGCCCTGATAAAGAAGCACTTCAATATGAACATCCGATTATCTTAGCTCATCGTGGAGGTTCTCTGATTGCTCCAGAAAACTCCATGATAGCTTTCAAAAAAGCAGCTGAACTTGGAGTTCATGGATTTGAAATCGATATTCGCTTGACAAAAGATGAAGAAATCGTGGTTTTCCATGACGAATATGTAGATCGTACCACTGACGGTGCAGGACGTGTTGCAGATATGACACTTTCTGAACTTAAGGCTTTTGATCTGGGTTATCAGTTTATTAATGAGCAGCAAGAATATGAATATCGTGGACAAGGCTTAACTGCTATCACGCTACGTGAGCTATTTGAAGCATTCCCACAAATGTTGATTAACATCGATATGAAGGATTCTCCTGAAACGTATGAAGGTAGCTTGATTCCTTCAAAATTATGGCGTTTGATAGAAGAACTTGGTGCTCAAAACCGTGTGGTTGTCACGAGCTTCCATGACGAGCAAATCGATCGTTTCAACCTGTATGCTCAAAATTCGGTGGCACTTGGTGCAGGAGAAAACGAAGTGCGTAAAGCGTATTCTGCCTACACAAGTCAGTTCGGACATTTGTATCATCCTCGTGTAGACGTCTTTCAAATTCCAGTGAAATCCGGTGTTTTCCCACTTGATGGAGAAGGTTTTATCAACTTCCTGAGCAAACTGAATGTTCCCGTTCACTACTGGACAATCAATGATCCTCAAGTAATGCAGCGTTTGTTGCAATCAGGTGCAAAAGGAATTGTTACAGATCGTCCAGATTTAGCCGTTGCGTTACTGGCAGAACATATTGCATAAGAAAATGTGTATAAGCTAAAACTTTCTTTAAGAATAAGAAAAAGGATGTGCACATTACGCGCACATCCTTTTGTTATGTCCGGCTCAAGAGCAGTTACGCACCCAAGCTACAATCTTTTATTTAAGCTGAACAGCCACAAGAACCACCAGTTCCACAGCTTCCTGTACTACAAGAAGAGGCAGCTGAAGCGAAGAACGGATTGCTGACAGGGACCTTGACAGATTCAGATACAGTTTTTCCTATTAATAAGCTGACTTCATCCAACAAATCTTGCAATTCGTTTTCAGCCAGTCTTAAATTAGCGACACGTTCATTCATATCAAGTGCGCGTTTTTGTACTCGAATAGACTTCATCACGTGCTGATAGTCCGGATGATACTTTCCGAAGCGTTGAACATCTTCATACTGCTCTTTTAAACGAGAAAAAGAAGCAATCTGTCTATTTAATAATTCGTCTGTATAAACGGCGAAATATGCTTCTTTGAAGCGTTCTACTTGCTCGGAGGATAAAATCATCTGTGTTAAACTATCTCCTTCATCCATGATGTTTGCCCATTCTGATGTCATCATCATCGGACATTCCTCCAATCTATTTTAATCATAACAGATTGGACTCATAAAATAAAAGACCTGCATTTGCTAAAAGTTAGGAGAAACAACATGAAAAAATCAGTACGTAATCAACTCGAAAACATATTAATTCATGCATCAACCGAAGATGTCTCTACGTTATCAAAATGGTTGGAAGGCTTTGAGAAGAAACAAAGTGGTGATCTTTCCACTTATTTAGGCGCTACTTTGCATATGGAGAAGAAATTAAGCGATGATTCTTGCACGATATCCATCCCAATAACTCCTTATATTCATAACACTCTTCATATCCCTCACGGTGGTATTCTGGCCGTTATGCTTGATACCGCGATGGGTGTCCTCGCAAATCATTCACTATCTGAAGAATTTGCCGCTGTAACCATGAACTTATCCATTAACTATTTGGCGACGGCCACGGAAGGTCATTTACATGCACGTGCTACTTTTTCACATAAAGGACGCCAGACGATGGTGGTTACCGGTGAAATTACGGACGACAATGGCAAGAAGCTTGCGGTTGGCAATGGATCATTTTTCGTGGTTCCCCGCCATCGGTAACGTCGATAATATTAGCAGAACGGTTTGTTCGTCTGAAAAAGGGATAACTTGATCGCCAATATGTTGAGTGGACTCATGACCCTTCCCTGCTATACAGAGTAAATCTCCAGGTTTGCAATACCGAAGCGCTTGTTGAATCGCAGCTGCTCGATCGACTTCGATATGGATCTTGGAAGTCTCCGGCAAATTTCCAACGATTTGCTGGCAGATTTTCAGAGGATCCTCTAATCGGGGGTTATCTGATGTCACCCACATGCTATGTGAGTAAAATGCTGCAATCTCTCCCATAGCACTTCGCTTCGCTTGGTCGCGATTTCCTCCGCATCCGAATACAACAAGTAATCGTCCTTCAGTAATTCTTGATGCTGAAGAAAGTAGATGTTGCAGAGCTTCTGGTGTATGCGCATAATCTATGACTACTTGAAAAGGTTTTTTTAAGATGAATTGAAATCTGCCAGGGGGTAAAGTAATGTTGGGGAGTAGCGGAATAATTGATGACATCGGAATATCCAATTGTCGTATAGTCGCAATTGCAGCCGCTATATTTGAGATATTATAGAGTCCTGTAAAACCAACTTCCACGTCATAACCATCACAATCTCCTTCATCGAATATTGTCACATTCGTTGATACTGGCTTTATTTCTTTCAGCTGGATGAATTCTTCGCCAAACCAATTCAGTTCTTTCGTGCATTCTTTTCCTTTTTCCAACCAAAAAGAATCGTCTTTATTCACAACAACTTTTCGGCTTATATCCATTAATTTGCATTTTGCTTTTTTATAGGACTCAATGCCTTCATGATCTTCAAGATGATCATGTCCTAGATTTAGAAATACCCCTTGTTGGATTGAACAATGGTCCAGTCGGTGCTGTGCTAATCCCATCGATGAAGCTTCAATTATGACATGTGTAATGTTCATTTTTAACAGTCGGGCAAAGGTTTGATGGAGATGTGAAGCAGACCATGTAGTGAGTGATGGAAAATTCTCATCAACTTTTTTTCCATTTATAAAAAGTCCTAATGTACCGATTACTGCTGTTTGGTAGCCAAGCAACGTGAGCATTTGACCTATCATATGGCTTACCGTTGTTTTACCATTGGTTCCAGTCACCGCCACCACGTGCAATTGTTTTGATGGATTCCCATGAACACGGGCACAAGCATGAGAAAGAAAGGTCCTAGTGTTTGGCACGATGCCAAACGCCACCTCTCTACACATTTTTTCATGTTCTCGATCTTCCGCAATAATACAGACCGCCCCGTTTTCGATTGCCTCATTTATATAAGTAGCACCATTGGCATTTTTCCCTTTAATAACTACAAAGACATCACCGGCTTGAATTTCCTTGGAATTTTCTTTGACCCCACATATGATTTCATTAAAGGATCCGTGTAACCACGTACACGGCCAGTCTTTTAATAAATCGGCAATGACCAAAGTCATTGTACCCCTCCTACACAAAATGAAATTGACCGAATACATTACAGTCAAGGTACGTTCATCGTATGTAAGCATGCGGGAAAATGTCACTCATGATTAATAAGGAGCGGGTTTGATGATTGTGCAAAAATTCGGAGGCATAGCGGTGAGAGATGCAGCATCGCGGGCAGTATGTATTCAACATATTAAAGAAGGTTTAGCCAAATATAAATCGGTTCTGGTGGTTGTTTCAGCAATGGGGCGTCATGGGGATCCTTATTCCACCGATACACTGATTCGAATAACGGACGCATTTCAAATTGCACCAGAATCAAAAGATGTTGCCGCTATTTGCGGAGAGCTCCTGGCCTCTTCCGTTCTATCAGCAGAATGTTTAAAGCAACAGATTCCGTGTCAATTAGCGTATGGCATACAGGCTGGTATCTACACGGATGACCATTTTGGAGATGCTTCAATTATTAAAACATCTAAAAAAGTCATTAAAGAATTGCTCCAGCATGTACCATGTGTAATTGTACCAGGGTTTCAAGGAATTACGACAGATCATCGCTTTACGACACTTGGACGCGGTGGCAGTGATTTAACTGCAATCGTGATGGCCAATTTATTCGATGCCGAGGCGGTTGAATTTTATAAAGATGTACCAGGTGTCATGTCCGGTGATCCAAAAAACTCGGAAAATGTATATAAATTACCGAAAGTTTCGTATGAAAAGCTTCAGCAGCTTTGTGAAACTGAGACACACCCACTGATACAAAAAAAAGCAGTGGACATGGCGGCTAAGCACCAAATTCCACTGCATATTCGTCCTTTCGGTTCTTCAGAAGAAGGAACATGGATAAACTCCGCTGCTCATTGACCTTTTCTGACATTCATCTCGCGTTTTACAAAGTTTTGCGTATAATATTTGCCAAATGTTCCTACGCCCAGGTGGGTAAAATCTTCTTTTAGCAAAACTTCTCTATGATCTGAAGAATTTAACCAACCATTTACAACTTCTGCTGAATCATAATAATTCGCTGCAAGGTTTTCAGCTGCACTGTCATAAACAATAAGCGACTCTTCCAAACGGTTTTCCAAATCCCCAAAATCCGGTGACTCATGAGAAAAATAATTTTGCATCGCCATATCTTCACTATGTTTGCTTGCAACAAGTCCAAGAGCATCATCTTCAATAACTGTATTTACGGAATGACGTGAACGATACACGTTCGTCAATTCAAATAATTGGCGTTCATTTGATGCATCAATAGATTTTTGCAATGTCGTTGAAGGTACTTTAGGTGCTAAGTAGTCACCTTTGTAAGTCATTTCATAAGGCTGATGGAGAACAAGTGTCTTTGGATCAGTAAAACGAATGGCTTCCACTTCTTGGTCTTCTTCATCCATATAAATTTGGGCAAAAAGCCCATCGAATTTAATTAATAATCGGTTCGTCATATCTTGGTCGTTGATGGTGAATGTATAAACATTCGAATCGATTTGCACGGTAATTTCCGACTCGATTATAGTAAAGCGGTATAAATCATCAATGGATTGCCCAACTTGATAGGGTGAGGCATCAAGGCTTTCTCCTGCAATATATATTTGAGTTATGGTGTCCCCGTTAACGCCTACCATCATATAAGAATCGAGTGACCTATTGTACACCCACCATTCATATCCGTAAGCTGAAGGCTCGATTCGGTTAGGTTCCCCAAATGATTCCACCACTTTTTTAGTATGTTGTCCAATAAGCGTAGATAGTCCTTTTTCTGGTCTTGGGACTGATTCTTCCCCAGATGGGGGTAATAAGTTTTCCTGTGGCAAAGCTTGCCCTGTTGGACCGGGCGCTTCCAATAAATCATTTTCTTGAACAGTTTGGTCGGAATAAAAAATGACAGTCATGATAATAGCTAATAAAATTAAGATTCTAACCAATACTTTCAATAAGACAACTCCTCATAAGGAAAATGATGAGTCTATTATATCAGTGTAAAGCGTATTGACACAATGTTGTCATTGCAACAGATGCAAAATTGCACTATTATAAAATGGAACGCGTTACTTAGGGTAAAGCATGTATAAGGAGGACGATTTTATGTATTTTGAAAACACAGGTATTGAAAATACAGCAGCTGATTTACAATTATTAGATGATATTATGTTAAACCACGGTCTTGTACGTGAAGGTCAATGGGATTACGAACGTGTTACTTATGACAAAAAATACGAAATTAAAGAAGGCACATTCTATTTACGTATTTTCGGCTTCACAAAAGATGGCGATGTTGGCGCTCACGATGCAATCATTACCTTGATGAAACCAGTTGTAGGTAAACATTATTTCCCTCATGGTGTTGAATATGGAGACCAAGAAGTCTTCCCGGCACATTTGGTTAAATCATGTCAGCAAACATTGGCTGCTGTTAAAGCAGATATCAATGCATTTGAAATTCGTGCATAATGGAAACGCCGAGGAATAATATTCCTTCGGCGTTTTTTCTATTGCTTTTCAAAAGTGACAATGTTGTCTATACTTATACAATATGGAAAAATGAGGTGATGCTGATGCCAAAGTGGATTACCAAGAAATTTTTAATACTAGCTTTATTGATTGTATTGCTCATCCTTTTTTTAACCTTTGTACTCCCTCTCGCAGTTCCAATTCTTCTAGCTTTAATTACTGCTTTTTTCCTTGAACCGATTGTTAAATGGTGTAAAGAAAAGTTTAAATGGAATCGAAAGACTGCCGTTATTACCGTTTTTATATTATTTTTATTACTCATTACCGCTACCTTATATTTCACTATCACCCAATTAGTTGGTCAGATTATTCAATTGACTAAAATTGCACCCGATTATTTTAATACACTGTCATTATCATGGATGAATGTCCAAAGCAAATTATTCAGTTTTACGCAAGGCATGCCCATTGAAGTGGTAACTTCGATTAAAAATGAGTTAGATGAGTTTTTAAACACTATGCAAAAAGCCATTTTGGGGATTGTAAGCTACAATAGTATCAGCAAACTGCTGACAGGCATACCAAATTTTTTAGTCAGTTTTATCGTTTACATTATCACGTTATTCCTGTTTATGTTGGACTTAACAGAACTGAAGAAAATGGTATTTCGTCATCTGACGCCTGCAACTGCTGAAAAAGTTCGTTTTATGACTTCCCGATTAAATTCTGTCATTTTTGGTTTTTTGAAAGCCCAATTGCTTGCCAGTTTATTTATTTTAGTAGGAAGCTTTATTGGATTATTATTCATTGCCCCAAAATATGCAATTATAATGTCTATAGTTATTTGGATCATCGATATTATTCCTATACTTGGTTCGATTGCCATTGTCGGACCATGGTCATTGTACCAATTTCTCATTGGGGACATTGCCATGGGAACAAAGCTTGCCATTCTGGCGTTAGTGTTGCTGGTCATTCGCCGTGCTGTAGAACCCAAATTAATGGGCTCTCAGATTGGTTTATCACCTCTTGCCACATTAATTGCCATGTTTATCGGATTACAAATTTTCGGTTTCCTCGGATTAATCATCGGTCCATTTGTCGTCATCATTTTCACTACAGCAAAAGAAGCCGGTATTATCAAAACCAATTTCAAACTATAAAAAATGCCAATTACCTCAATAACAAGGTGATTGGCATTTTTTATTATCTTTGATTTTGATAAAAATTAGAGGGAATCGCTCCCTTTATATTAAAGACATTGTTTAACTGGGTCTTTAATTAAAATCCTAATATCGCTTTAAAAACAGAAGTGGTTTCTCCACCTTCATAGATGATATAAAGCAATAAGTAGACCATTACGCCTGTAATGGCAGTGAAAAACCAAATGATACTTGTAATTGGACCTAGTTTACGGTGTCTTTTCAAATTGTCTTTATAGCCAGACCAAATGGTAAAGAGACCAAATACCGCACCTGTCGTAGCCAATATAATATGAAAGACTAAAAAAGTAGTATAAAAGATTTTATATTCATCGGGTCCGCCAAAAGCTGTGTTTCCGATAAACAACGTTCGTGAAACATAAATAATAAAGAATGTCAGTGCTGCAATTGCAGCAGCAAACATGGTTTTCTTATGTGCTTCAATTTTTCTTTGTTTAATTAAAGCCCAACCAATCGCAACAAGGACGGCGCTTAACGCAATAAAAAACGTACTGATAGTCGGCAATACAAGTGGATTCATCTCTTTTTCTCCTAACACTCACCAATTTATGAAGGTTGATTATTTGTTTGCTGCATAAGCTTGTCGATCTTGTAATGCCTTTTGGGTAATCTCTTCTGCATTATCTTGTTCTGAACGATACCATTGGAAGAACACGATAGCCAATACAACTCCATAAATGATTTCTTGAATAATTTTCATAATGACACCACCTAATTGCTGGTCTTCCATTACTGGCATATTCGTAAACAGTTCTGGACCGGACAAAGTTAATCCGGACAATGTAGATGTAGGCACACAGAGTTCCATAGCTTTTAACCAAGCGTCACCATTTGAATAAGTCGCATACATTGGCTGACTTGCAAAGATAATCAGTGCACAGGCAGGCGTAATCAAAATGGCGCTCCCAATAATATAACCAATTTTACTTAATCCGTGTACTTGGTGTTCACCTTTTAATTTATTCATGATTGGCCACCAAAGAAGTACGGCAGATATGAACAAAAAGAGATTGAATACAGAATGGTAAAGCTCGTTTTGTTTAATATTATCCAAAATAAGTGGGATATGATATATAGAGAACAAGCCACTGAACACGATTAAAGCCAACAAAGGTTTGGTAAGGAATCTGAAGATGGGTTTAATAAATCGATTGTTGATGATTTTATGCCATACCCATGTTGGAATTCCAACGATTAGCAATGGCGGAACTAACATTAACAATAAAGCCATTTGCGTCATGTGCATCGAAAATAAAATATGACTCATTAAATCGATAGGTGATCCTTTCACTGCGTAAAGCAAAAGCATGGCACTGACAAAAGCTGTAATTTCTTTTTTAGTTACAGGTTGAGTCTCTTCAAACCAATGCTGTTTTTTTGAAGTTATATAAAAATAAAGCCCTATAACTACTAGCGTCAATAATAGGAAAAACGGACTCCATAACGCTTGAAATCCAAATATACTTAAAGGCATCGTTACTCGCTCCTTTTTTCTTCAGTACCCCCATTATAAATCCCATCTGCCATAACATCAATGAACGAACTATGAACAATGCGATTAAATAGACTGAAATAGAGTAGAATTCGGTTCACTTCGAAATCTATCTTCGTATTTCTACTTAAAAATAGGCTTAAATAAATTTTGATTTTGTAAAACAATTACATGGCTTTTCTAAAGTTTGTAAACGCTCTGATTAGAATCTCCGACAAAAAATTGCCATAAAAAAAAGCAAGCAAGGAAAAACAAAACTTTCCTTGCTCGCTTCGATCGTTAATTCCACCAAATAATTGTAACAAATGTCAATACGGTAATGAAACCTACAATTACCCCACTGTATAAAAACATGGATGCAGTTTCATGACCTTTATGGCTCATATGCATGAAGTAATACAATTGTAAAACAACCTGAATCGCTGCCAATAACAAAATGATTGGCGCAACTAAATTTGGAGAGAAATCAGCATAGACTGCCGTGAATGCGATCAAAGTTAAGAAAATCATAATCGCAAACGTTGTCAATTGTCCACGCATCTCATTTGCAGAACGTCGACGTTTATACTCATATTCGGTTTGAGATTTTACATGATTGTGTACATCGTGTGCCATCTTAACCCATCACTCCCATCAAGTATACTACCGTGAAGATAAATACCCACACTACGTCAATAAAGTGCCAATAAAGAGAAGCTAAATAGAATTTAGGCGCGTTATAAAGATTCAAGCCACGCTTCGAATTTCGAACCATAAGAAGGGTAATCCATACTAGTCCAACCAAAACGTGAGCTCCGTGTGTTCCAACTAGTGTAAAGAAAGATGAACTGAAAGCACTTTGACCGTAAGTAAATCCTTCATGTACATAATGTGAAAACTCATAAATTTCAAAACATAGGAATGCAGCACCCAGTAATACTGTTACCATTAACCAAGCTTGCATTGCTTTGAAGTTATAGTTTTTCATGTGATACATCGCATAAACACTTGTTAAAGATGAAGTCAAAAGTAACATTGTCATGATGAATACTAAAGGTAATTCAAACAAACCTTGTGTCGTGAATTCCATTCCACTTGGACCTTTGTTTTTCAAAGCCAAGTAAGTAGCAAACAAACTAGCGAATGTTACAGTTTCTCCACCAAGGAAAAGCCAAAATCCAACAAATTTATTTTTACCTTCCAAAGTGGAATTTTCCGGATGATCCGGCCAAGATTGTGGGGTGTACTTAGTATTTAAGTCCATTAGTGTTTACCCCCTTTTTCATTCAATAAATCTTCTTTATGAACATGATATCCATGGTCATCTTTCAATGAACGAACGATCATTGAACCGAATGTGATAGCTAATCCCAAGAACATCACAGGCACTGCCCAAGATTTTTCTCCATTGTATAAAGCACCAAATGCTCCTACGAATAGACCAAATGAAATAACAACAGGAATAAATGAATTGTTAGGCATATGGATATCGCCTACTGGCTCTGCGTAAGTCATTCCTTCTTTATTTCCTTCTTGTTTTTCAATCCAGAATGTATCCAGACCACGAACAAGTGGTGTTTGTTTAAAGTTGTAGAAAGGTACAGGTTGTGGAACAGCCCATTCTAAAGTACGACCATCACCCCATGGATCACGACCAACTTTTTCGTTTTTCACGATCGTCATGATGATGTTCACCACTAGAACAATAACTCCGGCTGCCATGAAAATAGCACCTAATGAACTGATGAGATTGTAAGTGTCCCATCCTTGGTTTGCACCATACGTGAACACACGACGTGGCATCCCAAGTAAACCTAGGAAATGTTGGATAAAGAATGTTAAGTGGAAACCAATGAAGAATAACCAGAAAGTTACTTTTCCAAGTGTTTCATTTAACATCGTGTTGAACATTAATGGCCAGTAGAAATGTAAACCAGCTAATAATCCAAGTACTACCCCACCAACAATAACATAGTGGAAATGAGCAACAATAAAGTATGAATCGTGCAATTGATAATCAAGAGGTGCAGCAGCTTGCATGATCCCCGTTACACCACCAGCAACGAAAGATGGGATAAACCCAATCGCGTAAAGCATAGGTGTTGTAAAGATGATACTTCCGCCCCACATTGTAAGCAACCAGTTAAAGATTTTTACTCCGGTAGGAACCGCGATTGCCATTGTCGCAACAGCAAAGATTGCGTTAGCAGTTGGTCCCATACCTACTGTAAACATATGATGTGCCCAAACCATGAATCCTAAGAAACCGATTAATACAGTTGCGAAGACCATAGCTGAATAACCAAACAAACGTTTACGTGAGAACGTAGGGAATATTTCTGAGAAGATACCGAAAGCAGGTAAAATCAAGATATATACTTCAGGATGTCCGAAGATCCAGAATAAATGCTCCCAAATAATAGTATTACCACCCATTGTATGATCAAAGAAGTTTCCTCCGAACATACGGTCAACGATCATGAAAATGATCCCAATCGTCAATGGTGGGAAAGCGAATAGAATTAATGCTGATGCAACAAAAGTTGTCCAAGTGAACAATGGCATACGCATGTAAGTCATACCTGGTGCACGCATGTTGATAATTGTAACTAGGAAGTTAATACCTCCGATTAATGTACCAAAACCGGAAATGAATAGACCTAAAGCATAAAAGTCAATCCCATGACCCGGTGAAGCTAATGAAAGCGATGCATATGAAGTCCATCCTGCATCAGGTGCTCCTCCCAAGAACCAAGATAAGTTAAGGAATACTCCTCCGAAGAAGAATAACCAGAAACCTAAAGAGTTTAAGAATGGGAAAGCAACGTCACGCGCACCGATTTGAAGTGGCATAACGGCATTCATAAAGCCTAATAACAATGGCATGGCAGCCAGGAAAATCATGGTTGTACCATGCATCGTGATAATTTGATTGAAAAGACCAGCACTCACAAAATCATTGTCAGGTTGTGCTAGTTGTATACGTATAAGCATAGCCTCGATACCGCCGACGATAAAGAAGAATCCACCGGTAATGAGGTAAAGGATGGCAATTTTCTTATGATCGACTGTTGTTAAATAGTCCCAAAGAGTGGCACCAAAGCCTTTTTTCTGTGCGATTGAACTCACAACTTTAACCTCCTTCTTGTCATTCTGTAGAAGATTAATCTTCTACAGATAGTCCCATTAAGTATTCTGTCAGAGCTGTGAGCTCTTGATCTGTTAATTCTTTACCATTTCTATTAGGTAAATCTTCAGGTTGAGGCATCAAGTTACCTGGTTTATGCTCTTCAGGATCATTAATCCATGCCTTAACGTTTTCATCTGTTTTTTCCATGAATCCAGCCACTCGGTTACGATCTCCGAAGGTCGCTAAGTTAGGACCTACACCACCAGTTGTGCCTGCACCTGATACAGCATGACAAGCAATACAGCTAGTGTTGAAGATTTCCTGACCTTGCTGAGCAACGTCACCTTCTGGTGTTTCTTCTGCTTTTGATGCTTTCATGTCTGCTACCCAAGCATCAAAATCATCACGGTCTAAAGATCTTACTTTAAAGTCCATTAGTGCATGTGAAGGACCACAAAGTTCCGCACATTTACCATAAAACACTCCATCTTCAAGACTATCTGAAGGATTGTCGAATGTTAAATAGAATGTGTTTAGGTTCTCAACGTTTGTATCCATTTTACCGCCCGCTGCAGGAATCCAGAATGAGTGTTTTACATCTGCTGCTTTAAGGTTAAAGTAAACTTTCTCTTGCGTCGGTACTACTAATTCTTGAGCTGTAACGATTCCCAAATCCGGATACTCAAATTCCCACCAGTAAAGATTTGCTTTAACGTTAACCGTTACTGCTGTCTTATTGCCTTTTGCATCGACTGCATCCATACCACTGACATCCGCCAATTTATATGTAGAGACTACAGTAGGAACTGTCAAAATCAATAGTAAAATAATCGGAACGATAGTCCAGATAAGTTCTAATTTGTGACTTCCTTCTACTTGCTTAGGAATTACATGTTCGCCCACTTTAGAACGACGGAACTTGACGATTGCAAGAATGTAAACAATCATTACTACAATAATAACAAGTACCATGATTCCTGTTGAAAGCAACATTAAATCCAATTGATCTCTACCGACTTGTCCTGCTGGAGTAAGTGTAGATAAGTGTTCTTCACCGCATCCAGACAAAAAGACCGTTAGAGCTGTCAGCAGAGAAAAGAGACGCCACTTTTTGAGCCCTTTCATCATAGCTTAATCAAACCCCTCTTTCGTAGTTGTATTCATGTGTAAATCGGACTGTGGTTCCATTCTATATGAATTCTAAATTCAAAGAAAGAATCCCAAAAGTTAGCTGAAAATCGAGAAAATAATCATCGAGACAAAAATGATGGTCATGTAATTTAAGGAATAGATAAACATGCCTTTTGCCCATTTTAAATCATCTTCCGCTTTAAAGCCTCTTAGTGCAAGTACGAGCCATCCAATATTAAGCACAGTAGCGAGGACGAGGAACCATGTTCCTAATTCCATGAGTAAGAATGGAAGTGGGAAAAGAACTAAAATCCACAGAAGCATGGAGCGCTTCGTATGTGCAAATCCTTTAATAACCGGCAACATCGGAATGCCTGCCGCCCGGTATTCTTCCGTTCGTTTCATAGCAAGTGCATAAAAGTGTGGAGGCTGCCATGCGAACATGATGAGGAATAATGCAAGTGCACCCCATCCAAGTGTAGGTTCAACTGCTGCCCATCCGATTACTGGAGGAATAGCCCCTGATATACTCCCAACGATTGTATTGCTCACATGCCTTCTTTTTGACCACATGGTATAAAGGACAACGTAACTGATAATACCAGCAAGTCCCCATATACCAGCTGAAAACGATGCCATAAATAACAAAATCTCACCGACAACCATGAAGGACAGAGCAACGGACAATACGGCAGTTGGTTTGAATCGTCCCGTCACAGTCGGTCTGGATTTTGTTCTCGCCATAATTGGATCTATATCCTGATCGATGTAGTTGTTCATTGCGGCTGAACCGGCAATAATCAACGCTGCACCGACAAGAGTATAAAACATGAGGTCCATCTCATCTAAGAAGTGACGGTTTGAAAATTGAAATGCCAACCATAATCCCGTAAACGTAGTCACAAGGTTTGAGTTTACAATTCCAATCTTAATCAATGCAAGAAAGTCTTTAACAAATGATGTTGTTTCAAGATCCGCATCAGTTCTTGCATTGATCGCGCGACCGTTTGACATGATAACTCCCCCTTTCAAAGTTGTAAGCATATTCCGCTACACTTACTATATCGAAAAACTTATGCTAATTCTATATTTAAGTTCAAATTCGATAAAAAGCCATAGCGGTTTCCTGTCAATTTGACACAACATATCTATAGTAAAGCATTTTCTAAAAAGTTTTGTGAATGGAAAGAGAATATTTTATGAACAATTTGTGAATTGGGTATCCTTACTGTTGTTGTTTCTCTGTTAAACATTGTTTTTTGTCATATTCTTAGCTATTATCAAACATGCAGGTATCGCATTTTCGCGATCAGTATAGACAAAGTAGGTGTCATTCATGCAACAAAGTAAATACTTAAAGTGGTTTGCTGTTGCTTCTACAATCGGCATGTTGCTCATAATTCTTGGTGGAGCACTTGTTACGAAAACAGAAAGTGGAATGGGTTGCGGCAGACACTGGCCGGGATGCAATGGAGAACTAATTCCCGACAAAATCACTACTGAAGTTTTAATTGAATTTTCTCACCGTCTCGTAACTGGTTCGGTAGGTTTTCTCATCTTGATCTTATCCGTTTGGTCATGGAAAGCAATGGGACATATACGCGAAACAAAATTTTTAGCTTTTATGGCAATGTTTTTCTTGATTTTACAAGCGCTAATTGGTGCAGCTCAAGTTCTATGGGGACAAGGTGACTTTATATTAGCCCTCCATTTTGGTATTTCCTTAATATCATTCGCCTCAGTTTTATTGTTAACGCTTCTGATTTTTGAAGTCGATCGCAAATTTGATGCGGATAAGTTACAGATTGGAAAAAAATTGAAATGGCATACAATAGGAGTTGCCCTTTACTCCTATATAGTCGTTTACACAGGTGCCCTCGTTCGCCATACAGATTCAGGCTTAATCTGTGCGGATTGGCCAATGTGTCGTAACGGAGATTTCTCTTTACCAGCCAACCTTTATGAATGGGTGCAAATGGGACATCGTACAGCGGCCGGACTAATTTTCCTCTGGATTGGTTTCATAGCATGGCATGCATTCAAGAATTATAGAGACCAACGAGTTTTATCTTATGGGTGGATTATTGCGTTTGTTATCGTCTCACTTCAAGTCATATCAGGTATGCTAGTAGTGTTGACAAGGCTGAACTTATTCTTCGCTTTACTACATTCTCTACTCATCACACTACTATTTGGATTGCTATGTTATATGATTTTGCTCCTATCTCGTAGCCGTTCTAAAAAAACATCACTTTAAAAGCAGTTCCGCGTACATGCGGAACTGCTTTTTTCGATAGAAATGGAATTAGTATAGGTGGATAAAAGAAAAGGCATCAACTTCGACCGTTAACGGTTTCAGCTGATGCCCTTTTAATGTTGATTTTTATCAATGCTAGTGCAAATGTACGACAGTCAACAGTATCGTGTTAAATCTACTCTTTTTCCATTTCAATCAACAAGTCACCCGTTGTAATAGAAGAGCCGGTAGTGACATGAATTTCTTTCACAACACCATCATACGGAGCCTGGACAGTTGTTTCCATTTTCATCGCTTCAGTAATAAGCAAATGATCTCCACGCTTTACTCGACTACCCTTATCTATTACTACTTTTAATACAGTTCCTGGCATCGTAGCACCAATATGATCAGGGTTACCGACGTCCGCTATCGGTTTTTGTGTAATATCCGATTCAATCGTCAAGTCCTGGATGATTACTTCCCTTGGCTGTCCATTCAATTCGAAATAAAGGACGCGATTTCCGTCCGATTGAGGTTGGCTAATCGATACTAGTTTTACGAGTAACGTTTTACCTTTCTCAATTTCCACTTGGATTTCTTCACCTAAGCGCATACCGTACAAGAAGGTTGGAGTATCCAATACGGAAACATCCCCAAATTTCTTCACAATATCCGAGTATTCATCGAACACTTTTGGATACAACGCATATGCCAGTACTTCATGACTTGTAACCGGACGACTCAATTTATGGAAAAGCTCTTCTTTCAGCTTATCGAAATTGACTGGTTCCAACAATTCACCTGGGCGCACAGTAATAGCTTCGCGTCCTTTTAAGATTACCTGTTGCAGTTCTTTCGGGAACCCGCCGTAAGGCTGCCCAATATATCCTTGGAAGAACTCGATTACTGAATCAGGGAAATCAATTGTTTGTCCTCGGGTAAGTACCGTTTCTTCCGTTAAATCATTTTGAACCATGAAGAGCGCCATATCACCGACAACTTTTGATGAAGGCGTAACTTTGACAACATCACCAAACATTAAGTTAACGGTTGAATACATATCTTTTACTTCTTCAAAACGCTCACCCAAGCCAACTGCTTTCGCTTGTTGTTGCAAATTGGAATACTGACCACCCGGCATTTCATGGACATAAATTTCAGAATGTGGACTCATCATGCCAGACTCGAAATCCTGGTAGTATTTGCGTACATCTTCCCAGTAGTGAGAAAGTTTCTCCAAAGCTTTAATATCAGTTCGCACTTCGCGCTTACTGCCTTTTAATGCATACGCAAGCGTATTTGTGCTCGGTTGGGATGTCAGTCCTGCCATCGTTCCTAACGCTGTGTCAACGATGTCTACGCCAGCATCAATCGCTCTACCGTACA
Organism: Paenisporosarcina sp. FSL H8-0542; assembly: GCF_038632915.1. NCBI lineage: Bacteria > Bacillati > Bacillota > Bacilli > Caryophanales > Caryophanaceae > Paenisporosarcina > Paenisporosarcina sp. FSL H8-0542. The sequence continues at coordinate 2,356,620 of NZ_CP152050.1, forward strand.
AGTAAATTCCGTTGCCACTCGTATCATGTGTATGCAAATGAACCGGAAGTGAAACTGTGTCTTTTAATTCTGAAATTAATCGGTATGCCGCTTCGGGTTTCAGTAAACCAGCCATATCTTTAATGGCTAAAATATGTGCACCTGCTGCTTCCAATTCTTTTGCCATTTCTTTGTAATAAGCGACCGTATATTTGTCACGACTGTCATCTAAAATATCACCCGTATAACAAATTGCCGCCTCCGCTATTTTGCCTGATTGTCGAGCTGCATCAATGGCCACTTCCATCCCTTTGATCCAGTTTAAACTATCAAATACGCGGAAAACATCGATTCCCGCTTCTGCTGATGTCTGTACAAATTCACGGATAACATTGTCAGGGTAGTTTTTATAACCCACAGCATTTGCCCCACGAATCAGCATCTGCAACAACACATTTGGAATCATTTCACGCATTTTAATGAGTCGATCCCATGGATTTTCCTTAAGGAATCGATATGCAACGTCAAATGTGGCGCCACCCCACATTTCAAATGAAAACGCATCATGCATGGCTCTTGCCGACTGCTCTGCAATTTCATACATATCATGAGAACGGACGCGTGTTGCAAGCAATGATTGGTGTGCATCACGGAACGTAGTGTCTGTCACCAAAACATCTTTTTGTTCATGTATCCACTTGACTAGTCCCTCTGCTCCACGTTCATTAAGAATTTGTTTAGTACCCTCAGTAGGCGGAACAAGCAAATCTATTTGTGGTTTTCTTGGCAAGCCAAACACAGGTTTTGATGCTTTTTCGATACCGGGGAAACCATTCACTGTCACATTACCGATATAATTCAGTAGCTTTGTCCCTCTATCTTTTCGGGTTGCGAAGAGGAACAATTCCGGTGTGGAATCAATAAAGCTGGTATTGAAATTTCCTGTTAAGAAGTTTTTATGTTTTACTACATTTTCTAAAAAAGGAATATTCGTTTTTATACCTCTGATACGGAATTCCTGTAAGTTCCGATCCATTTTAGCGGCTGCTTCTTTAAACGTTTTTCCCCATGTCGATACTTTGACAAGTAGCGAGTCATAATATGGAGAAATCACAGCCCCTTGGTAACCATTCCCTGCATCTAGACGCACCCCAAATCCACCACCAGATCGGTATACCATCAATTTCCCGGTGTCGGGCATAAACTGATTTAAAGGATCTTCGGTTGTCACACGGGATTGAATAGCGAATCCGAAAAGTGGAATGTCTTGTTGCAACGGCATGCCAATTTCTTCTTCATATAAAGCTGATCCATCTGCTATGTGAATTTGGGTATGAACGATATCGATACCGGTAATCATTTCGGTAATCGTATGTTCTACTTGAATTCTCGGATTCACTTCGATGAAGTAAAACTCATCACCTGCAACTAAAAATTCAACTGTGCCTGCATTTATGTACTGAACATTATTCATTAATTGAACCGCGGAATCACAAATGCGGTCGCGCAATTCTTTTGTTATGGAATTGGATGGGGCGATTTCCACTACTTTTTGATGTCTTCGCTGAATCGAACAATCACGTTCATACAAGTGAACCAAATTGCCATGCTTATCCCCAAGAATTTGAACTTCTATGTGTTTCGGTTTATCAACAAATTTCTCTACATAGACTTCATCCGACCCAAACGCGGCTTTTGCTTCTGATTTTGCGCGTTCGTAAGCCGACTCCAAGTCTTGTGCAGTGGGAACAACACGCATACCTCGACCGCCGCCACCTAAGGATGCTTTGATCATTAATGGATAGCCATTTGCTTCACCGAAATCTTTTACTTCCTGAACGGATTGAACAGGTCCGTCACTTCCTGGTATTACTGGGATGCCAGCAAGAACAGCTTGTTCTCGTGCTTTGACTTTGTCGCCAAACATGTCCAAATGAGCTGAAGTAGGACCGATAAAAATAATCCCTTCTTCTTCACAACGTCTCGCAAATTCCACGTTCTCAGATAAAAATCCATATCCAGGATGAATCGCATCTGCTCCACTTGTTTTTGCAATCTGTAAAATGCCTTCGATGTCCAGATAGGCATCGATTGGTTTCTTTCCATCTCCTACTAAATACGATTCGTCTGCTTTGTATCGATGAAAAGAAACACTATCTTCTCTTGAATAAATCGATACGGTACGCAAGTTTAATTCGGTACAAGCACGGAAAATGCGAATGGCAATTTCTCCGCGGTTAGCTACTAATATCTTCTGAATCGTTTTCATAATGAGACGACACCCCTTAGCTTCGCGTTTTTTCGTATTTGACAAACATAGACACATTTAACAGTATGCCCATAGCTAACGATAACAAAATAACAGAAGTTCCGCCATAACTTATAAATGGTAATGGCACGCCTGTTAATGGAATGAGACCAAGCAAGCCACCTAAATTGATAAAAGTCTGGAATCCTATGATACTCGCAAAACCTGCGGCAATCATACGCGCGTGCGGATCCTCTGCTCTTAAAGCAATAACCAATGCACGCAATACAATAAACCCAAGACCACCGATAACAATTAACACGCCAACTAATCCAAGTTCCTCTGCAATGATGGCCATTATGAAGTCTGTCTGGGGCTCCGGTAAATAACCCAGTTTCTGTACCGACTGTCCAAGGCCGAGACCTTTCAGCCCCCCTGCACCGATGGCCAAATAACCATTTACTACTTGGTATCCAAAGCCTTGTTCATATTCAAAAGGATTCAGGAAAGCCTCAATACGTCCAAGTCGACGTTCAGTAATAAACTTATCACGGGCTAAATACAAAACTGGTGTAATCAAAGCAAGTGCGCCAACGATTATGCCACTAATTTTCACAAATGTCCGGATTCGAATACCACTTGCGGCCATGACAGAAATTGCCGTAAAAAAGATAATCATAGCTGAACCCATATCTACTTCACTCAATACCAAGGCAACGGCCATAACAAGTACTGTCACTGGCGGGGCAATAGATTGGTTAAAACTATCTATGGGACCTTTTCTCGCTTTATTTGCAAATACACCGGCAAAATATAGCACCATAATTATTTTTGCAAACTCGGAAGGCTGAATGTTCCCAAATCCAAGATCAATCCAGCTCTTAGAACCACCGGCAGCATAGCCGACAAAATGAACCGCCACCAATAAGGTGAACATAACAACCAGCATGGCAATCATCATCGGCTTCTTGCGGTAATGCTTGTATGGAAATAAAGCCCCTACTAAAAATGCTGGGACCGATAAAACTAAGTTTAGTATTTGTTTTTTGTAAAAGTGATCCGGCTCGAAACCGTATCGATTGACGGACCAAACCATGCTCGCGCTATATATCATCACGAGACCGAAAAGACATAAAAACATATATGTAATAAATAATGAATAATCGAAGTTTTTGGCATATCGCTTGATGTATGGGATCATTTTGAAACCTCTTTTTCTTTTTTTCTAGCAAAAAAACTCAAACACATGTTGAGTTTGAGTTTTTTACTTATTTCTCTGTATAAGCATCGTGCAATACAGATAATTCTTTTTCAAGTGTCGAAAGAAGCAACTTTCCTTCTTCACGCTCAATAAGCCCTAATTTTACAGCGAAATCAATTTCTTTAGATAGACCATACATTTGGGTATCCAAGACTTCTTCGTAAAGTGGGCATTGCGGCATCGTCAAATGGTCCATTTGAACCTTAATTAATTTTGCTATTTTTTCTGCATCAGCTTTTAATAAATCCATAGCTTTCTGCTGGTACGATTGCTGAGATTTAGTATCCATGAGGACGCCCCCATCACCTAATATAGTCTTAATAAAGTGTATCTTTCTAGTGACAAAAATGCAAGTATCGCTTCCACAGTGAATCTTTCCGAACTTAATTCTTTTTTACCTATAGTCAAAGCGTTATACTAGTAGAAGAAACGCAGCTTGCAAGGGGGCACCAATAGAATGGAAACGATAATACCTATTAAAGGGAATGTGAAATTCAAAATAACTTTAGACCCAGGTGTATGGATTTTTGATGATCGACGCATTGACTTAAAAACGTTTTTTACGGAACAGCAACTCGAAAAAAACGAGTTGGATGAATACACAAAAAAAATGTCAGCTCATTGGTCACGTGAAATCATGGAAGGTGCAACCTATCCTCCAACGTTGAAAACCGAGAAGAAATACGAGAAGACAAAAATCCTGACAGGAACTTTTGGTATTTACTTAAAACATTTTCTAAAAAATGCTGAAGTAAATAAAAACGCAAAATCAGTAGTTATTGAAACTGAGAGTGGTGAAGAACATTCTTTCACCTTAGAACAAGCAGATTCACTGATTTTCAAGTATAGCCAGGATGGCAAGCCTTTAAATGAGGATGGCCCTGTTTATGTCCTTCTTGCAGATGGATCCAACTTGGAAAATCCCATCAAGCATGTTCAAGCAGTACGAGTAGATTAGGAGGTCGTTTCGATGCGTGTAAAATGTGTCATTTGTGATACCATCAACCAATTGCCTGATGATTCACCACAAGCAAAAAAATTGCGCAATCGACCGATTCATACGTATATGTGTGATCCCTGCCACGAGCGTATAGAAGAAAAAACGCAAGCTAGATTGGCAACTGGTGACTTTGTTTTTTATAAAAGCTCACGCAGAATTGAAGAAGATTTCTAATGATCACCGTCCCCCCCGTTTCGTCAATTCTCTTTACATTGGCATATTTAGCGGGATATTATTGGGACTTTTAATGAAGTTCATTCAATCAGTAACGAATATAAATGTCTATACTTTATTACTGAATGTTGACTTCATTCCATTTATCGGTGAAGTACATTTGCCTGAAACGATTGAATTCTTGTTTCATGTACTCATCTCTATTGTCATAGCGTTTGTCTTTGTTGGACTTGCGGATCGGTTGCATGTAGAAGATAGTCTTCCAAAACTATGGTTACTCAGTTTTTTCCTTTGTTTACCGACCTTTGGCTTATATTTTCTGCTAAGTGAACTTGCTATTAAAGACGTCCCTGAATGGGATGATTGGCATTCTTTTGCGTATTGGACTCTCGGACATTTGTTTTATGTTTGGATACTTCCCATGTTATATAAAAAAAAGAGAAGCACTAGCTTGCGCTAGCGCTTCTCTTTTTTTCATTATGCAAACGAATTTTATACAAAATTAATATCATTGCGGCGATAACTAATCCTTCTACTATTGGCAGGAAGAAAGCTAAAAAAGTAAGCATGATACATCCGATTAACAAGAATAAGTAAATCACGATGTTTTGACCAACTCTTAATTTTTTGGCAAATCCTAATTTGTATACTACCGCGGATAGCAAGAAGATGACAAGGTACAAAGCGTACCCTGCCACATCGTAGTTGGGAAGGATTTCATAAAGGAAACGCGCAACTGGGTACATATTGTCATAGACAAATTGCTGTTCTTCCAAGATTTCTCAACCTCTTTCCATACGATTAATTATTTTCTGCCGTTTTAGCTTTTTTCGTTACACGTTCACGTTCGTTTTTATCAAGAACTTTTTTACGTAAACGAATTGATTGAGGTGTGATTTCACAGTACTCATCATCGTTTAGGTATTCAAGTGATTCTTCCAACGTCATGATACGTGGTTTTTTACGTGTAGTTGTCGCTTCTTTGTTTGCAGAACGGATGTTATTGGCAGCTTTCATTTTCGTAATATTAACAGTTAAGTCATTATCACGAGTATGTTCTCCAACAATCATACCCTCATAAATATCAGTACCTGGTTCAACGAAAATTGTACCGCGGTCTTCAATTCCTAGAATTCCGTACTCAGATGCTTGTCCTGTAGCCATTGCAACAAGAACACCTTTACTACGTCCACCTACGCGACCTTTTTGCATTGGTTGGTAGCTATCGAATGTGTGGTTGATGATTCCGTATCCACGAGTTAACGTCATGAATTCAGTTGTGTAACCAATTAATCCGCGAGCAGGAACCATAAAGATCAAGCGTACTTGACCAGAACCATTGTTGACCATATCAAGCATTTCGCCTTTACGTTCACCCATTGATTCAATAATTGAACCAACATGCTCTTCTGGGACATCAATTTGTACGCGTTCAACCGGCTCACAACGAACACCATCGATAACACGAACGATAACTTCTGGTTTAGAAACTTGTAATTCGAAACCTTCACGACGCATGTTTTCAATCAGGATTGATAAATGTAATTCCCCACGACCAGATACAACCCATGCATCAGGAGAGTCAGTTGGATCTACGCGAAGAGATACGTCTGTTTCAAGTTGAGATTGAAGACGCTCATCAATTTTACGAGATGTTACCCATTTACCTTCACGTCCAGCAAATGGACTGTTGTTCACTAGGAACGTCATTTGAAGAGTTGGCTCATCAATACGTAAAATTGGCAATGCTTCAGGATGCTCAGTAGGACAAACCGTCTCACCAACGTTAATGTCTTCCATACCAGAAACGGCAATCAGATCACCAGCAGAAGCCTTTTGGATTTCCACACGTTTCAGACCCATGAAACCAAACATTTTAGTAACACGGAAGTTTTTCATTTTACCGTCAAGCTTCATTAGTGAAACTTGTTGTCCAACTTCCATCGTTCCACGGAATACACGACCGATACCGATACGGCCAACATAATCGTTGTAGTCAAGAAGAGATACTTGGAATTGAAGAGGCTCTTCTTTGTTATCTACTGGAGATGGGATGTGTTCGATGATTGCATCATAAAGTACTTGCATGTTTTCATCTTGCTCTGCAGCAACTGAAGAAAGACTTGCAGTACCGTTCATACCTGATGCGAAAATAACAGGGAATTCCAATTGATCGTCGTTTGCTTCCAATTCAATGAAAAGTTCAAGAACTTCGTCCACTACTTCTTCAGGACGAGCAAAGTCACGGTCAATTTTGTTTACAACTACGATTGGTTGCAAGTTTTGTTCCAAAGCTTTTTTCAATACGAAACGAGTTTGTGGCATACAACCTTCATAAGCATCCACAACAAGTAGAACACCGTCTACCATTTTCATGATACGTTCAACTTCTCCACCAAAGTCAGCGTGTCCAGGTGTATCAAGAATGTTGATTTTCACATCTTTATATTGAATCGCTGTGTTTTTAGCAAGAATCGTAATACCGCGTTCGCGCTCGATATCACCTGAATCCATTGCACGCTCGTCCACATGTTCATTTGAACGGAAAGTACCGGATTGTTTTAATAATTGGTCAACTAAAGTTGTTTTACCATGGTCAACGTGGGCAATAATTGCAATGTTTCTTAAGTCTTGACGTAAATTAGTCATTGTTTCACTCCATATTCTTTTTTCGAGTCCTTAACTGTGTTATTATAGCACATGTTGTAACTATTTGTCTGATTTAGAATTGTAAGAATATTATCGCTTTTGTGGAGGGTACTTTGTGAAAAATATTAAATGGGTATTTGTACTATATTCCCTATTAGCTTTATTATCGATGTTTGCAATTGGAATATCTGTTGGTTTACGCAGTGTAATCGGTATATTCGCCAGTATTGCAATATTGATCTTTGTTATGGGATTCGGTTTTAAGACCAAAAAGAAAATGCGTGACGAAGGAACATTATAAAAACACTACGTTGCAAATAATATTTAAAGGAAGGAAGGAATGGATTTACACCTTTCCTTCCTTTTTATTTGGCTATTTTAAGCAATGCTCCTAAATGCATTTTATTAAATAACCTTTATTTAAGCGTAATATAATTCTCAATTAATGAATCGTGCAAACTTTGTCGTGCAACAATAAATGTATCTTGTCCTAAAAACTTTAACGGTTGTCCTTTTAAATTAGTGGCAATCGCGCCAACTTCTTCGGCAATGACAACCCCTCCCGCAACATCCCACGGTGAAAGTCTCATGGACATGTAAGCATCAATACGTCCCGTGGAAACATATGCAAGTTCCAGCGCTGCAGACCCATATGAACGGATTCCGCGTACATCTTTGACCAATCGTATAAGACCTTCATTGTCAACATGACGATTCGGTACTACCCAACTAGCATTCATTCCAATAATTGCTTTGGAAATCGTAGTGGCTTCCAACATTGGAATCGGTTCATCATTTAAATAAGCTCCATGTCCTTTTTGTGCACTGTATAATTCGTCATGCATGACATCATATATGTAACCGAAAAGTCCGATGCCATCTTTATAAATCCCTAATGATATGGCAAAATTCCGTTGTTGATGAATAAAATTCATCGTTCCGTCTATAGGATCCAACATCCATACGTAGCCTTCCAATGATTGAAGGGCATCACCGAAACCTTCTTCCCCTAAAATAGAGTGGCCTGCGTAATCTTTTCGGATATGCTGAATGAAAAATTGTTCGATTTCTTTATCCATATTGGTTACCAAATCATTGGCATCCACTTTAGATTCTATAACCAATTCATTGGTCAATGAGTGGCGAATCTTTCTGCCTGCTTCTTTTATTAATGCTTTTGCATAGCGATCGAGTTGTTGAAGTTCCAATGGATTAGCCGCCTTTCCAAATCATTCTCTTTCAATTATAAACAAAAAAAGACCTGATGTCAGAAATAGACGATCAGGTCTGCTTACGTATAAGGACTGGTTATTTCACTAATGTAAAGCATGGAGAGCCTTCAGTTGCTTATGAATTTCGCCAAGCCTTACTTTGCTCTTGTCGATTTCCGCATGATTTTTTTCTTGCATCGCATCGTACAAAGAGGCAAGTTCATAGTCAAGCTCTAATTTTAATCCGAGAATCATTTTTTTCTCAACATCCTCTTTACGAATGATGTGGACAACTTGTTTCATGTCTTACACCCCTTTTCTTTTATCTAAATATTCAGAATGTTTTTTATACAATATGGCACGAAGTTGGTTTTGTCAACTTCAAAAAGCTTACTTACAAGATTTTTTCCCATTTTTTGATTAAACTAAACATACGAAGTACGAAAGGTGGAAAAAAAGATGAAATATAAGTGGGAAAGTGAAGATTTTGAGGTCTTTCAGATAGAAGGATTAGAACATCGTATGCAAGCTTTAATTGAAAAAGTCCGACCAAAGTTCGAAGCATTCGGTCATACATATGCATCATTCTTTTCAAGTAAAACGGGCGATGAATTCTATCCGCATGTCGCTAAACACGCCAGACGATCCGTTAATCCGCCCAAGGATTCATGGGTGGCATTCGCACCATATAAACGCGGTTATAAAGCTCTTCCCCATTTTCAAATCGGTTTATGGGGGACCCATGCATTCATTATCTTGGCTGTCATTTATGAAGCACCCGATAAAGTACAAATAGCCGAGAGATTATTGAAAAAGAAAAGTTTATTTAAAAAACTACCTCAGGACTTTATCATTTCCGGCGACCACATGTCGCCAGAAGCAATACAACTCAAAGGTGCTCATAAAGAACAATTGCCCTCACTGTTGACGAGGTTGCATGATGTCAAAAAAGCTGAGTTTTTAGTCGGCCGCCATCTGCCTAGCGAAAAGGCAATTGAAATGTCAGCAGAAGAATTTGCTTCATTTGCAGAAGAAACGTTCGAAGCATTACTACCAATTTATCATGTGATGGTTAAAAAATAACTTAACATATTTACAAGTGTCCTTATGCGGCTAGCTCGTATAGATAATAATCAATAGGATGATAGTTTAACAGAGCCTATAATAAATGAGGGAATCGGTTCCCTTTCCGCGGACGAACAGACAAGCCTCCTCGGACCAACAGGATGTTGGCCACAAAGGCGTTGCGTACGATAAACAACAGAATACTACGAGTAAATAAAGGAATAGGGGATTATTTCCCTGTTCCTTTTATAATGGCGCCTTTAGTTGTCTCTTTCATTTTTTTGATGATTGGATAACAAATATATCCGCTTTCTTTTTCGAATTCTCTAAAGTAGGTTTTCTCTTCTGCCATTGAAGGAACCACGTCTTTGAATCGTCTATATTTTTCCATCAATACTTCTCGGTTTACACCTTGTTCATATGCGTATTCTATGACTTCAAAAAATTGAACAACGGCAATAATCTCTTCCGTCGACCAATCTTTTGAAAATGGATATGAAAAACTCATGTTTTTTTCACCCTTTCTTTAATTCCATTTTACGCGGAAGTCTTCCGCTTGTGAAATCATTCTAGAAATTAGTTGTTCCACAGATGGGACATCATCAATTAATCCGGCTACTTGTCCAGCCCAACCAAACCCATGTGAAGCATCACCTTTATAAATATATTGTTTGTTTGCTTCGCCACTAATATACTCTCTTAAAGCCTCGTAAGTAGGAGTCACAGCTTCGATGTCACGAATTTTTTCCGTCCACGGATTGATCAATGCGCGTGCAGGAGCGCCTATCGAGCGTTTGATAACAGTCGTGCCAGTTTCAGAACTATTTACTAATGCTTGCTTATAAACGTCTGAGGCATGTACGCATTCTTTGGTCGCAATGAACCGAGTACCCATTTCGATTCCTTCAGCTCCTAGAGCAAGTGCAGCCATTAAACCTCTGCCATCCCCTATTCCACCTGAGGCGATGACAGGAATGGACACAGCATCCACAACACGCGGTACAAGCACCATTGTTCCAACGTCATCGCGGCCCAAATGCCCTCCACCTTCCTGGCCCACAACCATTACAGCATCAGCACCGAGTTCTTCTGCTTTTTGTGCTTGTCTTGTAGCAGCAACTAGCACGAGTTTTTTTATATCAGTTCCTTTTAGTTGATCAAAAATCGGTGTCGGATTCCCTCCAGTCATTGACACGACAGGTACCTTCTCCTCTATGGCAACTTCAAGCATATGCGAAAACGGTCGTCCCTGATCACCAATTGCAAAGTTTACACCGAATGGCTGATCGGTCATTGTTCGTACTTTATGTATTTCTTTTCTAAGTGCCTCTGGTGATTCCAGGCTCATTGCCGTTATCTGACCAAGGCCGCCAGCATTCGAAACAGCTGCTGCCAAATCTGCATAGGCAAGGTAGGCAAGTCCACCTTGAATGATTGGATATTTAATATGTAATAAGTCCGTAATCCGTGTTTGCCAGTTCATTTTTCAATTCCCCCTAAATAATTAATTGTATTATATTCGATTTTATTGTCGAAATTCCTCTAATATTTATGGTCATCTGCAGTTCTAAATGCTATAATTCACTTGTTTTTCATTTTCAATCGGTGTTCAGGACTTCTTGGATGCTGTCATTAAGAAAGTTGAGGTGGTACGACCATTGTCTCAGTTAGAAACCCCTTTATTTGATGCCTTGCTGAAGCATCGCAACCGACATCCTATTCAATTTCACATTCCCGGTCATAAAAAAGGAAATGGTGTTGATCCTGCTTTTCGTGAATTCGTAGGCGATAATATTCTTTCCATAGACTTAATTAATATTGCTCCACTTGATGATTTGCATTCACCAAAAGGTGCGATTAAAAAAGCTCAGGAATTAGCTTCCGAAGCTTTTGGTGCCGACTTTACATTTTTCTCTGTGCAAGGAACCAGTGGTGCCATCATGACGATGATTTTAAGTGTTGTCGGTCCTGGCGATAAAATTCTGGTACCACGCAATGTTCACAAATCCATCATGTCTGCAATTGTCTTTGCAGGTGCAATTCCAGTATTCATCCACCCAGAAGTGGATCCAGAACTTGGCATTTCACACGGAATATCTGCTGAATCGGTTGAAAAAGCTTTGGGTGCTCATCCAGATGCAAAAGCTGTACTTGTGATCAACCCAACTTATTTCGGCATTGCTGCTGATTTGGCACGCATTGTAGAAATATCCCACAGTCGTAATATTCCGGTATTGGTGGATGAAGCACATGGTGTCCACATCCATTTCCATGAATCTTTGCCCGTCTCAGCGATGGCTGCCGGTGCGGATATGGCAGCTACTTCCGTACACAAACTGGGCGGTTCTATGACACAAAGCTCAGTCTTGAATGTTCGGGAAGGTTTAGTTTCACCTAAGCGTGTTCAATCCATTTTGTCCATGCTAACTACAACTTCTACATCGTATCCGATCTTGGCTTCTCTTGATACTGCTAGACGCCAATTAGCTATTCATGGTCATGACTTATTAACAACGACTATTCGATTGGCAAAAGATACACGAAAGCGAATCAATCAAATTCCAAACCTACGATGTGTGGGCGAAGAAATTTTGCGCACTTCTGCAACATACGATATGGATCCTACTAAATTATTAATCAGTGTCAAAAATTTAGGGATTACAGGTCATCAAGCCGAAGAATGGTTGCGAGAGAAAGCAAACATTGAAGTTGAATTATCCGATTTATATAATATACTCTGCATCGTGACGATTGCAGATTCCAAAAAAGAAGTGAACTTGCTTGTCAATGCTCTTCAGCGCATGTCCCAATCATTCGAAGATGAAGCTGAAATCGTGGAAGCTTTTGTAACCATGCCAGATATTCCACGTTTAGCCATGACGCCTCGAGATGCCTTTTATGCAACAACTGAAGTTGTACCGTTTGCAGAATCTGTAGGACGTATTTCCGCTGAATTTATTATGGTATATCCACCTGGTATCCCTATTTTCATTCCAGGGGAAATTATTACGGAAGATAATATCGCCTATATTCATATGAATATCGAAGCGGGCTTACCAGTTCAAGGTCCTGAAGACGACGAATTGAAGTTGATTCGTGTCATTAAAGAACATAAAGCTTTCTATTAATGCAACAAGGCTGAGACTCCTCTGAATAGGAGCGCTCAGCCTTTTCTTAATTGAAGGTCATTATTGCCCTGTTACACCTTGAATTGTCGCAGGATCAATCATGCCGTATCCTTTTGCACGTAAACCTTCCACAATCCCACCAAGGGCTTCTGCGGTCCATACTCGATCGTGCATTAATAAGTTCGCACCGTTCGTCAAATACTCCGTGTTGACCATTATATCTTTCAAAGCATTGGCATCCTGATATTTTGATTCCCAGTCGTAGCCGTATGTCCAATTCATCAAAAGCATGCCTTGTTCTTTTACCAAAGCTTTACTGAAATCAGTGTTTGATCCGAATGGGGCCCTGAAGAACTTAGGTTTCTCCCCGATAATAGCTTCGATAGTTTCACTTACTTGCATGATTTCTGCACGCTGTTCTTCTTCAGTGAGTTTTTTCAAATCTGCATGCGTTTGCGTATGATTTCCAATAGCAAAGCCCATGTTATGTATTTCTTTTAATACCGCTTTCTTTTCATCACTATCCAAAAAGTGTCCATTCACAAAGAAAATGGCAGGTGCATTCAAAGATTTCAATGTTTTTGCCATTTCAAGTGAACGCTTGTCTGGTGCGTCATCAATGGTCAAAAGTACAACTTTGGAAGGCGCATTAGCAATTGGTTTGAACGACCAATTGGCTTCATTCAATGTATAGAGCGGTTTTGCTGGTGCAGTTTCTTCCTCAGAAACTTCTGCTTCATTTGCTTCATTAACTTCTTCAGTACCTTTATCATCATCAACTTCTTCATCGACTTCCTGTTGTGTCGGCGCTGAGGTAGGTGTCTTCGTTTCTACGTCACCACATGCTGCCAACATTAATACTAATAAACTCATACTCATTAATTTTGTGTATTTCATGATGTATCACCGTGACCCTTTCAATTGTAATTTTAGCATGTTTTCCCACTATCTTTCCATAAACGACAAAAAAAGCCGTACAGGTTGCCCTGTACGACTCTAGTATTACCTTATTTCGTAATGATATGAATTGGGTGACCCATTACTACTTCAGCAGCTTCCATTGAGATTTCGCCCAATGTTGGATGTGCATGAATAGTCATAGCAATGTCTTCTACCGTCATACCGGCTTCAATTGCCAAACCAAGTTCAGCAATCATATCAGAAGCGCCCTGTCCGACAATTTGAGCACCTAACAACAAGCCATCAGATTTACGTGAAACAAGCTTCACGAAACCGTCTGTTGCGTTCAATGCCAAAGCACGACCGTTAGCACCGAATGGGAATTTCCCAGCCGTTACTTCAAAGCCTTCTTTTTTAGCTTGTTCTTCATTTAAACCAACTGTTGCAAGTTCAGGATCTGTGAAACATACAGCAGGGATTGCTAAATAATCCACTACAGAAGTTTGCCCAGCGATAACTTCAGCTGCCACTTTACCTTCATAAGAAGCTTTGTGTGCAAGTTGAGGTCCTGAAACTACGTCTCCAATTGCAAAAATGTTTTCGATGTTTGTACGAACTTGCTTGTCAACTTCGATCAAGCCGCGTTCGCCCATTTTAAGGCCGATTTCTTCAAGACCCATTTCATCCGTGTTTGGACGACGGCCAACTGTTACCAATACATAATCAGCTTCGACTTTTTTCTCTTCTCCGCCCGCTTCGTACGTAACTGTTACGCCTGAATCTGATTCTTCAACGCCTTTTGCTGATGCTTTTACAACAACATTGACACCTTTTTTCTTCAAGCCTTTTTTAACGATTTGAGTCATTTGTTTTTCGAAACCAGCTAAAATATCGCCGCCACCTTCAATGATTGTTACTTCAGAACCTAGGTTTGCAAAAGCAGTTCCTAATTCAGTTCCGATATAACCGCCACCGATAACGACTAATTTACCAGGGATCTCTTCAAGAGCTAAAGCGCTTGTTGAACTTAATACACGTTTAGAGAACTTGAATGATGGAATCTCAACTGGACGTGAGCCAGTTGCAATAATCGCATGTTTAAATTTATAAGTTTGTGCTGAGTTTTCGTCCATTACACGAACTGTGTTTGTATCAACAAAGTAAGCTTCGCCGCGAACGATTTCAACTTTATTACCTTTTAATAAACCTTCAACGCCACCAGTTAATTTCTTAACGACACTGTCTTTGAAAGCTTGCGCTTTAGAAAAGTCTATTGTTACTTCAGAAGCCGTAATACCCATGTCATCTGAATGTTTTGCTTGTTCAAAACGGTGACCGACTGAAATTAACGCCTTAGATGGGATACAACCAACGTTTAAACAAACGCCGCCTAAGTGTTCTTTTTCAACGATCGTTACTTTTTGACCAGTTTGTGCAGCACGGATGGCTGCAACATATCCGCCAGGGCCTGAGCCGATGACGAGCGTATCTGTTTCGATTGGGAAATCTCCTACTACCATGTTTTTACGCCTCCATTAATAAAAGTTCTGGATTGCTAAGCAAACGCTTAATGTTATTTAATGCGTGCTGAGCAGTCGCACCGTCGATCATGCGATGATCAAAGCTCAATGATAATGCTAACACAGGAGCGGCTACAATTTCACCATTTTTTATGACAGGTTTCTCTGCAATACGACCAATTCCTAGAATTGCAACTTCAGGATGATTGATAACTGGCGTGAACCATTGTCCACCAGCAGAGCCAATATTCGTGATTGAACAAGAAGCACCTTTCATTTCAGAAGGTGATAATTTTCCATCGCGAGCTTTACCTGCAAGTGTGTTGATTTCATCTGAAATCGCAAATACTGATTTACGGTCTGCATGTTTGATGACTGGTACTAACAAGCCTTTTTCAGTATCCGCTGCAATTCCGATATTGAAGTAATGTTTTTGAATGATTTCGCCAGCTTCGTCATCAAGTGAACGATTGAAGTCTGGGAACTCACGCAATGTGCTTACCAACGCTTTAACTACGTATGGTAAATACGTTAATTTCACATTCTTCTCAGCCGCTAAATCTTTGAATTTCTTACGATGTGCAACAAGTTCAGTTACATCTACTTCATCCATTAATGTAACGTGTGGAGCAGTATGTTTCGAGTGAACCATTGCTTTAGCAATTGCTTTACGGATTCCTGACATCTTCTCACGTGTTTCAGGGAATTCGCCTTCTAAAGCTGGAGCTGCAGGTTTCGCTACTTTTTCAGTGCTTGTTGTTTCTTCATTTGCAACAACTTCATCTTGTGGAGTTGCTTCAGAAGTTTGCCCACCATTCATATATGCTTCAATATCTTCTTTCATCACACGGCCGTTTTTACCTGAACCGTTGACTTGAGAAATTTCAACATCGTTATCTCGTGCAAATTTACGTACTGATGGCATCGCAATTACACGACCATTTGGATCTTTTTCAGCCTTAGGAGCTGCTTCTGTTTTAGGTGCAGCTTTCGTTGGTTCTGCAGATGCTTTTTCAGAAGCTCGATCTTTCGCTACAGCTTGTCCAGCTTCAGCAGTTGCTTGAACCTGAGATTCTGTTTTTTCTTCTGCTTTCGGTTCGTCTTCGTGATCACCTTTAAACTGAAGATCTTCATAGCCAGGTGCGTCGATGCGAATCAAGACTTGGCCTACAGTCGCTACTGTACTCTCTTCAATCAGCACTTCCTCCACTTTTCCTGCTACAGGAGAAGGGATTTCAACGACTGCTTTATCGTTTTGAACTTCACATAAAATATCATCTTCGCCAATGGTGTCGCCTGCTTTGACAAACCATTTCACTATTTCGCCTTCGTGTATACCTTCACCGATATCCGGTAATCGAAATTCAAATGCCACAAAATTCACCCTTTCAGTTGTGAGTGTCTATCATCTTCAATTCAAAAGACGGTCAAGAAATTCTATGTGCTAACTTGTACCGACTTTTTGAACTTCTTATTAGAATGTAAGTACTTTTTTTGCTGTTAGTACAATATCCTTCGAGTTTGGTAACCAAACTGATTCCGCTTGAGCGAATGGGAAGATTGTATCAGGTGCAAATACTCGTAATACTGGCGCTTCTAGACTTAAGATTGCACGTTCGTTAATTTCAGCTACAACGTTAGCAGCAATACCTGCTTGTTTTTGTGCTTCTTGAACGACAACCGCTCGACCTGTTTTTTCAACAGATGCAATGATTGTTTCAATATCCAAAGGTTGCACAGTACGTAAATCGATGACTTCTACTGAGTAGTTTTCTTTTTCAAGTTCTTCTGCAGCTTTCAAGCTATCGTGTACCATTGCACCATAAGCAATAATTGTTAAGTCTGTACCTTCACGTTTTACTTCCGCTTTACCCAAAGGAATTGTGTATTCTTCTTCAGGTACTTCTTCACGGAATGAACGGTATAATTTCATGTGCTCCAAGAAAATAACTGGGTCATTATCACGGATTGCAGAAATTAATAATCCTTTTGCATCGTAAGGAGAAGATGGAATAACTACTTTCAAACCAGGTTGAGAAGCAACTAGACCCTCTAAGCTGTCAGCATGCATTTCAGGAGTATGAACGCCTCCACCAAATGGAGATCGGATAGTTACCGGCGCATTGTATTTGCCTCCACTGCGGAAACGCATACGAGCCAATTGACCACTGATTGAATCCATTACTTCATAAACGAAACCGAAGAATTGGATTTCCGGTACTGGACGGAAGCCTTCAAGTGAAAGACCAACCGCTAAGCCACCGATTCCTGATTCAGCAAGAGGTGTATCAAATACACGGTCTTCACCGAATTCTTTTTGTAAACCTTCAGTTGCACGGAATACACCGCCGTTATTTCCAACGTCTTCACCGAAGACGAGGACGTTTTCATCATTCTTTAGCTCTGTACGGAGTGCATCCGTAATTGCTTGAATCATCGTCATTTGTGCCATCGGTTACTTCGACTCCTTCTCTTTGTAAAGTTCATATTGTTCTTTTAAGTGATATGGCATTTCTACGTTTGGATCATACATAATTTCCATTAGATCCGTCACTTTTTGTTTCGGAGCAGCATCAGCTGTTTTAATGGCATCTTTGATTTCTTCTTTAGCTTGTTCGATCACTTCATTTTCTTTTTCTTCATTCCAAAGATCTTTTGCTTCTAAATAAGCACGGAATCGAACTAATGGATCTTTCTTTTCCCACTCTGAATCCGTATCAGATGTACGGTAACGTGTCGGGTCATCCCCAGCCATCGTATGTGGTCCATAACGGTAACATAATGTTTCAATTAATGTTGGGCCTTCACCATTTACTGCACGTTCACGAGCGTCGCGTGTTGCAACATAAACTGCCAATGGATCCATTCCATCAACTAGGATACTTGGAATACCTGCTGCAATCCCTTTTTGAGCGATTGTTTTAGCAGCAGTTTGCAATTCACGTGGAGTTGAGATTGCATATTGGTTATTTTGAACAATGAATATAGCTGGAGAGCGGAAAGCACCTGCAAAGTTAATACCTTCGTAGAAGTCACCTTGCGAAGAACCACCGTCACCTGTATAAGTCACAGCAACTGATTTTTTCCCGCGTTTTTGCATACCAAGAGCAACACCTGCAGCTTGGATGATTTGAGCACCAATAATGATTTGTGGTGGGAATACTTTCACGTTTTCAGGAATCTGATTCCCCATGAAGTGTCCTCTTGAGAATAGGAACGCTTGTGAAAGTGGCAATCCGTGCCAGATCATTTGAGGTACATCGCGGTACCCTGGTAGGATGAAATCTTCTTTTTCAAGAGCATAATGAGAAGCTAATTGAGAAGCTTCTTGTCCAGCTGTTGGTGCATAGAAACCTAAACGACCTTGTCTGTTTAAAGAAATAGAACGTTGGTCAAGAATACGTGTATACACCATGCGGCGCATTAACTCGACTAATTCATCATCTGATAAATTTGGATCTGCGTCTTTGTTAACAATTTCGCCTTCTTCATTCAAAATCTGAAACATTTCAAATTTTTCTTCGATCGCTTGAAGTGTTTCTACTGGTCCTAATTGCTTGGCATTTTTTGCAGCCATGTTAACACCTCTCCTTAAGTAACTGTATTAAAGCAAGTATAAAAATTGAGTGATACAATGTTCATTCTTTCCTAGTATACTCAACTTTATTTTCGTGGTCAATCATTGGAAACTCTAGTGAAATATGAACTTACCAATGACGGACTATTCACATTCCTTAAATCTGTACTAGTACAAATGAAACTCTGTATTATAAAACTGAATCAACTGTAAACCTCTATATCGCACAAAAAAACGACCTCAGCTCGAGGTCGTTTTACTTTTCTTCTTGTAATGAGTCATATACAGACTCTTTCTGTTCATTTATTTTTTTTGTTGCATCATTGAAAGCATTAATCGCTGATTGAACAAGTTCGTTTTGCACATTGACTTTCGTTACATGTTCCTGAAGTTCTTCTTGTTGAGTTTCTTCATTCGCTAGCATTTCATATAAATCACTTTGTAAGTCAGTTAATTTTTGATATTCATCACTTACGACATCATGTGCTTCATATCGCGCATCCATTGTAGCTTGTAATTCAGATACCGAAGATTTGATTTGATCTTCTTTTGCCTCTTCTACTATTTTATCTAATGAAGAAAGTGATTCTTGGGCGCCTTTAATCGAATCATTCTCTTCTTTTAATAGAGTTAATCTTTCAGTTAATGATAATTTCATCTCTTCAACTTTTGCACCGACTTTTTCTTTCTGTTCTTGAGTAAGTTCCATCGTTTGGTTAAAAGTCAGTTGTTCTTTCTTTTCTAATTCAGCCAATTTTGCTTGTGCGTCACGATATCCTTGTTCTTCTTCATATATTTTAGTTAATGAATCGGATAATTGCTGCTCAACAGATGTTCCGATTGAACATGCAGAGAGTAATAGTGAAGTAGACAAAACGGTACCAATTACAATTTTTTTCATTTCATAACCTCCCAAATCTTTTTTTACTATAGACCTTCAAGTGAAAAATTTCAACTTCACTAAATTCGTCATTTTCGTTTGCACAAGGGCTAACCTTCGCTATACTAATTAAAGACTGAAAGTAGGAAAGGAAGACCACGATGTTTGTAATGAAAGATATTATCCGCGAAGGACATCCAACTTTGCGAAAAAAAGCGCAGGAAGTAGATTTCCCTCTATGCACTGAAGATGCCAAATTGGCACAGGACTTATTGGACTATGTGAAAAACAGTCAAGATTCGGAAATGGTGGGACGATATGACTTGCGTCCTGGAATCGGAATAGCTGCACCCCAAGTCAATGTATCAAAGCGTATGTTTGCACTTCACTTACCGGACGATGAACTAAGTCTAGTTGCCATAAATCCAAAAATAATTAGTCACTCAGTTGAAAAAACGTATATTACTGTTGGAGAAGGTTGTTTATCTGTTGACCGTGCAATAGAAGGTTATGTTCCTAGATATGCACGCATAACCGCCAAAGGTATTTATCCAGATGGAAAAGAATTTAAACTGCGTTTAAAAGGCTTACCAGCGATCGCTTTTCAACACGAGTTGGATCACTTGAACGGGATTATGTTTTTCGATCACATCAACAAGAAAAATCCATTTGAAGAAATCCCTGATGCTGTTCCTTATGAACGAAAATAATAAAGGTTCCCAATAATTTTGGGAACCTTTTTGCTGTTTATTTGAATTAAATAAGCTTTAAATATCTCATGGCATTTACTAAACCATCTTCGTCAACATGGGTGGTAACATATTTAGCACGTTTCAACGCTTCTTCATGTCCATTCCCCATACAAACGCCAAAACCTACCGCCTCCAACATTTCGATATCATTCAGCCCGTCTCCAAAAGCAATCGTGTCTTCAACTGCGATTTGAAGTTTTTCACATAAAAAATATACAGCATTGGCTTTTGAAGCCCCATTTGGCAAAATATCAGTAGATACACGATGCCATCTGACGAATTTCAAAAGCGGGAAATTTTCTTTGTATGCCTTTTCTTCTTCTAAAGAGCAAAATAAAAGCGCTTGATAAATTTTTTGATTAAGATAAAAATCTTTTTCGAAAGCAGGATGAGGAAACTTCAGGGTACTGATGCTTTCTTCCACATGAGGATGATATGTACTAGAGGCAATCATTTTTTCAGCATTCATATATACCATCGGATGATTTTTGATTTCCGCGTAGGCCGATACTGACTTGAGTAGTTCAAGATCAATTTGTGTTTTGGACACCACTTCACCTTTATAGACAATATATTGACCGTTAAAACATATGTACGAGTCAATCTCTAATTCTTTTAGAACATCCTGAATCATAAAAGGTGCTCGTCCAGTAGCGATAAAAACTTCATGCCCGTTTTTTCGAGCTTCGAATACTGCTTCTTTCGCTTTGATTGGTAACTTTTTATCGGAATTATATAAGGTTCCGTCAATATCAAAAAACAATACTTTTCTCAAAACTTTCATCCTTTCTTTTGTCCTCCAGTCTACTAAAGACGGGAACCCTTTACAAAAGTTGCAATTTTCTGTATAATGATGTACAAGGAGTGATTTGCCATGTTAAAGCGTCTAAAAAAGAAATTATTGAGACGGTTGGGCGGCATACTCGGGAAAAAATCGATCGCTTAATTTTTTGCCCTGCTATTTATAGTAGGGCTTTTCTTTATTTTAAAAGGCGCTCGTGATAATATAAAGAGAATGTAATTATTTTGAACGTGAAAAAGGAGAGCAAAACATGATTTACAAAGTTTATTATCAAGAAAACGTGCTTGAAGTGCCAGTTCGCGAAAACACAAAAAGCCTTTATATCGAAGCATCCTCTGAACGTGAAGTTCGTTACGCTTTAAAGGATCGCAAGTATAATATCGAATTCGTTCAGCTACTAGAAGGTAATCATTTATCTTACGAACAAGCTAGCGAAAACTACAAAGTGGAGAAACTTTAATCCACATGAAATTTGTTAAGAATGATCAAACAGCGGTTTTCGCACTCGGCGGACTGGGCGAAATCGGTAAAAACACTTATGGTGTTCAATTCCAAGATGAAATAATTTTAATTGATGCAGGTATTAAATTCCCTGAAGATGATTTACTCGGGATTGATTACGTTATTCCTGATTACACGTACCTTGTGAAAAATGTAGACAAGATTAAAGGTCTATTTATTACACACGGTCACGAAGATCACATCGGTGGTATTCCCTATTTGCTGAAACAATTAAATATCCCTGTTTACGGAGGCAAACTTGCACTAGGTTTATTGCGAAATAAATTAGAAGAACATGGTTTATTGCGTACAACTAAAATGCATGTAATCGCTGAAGAAGACGTGATTAAATTCAGAAAAACTTCAGTGAGTTTCTTCCGTACAACGCACAGTATTCCGGATGCATACGGCATCGTAGTTAAAACACCACCCGGCAATGTTGTACATACAGGAGATTTTAAATTCGATTTCACACCCGTTGGTGAACCAGCTAACTTAACCAAAATGGCTGAAATTGGCCGAGACGGCGTGCTGTGTTTGCTTTCTGATAGTACAAATGCAGAAGTACCAAATTTCACAATGTCAGAGCGTAAAGTTGGCGAAAGCTTGTCGGAAATTTTCCGTAAAGTTGATGGTCGCATCATTTTCGCAACTTTTGCGTCAAACATTCATCGCTTACAACAAGTAACGGAAGCGGCTGTCCATCACGGACGTAAAATTGCTGTTTTTGGACGTAGTATGGATAACGCCATTACAATCGGACGTGAACTTGGCTATATTACTGCACCGAAAGAAACATTCGTCGATGCGCAATCATTGAATCGTTTGCCTGCGAATGAAGTTATGATTTTATGTACAGGTAGCCAAGGTGAACCGATGGCAGCGTTATCGAGAATTGCAAACGGTACACACCGACAAATTCAAATTCAACCAGCGGATACGGTAATTTTCTCTTCTTCACCGATTCCTGGTAATCGTACAAGCGTCAATCGAACAATCAACTTATTGTTCCGTGCAGGAGCAGATGTTATTCATGGTTCATTGAATAACATTCACACTTCAGGTCATGGTTCTCAAGAAGAACAGAAATTGATGTTACGTTTAATGAAACCTAAATTCTTTATGCCGATTCATGGTGAGTATCGTATGTTGAAAATGCATACGGAACTTGCTGTTGATTGTGACGTGGAGCCGGAAAATACTTTCATCATGGAAAACGGTGATGTATTGGCACTTAGCCAAAACCAAGCAGCAGTCGCTGGTCGCATTCCTTCAGGTGATGTTTATATCGATGGTAGCGGCATTGGTGATATCGGTAATATTGTTTTACGCGATCGCCGAATTCTTTCAGAAGAAGGCTTAGTCATTGTTGTTGTAAGCACAGACCAAGAACGTCAGAAGATTGTTTCTGGTCCAGATATTATTTCTCGTGGTTTTGTTTACATGCGTGAATCAGGTGCGATGATCAATGAAGCACAACATATGTTAAATCGCCATTTACAAAAAACAATTCAATCCAAGGCAACCCCTTGGTCAGAATTGAAAAATGAAATAACCGACGTATTAGGACCGTATTTATACGAAAAAACAAAACGTCGTCCAATGATTCTACCAATTATAATGGAAGTTTAATACTATTCAAAAAGCTGTGCCACCAACACATAATGTGTTAGTGGCACAGCTTTTGTTTTAGAAGGCTATTTTCTTCCAGCGCTTTCCGCTTTTCGTCATGTCAAGCTCCAAAGCCCAGCTCGCTCCTTAGCTTCAGTCTCTCAAGCGAAAGCAAGCTTTCGTTTCGAGCCTTCCAGCACCGGAGTCGAGCTAGCACAGGCTTCTCCGCTTTTCTTTAATGCATTGCTTTCTTTTCAAAGCGGATAATATCTGCGTCTGCACCGATTACGATCAGTACATCATTGATTTTGATTTCTTCATCTGCTTGCGGAGAAACGAGAATATCAGCTCCCCGTTTAATCGCAACAATATTTATTCCATATTTCGCACGGATATCTAGATCAATTAAAGTAGAGCCAGCCAATATTTCATTCGCTTTTATCTCCATAATTGAATGTTCTTCCGATAACTCCAAATAATCAAGTACATTATTTGTCATTATGTTGTTGGCAATTCGAATACCCATATCGCGTTCAGGATGGACCACTTGATCGGCACCGATTTTACGTAATACTTTTTCATGATAGTCATTTTGAGCTTTTACCGTGATTTTATTGACACCAATTTCCTTCAACATCAACGTTGTTAAAATACTGGATTGAATGTCCTCTCCAATCGCAACGATTACATGTTCAAAATTACGTATCCCAAGTGATTTCAAGACAGATTCATCTGTCGTATCTGCAACAATAGCTTGTGTCGCGATTGATGCAAATTCATCGACACGGTCTGAAAACTTATCGATGGCCATAACATCTGCACCTTGTTCAATCAGCTCACGAACTATACTTCCACCAAATCGACCTAACCCAATAACTACGAATTCTTTCTTCATCTTTCAACCTCCGTTGCGGAACGAATGGTCATAGTGTATCACAACTTTAATAGACGCTCAAAATGTTTTTACGCTTCTCCAAATTGGGACATCACCAACTGGTGATAATGACCACGATCTTTCATTAAAGAATCATGATTCCCCGATTCCAAAACACGTCCATTTTCCAAAACAATAATCTGATTTGCTTCACGGATGGTAGAAAGTCGATGAGCAATCATGATCGCTGTCCGGTTTTTCAACAGCGTTCTTAACGCTTGTTGAATTTGAAGTTCTGTTTCCGTATCAATGGAAGCTGTTGCCTCATCCAGAATGATAATTCTTGGATTTGCAAGAAGTGCCCGTGCAAAAGATAACAGTTGTCGTTCACCAACGGATAAAATATTCCCTCGCTCTTCCACTTCGGTATCATACCCATTCGATAAACGCTCGATGAAACGGTTTGCACCAACAGCTTCGGCTGCATTGATTACTTCTTCATCCGTAGCATGTGGATTGCCGAATCGAATATTATCCATGATGGAGCCTGAGAAAATAAACGTTTCCTGAAGTACAATGCTGATTTGTTCACGCAATGCACTCAGTGATAAATCACGGATATCCATTCCATCCATTTTCACCACACCAGAAGTTGGATCGTAAAAACGTGAAACCAGATTGGCAATTGTCGTTTTACCAGATCCCGTATGACCAACCAGGGCAACCGTCTCCCCTGCATTCATTTCAAGAGAGATTCCTTTTAAAGCTAAACGGTCTTTTTCATAACCGAATTGAACATTTTCAAATTCGATATGACCTTGTAATTGATTAATTTTAGTTGGATTTGCTTTTTCATGTACCAAAGGCTGCTCATCCAAGAATTCGAAAATTCTTTCAGAGGACGCCATCCCCATCAGTAATTGGTTATATATCTGGCCTAAACGTGAAATTGGCTCCCAGAACATGCCGAGGTAAAAGGCAAATGCGACGAATGCACCAAGGTCAAGCTGGTCATTTTGGATTAAATATGCACCGTACAAAATCAGAACAACCGAACCAACGGCATTCGTCATTTCTACGAACGGTCGGAACATAGAATTCTTTTTAGTGGCTACACGCCAAGACTCAAAACTTTCTTCATTAATTCCATTAAAGAACGCCATGTTTTCATTTTCCTGTGTGAATGATTGAGTAATTCGCATTCCTTGAATACTTTCATTCAGATGGGAGTTGATTTTCGCTTGTTTCATCCGCACATCCTGCCATGAGCGACGGATGTTTTTACGCAGCGTCGTCGAGATGAAAAACATCAGGGGCAAGATGACCAGAACTGCTAAAGCAAGTGGTGGACTGAGCGTAAACAGGATGATAAGTACCCCTATAAGAAGTAGCAAATCCATCAATAGATTGATAACACCATTTGTAAACAACTCTTGCAGCGAGTTTATATCGTTCATAATCCTGACGAGTATTGAGCCGGCTGAACGTTGATCGAAGAAACGATGCGATAGCCATTGAACATGCGTAAACAAATGTTTACGCAAATCGTATATTACATTTTGACCGAGTTCATTCATCCACCTTATTCTGAAACGATTCGCAACAGTGTTGACAATATATAATCCTGCAATAGTACCAACCACCACCCATAGCATTTGAGCATCTTTGTTTTCCAATGCTTGGTCAATGGCATACTCACCTATCAAAATAGGGATGATAAGCCGAATCAGCGTGGTAATTGTTACAGCAATAAAAGCCTTTGGCAATAATGTTTTTGCATAAGGTTTCACATACGTAAAGAGTCGAGCGAGTTGGTACCAGTTAAACGGTGCATCAATTACATCATCCGAAGAGTAGCGGAATCGTTTTAATACACTAGGATTGATTTGTTTAGTCATTGTGATTCCGCCTTTCTATGCATAAATATTTTCAAGTTGGTCTTTGTATTGAATTTCATAAATCCGCTTATACAAACCTTGTTGTTTTATCAATTGATCATGCGTACCTCTTTGAACAATCTTCCCATGCTCAAATACAATCAACTCATCTGCATGTTTCACAGATGAAATCCTGTGAGCAATAATAAACGTTGTACGGCCTTTCATCACTTCTTCCAAAGCCTTTTGAATGTGAAGTTCCGTTTTCATGTCTACAGCACTTGTTGCATCATCTAGCACCAAAATTGCAGGATTCTGGCATAATGCCCGAGCGATTGCAATTCTTTGTTTTTGCCCGCCTGATAAACCGAGTCCCCGCTCCCCTAACATCGTGTCATAGGTTTCAGGTAGCTCCATTATAAAATCATGGGCATTGGCACGTTTAGCTGCATCGATAATTTCATCCATCGTTGCATCAGGACGACCATATGAAATATTGGCTTTAATCGAAGATGAAAATAAAAATGATTCTTGAAGAACAAAGCCAATGTTAGAGCGTAGTGAGGTAAGCGAATATTCATCGACAGCAATGCCATCAATTTTAACTGTTCCCGTTGTCGGTTCGTAAAAACGCGTTAACAGTTGTGTTAAACTCGTTTTACCTGAACCCGTTGCACCTATTAACCCAACCCGTTTTCCAGCTTCCACTTTCAAATTCACTTCTTCAAGAGCTAATTGATCTTCTTCACGATATTGAAGAGTGACATTTTCAAACGCTACATGTCCTTTCATTCTTGAACCATCGATTGCATTTTCTTTGGATGTAATCGGTTCGGGTGCTTCCAGCACTTCCAGTAAACGCTCTCCGGATGCTTTTGATTGAGAGAAAAGATTGACCGTGAAACCTAAGTTCATAATCGGAAAAATAATGTAACCCAATAAGCTGTAGAATGCCACTAAGCGCCCAACACTTAATTGACCTTCCATAACTAGGAAGCCCCCGTAGCCGAATAAGAAGACCACGCTGATATTTCCGAGGAACTCCATCACAGGAAAGTACTTTGCCCAGATTTCAGTTGTAAATAAATATCGATCTTTATAGTCACCGTTTGAATTGTTAAATTTGTTAATTTGGAACGATTCACGGGAAAGTGATTTCACTGTATGAATCCCGCTAATGTTTTCTTGAACATTCGTATTTAATTTACCGAATGATTTACGGATGTCCCTGAAAGCCGGATGCACCAATTTATCGAATCGCAGCACTGCTACAACTAATAAAGGCATGGCGGCCATCGACACAAATGTTAATGAAACTGAATAATAAAACATAACGCAAAGCGAAACGGATACTAAAAACACCAAACGGAACAACTCAACGAATCCGAACGATAAGAAGAACCTGAATCCTTCTACGTCAGCTGTCAGTCGGGACATTAAGTCTCCCGTTTTTGCATTATCGTAATACGAGAATGGCAAACGTTGCAATTTAGCATATAACGCATTTCGCAATTCATAGACCGAGCGAATTCCGAACATATCCCCCGTGTATTGCCCAATGTACGTGGCAATTCCTTTGATAATCATAAGACCCATGAAAATCCCAGCAAGTTTCCATGCCAAATCATATTCTTGCCCCTTAATTACACGGTCAATGGTTTGTTGCAAGATGATTGGATAGGCAACTGTAATTAACAAGGTGACCAAGAGCATGAACAAGGACCAAAAGAATAAATGTTTATTTGGCAAGTAATACTCTTTCAATTTTTTGAAAATTCCCAAGTTGTTTCCCCCTAATTCAAAAGACATAGTATTTAATATATCGGATTCCGAAATAAATGACCACCCCCTTTTGACTGATATTTTATAAAACTTTAAATTTTCTTTTTTATTGTCCGGATTATTATCATCAAATCTTCGGAATAGGACATCCTTCCCAATAAAAAAAGTGCTCAACATAAAAGAATTACCAGGATCTTTACATCCCTGAATTCGATTATGCTGAGCACTTATTCATTCAATTAAAATGGATTATGAATTACGCATTTCATCTAACACGCGGTTGACACGTTTTTCAAGCATTTTCATTCCACTACCACCCGCTTGGAAATGACGCAGTTGACCAGCTTTATCAAATACGTAGTATGCAGGTACATATTGATTATCAAAAGCATCGGTTAATTTCATGTCACTATCGACAAAAATTGGTTGTGTGATATCGTGTTCTGCAGCATTCCTCTTGATATCTTCCAGGTCCATATCTTTCTCTGAACGTGGCATATGGACTGCTAGTACATTCAATTCATCTTTATATTGATCACGGAAAGCATTTACTTCTGGCATTGCCTCTTTACATAGTCCACAGCTTACAGACCAGAAATGAATAAGTGTTGGCTTGTCGCCAATCAATTGTTTTTTAGCAACTTTTCCATTGAGCCATGCAGTTGCGCCTGTTAAGTCAGGCATTGGTGAACGTAATTTCATTGTATTTCCTCCTCAATGATACATGTAAAAATTCCCCACTGCGTATCGTATGCGTGGGGAATCGTGGGTGTCTAATTAATCTAGTGCATTGATAAAGGCAAAATTCATGAGCCCCATTCAATCAATTAAAGAGTTTTTTGTCCTGGACGCCAGTTTGCTGGGCAAAGACCACCAGTTTGAAGAGCTTGTAATACGCGAAGAGTTTCATCCACGTCGCGACCAATGTTATTGTGGAACACTGTTTGATATTGCATTTCACCTTCAGGGTTTACGATGAATAATCCACGAAGAGCAATACCTTCTTCTTCAATCAATACACCATATTCACGTGATACCACATGGTTAGTGTCTGCAGCCAATGGATATTTCAATTCGCCTAAGCCGTTGTCTTGACGAGCTGTGTTAATCCAAGCTAAATGAGTGTGGATAGTATCTGTAGAAACACCGATAATTTCAGCGTCTAAATCTTCAAATTCATCATAGCGGTCTGACATTGCTGTGATTTCAGTTGGACATACAAAAGTGAAATCCATTGGATAAAAGAACAAAACTGTCCATTTGTCTTGCTTCATGTTTTCTTCCAAGCTTACTTTACCGAAAGACTTATCTGCTAGCACTGCGTCCATTGTAAAATGGGGTGCTTGTTTACCTACCATACGTTCAGTCATGTGAAAACCTCCAAGAAATATTTATCTGCTAACGAATTGTATTCGTTATTAGCACAATTTAAAGGATAACAAAGTCCCTGCTGCAAATCAATTTATCGGCTTTCAACTAGCACTAGGAAAAATTTTTTTCGTCTAATTCGTGTCGAATGCTTAGTATGTTCACCTTGAGATAATCTATTCAAAGAAGAAAGTAGAAACCTTTAATATCTTTATCTTAAATTAAGGATCTATCCTTCTTTATAGCATATACGGTTGTTTATCCTATATTTGCGCTAGGTGCAAATGCACACTGCGTTTTTCATTCAAAGTATCAACAGGTTTAGTCAAAAAAAAAGACCCTCAGCAACCTTATGTTAAAGGTCGTTTAGGTCGCAATTCACAATATTCACAAGTTGGATCTGTGCATGCTTCTTCTCTCCATGCATTGCAAGATTCGCAGTAACAAGCATCATATTCATCATGATAGGACAACGGTTCAAAACAATCATTACAATAATCCACGATTTCATCATTGGCAATAACACGGTTTTTCACCAATAGAAAGGTGCCTTCAATTTGTTTTTGTGATTTTTTATTTTGTCTTGCTTTAGGATCCAAAAATAACATCATGGTTCTTCCCATAAACGTCACTCCTTCCGTGTTTCATGTTAACATATATATATGAAAGAAAAAATAGTGGAGGTCTTGAAAATGGATTCAACTGCCAAAATACAGCCTCTAACTTTGAAGCAGGCTTACATGTCTTTTCTTTTTCCCTTTTCATTCCATGAAAAAGAGCGGGAAAATCTTGCGGATCATTTACGAAAAAACCATTTCACCTTCTTTTCATTAAATCAAAAAGACTTACAGAGTGGGTTTTATGGTGAAGGTATTGAAGTAAAACATGAAGAACTGGATCAATATTTTTTACCGTTTCTTGAACGAAAACTATTTCCCAAACGCACTGATCAACAAGGATTTCTTCGATTCTCGAAGAAAGTCAATGAATCGTTCAATTTGGATGTTCATGACACATCGTTTTCTTTTTTGGTGAACAGTATTGATGTCATGATTTGCCCTTTTGGTATAGGTCTCATAACCATTCGGACAGAGATGAATAAAGAACTAGAAGAATTATGTGAAGTGCTAGATTATATGAATCATTTTCGAGTGTTGGAACCGAAGCTCGATGAAGAAAAAGGGGCTACAATTCGAAAAGGTGATCGTGAATTCAACACGACAAATGAATTTGTATTTAGCTACCTCTGTCCTTCCCTTAAAGCCTACATCATTCATGACGATAAACGTGCAGGTTACTTCGGAAGCCTTCCCTTCTTTGAAGATGAACGAATGCTTTCTTCAGGTTTTTTCATTACGGACGGTGAAGATCCGATAAGTGGGGACCACTTATTTCGAATGGGGCAGTTGGATGGTAAAAATCCGGAAGGGCGTCCCTTCATGTCGAGTACAAATGCCGAGTATATCGAGCGTTACGTACAAAATCATGTGCACGACCGTTGGGCACCCGATTCTTATACGGTTACTTCAGATCATGCCCAAATCACGGTTTCAAATAAATCACGAGAACAACTGGCGAGACCACTATCCCAATTCATGGGAACGCATCACTATAATTTACTACTTCATTATTTTTACAAAATCATGTTGTTGCGTATGTCATTTGAGTATAGTGAGATACAGTGGGAACAGGACGGAGATTATGTGGAAGAGTTGATTGAACTGATATCAAAGTTCTCCTCTAGGTATTATTTTGGAGAAGTTTCTGCACGTACAGAAGGAAAAGAATTAACCAGGACATACCGTGATACGTTTCATTTGAATTCTTTATATGAAGAAGTTAAACAAACATTGCACGAGCTTTATCGTGCCCAAGAAAATCAATCAAATAAACGCCATAATATGTTGTTATTCATGCTTACCGTCTTTACAGTAGTTTCCGGTATTTACGGAATGAACTTGGTCATCGAAGATTGGAAAGGAAAAACAGATTGGTCGAAGGTCCCTGGCTACTCATTTTTCGAATGGATCTCACTCATTACCGCTTTGGCTGGTATTTCACTATCAGCAATCTTATTGGCTACAACAGGCGGAAAAGGTCTTTGGAAGAAATTCAGAAAATGGAAACGCGATCAATACAGATAACGCATTAATTCACTTCTCATCTTATGATGGGAAGTTTTTTTATAAATAGACTTGAAAAAATTGGTGGATTTTGTATAATAAAAGACGTTTATAGTAAACTTAAAGTATTGTGATAGTAAACTTACATAAACATTGGTTGCTATTAATCACACCTGCGAGGAGCATCTCTTTATGCAAATTGGAAACAAAATTAAGAGTTTGCGCATCAAGAAAAGGTTAACTCAGGAAGAATTAGGTGAACGTACCGATTTGAGTAAAGGCTACATTTCACAACTGGAGCGAAATTTAAATTCCCCATCAATTGAAACGCTTTTTACTTTACTGGAAGTGCTCGGAACTAAACCGAAAGATTTCTTTGATGATGAAAAAAATCAACGCGTTGTGTATTTGGACGAAGACCAAACCGTTTATTGCGATGAAGACAAGAAGTATCAAATTCGGTGGCTTGTCCCTGAATCAAACGACAAAGAAATGGAACCGGTTCTCGTGAAATTTTTTGAAGCAGGGGAATATAAGCAATTCGAACCTTCTTTATCAGAAACTTTTATGTATGTCTTAACAGGCAATGTACGTCTCGTTCTTGGATCGCATGAATTTTACGCAAAAGAAGGACAATCCCTATACTTTGAAGCTTCAGATCATCATCAATTATCCAATCACCACAACGGGGAATCAGAAATATTAATTGTTGTTACACATTCTTACTTATAAATCAGGAGGTCAATCATGACAGACACTACGATTATCCGCTTTGACAACGTCACAAAATCATACGACAGCGCGACACCTGTGTTAAACAATGTGAGCTTTGAGATTGAACGCGGAAAATTTTATACATTACTCGGTCCTTCCGGCTGTGGAAAAACGACGATATTGCGATTGATTGCCGGATTCATGGAACCGACCAGCGGCGAAATATATTTCAATGGCAAAAAAATCAACCATGTGCCCGCAAATGAACGACAAGTCAACACGGTTTTCCAAGACTATGCCCTCTTCCCTCACTTAAATGTATTTGAGAATGTGGCATTTGGATTACGTATCAAGAAGTTAAAAAAAGACGAGATTAATCGTCGAGTATTAGAAGCTCTTAAGTTTGTTAATTTAGTAGGATATGAGAACCGTGAAATTATCGAAATGTCTGGCGGACAAAAACAACGTGTCGCAATCGCACGCGCTATTGTAAATGATCCGGAAGTTATCTTACTCGACGAACCATTGTCTGCACTTGATTTGAAGTTGAGAACGGAAATGCAATATGAACTTCGTGAATTGCAACAGCGACTCGGCAAGACCTTTATATTTGTTACACATGATCAGGAAGAAGCCTTGGCTATGTCAGATGAAATTTTTGTTATGAATGCAGGAGTCATTCAACAAAGCGGTACACCCATGGATATTTATGATGAACCTATCAACAGATTCGTGGCAGATTTCATTGGAGAATCCAATATCGTTCCAGGAGTGATGATTTCCGATTACCATGTACAATTTGGCGGAAAAGAATTTGAATGTGCGGACAAAGGTTTGTCGTCGAACGAGAAAGTAGATATCGTCATCCGTCCGGAAGACTTGGAAATTACTACTGTTGATCGAGGAAAAATGACCGTTAAAGTAGACACACAATTATTCCGGGGAGTTCACTATGAATTATCTACCTTCGATAAAGAAGGCAACGAATGGCTCGTCCATTCGACTAAAAAGGCAGCAGTAGGGGAAGAAATCGGCTTGGATTTCGAACCGGAAGCGATTCATGTCATGCGTTTGAACGAAACAGAAGAAGAATTCGACAAGCGTCTAGAATCGTATGGAGAAGAGCACCATGCAAAATAACACAAATCGTTCCTTTTATTTAGTTCCTTATATTGGCTGGATGCTGCTCTTTGTCATTGCACCAATTGTACTTGTTGTTTATTTTTCGTTGTTTGATTTACATGGGAATTTTTCATTCGTAAATTATCAGAATTTCTTTACTTCTGTATATTTGAAAATGACCTTAAGCTCGTTTTGGTATGCTTTTCT
Organism: Paenisporosarcina sp. FSL H8-0542; assembly: GCF_038632915.1. Lineage (NCBI taxonomy): Bacteria > Bacillati > Bacillota > Bacilli > Caryophanales > Caryophanaceae > Paenisporosarcina > Paenisporosarcina sp. FSL H8-0542. The sequence continues at coordinate 2,389,945 of NZ_CP152050.1, forward strand.
TATTACTGCTTTCACCTTAGTCATTGCATATCCCACTGCTTACTGGTTGACCAAAACAAAACATAAACAATTATGGTTACTGCTTATCATTATTCCTTCATGGATTAATCTGTTGTTAAAAACATATGCCTTTATTGGTATTTTTGGTGTAATTGGCCCTATAAATCAACTGTTCGATACATTGGGGATTGGCACAAAACAAATTCTCTATACTGATTTCAGTTTCATTTTCGTTTCAGTCTATATTTTTATTCCATTCATGATTTTACCGATTTTTAACTCTCTCGATAAAATGAATCATTCGCTGATAGATGCCGCCCGCGACCTAGGCTCATCTACATGGACAACATTTACGAAAGTGATTTTCCCATTAACAATCAATGGTGTGAAATCTGGAATTCAGGCTGTATTTATTCCTTCCCTATCGTTATTTATGATTACCAGACTGATAGCTGGTAACAAGGTCATTACGCTTGGCACAGCGATCGAACAACAATTTTTAGTGACTCAAAATTGGGGAATGGGTTCGACCATTGCCGTATTCTTGATTTTATTTATGGTTATCATCATGATTTTAACTGGTCAAAAAGAGAAGGGGGCGCTTTCAAATGGACAGATCAAGTAAATTATCAAAAGTTTATTTAGCACTTGTTTTTGTCATTCTGTATACGCCTATCTTTTACTTGATCTTTTACTCATTTAATAGTGGTGGTACCATGTCAAGTTTTAAATCCTTTACCTTTGAACACTATAAGGCAGTTTTTGCCGATACACGACTCATCATGATTCTGATTAATACGGTTATTGTTGCATTATTATCTGCACTCCTTTCCACTGCAATTGGGGTAATCGGTGCTATCGGTATAATATTTTTAAAAAACCGTAAATCCCGTAATGCACTGTTGTCCCTTAACAATGTGCTGGTTGTCAGCCCTGACGTAATCATAGGGGCATCATTCTTGATCTTATTTACAATGGTCGGAGTGAAATTGGGCTTTGCTTCGGTATTGATATCACATATCGCGTTTAGTGTCCCAATTGTGGTCATTATGGTCTTGCCAAAATTACAGGAAATGAGCAGCACTTTGATTGATGCAGCACTCGATCTTGGCGCTTCAAAACGTGATGTATTGAGCCGTGTAATCATTCCATATATTAAACCCGGGATATTTGCGGGATTCTTTTTGGCCCTGACATATTCACTGGATGATTTTGCCGTGACCTTCTTTGTAACGGGGAATGGTTTTTCCACCCTGTCCGTTGAAATATATTCCATGGCACGTGCAGGCATCACATTAACGATTAATGCATTATCGGGTCTTTTGTTTATCGTTACACTACTATTGGTACTAGGTTATTACTTCGTGACGAATCGCACAAAAAACCCGCTTAGAACGGGGGTTTCTAAATGAAAGATATCATTCGTGCAGTTATAGCGATACTCATCATTTGCACAGTTTTATTTTATGTCAATAACCAACTGAACAAATCCACAGGAAGAGCTGGAAGCGATACAATCAGCGTTTACAACTGGGGAGAATATATTGACCCTGAACTCATCAAACGATTTGAAAAAGAAACAGGTATCACAGTTGTTTATGAAACATTTGAATCGAACGAAGCGATGATGACCAAAATCGAACAAGGTGGTACTTCTTATGATGTGGCCATGCCTTCCGAATATACGATTGAAAAAATGAAAGAAAACGATTTATTAATTCCGATAGATCATAGTAAAATACCTAATTTATCAAACATAGACCCTTACTTCCTTGACTTACCTTTTGATCCTGGCAATGAATATTCCATTCCTTATTTTTGGGGAACAGTTGGAATCGCCTTCAATCCAAAACTGTTGGATGGTCAAACATTTGAAAGTTGGGAAGATCTGTGGGATCCATCTTTAAAGCAAGAAGTCATTTTAGTTGACGGTGCACGTGAAGTAATGGGTATGGGTTTGAATACTTTGGGATATTCACTCAATACAAAAGATGAGCACCAACTTCAAGAAGCTACGGATAAATTAAAAACCCTATCCCCCAATATTAAAGCCATTCTTGGTGATGAAATTGTGGAAACGATGCGACGTAGTGAAGCAGCTGTAGCTCTGGTGTGGTCAGGACAGGCTGCTGACATTATGTATGTCAATGAAGATATTGACTATGCTGTTCCTAAAGAAGGATCAAACTTATGGTTTGATAATATGGTTATTCCGAAAACGGCAGCGAACGTAGAAGGTGCTCATAAATTTATCAATTTCATGCTTGATCCAGAAGTAGCTGCGCAAAATGCAGATTATGTAGGATACTCGACACCTAATGAAAATGCCATTCCACTGATGGATCCTGAAGTAACAGCGGATGAGCGTTTTTATCCAACTAAAGAGATGCGGGAGCGTTTGGAAGTCTATAAAAACCTGGGATTGGAAACTCTCGGTAGGTACAATGAGTTGTTCTTGGAATTTAAGATGGATGCCCAGTAATCATTAAATCAACTCCCTTTTATAGAGATAAAACCTCAACTTGCGGATACGAAACCTGCTCATACACTGGGCAGGTTTTTGTAATGGATTTTTATTAATTATGTGTTAAAATTTTAGATACTCGAAACAGTTTGAGCAAGAAAGTAGGATGTATAATGGCGGGTAAATCAAATCGCTTTGCACTTTTTGTGCTGATGTTTAATATGTTCATTGCCATGTCAGGAATTGGCTTAATTATTCCAATAATGCCAGATTACTTGGAAACCTTTGGTGTGGCTGGTCAGGCACTTGGATTTTTGATCGCCATGTTTGCCTTTTCCCAATTTTTATTTTCTCCTTTAGCCGGAGACTTATCAGATAAATATGGTCGTAAATATTTAATTATTATTGGACTTGTCATTTTCGGTTTGTCTCAACTGATGTTCGGATTAGCGTCAGATTTATGGATTTTGTATTTGGCAAGGTTCTTTAGCGGTGTCGGTTCGGCGTTTATCGTTCCGCCAATGATGGCATTCGTCGCGGATATTACGACTGAAGAAGAGCGTGGAAAAGGAATGGGATTGCTTGGTGCTTCGATGTCCCTTGGCTTTATGATTGGGCCAGCAATCGGTGGCTTATTGGCAGAAGTAAGCCTTCGTTTTCCTTTTTATGTGGCAACGAGCGCAGCATTAGTGGCAGCAGTCATATCAATGTTTGTGTTACCTAAAACAGCACCAGTTGTTCAAACTGGTAAGCCAACTAAACGAGAGAACTTATTCAAACAAATGAAACATTCAACGACCACACCATATTTTGTCATGTTAATCGTAATGTTTGTATTTTCATTTGGTCTAGCAAATTTCCAGTCAACGATTGCTTTATATGTGGATAAAAAATATGCATTTACCCCAGGTGAAATTGCCGTATTAATTACAGCAGGCGGCTTTGTAGGTGTTATTGTTCAGACATTTGTCATCAATAAACTATTCGTGAAGTATGGCGAATTGAAAGTGATTCTAGTGAATCTACTTGTGTCTGCTCTTGCTATGATTTCCGTGCTATTTGTTGATGGTTTCTGGCCGATTTTGATTGTGTCGAGTGTATTCTTTACAGCCGCTTCATTGTTGAGACCTGCATTGAATACACTGATTTCGAAACAGGCTGGAACTGAACAAGGTTTTGCAGCAGGTATGAATAATGCTTATATGAGCTTAGGAAATATGGTCGGTCCGGCCTTGGCTGGAATTTTGTTCGACATCAACATGAACTTCCCTTATATGGCTGGCACGCTTATATTGATTGTTTGCTTCTTCATCGCTTCTCTTACGCAGCGAAAATCGGCAGTTGTCATTTAATAAATTGGTTCTGTTTAACGATATTGTTAATCAGTAAGGAAATCAGCTATAAACATCTGCTCCTGCATCGCTGCGCTAGCTTCGAAACATGAAAGTGCGTTGCATCGCTGCGCCAGCTTCGTCGCAAAGACTAGACCAATGCTCCTGCATCGCTGCGCTAGCTTCGTCGCAAAGATTAGGCCAATGCTCCTGCATCGCTGCGCTAGCTTCGTCGCAAAGATTAGACCAATGCTCCTGCATCGCTGCGCTAGCTTCGTCGCAAAGATTAGACCAATGCTCCTGTTTCTGCATCGCTGCGCTAACATCGTCGCAAAGGCTAGTGCCAAACTATTTTTGGCCCTATCCTTCCTGCGGAAAAATGGATTGCCAAGACCCCACAGCGAGGAGGCTTGGTAGTTTGTTCGCGGAAAGGGAGCAGATTCCCTCTTTTTATAGAACAGAGTCAGAATAATAAATAAGAAAAAGGTTGTTCCAGGAAGGCTTACCTTCCGAGAACAACCTTTTTCATTTATCATCTTGTAAAATTTGATATTCGAAGTAGGGTTCTTCTTGATTAGTGTCATCAAACCACTTCATTTCGATAAACTGAAATCCTGCTTTTTCGAGAATTTTAGTGGAACTGACATTGTGAGGGTCGGCAGAGGCAAAAATCGTTTCCACTCCATCGGTTTGCTTCGCAATTTCGGTGCATGCTACTGCTGCTTCTGTCGCATACCCCTTCCCCCAGCTGTCTTTAGAAAGATGATAAATCAATTCAACTTTTTCCAAGCCGCTCGCTACATTGAAACCAGCTGCTCCAATCACTTCACTGGTCTCTTTCTCGACCACCGCATAAACAGAGAGCCCCTTTTTTTCATGACATGCTTGATAGGACATTAGAACTTTTCCTAACATTTCATGTGGTGTTGGCCCCCCACAATGCACCATCACTTCGGCATTCCCCCAAAAATTCTTTGCCGCCTCTTCATCTTCAACCGAAAAAACCTTTAATGCCAATCGATCACTTTCATGGACGATCATTTTGTATTCCCCACTTTACCTTTAACGTTTCTTTTTCCCTTTCAGCAGTTGAGCAACATTCGTATCATTAGCTCGTGTAACGTTTTCAACTGTCGATTTTTTCAAATGAGAAGTCACTCCAGAAATCGTACGCCAACCAAATCTTCTTAATGTGATATCAATGAAAAATAATAACATTGCGATTAGGACTAACCACTTTTGAATACTTTTACTTTCTGAGCTTTCAAATTGTATATCCCGCATCGCTTGTTCAGGACTGGTAATCACTTTTCCGCCTGTACGCTTGGCGATTTCCTCCATCAGCCCTTTATTAGGCGGCTGAATTTTGTATTCTTCACTGTAAGGAATTGAAATACCCGCCTGATACATGCTGTTTTGTTCATTTGAAATTCTAAGGAAAATCAGCCCTGGATCCGCATCGAATGAAACACGGCTTTTGCCAGGTGAAATCGGTTCAGACAGACTTTCGATTTCTTCACCCGCTTCGTTCACCGCTACAATATCCAGAAAGGACGATTGACCGGATGGATCCGTAACCGAATAAGATCCATCTTGGGATTTTCGGATATCGAATGGAACTTCACTATAAGATGGTAGCAATCTTGATACCGCAGTGTTCCAGAAATTTCCCCACTCGCTGAAGCGTGCAAAGTCCCCACTCCAAGCACCGGTTGAATCGGATGTGTACGTAATTGTTCTACCTAATCCATACATCCATTCCGCAATAACAGGATCTTCTTTCGTACTTTCAGCGACAACGGTCGCAGTTTGTTTCGCAGTCGTTGCAATATATGCATTTAGTTGTGGAACTCCATCCGAAAATAAACTAGTCCAGGCCGCATCGCCTCGGATAATCGGATAAAAGGGATTGTCTTCAATATATGTCCTTGAAATCATCACGGTTTCCCGTGATAAAATGGCCGGGATCGTACTTTCATCACTGACATCATAGAAACGGCCTGTACCGAATTGTGCCAATTCTTCTAGCAACGCTCGGTCTGCATCTTGCCCTATGGCTACTGTTGATAAAGTAATGTTTTTATCCCCAAGACCTTCTGTAATCAGTTCTTCATAGTCATTTTGAGTAGCAGATTGTCCATCCGTCAACAAAATGATATGTTTGCGCTGCAATTTCAAATCGGATAGTCGTTCGTAAGCCAGTTCGAGGCCAGGGTAAATCTCGGTACCCCCGCCTACAGAAACGGACAAGATTTTTTCAAGAGCTTCTTTTTTATCAGTCAGGGTTTTCGCTTCAATGATTTCCCACGGTCGATCATCAAAAGCAATAAAGCCTAGTGTGTCGTCATCCCGCAATAATTCAACTGAACGTGCTGCTGCTTCTTTTGCCAGTTCGAATTTATTGCCAGCCATACTACCCGAGCGGTCCATGACAATAATCAGTCCTAGGGAAGGCAATTGTTGCTTACCTTTCACTTCCATTTCAACGGGAAGCAATTTTTCTATCGGTGTCTTAAAATAGCCTCCCAGTCCAAAACTATTATCTCCTCCGACCATCATAAAGCCGACACCGAAATTTTTTACCGCTTGTTCAATTACGGTCATTTTGGCTTCGCCTACTTGATAACCTGGAACATTGTCAAAAATAATAGCATCATACGCTAAATAATTCGACAAGTCGAATGGCAAGTCTGAAGCTTGAATTGCATCAACTTTTACCACTTGATCATCGATATAGGATGGTATGGGGGAAGTCAATTTATCACTACTCACTACCAGTAAATGCGGTGCGCTTTCAACCATCGTTACACTTGTTAACTGATTATTCTCAAGTAAAGCATCACCTGTGACATTTAATTGAACCTGATATTTCAACAATCCTTCTCCAACTGATGCATGGCGGAGTGTGAAAGTATTAGAACCAGGCTCGATTTGGACAGATTGTTTTGATAGAAACTGGTCATTTTGAGAAAGAATCAGTTCACCTTTTACGGCTTTCGTTGATTCCACTTGAACAAGCAGTTGTTGCTGTTCTCCTTCAAACGCTACAGGAGGCGTTTCAAAACTAGTGATGGCAACATCTTCCGATTCAGGACGATTTAATATATACGTATCTATTTCCACATTACCGCCTGTCATCCTCGATAGTTGATCGGATACAGATCCTTCATTTTCCAGTCCATCGGATAACAAAACGATGCGCGTCGCTTTTTGTTGATCCGCAAGATTGGTTGCAAGTTGTATACTTTCAGAAATATTGGTTTTACTATCATTTTCAGAACCGATAAATTCTGGTACATCTTCTGTTAATAGAGATAAAGGTACCTGGGTTTGAAATTTACCGTCAAACGAATAGAGGCCGACCGCTTGATGATCTTTCTTTTCAGCAAGAGCTTTAACGAGAAACTCTGTGTACTGCTTATCAGTCCCTTTGGTCGAGGCCGACCGGTCTACCACAAACAGTAGTTGCTCTTCTTTAATCGGTAATAGTAAAGAAGGCATTGCCAATGCAAAAATCAGTAAACTTACTGCTACTACTCGGATGACAAAAATAAACTTATGCTCCCGAGTCATTCGGTTTTTAGTTTTCCACCATGCAAACGCAAAATAGACAGCTGGCAATAGGAATAACAAAAGCCAGGCAGGCGATTCAATTCGTAATCCCACGACGTCGTTGCACCTCCCATTCAATCATTAGCAATAATACAATGAGAAGTAGGAACCACGGAACTAATGAAGTCTTGACGGTCTCCTGTATGTCTTCTTGCGAAGCCGAGCCGATTGCAAAAGAAGTTCCTTTTTCAAGGTGTTTCTCTTGTTGTTCCAGTGCGACGGCAAAGTGCTTTTCAATATTTCCTGATGTCAAAACATAAAGTCCTGGTCGACTTGGCGCAGAAAATTGCCCGCCATTTTGTATTGTTTTGATATACTCATTGGAATTTGAAAAAACTTCCCATTCATTCTTCTCTTCATCCGCCACCAACGATAGTGATTTTCGTTCATTTGGTGAAAAAGTTCCGATTTCATTATCGTTCGTTACCATTTGTTCCCGTGCACTCCATAAGAACAATGGGAATGATGGATGTAGTGGCCAATCGGTCATCTGTATGTCTGCTAATATGATTAAATCTCCCCTGTCCGATCGTTGGATGAACGGCTGCTCTTCTACTTGGGCGATTGTCTCATATTCAGGAAACGGAGGGTACAAGCTGCTGACGAATATATCCGACATATCCGCATAGGCAAACACATCATCTCGCTCCGTCGCAATCGTGCCATTTACTTCTTTGGCATTTTCATCATTCCGTCCTATTAACAGGACAGGTGATTCAGAAATAGAGAGTTGGGACGTTTGATTGGTCACCACAACTGCTTCCCCAGGCAAGTCACTTAATTGTTCAGTGGGAACAGAACTTACGGGAATATCCATGGCTTGAAAGGCTGCTGAAACGAGTTCATGGAGATTCCCATCCACGTAAGTTTGAGCCGATTGTTTCTGCAATAAAACGGATGACTCGTTATCAACTGTGTAATCATCATCTACTAGCAGATTAGCTGTAAACCCTTCTGCATCAGGTAATTCTTTGAATGATAGAGACAGTGTGTCTTTTGCCGGAATTACAACTGCTCTTTTGAGTAAAACTTCTCCATTTTCCAGTGAGCTGATTTCCAATGTTCCCTTTTTATCATCTGCAGTTTCATTTTCTAGCTGAATTAATGCTGCAACACCTTTATCGGAAGCGGTTGCACCAAAACGTAAGATGGAGACATTCTCCAAATTCTCTGGTGCTCCTTTTACAAACCACGTAAGGTTTTCGTTCTCCAAGGGGAGTTCGTTTCTTTCAACGTGATCCGTGAACAAGTATATTGCTGTTTCTTTCCCATTCAGAAGTGATTTTGTGAAATCCAGCATTTTAGGTAAGTTCTCTTGTTCATATTGCACTTCCAATTTATCAATCGTCGATTTGATTACATTTACATTCGTTTCGTCACGCAATAAAATAGTCGGCTCTTCACCCGTCGTGATCAACGTTAAAGGTTTACCGGCCAATTGTTCAGACAGCGCATTCATTTCTTTTTTATGTTGTTCAAAGACCGTCTCCCCATTTGCTGTTGCAAGCATGGTGGCGGAAGTATCCACCACCCAAATAATGTGTTCCCCCGCAATCGCCTGTGATTTGAGATATGGCTGAAGTAATGCGAACATAAGTAATAACAGGGTAAGCATTTGCAAGTAAAATAAGGCATTACGTTGCAAATATTGAAGATAGGGAGAAACTTTTGTTTCTTTCATGACGGTTTCCCAGAACATTGTAGAAGAAATCTTTTTTTCTATATATTTTTTTCGGAAGAAATAATAGAGAAGTACAGTGATCGGGATGATCGCCGTCCATAAAAATACTAGTTGTCCAAAGCCCATAGACGGCTCACCTCAATTTATCCAGTTTGACCGAATCATTTGATGGAAAAGAATATGACTGATATCGTCCTTTGTCTCCACTTTTAAAGTGTGAATACCAAATCGGCGACACAGAATATCAAGTTCCTGAAAATGCTGATGTCTTTTCTTTTCATAATCTTCCACTATTCTCGTAGAAACGGACACATTCAATCGTTCCTCTGTTTCGCGATCGACCAATTGTAAGTCCCCTGAGAATTGTGGCGCCACTTCATCACTAGATTGTACGAGAATCAACCGTATATCCTGAGAAAATCTTGGCATCGAACGTAAGCATCTTTCCCAGTCAGCAATTGGTTCGAGTCCATCCGTGATGATAAATAATACCGTGCAATCTTTAGCACTGTATTGCGCGGCCTGATTAGTGAAAGAGGTGTTCATTGCAGGTTCGGAAAGATTGGTTATGTATGATGTAAAAGCCTTTCTGTACACGGCACCCTTTCGTCTGAAAGGGGCTAGCTTCTCTTCAGTAGGCGTCGCAAACGATAACCGATCGTCTCTCCCCAATACAAGTTGTCCAAGTGAAATGGTCAGTTGTTTAGCCAGAAGCCACTTTTTTTCTTCTTGCATCGACTTTGTACTATCCAACATAATATGCACACGCATTTCTTGCTCATCTAAAAACCGTTTGATGAAATATTTGTCTGTCCTTGCAAAGACATTCCAATCAATTTGCCTTACATCGTCACCCGGGTGATATTCCCTGAAGTCTGAAAAGTCGAGTGAAGAACCAAAACGCATCGAGCGATGGGACCCTTTATGCTGACCACGCAATTTAGACTTCGTTGAAATTTGTAAGCGTCCAATTTTAGAGGACCAGTCCTCTGGTAAAATGGAATCTTTTTTCATGAAGTTTGTCCTTGTTTGATGGATTGAAGTAAATCACTGAGAATGGAATCGGCTGTTTTCCCTTCCGCTTCTCCTTCGTAATTTAAAAGCATGCGATGTCGAAGGGCGGGTATGGCAACTGATTTAATATCAGCAATCGACACGTGGTAGCGTCCAGCAACGAGCGCCCGGGCTTTAGCCAATCGAATCAAACTTTGAAGGCCACGTGGTCCACTTCCATATTGAACATATTGTTTAACCTCATCTGTTGCCTCTTCATTTGGGTGTGTTGCAGAAGTCAAATCAATTGCGTATGCAAGCATATCGTCAGCGATCAACACTTCTCTGACCATATGTTGAGCAATCATTAATTCTTCGGCATTCATCACTTTTTGAAGTTGTATATTCTTCGCACCCGTTGTTCTTATAACAATCTCTTTTAATTCTTCTTTTGAAGGATACGGAATTACTATTTTGCATAAAAATCGGTCCATTTGAGCTTCTGGCAGTGGATAGGTCCCTTCCATTTCAATTGGATTTTGTGTGGCCAGGACAAAAAACGGTTTAGCCATTTGTTTCGTATCGCCAAGTACTGTGACTGTTTTTTCACCCATCGCTTCAAGCAAAGCACTCTGTGTTTTCGGTGTAGCGCGGTTTATTTCATCTGCTAAAACGAGTTGGCTAAAAATAGGTCCTTGTTTAAATGAAAATGTTTGCTTGCCATCTTCCGATCGTTCGATTATGCTCGTTCCGGTAATATCTGAAGGCATCAAATCAGGAGTAAACTGGATTCTTGAGAATGATAAATCCAATACTTCAGAAATGGTTCTTATCAACATCGTTTTTCCGAGACCTGGCAAACCCTCCAGGAGGGCATGCCCATCTGCCAAGACCGAGTAAAGAGTAAAATCGACAGCCTCTTGCTGGCCAACGATATATTGACCGATTTCCTGTTTTACTTCGTTTAAACGCTGACTCATTTCTTCATAGTTTGTAGGTGTAAATGACATGGGAAACCTCCATTATTCGCTTGTTTCTAGTGATGAAAAGTAATCCTGTACAATTCGTTGTAAATCTGGTGGTAATTGAAGCCTTTCGGAACTCTTTAAGTACGAATTTCTGTATGAACCAACTACCGCATCATAAGGTTTGACTGTTCCTTTCTTTACTGGAACAGCACTATCTTGTTCTTCCGCTGAAGAACCTTCTCCAATTTTCCCACTATCGACAGTTGACTGGCTCGAACCACCTATTCTTGACGGAACCGACAATAAATTTCGACTTCCCGATCCGGATCCGCCTTTCAAACCACCTTGACCCGAACCTTGCCCAGTCCCTTGACCTTGTCCTTGACCCTGTCCTTGCCCCTGACCTTGCCCTTGTCCTTGCCCTTGTCCTTGTCCTTGTCCTTGTCCTTGGCCTTGGCCTTGGCCTTGTCCTTGTCCCTGACCTTGTCCCTGACCTTGTCCTTGTCCTTGACCTTGATTTGAACTTTGACCAGGTGAGCCTTGAGTACCCGATGATGTTTGACCCTGTCCAGTTCCTTGGGTACCTGTCTGGCCGTTACTTGAATTGGAATTTGATGGATTTGTTTGCCCTGAAGCAGTTTGAGCAGGAGTTCCACTCGGTTTCCCTAATTTACTTAAAGCAGTTTGTGTCTTACCTGCCTGTTCAGCAAGATTTTTTGTGGCTTTTTTCAGTGCAGCCAATTCCTCTTTTTCGGCAGACGTCAGTCCATCTTTCAGATCCTCACTTAATTTGGCAGCCTGTTGTTTGTCAGTAAGTTGTTGCTCACGTAACTGAAGTTCTTTTTGCTTTTTAATTAACTCACGCAACGCTTCTTCCGATGTTTCTGTTTTCTTTAAATCATTTTCTAATTTCTGAAGTTCTTTTTTAAGAGATTCAGGTGTTTTTTTCTTTATTGTTTTAGCTACTTCTTTCTTGATTTGTTTCACTAACTCTTTTTCAAGCTCAACGTCTTTCGCTTGAAGCTGTGTTGCAGATGGAAAGGCAATGAGGAAGAGCAATACCATTGACGCAATCCCAATGCCAATCAATGGCTTCATACGCCATAAATCCTTTTTTCTCAGCTTGAATAAATCAAAAGCTGTTTTTGTCATATTTGCTGTTTTTTCACGAAGAGATTGCAGTAACCCGGATTCATTCTCGTTGGAATGTAATGCGGTTATCAGTAAATTCTCCGGAAAATATTGATCAAACTGAAGGAGTGAGGACGAATAAGTTGGCTTTCTATAAACGCCCCAAGCCAACGCAATAGCAAAGCAAATACCTCCAGCCGCCATAGCCCACGATACGTAATAAGGAAATACAAATAACCGAGAAGCTAGAAACACAACCGCGACAACAAAGAGACCAAAACATAATGCAGTTTGTGTAACTCGAAATAAATGTTCGCTTATCAATCTTCTATGAACTTTTTTTACAAAGGCTAATAGTTGATCCCGGCTATTCATGGTGTGCATCTCCTCATTTTTGTTTCTTCATATTGACACGTAATTTCTTGATTGAGACGGTAATCGCAAGTGCAGCTAACAAGACATAAAAAATGGTGTATCCTGCCCAAACCGGGAAATCAACTTTCGTCGCTTCATTGACAAAGTCTTCCGTCATGGGATTTAACAAAGAGAAAATTAATATTCCTGGATTGATGCTCGCCCAGAAGTGAGCAAAAGGTGATGGACTTGGGGTAGCTCCCGAACCCAACATGTTTACTTGTATAGTAATCATGAAGAAAAAGGCTGTAACTCCTGCCAGGAAAATCATCGTCCCATATGTTGCAATCATGGAGACAATTGTCTTTTTGGTGATGGTTGAAAACATAACACCAATGCTCCCTACAGTTATCATGGTTAAAAAGAAGAAAAGGAAAATCAAACCTAATTGCCCCGGTGATATGCCACCGAATAAGAACACCAAACTATAAATTGGCAGTCCTGCAATAAGCATCAACACCAAAAATGCGATGGATGAAGATAATTTACCTAGAATGATCTGTAGGGAACTTTGTGATGTGGTCAACAAAATATTAAGCGTTTGTTTTTCACGTTCCGTACTAATGGTTCCTGCCGTTAAGCCCGGTGTAATAAACAAGATCAACCCTAACTGGATGAATGTCAGTAAGCCAAACAGGAAGAAACTCTCTTCTGGTCTGAAAAAGCCGGTACCAGTAAAAGCTGTCGTCAAAAAGATGAAACCAAATACAAAAATACTCATGGCAATCAAATAAAACAAAATACCAGTGAAACTTTTCAGCGATCGGAAGCGGAGCTTCACTTCTTTAACGAGAACCGGATTATTCACATTGAGTCTCATACTGTCTCCACTCCTTTCGTTATTTCCATAAAGACATCCTCTAAATCTGTTTCTTGCTCAGCAAATGACAAAATAGACAAATTCTCTTCTATTGCATGCTTCAGTAAGCGCATCTGATCATCTTCTGACCCGCGATATTTAAACGTAATTGTGTGTTCCTCAGGCAGTTGTTCAATTCCTGTAACAAATGGATCTTCTTCAAAGAACTTTGTTGCACGATCAGGTAACCCTTTAAGTTTTACCGTAATGAGACGTTCTCCTTTTAATTGAGCCTGAATATCGGAGACGGAGCCATGAGCAATCAGTTTGCCTCCATCAATCACACCGATTTCATCACACATTTCAGCAAGCTCAGGCAAGATATGTGAAGAAATAAGGATAGTCTTCCCCATTCCTTTCAGTTGCCTTAAGATATCGCGCATTTCAACACGCGCCCTTGGATCCAATCCAGAGGCAGGTTCATCCAAAATCAATACTTTCGGATCATGAATTAATGCCCGTGCCAGACATAAACGTTGCTTCATTCCCCGTGAAAGCAAATCAACGTATTCATATCGTTTATGTGACAAATTCACAAGTTCCAATAACTGAGGAATAAGCTGCGCTCTCTCAGTTTCAGGAATTCCGTAACTTGCTCCATAAAAATCAAGATACTCGTCTGCTTTTAATTGGTCATATACACCGAAAAAGTCTGGCATATAACCAATCTGCTTTCGAACTTCATGCGGTTCAGTTTTCACACTCTTCCCATTAATAAATGCATCCCCGGCAGTCGGTTGCAGAAGTGTAGCTAATATAGAAAATGTGGTGGATTTCCCTGCCCCATTGGCTCCAACAAATCCAAATACAGTACCTTCACTTAAAGTTAAATTTAAGTCGTTCAATGCATAAAATGAGCCGTATTTTTTGGTAAGCCCTTTAATTTCAATCATTTTTGGACCTCCCCTTTTAAGCGTAATTCTGGCAAACGAGTATAATCGTCACCGTTTGAAGCTTGTTTATTCACTTTGAACTTAATTTTCCCATCAGCTGAAATATATTGGTCTATATTTTCTTTGATAGAAAATCGTCCGCTTGTAACTTCTTCAAATGCCTTTGTAGCTACATTATAAATTTCCACTGAAATCGAAGAAGTGTCAGTATTTGCCAATTGAAGTTCTTTCCATTTTACGTCTTTCACCGGAACGTTACTTGGAATCGTCCATTCATATGAATACGAACCATTTGACATAAACCATTCGAACTTACTTTCACTCATTTGATTATAATAACCGGACGTTTCTTCTGTGTTCACAGCAATATCGAAAGCTGAAGACGGTAAAGTAAATTCACCAGAAAAGATGGTTTTTGGTGAGAATGTCTGGTAAATCATATTGATTGCTGACATTTCTGCACGCGCATCCTTCAAGGATACAGGTACAATTGCATCTTCTGTATGTGCAACTATTGCAGGTTGTGTTTTTTGTTCACCTGTCATTTGCGACATGCGAATCAAACTATTTTTACGTTCTTTAGGTAGGTCAGCCGCTTTCATTGCTGAACCAAATCCCATGTATTGTTGTGAACCGTTGCTCATAGCAATTGGTACCAATAATGCCGATCCTACTGGTTCATTCACCTCAATGGACTCATTTGATTCTAAATCTCCGAGGTTAATCATTTTTGTTCCTGACCAAATGGCAACATCCTTCAGAGCAAATGGGAATTCATTTTTCACAGTTCCCCGAACATTTCCACCCTCAACCGTCAAATCAATAGCAAATTGGCCCACTTCTTGTATATTGGATTCTCCAAGGACGGATGAAACGGACCAATACCCAACATCTCGTACGGTCAATTGATCCTTATCTGCCTGTTCATTTAAAATCGACATTGCTTGCACATTGCCGGAGTTATCTGCGAATGGATTCATTCGTTTTGAAGCAACCATGGTCGTTCCGTTTTCAGCCTCAAAAGTGAAGTTTCCACTGCGATTGGAAAGCAGGGACTCGACGTAATATCCAGAGAGACTGCCATCGGCTTGAACTTCATAAAAACTTGATTGTTGAATTTGAGGACGCACAAGGCGATCTTTAGCACCGTAAGCAAAAATGGCTAAAGAAGCCAAAATGGAGATTGCCGGGATAATCCACCATGCGTGTTCCCGCTTATCTTTTCTTTTTAATAGGAAATACAATAATGGTCCGACCAGAATAATGTAAATGATGACAATGGTAATCATTAAGGGCGTAGATACTTGGAATGAAGGAAACAGTTCGTTCATCTGTCCCACTTCGTTTGTCATTTGTTCTTTTATATTTTGACCACCATAATTTTGATAAATTTGATTAACATTGGCTTTTTTGATTAGCTCTGTCAATAGGAATGAGTAATTGGCTTGTTTGGAAAGAGGTTCATCACCAAGTGAAAAAGCCGTCTGAATGATTGCACCTTTTCCGATGGAATTTATAGCAGCGATTGGTTCGTTATCAGACTTCATAACGACACGAGATCCCTCATTTGCTTTTGCTCCAAAAATTGCTATGTCTTCTGTAAACTCCTTATTATTGGCGAATACAGTTAATTTTTCTGCTTTTAGTGTTTTTCGTTCATCGGTCAAAGTTAGTGGCAGCTTTTCAGATAATAAACCAAGTTCAGCACTTGTATTATCTGATGCCCCAACAAGAACAACCCCTCCAGTTTGAACCCAGTCAAGAATCGCTTGTTGCTGTTCCTGTTCCAAATCTCCCAATACGTACTCATCAATCACTAAATAATTGGCAAGGTCATACGCAGCATTGTCCGTCGGGAATTGGAAATCTTTCATCTGTCCTAAGTGGATAATTTGTGAGCCTCCCATACCCACCATTTTTACAGTGGATAAGGCACGCAAACGGTCTGCGCTCTCAGTTAACGTAAGGAAGAAAGTTGTGTCTTGACCAAAAGAATTGGGACGGATACTTTTATTCCCTTTATATGGAATTTCCTTTCCGTTCTCCCAGTCACCATCGTAAAAATAAAACATTTGATAGTCAGAGTTATAGGCCATATCTTCTGATAATCCTGGTAAAGCCAGATTTAGTGTCTTGGTTTCACCTTTACCAATCGTAAATGGAATAGCTTTGGCTGAACCTATTCCGTAGGATTCGGAATAATCAATCACCAAATCACCTGAAAATTCATCTCCTGAATTAACTACGGTGACAGTCAGAGGCAATCCTTCTCCATATTTGATTTTATTTTGAAAGCCTGCAGTAGCTTTTACTTCCAGTTGCGGTGCTGCGTATGCTTCTGTAATCGGCATAAGACTAAGCAAAAATAATATGCTTAATGCAAAACACCACCGAATAGTTTGCTTCATTTTCTTTCCCCCTTATCTCTATATTGATTAGTACGAATTGTCTATCTATAAGTTCCTTAAAAAACTAGAAAAATACATTTTTATCAACAAATGACCATAAAATGGTTATCCTCATGATTTGAGACTTAAAAAAATCATGATAACTAATCGTTATCATGATTCGAAAGCGTACGTATATAAGATTCTGTAAATGGAACGAGATAATCCACTACTGTTTCATTAGGATTCAACTTGGCATTGTGCAGACCATACGATGAATCAACGCCAGCCCAAAATAGGAAGCCAGGAATTTCTTGAAGGAAATAGCCGAAGTCTTCACCAGTCATGGCTGGGTCACAATGGATTGCATTTGTTGTATCATCATGATTGGCAAATGATAAAAAGTTTTGGGTAATTTCTTCTGAATTAAATACTTGATAGTAAGATGAGCCATAATCAATATGCACTTTACAATCAAAAGCAATTTCAGTCGATTTACAAAGTGCTTCAATTCGTTCTTTAACTGTTTGCATCGTTACTGCATCCATCGTACGGATTGTACCTTCTAAACGTGCATGACCCGAAATGATGTTTTGAACAGTACCGGATGTCATTTTCCCAATTGTCACCACTGCAGATTCCAACGGATTGATTGCTCGACTGACAATCGTCTGCAGTTGGAGCAATAGACTGGCTGCGGCAATCGTCATGTCTTTCGTACGATGTGGATACGCCGCATGTCCTTCGACACCATGTAAATCAATGAATAACTCTGATGTATTCGCAAACAGTAGACCTGGACGAGTCGCAATCGTGCCGACAGGATACTCCGGGGCAATATGAAAAGCTAAGATCACATCAGGTAGAAATTCTGGATGTTTCTCTTTTAACCATTCCCGCATTGGCAGTGCTCCACCAGGACCTTCTTCTGCTGGCTGGAATAGGAATACCATATCATCATTTATAGGCGTTTGATTAAGCTGTCTTAACAGCCCAAGCGCGACCGTCATATGGATATCATGACCACATGCATGCATATAACCCGTATGAGTTGATTGATAGGAAAACCCCGTTTGTTCATTGATTGGGAGTCCATCTATATCAGTTCTCCAACCTATTGTCTTTTTGGGATCAATCCCTTTAACATGGACAACAATCCCTGTTTTCCACTTCACGACAGTTAACCGTTCTTGATTCAGCAATTGAATTTCCTCTAATAAATAGGCTTGTGTTTTATATTCTTGAAAACCGATTTCAGGAATTTGATGTAAATCACGTCGTATTTGTTGAAGAGTTTTCATCATCGCTTCCTACAATTGGCGAAGTTCGTGCATGATTTCTGTTTTTGATTTTGTTTTATCATCGATTTCTTTGATTACTTTCGCTGGCGTTCCCGCAACTACTGTATATGGAGGAACATCTTTTGTAACAATGGCTCCTGCTGCAACAACTGCACCTTTTCCAATTTTCACGCCTTCTAGTACAACTGCGTTTGCTCCAACAAGTACATCGTCTTCCACAATTACTGGCATTGCTGAAGGTGGCTCAATGACGCCTGCCAGCACAGCTCCTGCCCCAATGTGACAGTTTTTGCCGACAGTTGCACGCCCCCCAAGAATGGCACCCATATCAATCATAGAACCATCACCAATTACCGCTCCAATATTAATAACTGCCCCCATCATAATGATACAGTTATTGCCGATATCCACTTGATCGCGAATAAACGCGCCAGGTTCAATACGGGAATTGATCCCCTTTAGATCCACTAATGGAATTGCTGAATTACGTCGATCATTTTCAACGACCACATCTGAAATTTGTTCTTTATGCATAGCCAAGGCAGCTTCAATTTCAGACCATTCTCCGAAAAGTACAAGTGAATTGCCTTCGCCAAATATTTTTGTGTTTTCTCCGAAAGAAAGATTCTGTAAGTTCTCACCATTTACATAAGCCTTTACCGGCGTTGATTTTTTAGCGTGTTGAATATAAGAAATAATTTCATATGCATCCATCTGCTTCATTCTTGTTGAACTCCTTTCAATCTTAAATATGGACTAATTGTACAGGAAATCTGAAAATATTACATCTATTTAATTTGAATAATCATGCAATCTTTTTGCATGTTCTTCCACAACACTCACAAATGCTTCTACTTGTCTCAATTCAAAAGCTGATTCATAACCAATTAACCAAGTATCACGAGTCAATTCAAATTCTTCTGCTTGATTCGTTAAGGCAATTTTATTTACTTTTTCCAATCCACTTAACGTAATTGATGGCAGGATAGCATAGCCAATTCCATTCAATGCCATTTGTTTACATGTTTCTATCTGATCCACCGTAATCTGGCGCCTAGGACTCGAAGAGAAATGGCGTTGCCACCACGCCTGAATTTCTTGATAGTAATTGGAATCACTTTTGAACTGAATAAAAGGTCGGTCTGTTGACAAAACATCTTCTACTTCCTTTAGCTCTTGATCAACCAGATACAAAGTGTCGCGGAAAAGATGAATTTTCGTACCTTTCCATTCCGTATGTCCTCTGACGATGCCGATGTGAGCCTCTCCATCGTATAGAGATTTTACGATTTCTGAACTCCATCCTGTGATAAGGGATATTTTTGCTTCAGGATATTTCGTGACAAAATCTTTCAAGACTATCGGCAACCAGTTCTGTCCGACAATTGAAGCACAAGCAATTTTTAAAGTGCCGTGTACTTTTGATGTCATCGACTGTATGAGTTCAAATATTTCTTCTTGTTTGGCAATCGTATCAATAGCAAATTGGATGACAATCTCGCCAGCTGGTGTCGCAGTCAAGCCTTTTTGGGAACGAAGAAAAAGTTGAGCCCCCCACTCTTTTTCAATGGATTGAAGGCGTTGGGATAATGCTGGTTGAGATAGGAAAAGTCGTTCCGCAGCTTTTCTCATATTGCGTTCTTCGGCCAGAATTTTGATGATTTGTGATTCATTTGTCGTCACGCGCTTCTCTCCTTTATTCAAAACTGCTTTCATCCAATAGATATATTAACGTAAAAATTTTGTACAAACGAAAAAAGAAGACCTCCCATGGAGATCTTCTCTTATTTTTGCATATTACTGATTATTTTGATAGATATGTTTTTTCAATTGCTTCAATACAACTCGTCGAGTTAAAATACCTAAAAAAGTTTCTTCATCATCCACTACACATAAGAAAGGATGATTAATCAAAAGATCAAGTCCTTTTTTGAATTTTTCATTAATATGAATGGTTGGAACAGGTGATTGCATTACTTCATCCACTTTTATATCCGGTAGACGTTCGTACTCGATGTGATCAAGTCCTAAAATGGAATCTGTAATCATTTGTGTACTGACTAATCCTTTTAAACGGTACTTGAAATCTAAAACCGGTACGGATGAATAACCTGTTTTTGTTAATACTAATAGGGCATGTTCTGCACTATTTCCAACTTGCACATGTGCTACTTTTTCTGATGAGATGATGAATTCTTCGATTTGCATATCCAAAAAATCTCTGCTTGTAACCGAAATCATACACTTCTACTCCTTTATCTGCTCTACTTGCGAACAGCATACTACTCTTTTATCATATCATATTCTGGGAATGAACATAGATGTAAACGTTTTATCCATAATAAAACTTCTTCCCTGATTAAGCGGAAGAAGCCATTACGTAATACATGATAATAACGAAGACAAAAGCGCCTGCAGCTACAAATACCCAGAAAATTGGATTAAACGAAATGGGATTATCTTTTACTGATTGTGCAATTGGCGTATCATTCACTTGCTGCCGTCTACTTTCAAGTGTCATAACGCGCCACGTCCCGTACAAACCAATCAAACTTATGATGACGATAACGAATAGCAAAGGCCAAGTCCATATATCCATACTCATCCTACCCTTTCATTGAAGTAAAGTTAGTATGGGTCAAATCATGGATTTTAAGCTTAAAATGGAAACTTATTTAACCATTGACCGCCATCAAGCGTAATGATTTCTCCATTCATATATGAAGCTTTATCGGAAAGCATAAATGATGCAAGATCTGCAATTTCTTCTGGACGTCCGAGTCGACCAAGTGGAACAGATTTGAGCGTACGTGCTGCAGCTTCTTCGGATTCCCAAAGTTTTTCAGCACCACCAGTACGTTCTATTGGACCAGGTGCGATACCATTTACCCGAATTCCATATTGTGTACCCCATTCGACAGCTAATGTACGTGTCAATGACATGACTCCCGCTTTAGCTGCTGCAGAATGAGCAACACCAGCACCGGCATTCCACGCATATGTTGCCAGCATATTTAGAATGGCTCCTTTTTGCTCTTTCTCAATCCAATAGTTACCAACTGCTTGCGAACAATAAAATGTTCCGTTCAAGACTATATCGATTACGGATTTCCAGCCGTTCGGTGAAAGCTTTTCCGCATGAACGATAAAATTGCCCGCAGCATTATTAACCAGTCCATCTATTTTCCCAAATCTCTCGTCAGTGTACTGAACCATTGCCTTCACATGTTCTGGTTCGCGCACGTCCATTTGAAAAATACCTACTCTCTTGGAATCATGTGAAATAGCTTTTTGAGCTGTTTCCAGACGCTCCATATCGCGTCCAGTAATGACAACGTTTGCACCTTCTTCTACGAAACGTTTAGCCATATAGAAACCCATACCACTAGAACCACCCGTAATAATTATGGTTTGATCTTTCAATAACATACTAGACACCCCTTTTATTCTGAATATTCTTTCTTAATCCCAATTATGCCATTACTATCGTAGAAAAGTATATATGTTTTATTATATATTCTTCATTCTTTATCGTCCGGGACCCGATAAGCTAACTTTAAGAGCTCTTCCTGACTGTTCCAGACAGGTTCATCATTTTTCGGCAATCGGTGATGATACTCACCATATTGATCTTGCTCACGGGCCTTCGCTGTATCATCCATTTGAAATAAAATAAGGTTCATAATCCGTTTTTTTATTGTCTCTTCATAAACAGGAAAAAGAATCTCGACCCGTTTGATCATGTTTCTGGTCATCATATCCGCAGAAGATAGATAAACATGATTTTCACCATTATGATGAAACCAATAAATTCTCGAATGCTCCAGAAATCTTCCCACAATACTAATGACTCGGATATTTTCACTGATTCCCTTAATCTGCGGACGTAAACAACAGATACCACGTACGATTAAATCAATTTTCACCCCTGAAATAGAAGCATCATACATTTTCATAATCAGTTCTTTGTCAGTCAATGAATTCATTTTTGCACGGATATAACCATTCCCGTTTTTTTTATGGAATTCAATTTCCTGTTCAATCAGCTTGATAAACTCATCGCGAATATCATATGGAGCCACAATCAAATGATGAAATTTCGGTTTTTCTGTGTAGCCACTTAAAAAATTAAAGAAATTAGTCGCATCAATACCAAATTTCTTTTCCGTTGTAATAATTCCCATATCCGTATAAATTTTTGCCGTTTGATCATTGTAGTTTCCGGTACCTAAATGGACAAATCTTTCAATCCGTCCGTTTCGGCTACGTACAATCAATGTAATTTTGGAATGGGTCTTTAAATTATGCATTCCATAAATGACGAGGCAACCTGCCTGCTCCAGCTCTTTGGCCCAATGTACATTGTTTTCCTCATCAAATCTGGCTTTTAATTCAACTAATACCGTTACTTGTTTGCCATTTTCTGCTGCACGTTTCAGGGCATTTATCATAGGGGAATTACCACTGACCCTATATAACGTCTGTTTAATCGCAAGGACATTGGGATCTTCCGCTGCCTCAGAAACAAAATCTAAAATGGGGGCAAATGATTCATAAGGATGATGGAAAAATAAGTCCTGGTGTAATGCTTTTTCAAATAGGTCTTCCTCAGATTCCAGATCGTATGGCGGTTGAGGAATAAAGTTTTCAAATTCCAGATGTTCACGACCCTCTCTAATTTCTTTAATGAACGAAAAAAGAAAGGTTAAATCGATTGGGCAATCAATGTCATAAACATCGTCTTTATGAATCTCTAGTTCATCTAATAAATACGCTAAAATATCAGTGTTGATTTCATTTGACCGAACTTCCAGACGGCTTGCGGCTCCCCATTTCCTTTTCTTTAATTCTTTTTCTATTTCCACTAATAGATCTCGCGCGCCTTCTTCATGAATTGTTAAATCTGCATTTCGGGTCATACGAAATGTATTGACTGCTTTCAATTTATATCCATAAAACAATGTATCGATTTGATTGATAATCAAATCTTCCAAGTAAATGTATGAATCACTTTTATCCTTTGAAGGGATTTTTATCATCCTGGCTAGAACAGATGGAACCTGCACGATTGCCACTTTTTTATGAATTTCTTCTTCCCCTTTTTGTTCCAGCATGACAATAATATTCATGGTTTTACTCAACAAGGTTGGAAATGGACGATATGCATCTACTGCAATAGGCGTGAGTACCGGAAAAACATGTTCTTCAAAAAAATGTTGAGCGAAGATTTTTTGAGTTATAGATAACTCTGCAATCGATAAAACTTCCACATTTTCTTTTTTTAAATGAATACTAATTAATTGCTGATAAAGATCAGACTGTTTTTTTACAAGGGAATGCGTTTTCTTGGTAATTTCCTTTAGTTGCTCTTTAGGAGTCAAACCTGCTTTGTTTTCAGGTTTTTGAAAACCCGCCCTCACTTGATCTTGAAGACCTGCGATACGTACCATAAAAAATTCGTCCAAATTCGAACTGAAAATCGCTAAAAACTTCAATCGTTCTGCTAAAGGATTATGTTCATCCGCCGCTTCTTGTAAAACCCGATCATTGAAAGCAAGCCAGCTTAGTTCACGATTGTTATAGTAATCCGGTTGATCAATGTCTACCTTTGGATGTTGTTCAGCCATGAATATGACCATCCTTTTCTACAAATTCCAGATCGACGTTGCATTTACATAATCGTTCAAGATGCTTCTTCTGTTTCCTTGCCTGATATTCTTCCGCCATTGCATTCCCATTGACATGAATTCTCATAATCAGTCCTTTGCTGGAAGACTCCATCAAAACTTTGTCTACCACCGAACGTTTTGAACCATTCAAACCATAAGCAAATTTTAATATTGCCCCCAAATCCCTTAAGTGTTTTAGTTCATCTTTTGTCAGCCATTTTTCAAATGGAACCGCATAACGCTTGAGCGTTTCTTTATTTTTATAGGATGCTACTAAGGCCAATTTAATTCGATCTAAGTGATCCAAACCATCAATCGAACGATTCGATAATATATAGAAGGTATGTTGACTTGCTGCATCTGCGTCAATGTATTCACCTAAATAAAATAACGCAGCCGCTCTTCTCAATAACTTTAAACTTTCCTGCGATCGTTCAATCATTTGGTGACTCACGCAAGCTTCATAAATTTGTTCTGCCAAAAATTGAAGGTGCTCTGCCTCATGTCGATTCATTTCGAATTCTGCTGCTAGTGCCTCGCTGCTATGGGTAAAAACATCGTACTTGTTCAGAGCATCCGGATGTATTTGCAGCACCCGATTTAACATAATCCCTTCCCTCAGACCTTTGCGACTGAACACAAACTCCTCGGAATGGACAACTTTCATTAACGCTCTGAACACTTCAAGTGCCGGTAATATAATATCTGCCCTGTCACTCGACAACCCATCTATTTTGTTTAGTTCATTAAACGATAAGTCACCTAATGTATCACTTAAAGTGTATAAATCATGCACTTTCATTTGATATTGATGAACATTGGAAATCGGATATTCCTTCCGTTGTTGATCGATTTGTGCGATATTTCGTGCACTTCCCCCGATTGCGATAACTGGTAAACTCAGCCCATTTAGCCAAGAAAGAGATCGGAATTGGGCTTCTGCAAACAAAGCTAGCTGTTCTCTTTCGACGGGCGTCAACTTCTCATCTTTCATGAATTGTTGCTGCAAGGAAACAACCCCAAAAGGAAAACTATGTGTCTTTTGCAATTTTTTATCTACAAAGTACGTAATCTCGGTGCTTCCACCTCCGATATCAATCGTTACGGCAGACTCAGTCGATACAGAATGAACAACAGCTAAAAAACCAAAATATGCCTCATCTTCTTCACTTAAGACATCGAGATCAAATCCGGTTTCTTTCTTCATGCGTTCAACAATCTGTTGTTGATTGGTGGCTTGCCGAATAGCCGCAGTAGCTGTCGCAAGAACATCTTCGACATCATAGTCTTTAAGCATTTGTTTAAAAGATCTTAATACTTCCTGAAGAAGCAAAATCCCATCTTCAGACATTGACCCATCTGGTAGAATATAAGTGCGTAAGCGTGCAACTGTTTTTATATTTTCAAATTCCCGAAGTCCTCTGACATCATCATAGGAATATATCACTAAACGAATTGTATTTGACCCGATATCTAAAATGGCTGTTTTCTTTTTTTCCATAATTTTATCACCTTTCCCTTAATTTTTTGTTTTCAACTATACAGATTGGGAATGAATTGGTATGATAGTAGTTAATTGAATGCTCTGAATTTTTCTTGATTCTGGCTAATATTCTCAATTTTTCAAGATGTGAAGGGTGGGGTTTCATGAAACAAGATAGGACAGATGGACAACTGGCTTCTGCTATTTATTCAGTTAATCGTCATGCAAAAACTGCTACTGATAATAAATTTCTATATGAATTAAAAAGATTGACCATTGAAAAGATGATTGAAACCGGACGTGCTAAAAAATTGGGATTACACTTTGTGAAAAACCCTCGTTTTAGTCAACAACAATCTTCTGTCTTAGTTCAATGTGCTGATTACTACTTTCATTTATTACCCAAAAAAGAGGATTTTCAAAGTCTTCCACATTTGGGA
The DNA here is from genome assembly GCF_038632915.1 of Paenisporosarcina sp. FSL H8-0542. NCBI lineage: Bacteria > Bacillati > Bacillota > Bacilli > Caryophanales > Caryophanaceae > Paenisporosarcina > Paenisporosarcina sp. FSL H8-0542. Next base: position 2,415,571 of record NZ_CP152050.1, read on the forward strand.
CATCTTGATGAGAACTATCGTAATCCACAAAGACGAATGAGTTTGAATCTTGCCAAACAGCTGTTAAGTGATTACACAGGCTTGCATCAAACGATAATAAAGAAAAAACCCACACATGCCTCCACCCCACTGTCTCGAAAACAACCAGTTAAGAAACGTTCTTATACTTTTGGCAGCACTTATTTAGATTAAATTATTTTTTAAAAGCCGGAACCATTTTCATGGTTACCGGCTTTTTTTGTTCAGCAGTGTTTTAATCCACTGGAATGGTTGAATCATGCTTTAAGCGTAAATGAATGATTAAACCAATAATCGTCATCACAATTAAAGTAGACAAGGCAATGCGACTTGCAATTGTTCCATAATCCTGTAATTGATACGTAATGGTCCCATAAAGTGCAGGGCCAATAATAGAAGACACTTTCCCAGAAAAAGCAAACAATCCAAAGAATTGGCCTCGCTTATCTTCTGGAGTCAGTTCAATTATGAGTGTACGCGACGTTACCCACATGGAACCAAGTGAAACTCCGAACATACTTCCTGCAATCCAGAACATCCATTGCTCGACTGCAAAAACAGCAACAATTAGGGATACAATCATTAATACAGCAACAATTGTCACCCCATTTTTTGCTCCTATCCTCTTTGTAATGTATCCAAATACAAAAGACCCAATAACAGTGGAAATAGTTGAAATAAGATATAAAATGATGAATTGTCCAGAAGAAAAACCGACTATGACAGTTGCATAAATGGCCATCATGGCAATAGTGGTTGAGATGGCATCATTTATAAAGAAATACGCAATCATAAAAGTGAAAACTGATTTATGGGATTTCATATCTTTGAACGTATTTATTATTACTTTATAGCCATCAAAAAATGAACCTTTGACTCTTTGATTTTTAGGAATCGGTATATCCTTGTTTATGAAAAATAATGGCAGACTGAATAGTAAATATAAAATAGCGGTTGGAATGAATGCTTTATGAAACTCACCATCACTGACAAGAAGATACACAAGTAATCCGACAATCGTTCCAATATAACCGACAGCCACTCCAAATCCAGAAATTAATGGCATTTCTTCTTTAGTCCCCAAATCACTCATCATCGAATCATAAAAGACAAGACTGGAGTTGAAAAAGAATTTAGCTATAACGAAACTTATGACCACCAATGCATAGGACATTGGCACGCCCCACATTAATGAATTCGATTCAAGCCCCCCGAATACCCCCATCATGAAAGTTGCTAGGATTGAAATAGAAGCGAACCAGACGATGAATCGTTTTTTGTATCCAGTTCGGTCAATCCATACGCCAAACAAAGGTGTAAACATGACCAAGAAAAAACTGGCGACAGCATTTGCATATGATACAAACGTACTGGCAACTTGCTGTCTAGCTACACTTGTGCCAATTACATCATCTGTGTAAAAAGGAAAGAATACCGTGTTGATATTAGACGAGAATATCGTATTGGCAAAATCATAAAAAGCCCAGGACAAAATCGGTAACGTTAAATAAAGAGCTATCGGACTCCTTGGAGTCGTTTGTTGTTGGCTCACTCTCAGCACCCCGTTATAATCTATTCTATTTTTTGTAAGCCTTTATTAAACTCTGTGTTCCTTCATTTTCAAATCCTTGATCAGCTAAAGATTGATACATGGCATACGCCATTTCTAAACCAGGTAACTTCAGGTTCATTTTTTTCGATTCATCGAGTGCAATGCCCATATCTTTGATAAAGTGTTTCATATAAAACCCGGCTTCAAAATCATCTTTCAGCATGCGCGGTGCAAGATTAGTCAAAGACCATGAACCTGCTGCTCCTTTTGTAATAGACTGCAAGACCATTTCTGGATCGAGCTTCGCTTCCTTGGCATAAGTGATTGCTTCACATGCTGCAATCATGGAAGAGGCAATGGCAATTTGATTAGCCATTTTTGTATGCTGACCAGCGCCCGCTTTCCCTTGATAAATGATATGTTCACCAAATAACTCAAATATCGGAAACAGCTTATCGAAAACTTCTTTTTCGCCTCCTACCATAATTGATAACTTGCCTGATTTTGCACCAACATCCCCACCTGAGACCGGGGCATCAAGTGAACTCATGCCCAGTGACTGGGACTTGTTATAAAGGTCAATCGCAAGTGTCGGTGTTGATGTTGTCAAATCGACTACAACCAATCCGTCTTTTCCGTTTTCAAAGATTCCAGTTGCGCTATTATAAACTTCTGCTACGTCTGATGGATAACCGACCATAGTGAAAATAATATCCACTTTGGATGCAACTTCACCTGGAGACTGTGCCCAATTTGCACCCAAATCAAGTAAATCTTCCGCTTTTTCTTTCGTACGTGTATAAATAGTGACTTGATGGCCACCTGTCAGTAGATGTTTAACAATACTTTTACCCATTACTCCTGTGCCTACAAAACCGATATGTGCTTTTTCAATCATTATATGTAACCTCCAAGTTGGAAAATTTCTGTAATTGACTATAAGTTTATCAAAGTTCCTTGATTTAAGCATCGAAACATTTTGAAATAATGAACTATTTTTCGACTTCGATCTTCCTCACTAATTAGAGAATTGTATCGTACCTGAAACTTTAATAATTTTAGTGGGTTTAGTGGATGGGAAAAAAGCTTATTCGAAGAATTCTTATTAGGTAAGTTTGGAAGACAAAAAAAAGTAGGACACATTCCTTTCGGAAATGTGTCCTATAAAAAGGGGGAAATGAGAATGTTGCTGTGTTCAAATATACTTTCCCCCAAAATTTAAAAAGTTAAACCTCATTTTTAAAATATTTTTTCGAAAGATGATTTAATTCTTCAATAAACCATTTACCATCATGGTCATTCATCAACCCTTTACTATAACGGACGACATCGTAAACGTCATAGAAGCGTTCAGAGACGTGCCATCCTTCTCTGATGAACCATTCCCGTATTGTTTCGTTGTGATTGCGTGTATAACCATGTGAGCTTGCCTCCAATTCATAAACTCGGTATGCGTCTCGCACTACATTGGTCTCCATTGAATAAGTCCATGACATATCCTTCTGTTCGCTTACTTGCATGGTGTTGCTTTGAGTTCTTTCGTATTCCACTTGATTTTCTTTAAGTTCTACAACTTCCGCTCTATTTTTAGCTAAGCGCCATACAATAATAATCAATATGATTAAAATAATACTACCTAGAATAGCCACCCAAGGTATATCCAGACCAAAATCAAGACCCTTAAGTTTATCTGCTTCCGTTTGTTCGAATTGCCCTTTTGGTTTTTCCTGGGAATCTCGGGAAATTGGAGGACTAATAAATTTACTAACAAGAGCATGTAACCCTTCCATTAATAGTCCAAGCGGGTATAAAATTAATTCAATCATATCCCCAAATAATAAGACAATGGATACGCGAGCTTTGCCTGCAAGACCAGCAATCACCGCAAAAGCAATTGCTGCAACGCTTATGATCCCCACATAAAATAATACAAGTTTATAAAAAGGAACACGATTTTCCTTTTTTGAGCGCTTCCATTGAACAATCATTCGATCCAACATAAATAATAGTAGGCCGATAATGGCCAATAAAATTGATTCTCTTATAGCTTCAGGTTTTCTTAATATGGTAGCTAAGAAAAAAGATAAAGAGAATACTACCAGAAGAAGCGTCATGAAGTATCCATCATGTGTGGCATCCTCTTGAATTTTAGAATATCGTTCTTGTATTCTCCAAACCGAAAATACAAATATTGCAGCAAAAAACCACAATGGGGCACCGAAAAGAAATCCTAACAGTCCGAAAACTGCAGAAACAAATAACGATATTGCTATTTGGTATCCCGTCTTGTAGAAAAACAAATTGACCGCAATCGCTATCAGCAATAAAATACCAATCCATACAAATAGAGAGGAAATCGTCGTATCCACTCTAATAAATATGAAAAGAAAGGACATTAACCAAACATCTTGCAAAAACTTTCCGATTGACTCAAATTGAACTAACGGCTTAGAAGAGACGGTTGTTGCCATTTCACATCACCTCCAAGACTATTGGATAATCGTACATCCACTTGAGTTTGTTTGGACCATTTCTTAATATATTTATCCAACTCTTGTGAGTCATGAGTGAATATAATGACTGTCATCGGCAGGTTTTCATGCGTATCCAGATGCATCAGCATACGGTTAAACGGTACGGTTAATTCATTATTAGATAGGACCGACAATAATTCCATTGCTTGTTGACGGTGTTTTTGGCCATCTCCGACAGGAAGATGCAAATATGGGACCGCCCCAAAGGATCTAACATTGACCGTCAACGAAAATGGTATGCCTTCTCTATAAAAATAATCCACAAAAGAGGCAACTTCCTCAATTCGTTCTTCCAAATCTGAAATAATTGAATAATGATTAACGACGTTCAATACTAGCAAGACTGATTCGTTTGCTACTTGTGTGAAAACTTTCGTTTGAAGTTGTTGCATTCTCGCACTTGCTTTCCAGTGGATATGGTGAAATTGATCGCCTGCCTGATAATCTCTTGTACCTATCGGTGAAAACAAATCTTGAAACAACGAATGCTTATACTCATAGTCCCCTGGTTTTAATGGGGAAGGCTTTCTGTTGTCTTTTAATGTATAAATATTTGGATAAACCATTTGTTCCATTCGTAGAAGAGGTTGATGAAGTAAAAGGACAGAGCCTTCACCAAAAAGATGTGGGATAGTCAATTCCAAATTTTTCAATCTGGATAAACCTCTCTTCTGTCCTTCAATCGGAACTTTCACTGTAACAATTTCCTTATATCCGATTGTCAGTGGAACAACGATCTCGATGAGCTTAGTATGACTCATATCTTTATTATTAAGTGGTTTAACAGCATCGTGAAAATGCAATCTGAGTTGTCCGTTCCAAATCGGGAACCCTGTATTTTCAAATTTCAGTTCCCATTCAGATTTTCCGCCTTTAAACATCCGACTTCTTTTTTTGTCATTTACTAGTGTCAATTTTTTCCCGACATTTTTTAAATAAAGAATTTGCATGGCAGTAACGACACCAAAGAAACCAAAAACGCCTGCTGCAACATATTGTGCAACTATGAATGACATTGTAAAACAAAGGGCAATAATTGTAAGAAACCAATTTGTTTTCATAGCACCATAATATTCCCGTTGCCAAATCATCTTGCCATGGCCTCTACAGGTGTTTGTACGGATTCAATGATATCATTAAGAATATGAGATGGTTCACGAATCAATAATCCTTCAGCAGATAAAATGAGTCGATGTGTAGCGAGTGGTGCAACCATTTTTTTCACATCATCCGGATTTACATACGAACGTCCATTAATATACGCATGTCCCTGCGCTGCATGCAATAACGCAAGAGAAGCACGTGAACTTAATCCTAACTCCACTTGTACATGTTGCCTTGTCGCCTGAATAATCTGTAGAATATAGGTTTCAATATCTTCATGAACCGTCACTTTTCTGACTTCACTGCGCCATAGTTTAACATCTTCAATGTCTATGAGCGATGAAGTTTTAACTTCCCCTGGGTTATGACTGAACTCTTTCAAAATTCTTCTTTCTTCTTCAAAGCTCGGGTAATTAATTTCAATTCGGAACAAGAAACGATCCAGTTGGGCTGCAGGTAATGAAAAAGTCCCTTGTTGCGATTCCACTGGATTTTGAGTGGCAATTACCATAAATGGTTCAGGAAGAGCAATCGTTTCTCCATCTATTGTTACTTGCTTTTCCTCCATGGCTTCAAGCAAACTCGATTGTGTTCTGGGTGTTGCACGGTTAATTTCATCAGCAAGCAATATGTTGGTGGCTACAGGGCCTGGGCGTAAGACAAATTCCTGAGCTTTCGGATCAAAATAACTGATACCGGTAACGTCAGATGGTAATACGTCAGGAGTAAACTGTAAACGTTTAAAGTTCCCTTTAAATGCATGTGCAAAAGATTTGGCCATCATCGTCTTCCCTGACCCTGGTACACTTTCAAGTAACACGTGCCCTCCCTGAATCAACGCAATCAGCATAAAATCAATTTCTTTTTCACGTCCCACAATTGATTCATTTAAATTCTTTCTCAACAGATTTAATTTGGACATTTTACTTCCCCCTTTAAGTTATATAAGTATACCAAATAAACCCATTATTCCGAAAAAACTTTACAATAAAAAAACTAAGCGAAAATCGCCTAGTTTTTGATTAATTCCTTATCGTTGGACGCTTTATTTGGGAAGTCTTTCAATTGATAGATATTTAACAGACGATCTAACTTTTTACTAAGTCGGATAGTATGAACGTTTCCAAAACCATTTTCAAGCGCTGACTTAATCATTTTCTCTCTCGTAAGTTCCACTTGCTCAAGAATTGATTCCGGCACGTGATACCTCCTTTACCAAACCCATATTATCCATTATTATACACGAAAATCTTCTCGCAAACACAAGTTTATTCCGACAAAATATGACATTGTTGTTAACTTCGTGCATCAAGATCATAAGTATAGATAACAATTCCGCCCTGTTTAGCAGTTCCTCTTATATGTTTAAAGTCTGCTCTTTGAACCAGCACATCACGAAATGTCAAAAAATCTTCTTTTTCGATTGTAATGGAGGTTAGCTTACCTGCTCTTAAATTCTCTAACTGCTGTTCATATGTATTCATGGAAAGTCTCCCTTTAGTTAAAAATTTGAAATGATTTAAATATGTTTTCAGAAAATACTTTACGTCAGAAAAATTATCATGCACACTATTGAATATGACCGCATTAAGGAGCTGAGTATCTGTGGAAATAGCAACTGTTGGATCAATAATTGAATTCAAAGATGGCTTGCAAGGGATTGTTGAAAAAGTTAATGAAAACTCCGTAATTGTGAATCTTTCCATTATGGAAAATTTCGAAGAACTCGAAATTGAAGAAAAAACAGTTATCAATCATAAACGGTATAAAATAGTATACCTTAAAGAACAAGAGTCTTCACCCATTACTGATGAAGAAGAATGATCACTAAATGCTAAAGTACTGGAGGTGTGCAAGTTGAATATTATGGCTTCTCATCTAAGATGGACTCTCAGTTTAGTTCTCGTCTATTTGCTACTTTTTTTCACTTTTTCATTTGAAGTAATTTTTTGGTATATGTACACATTTACTATGCTGTTATTTATGTCCTTATCATTTGTTCTTGGCAAGATGGAAGATGAAATACAAACATGGGAGTACTTAATTTTCGGAATTGGTTATGGTACACTCACTTATGGACTTATTGCAACTGCATATCGCTTCTTTTCCATATTTACGGATCAAGCAGCAATTTCAGTGGAGCAATTCTTAAGTGACTTTGGACCGACTACTGTTTGGCATTATTTATTGTTGATGTTAATTATTGCCCCAGGAGAAGAATTGTTTTGGCGGGGCTTTATTCAGCAAAAATTAAAAACTTACATGAGCCCTTTCTTCGCTGTGTTAGTGGCCTCCTTACTTTTCGGATTATCCATGGCTTTCAGCGGATTTTGGTTAGGAGTGCTTGCAGCAGTCACATCCGGTTTACTGTGGGGGCTTTTGTATGAATGGAAAAAAAGCATGCCGCTCATCATTATCGCTCATATTACAATGACGATTCTACTGTTTCTGGTTTTGCCTCTCAACTCTTGAAACATATGACAACCACATCACGTCTACTACATAAAGGAGGAAATATCACATGAAAAAATCTTGGCTACTATTTGCATCATTGTCTTTAGCAATTTCCATGCTTTCTGCATGTAACTCCACAGATGAATCTAATGGTTCTGAAAGTGATAAAACTACTGTTGCGGACTCTGGAGAAACAACGGTAGATGAAACAGCTGATGAAGATGAAGCAAAAGAGGAAACAAAAGAACCAGCACCTGCTACTGAAACAAGAGAACCTGAAAAGTCACTGTCATATTCGATCAATGACGAAAAGAAAGAAGAAACCGCAAAGTTGACGGATAGTGATGAACAGAACTATTCGATCTATAAATTAGATGGCTATTCATTAACTGGGGAAGAACCTAATAAAGATTCAATATACTATGACGAAAATTCTGCCGTCTTCATGCGAGTAGAAACGATCTCCAAAGATGAAGCAGACTATGAAATTATTAGAGATACGATGATTGAAAGTATTGCAGCTGTGAGCATTGGCAAAGAACCTGTGAAGATTGACAAACAAGAGAAATTACCTCAAGGCGAAGGGATTTCGAATCAGATTGGATACGAAACTACTTTTGAATTAGGAACTGTTTCAGGGATGGTATTTGAACAAGGCAATCTGATTGTCCGCTTGACAATCTTCGATCAAAACAGTGTGAACTTAACGGATGCATTTTTGAAAATGGGCGAAACAATCGCTGTAAAACAATAAAAAATTCCGGCTCACTAAGTGAGCCGGAATTTTTTTAATATGATAAATCTTTAATTGATAATCCTAATTTTTTCAATAATGTAATCGCTTGCTCTTTCTCATCATTATCCAAAGCACCCATCATTTCATGCAATTGTTTCTCATGCTCTGGGAACAATTGAGCCATGAATGCCTCTCCTTCAGGAGTGATTTCAGCAAATGTCACCCGGCGATCCGAAGGACATGAAACGCGGTGTATGAAGCCTCTTTTTTCCAGCTTATCAATGACATAGGTAATCGAACCACTGGCTAGCAGTATTTTATTTCCTATTTTCTGCAGCGGTTGTCGCCCCTTGTGGAATAACAATTCCAAAACTGCAAATTCAGTAGGGTTTAGTCCATTTGCTTGAAAAAATTGATTCGTACATTCATGCAATGTTTTATATGCTCTAGAAAGCACGATAAATAATTTTAACGACTGTGTCAGTTCTTCGGATTTCATCTCTATCACCTGTATTCCATTCTCTCTAATTAAAACTAGTATATAGGGAATAGAAGAACTTTGTCAAAATGGTTTGGAATTGATGTGTTTTTGCTCTAATTCGAGCAGATATTGTTTAATCGGTGTAAGAGAACCCGCATAGCCTTTCAATGATTTGTCTTTTCCTATAACACGATGGCAGGGTATGACTATCGGTAATGGATTTTTTCGATTTGCTTGTCCTACCGCACGACAGGCTTTTGTGTTGCCAATTCTATTTGCCAACTCTTGATAACTGATTGTTTCTCCATAGGAAATACCAGGCAATTGACGCCACACACTCTGTTGAAATAAAGTTCCTCTTGCAGACAGTGGCAAATCAAATTGTATCCTCTCTCCCTGAAAATATTCGTTTAATTGCTTCTTTACATTTTCATACACTGATTCATCTTGCTGGATTGCTACCGTCCCCAAATGCATTAGTGGTTCATCAAAATAAATAGCTGTTAATTTTCCGTCATCAATTTGAAGATATAACTTCCCGATTGGACTTTCCAAAGCTTTTATCATGTACCGTATGTCCCCCTTTAGCCTCCAAATGATAAACTGGAAGGATAATATGAAAAGTAGTACCGTGAGTTAACTCACTCTCTACCTCTATACTTCCCCCATGATCTTCGATTGTTTGAATTGCATGGGCAAGTCCAAGCCCAGTCCCTTGTTCTTTCGATGTATAAAAAGGTAAAAAAATCTTCTGCATCTGCTCCTGAGTCATCCCCCCACCTTGATCTTTTACGGACACACAAACTTGATTGTTATCACGTAAGGATTGAGTTATGAACACTTTCCCTCCATTAGGCATGACTTCCATTGAATTTTTTAAAACGTTCATAAATACTTTTTTTAATTCATGTGCGTCACCAAGAATCCAATCCGAGTCATTTTCACATGGTACCATTACAAGTTCAATATTTTGTATGATACCTTGTGGGTGCATAAAATCAACTACTTGCGAAATGATGGAAGAGACAGAAATAAATTGAAATGATTGAGAAGGCGGTTTAGATAAAACTAAAAACTCATTGAGTATGGATTCCATTCTAATGAGTTCACTATTGATAATGTCTAGATATTCGTATCCTTGTTCAGTTACTTGCGATGTTAGTAATTGTGTAAATCCTTTCAAAGAGGTCAAAGGATTTCGAATTTCATGCGCAATACTTGCAGCCATCTGACCGAGAGTCGATAACGAACGTGAGTGTTCAATTTGCTTTTTCAATTGAACATTTTCGGTATCATCACGAATGACCGTAACGTACATGTCCAAGTTATTATTGAACGCAGATGTAAAATGATAAAACTTTGGTTCACCGATTGTATCTAGTTTAGATACACTCATTTCGGCAGAACCTTTTAGTGAAAGTGTTTTGAAAAATTGTTCGAAATCAGATTTTGAATGAGGTAACAAGTCAAAAATGTTGTGTGCTTTTTTGCCTTTTAATTCATGTGGAGCTACGTCAAATAAGATTGTGGCTTTCTGATTGAAGTCAATAATGGTTCCTTCAGTGTCGGTCAAAATCAGTCCGTGCGGAGCATATTTAAAGAGAAATTCATATTTCATTAAACCATCTACTATATTATGGCTTAGAATTTCGTGTGGGCGTTGTTTGAAGCGGATCAGATATTGGGATGATGATTGATAATAATTGCCCTGGAGTTCGATAAATCTATTGCCTTTTACATTATCCGTTAAGCATATTTGACATTTTGCATTATTTGAAAATGTCGCTTCCTTTAAAAAATTTCTCCAGGTTTTAGAAGAAGACTTGTCCATTTGTGTGATAATCTCTTCAACTGTGTTGTGTGAGAAAAATTCCTTCGCCATTCTATTTAACTTAATCCCCTTGCCATTCTCGAGTAGAATGACTGGTTCTTTATCGTTCCAAAATAAATAATCGAACATCTCTGTGATTTTTTCGCCAAACAAGTCATTCACCGGACCTTTCTCGTTCTTTTTATACAAATTATGCTGTGAAATGCCTTTATATTCTGGATAGCTAAAAAAACAAAGATTAAAATTAATTCAGATTATTTCATATAGATTTAGCTAATATTGACTTATATTGTTTGAATCAACTTTCCTTGTTAAAATAGAATGATGTAAAGAAGGAGAATGCTTAATGAACATCGTCTTAGCAACGCTAAATGCAAAATATATTCATACCAACTTGGCACTAAGGTGTCTTAAAGCAAGTGCACAACCTGAATTTAATCCAACCATTGCTGAATATACAATAAAGGATCCAGCTTTTAATATTGTTTCTGATATATATTTAAAGAAACCTAAAGTTGTCGGTTTCAGCTGTTACATTTGGAACATTGAGGAGACTTTAAAAGTTGTTCGTCTTTTAAAAAGAGTGAGCCCAGATACTATTATTGTACTTGGCGGACCAGAAGTATCCTATGACTCAAACTACTGGTTGAGACGCATGAAAGAAATCGACTTTATTGTCATGGGTGAGGGCGAAGTATCGTTCAAACAGTTGCTTCATTTTGTCGAAGGAACGCTTCCTTTAAAAGAAGTACCTGGTATTTGTTTTATCCAGGATGAAAAATTTATGATTCACCCGCAAGGACCTAAAATTGATTTACGTGAAATGCCAACACCGTTTCGCTTTGAAGAAGATATTCCTCACTTGTCCAAACGAATTACTTACATTGAAACCAGCCGTGGCTGTCCCTTCTCATGCCAATTCTGCTTATCTTCCATCGAAGTCGGTGTCCGTTATTTCAATAGGGAAAAAGTGAAAGAAGATATTCGTTATTTGATGGATAATAATGCGAAAATCATTAAATTTGTAGACCGGACATTTAATATTAGCCGTAGCTATGCGATGGAAATGTTTCAATTTTTGATTGACGAACATCGCCCTGGTGTTGTTTTTCAATTCGAAATTACAGCTGATATTATGCGACCTGAAGTCATTCAGTTTTTAAATGAAAATGCACCTGCTGGATTATTCCGATTTGAAATCGGCGTTCAGTCAACGAATGAATTGACGAATGAACTCGTAAAAAGAAAACAAAACTTTGCCAAATTAACACGTACTGTGACAATGGTAAAAGAAGGCGGAAAAATTGCGCAGCATTTAGACTTGATTGCCGGGTTACCTGAAGAAGATTATGCTTCATTCAAACAAACGTTTAATGATGTATTTGCAATGGGACCTGAAGAATTGCAATTAGGCTTCCTGAAACTGCTACGCGGGACAGGGTTGCGTGTCCAAGCTGAAGAATATGGTTATGTATATGTGGATCAAGCCCCATATGAGATCTTCGCCAATAATGTCCTGTCGTTTGATGATATGCTCAGAATCAAACAAGCTGAAGATGTTCTTGAAAAATATTGGAATGCACATAGACTCGATCGGACAGTTGGCTATTTAGTCTCTGAAACGTTTGAAACGCCTTTTGATTTCTTCCAAGACTTTGGCAGCTATTGGGAAGAAAAAGGTTGGTCCCGAATTGGCCACCAACTTGAAGACTTATTTAAACGATTAGAAGAATTTTTACTTCAGGACGGCCGTGCTGACATGGCAGTCGTTAGAAGTTTGATGAAGATTGATTACTTGGTACATCATCAATTCCAACCGCGCAAGCCATGGTGGGAAAAAGAAATGGAAAAAGAATCACAGTCTGCAATTTATCGAAAAATTATTGAAAATCCAAGTCTAGCCGGTCAGTCTTTTGCAAAACTCAATCTTCATGAACGTGAAGTTTACAAACAGACGCTCCTTGTTCCCTTCTCACTTGATTTACAACAGCTTGACCAAGAGCAAGTCGTATCGAAGGATGGCTATTTACTAACTTTCTTCAAATCGGGACAAGCACCACAATTTTCGTTTATAGCAAAAGAGCAGGTATCCTGAATACAGGACCTGCTCTTTTTTTCAGCCTATGATAACACGTTCTTTTGGATAATGGAATTTGGTTTTGGTTGTACGACCGCCTATAGTATATAGGAAGGAGATTAATCCGATGCGCCCTACGAACATCAAAAGCATAATCAATATTTTACCGAAAGTCGATAATTTATCCGTGATGCCTAAAGACATCCCGCATGTTCCAAAAGCTGAGGTAATTTCAAAAATGATTGCCGTCATTGACAATGTGGGTTCTGAAATTGATAAGGCGATGGTTGCAAGTAACACAATGAAAATAGATAAAATGATTACCGCATATGAACGTAACACGTCGATTAATTGAATTTCACGATTAAATATTTGTATTTCATTTTTCCCACGCGCATAGTTAATCAAAAATAGGATCGCTATTGCAAACGTCGTAGTGCGAATCCCTCCACCTACTGAACTTGGCGAGGCTCCAATAAACATCAATGCACTCAAGAATATGTCGGTACCTTGTGTAAACTCTGTGATATCAACAGTAACAAGACCACCCGAGCGTGACGACACAGAGTGAAACATTGCAGTAAATAAGGCTTCATGCCATGACATACCGCGAAAAGATTTGAACATTTCCAAAGCAAGAATGACAACAGTTCCTACGACCAGCAATAAACCAAATGTAACAGTTGTAATCTTCGTAAACAGCGAGAATCGGAAATTTTTATTTTTATTCGATAAAAAGGCTTTAATTTCGATTAAAACAGGGAAACCGATTGCTCCTAAAATGATTAAGATCATGTTTATGATTTGCACAAAATAATCATCATGATACGGGATCATGGATTCGCCCGTAATATCAAAGCCACCATTCGTTGTTGCTGAAACAGAGGCAAACAAACCATGGAGAAAAGCTTCTGACAGTGTTTCATAAAATTGAGTAAAGTAGAACGTAAGAATGAGTGCGCCCAACAACTCGATAAGCAATAAAATCTTTATGATTTCAATAATTAAATTAACGACCCCAGACAGAGAATGCTGGTTATGATCTATCATGATTAATTGTCGTTCACGTAAGCCTATTTTTTTTCCAACCAGTAACCACACAAATGTACCAAGGGACATGATTCCAATTCCACCAAGTTGGAGGATAATCATTAACATGGCGATTCCAAAAGTTGAGTACGTTTCTGAAATATTTAATACACTTAAACCTGTAACGCTGACAGCACTGACTGCTGTAAACAAACTATCAATAAAAGCCACACTGACTCCAGGTTGGTGAACTCCAGGTAGGTTTAATAACCCCACAGATAACCCAATGGCTAAAAAATAATAAGAAACGATTGCTTGAGCGGGCGTTAAATTTCGTATGCGTTTAATAATTGGATTCATAAAAAGGTCAAGTCCTTTCAAATGACACGAATAGGTCATCTTCCTATTCTAAAAAACATTTTGTGAAAAAGAAAGAACTAGTCTTTATTCTTTTAAAAAAAGTGCTTCTCGATTGAGAAGCACCTGGATTAATGATTTTTATGATTGTTATTTTTGCCTTGTTTTGATTGTTCTTTACCACTTTGGCTTTTCTCTTGTTTTCTTTTTTGATTATTATCTTTTCTTTCATGATCTTTATTTTTCCCTTTTTTATCTTGGAGATGGTTATCGTGCTGGTGATCTGAATTCGTTTTTTTTTCAGAAGGATGGTTGCCCTTTGTTTTTGACTGTCCGTTATCTTTTCCTTCTCTATTCGAATCATTTTGTGGATTCGTCTGATTTTGATGACTTTGAGTCTTTTCTTCTGATTTTGCTGGCTTATCCCACTTCTTGTTAGGCTTAGCTTGTTTAGATTCTTGTTTTTGGTGTTGAGGATTTTGTTTACTTTTATTATGAGTGTTCTTGTGATCTTTCATGTCAACAGCAGGTATTTGCGATTCTTTTTTGTTTTCTTTCTGCAGTTTATTGTTGTCGTCGTGTTTCTTATTTTCATCTTTTTTCTTTATTTCCTGTTGCTTTTCTACCTTATTGTCTTTGAATTGTGCCTTGTATTTCTGTACGGAAATACCTTCATTGTTAGCAGCTTGACGATCCTCTAAAGAGGCTTCATTAACATTTACGGAGTATTTCTGCATCATACTTTTACTGTTGGAATTTGACACTGCCGAAACAATTACTTTTTCCAGCTTTGCATGGTTTTCTTTATTTTCATAGATGGTGGTAATCTCAATCTCCTCTTGTGTCTCGATGGTTGTTTCCGTACGATCTACAATTTGAAGTAAAACCCATGTTAAAGGCTTTCCTTTCCAGAAATCAATATCTCTCTTAAGTGCCTCCCCATCGTCATTGAGTCCCTTAAAAGAATACACTGTCCCTTCCTGATCAAGACCCAGTTCAACACTTGGATTGATATCAATCTGTACATATGCAGACACTGGAGTTTGTGAAGGCAGCAATATTGAAAATAGCAATACAAGTGTCGCCACCATCGAAAGTACCGGCGCTGTCCATGAAGAATTAAATGTTGCTTTATAGCTTCTCTTGTTTAATAAAGGTTTATAAAATGCTTCGTCACCTATTTCAACAGAAGCAGAAAGTGGTATGCCTTTTTCAAATACTCCATCTTCCGTGAAGAAAATGCTATATGAAGATGTTGTCTCAAACACGATCCCTCTTCGCGTGTTCATCATGACATCCGTCCTTTTAAATAATCTTTTATGTAGTGCAGGTCACTTTTTAGAAGAATAGCAATTGCTATTATAAATTTTCGTTGTCTTTCCAAGGTTTTACGTGAAACCTCAACTAATTCTTCCAATTCTTTTATTGGTAATTTCTTTTTTGTTTGAAGAACTTCGTAAAACTCGTCCGTTTCCACAATGAGTTGTGCTATTTGGATAGCGGTCTTTCTTGAGTCTTCATGCGATGGAGAAACTTTAACAAGTTCCTGAAAGCTTAGTCCAAATGGTTTTAGCAAAGATTCGTATACAGCAATTTGATGTTTTCTTTCATCTGCCTGCTGCGTCGCTGTAAATTGTTCAAATGAATGAGAAGATTCTAGGATTGAAAAAGAACTTGATTCAATCTCAGAATCAGAAGTCATTTGACCTAGACTAATTTCTTTTCTTCTTGCTTCTTTTCGAATAAAGTCAATCAGTTTACGCCGAATCAGCAAATGAGCAAATGTTAAGAATGATGCATTTTTATCATGTTCAAAATGAACGATCGCTTCATGGAATGCGTACATTGCAATACTGTACTCGTCATCTTGTTCCCCAATATAACGTTTACATATAAACGAAGCAGTTTTTTTCATAAAAGGAGTGTAGGAAGAAAGAAGTTCATTAAGAACTTCTTCATTCCCTTCTTTTGCTTGAATTACTAGCAATTCAAGATCGTTTTTTGATTGTTTCTTAGGAAAAAGTCCTTGAATCGTTGCTAGTATCACAAGCTCACCCCATTTCCGCACAATAGTTAAGTCCTATCGATTGTAACGGGTTCTTGATAAAATGAAAAGATGAATTGCATTTCATTTTCTTAACAATTAACCCAAGTGTTATTTGTTTTTGTTATCTTCATTATGTTTTTCGCCTTCATGACGATGCTCTTTTTTTGCATGATGCGATGCTTTACGCTCTTCTTTTTTAGCGTGATGTGTATTTTTGCGTTCTTGCTTTTCTACTGCTTTTTCAGCTTTTTTCACTTCTTTAGCAGCTTTATCTGCAGCTTTTTTCTCAGCTTTTACTACTTCTGAATCTTTTTCAGTTTCAGTTTTTTCTTTATCATTCTCCACAGTGTCTTCATCAGTTTGGGCAGGTTCAGTTGCCTCGTCAGATGGTGTTGTTTCTGTAGTTGGAATTTCTTCTTTATCTTCTTCTTTGTTCTTCTCTTCCCATTTGGCAATAGCTTTATCAATATTTCTCTGAAGAGCCGCTTTTGCAGTTGGGTTATTTATTTTTTCAATGTTCAGGGAAAGTGCAAAAATATTATTTGCAAGGTAACCCAAAGGAATATTTGTGGAAATCGTTTGCAAATCTTCAACTGAAGTCGTTTGTTCTTTCAAATTGTTCAATGCCTCTTGTAAATTTACTGTTTCAAAATTGGATGAATCTACTTTTTCGGTGTCATTGGCAAAGGCCGGAAAAGAAGTTGAAGCTACTAATCCTGTTGCTAGCAATGCTGCACTGATTTTTTGGAATTTTTTCAATGTGTGCCACCCCTTGTAAAATGCGTACGCTTTCACGTCATCAAACTATTCGATGCCATATCTAATTTTTTAGGGGGTACAAAAAAAGCTGCGTAAAATCTTTTCGATTTTACGCAGCTTACTGTTAAATCCTGAAATTATTGCTTACGATTTTTGTATCGTCCGGCCATTACTACTCCAACCGTCACCAATGCAATCATAATCCAGCCTACGTACGGGTTAGCATCAAAGAAATCGTGTAAGAACGGTTCATGTGTAATCATTCTTGCTGCCGTGAATGCCAAAACAGCAGATCCGATATAAATGATAATTGGGTATTTATCAATCAGTTTCACGAAGAGCGTACTTCCCCAGACCATAATTGGAATACTGATAATCAAACCAATTACAACTAATAAAAAGCTATGGTTTGAAGCATTTGCTGCACCAGCAACTGCTAATACATTGTCTAACCCCATAATTGTATCTGCAACGATTATTGTACCGATAGCTGACATTAAGGTCTTAGACGCTTTATGATCACCAGCATCCCCATCTTCAACTAACAATTTATAAGCTATCCAGATTAAAATAAGTCCCCCCACAAGTTGCAAGCCAGGAATTTTCAAAATCCATACAATGGCAAGTGTCGCAAGAACTCGAATCACTACAGCTCCAGCTGTTCCCCACATGATGGCTTTTCTTCGGTGATGAATGGGTAAGTTTTTCGCAGACATCCCAATAACGATGGCATTGTCTCCTGCTAAAACTAAGTCAATCATAATGATTGATAGTAGAGCTACTAAAAATTCAACTGTAAAAATATCCATAACGATCTCCTTTAATAAATATTTTTGAAAACAAAAAGACCCCTGCCTTATAAAAAGGCAAAGGTCTTGCTAAGCACATTATGTAAATGGCTATCATAACCGATGGTGTATACCATGTAATGACGACTATGAAATAGGTTTCCCTATAGCTACTCCCCTTTGACAACAGTCAAAAGTATATTAAGTTTTCATGTACAATAATTATAACATATTGAACGGAGTTGTAAACTAACACTACTTTATCTGAATATGATAAGACTGTTCTTTTTTATGAAGCTGATAAAAAGCAATCATACTTGGCAGGGATTCGATAAAATCCGCACATCGAATTCCACTGTCCTTCAAGATAACTTTCGCAACTGTCGTATCGAACTGAGCGTTCCAAGTCAAATAGTCCAATGTTTCTTTTTCAACACCCAAGCTTTTTCTCAGTACTTTCAATTGCATACCCATTTTTGCAAGCGCCAGAGGTATTCGTCCTTTTGGCCATTTTCCGGTTACATGCCAAACCATCTGTCGGTATACTTCTTCCACTGGGTGAGGTTTTGGATCCGTTAAATGAATGGTCTTACCTATAGCACCTACATCCTCACTGCAATATACCACTGCTTTAATAACAAAATCGATTGGTACAACATTTATCAATGATTGAGACTTGCCGATGTAAGGGATCACTGGAAGCTTCCTTAGGTTATCAATCATATTGATGAAGAAATAGGGACCGTCGAATTTTATTGTTTCCCCTGAAATGGAATGTCCCCGTACGATGCCTGGACGGATAATCGTTGTCGGGACTAAAGACTTCATTTTTTCAACCAGAACTTCCGCTTCAAATTTCGTTTCTTCATAATAATTTTTAAACGCCTTCGGACGAATCAATTCATCTTCACGTAGTAGACCTTCTCTGGTCCCTGCTACATATGCCGTACTGAAATATATATACCTCGTTAAGTTCGGTAACGTTTTCACAAAATCATTTACGTGATACGTACCGTGGACATTTACTTTCCACGCGGTATCTCTAGCAACAGCCAAGTCATAGATTGCAGCTAAATGCCACACCGTGTTGACTTCTCTAAAAAGTGTTTCAAGTTCCTCGGTAGCAATATCCAAACCTGGATATGTGATATCCCCTTCTACTAATTTAATCAATACATTAGGAGAATCTTTCATAATTTCCTGGGAAATTTCTTTAGCGAGTTTCATTTGAGAGGATAAGACCAATGTGTATATCGTCTCTACTTTGTTTTGGGCTATCAACTCTTGCATAATCTGCCGTGCAATGAATCCGGGAAATCCAGTAATTAATGGAATTTGCATACATTCTCCTCCGAAACTCTTAATAATTGAATAGTACGAAAATTAACAACAAAAAACAACGTCTATTTATTAATAGACGTTGTCTGTTCAAGATATCGGTTCTTTTGCACTTCGACGTGTTTCACGATCAAATAAACTATAAATTACTGGAATGACATACAGCGTCAGCAATGTCGAACTGATCAGACCACCGATTACGACAATACCCATAGGTTGATTAATCTCAGTTCCTTCACCTATCCCAATCGCTAGTGGCAACAAACCAAGAATCGTGGTTAGCGCGGTCATTAATATCGGTCTCACTCGATCACGTGCTGAGGAAACAATTGAATCATAAGAATTATTTCCTTCTTTTTTGCGTTGATTGATAAAATCGACCAGCATAATCCCGTTATTAACTACAATACCTACAAGCACTAATAAGCCAATTACTGCTGTAATACTGACTGGAGTCTGAGTGATAAACAACCCCAGTGCTACTCCGATAATCATCAGTGGGACTGAGAACATGATGACAAATGGATATTTGAACGATTCAAACTGTGCAGCCATAACAATATAGACAAGTACAATTGCAAGAATGACTGCCAACAACATATCATTAATGGCATTCTCGAATAATTCACGGTCACCACCGAACTTAATATCAACCTCTTCTGGCAAGTTTAATTTTTCAATTGCCTCGTCAACTTGATCGGACATTTCACCTAAAGTATAAGACGATTCATATTTTAGCTTAAAGCTGACCGAAGCTGCTTGGTCAATTCGACGAATGGAAACAGGACCTTCGGCAATTTCTATTTCTGCCACTTCCTGCAATTCAATAAATTGACCTGAAGGTGTTCGCAATTTCAGTTTCTTCAATTGTTGAATGCTGCTACGGTATTTTTCATCATATTTTACATATACGCCATAAACATCTTCATTTTCTGAAATAATTTGTGTAGCAAAATCGCCTCTCGTCACACTGTTCACCGTTTGGGCAATTTGTGCAGGAGCCAGTCCATATTCGGTTGCTGCATCTTTATTCACGGACACTTGCACTTCATCTATTTTCTCATCTAAATCATTCGTGATTTCTGTAATTGAATCAAATTCACTTAAAGTGCCTTGAATATCAGAAACGGCTTTTTCTAAACGTTTGTCATCCGTATCTGTTACAGAGAATGATAATGAATTTGGTGTGGAGCCAGAAGCAGTTTGTAAATTAAAACTTACTTCTGCCTCATCCCCTACGTCTTTCAATACTTTTGGTTGTACTTCATCCACAAATTCAAATACAGAACGCTCACGTTTATCTAAAGGAATGAGCTTGATATATACTTCCGCTCTATTCGATTCTGAAGTTCCTCGAGATTGGCCTTGTTGTGTTCCGCCAACGAGACTCACAAATACATCCACATCTTTTTCTTTGTTTAATTGATTTTCTATTTTTTTCACTACTGCTTTTGTTGCTTTTACAGAAGATCCATTATCTAACTCGACATTGACACTAACGAAACCTTCATCAGTAGCCGGTAAAAACTCGGTTCCCACTTGGAACATCCCATAAGTTGCAATTATTAGCATGATTGAAGTGATAATCAATACCATTAATCGATGTCCTAGAGCCCATTTAACCGAGCGTTCAAAATTATTATATGATTTTGAACGTCGACGTTTTGCTTCGAAGTCGCCTCTAGGTTTTTTCATCATTCTACTTGCAAGCATCGGAATGACGGTAAGTGCCACTACCAAAGAAGCAATTAAACTAAAGGAAATGGTTAAGGCAAACTCAGTGAAAATTTGGCCAATTAAACCTGTGATAAAGATAACAGGAACGAACACAGCAACAGTTGTTAAAGTTGATGCTATAATTGCCCCTGCCACTTCCTTTGTTCCCTCAGAAGCAGCAGGTTTAGAGTCTTTCCCCATACCGAGATGACGTTCGATGTTTTCGATAACCACTATTGCATTATCTACCAACATCCCAATACCAAGAGCAAGTGCACCCAACGTCATGATATTTAGAGCAAAATCAGCAAAATACATTAGCACGAACGTTACGATGACTGAATACGGAATAGCAATTCCAATGATAATTGGACTCTTTATTCCGCGTAAAAAAACAAAAAGTACAAGCATGGCGAAGAGTCCACCAAATACGAGCGAAGAACCAATGTTTCCGATGGCTAACTTCACATAATCACCTTGGTCAAACAAAATATCCGCTTCTACCCCTTTATACTCATCCTTCTTTAAAAGTTCTTCTAAAGATTCTTTTAACGAAGTTGAAACATCTGCTGTATTGGCTCCAGATTCTTGCAGTACTGACATCAAAACCGCGGGTTCATCATTCGCACGAGTTTCAGTTGAGGTTTCTTGTTCTGCCAACTCAACCGTTGCTACGTCTGCAACGGTTATGTTCTTACCGTCCATAGGATTGACAGTCACCACTAAATTTTTTATATCTTCGACATTTGTCAGTGTACTGACAATACGTGTAGTCAGTTGCTTTCCATCTTGTGTTTCGATTGGATCACCAGGAAACGAAACATTATTTGCTTGAATCAACTGCACGATGTCAGATTGCGCTAGTCCTTTAGCTTCAAGTTTTTGTTGATCCAATAAAATTTGTACTTCTTCCACTAACGCCCCTGAAACATTGACACTCGCTACGCCGTCTGTACGTCGCAGTTCTTTTTCCAGTTGTTCTGCGATGATTCGGACGTCTCCCTCATTTTCAGGAGCACGAAGTGATAACTGAATGATAGGGAACTGTGCTGGGTCAAATTTCAAAAAGCGAGGTTTTTGAGAGTCGTCAGGTACTGGAGTTTGATCGATACGCTGCATGATATCGTTTTGTATATCATCAATATTGGTTGACCAATCAAATTGCAATACAATAATATTGACGCCTTCTTGCGAAGTAGATTGCAATGTTTTTATCCCCGGTAAAGTTGACAAACTTGATTCAAGTGGCTTTGTCACTTTTTCACTGACTTCTGTCGGGCTCGCCCCTGGATAACTTGTAACTACCACACCAATAGGAGGGTTCAATTCAGGAATTAACGTAACTGGTATTTTGAAGTACGATACTAAACCTAAGATAATAACCAAAAACATAATGACTGTTGTAAAAACGGGACGTTTTATCGAAAAATCGCTGATTTTCATTTCATAATTTCCTCTCCTGCAAAAACTTCTCTCTCTATCATATTCGTTACGCCCACTTACTTCAAACGTGAATCGTGTAAAACTTTATTCGGAAACGTGATTGACAATATTTCTATATTAATTCACTAATAAATGGCGTTAGCTGCGTCCTTAATTACCGGACGTAAACGATCGATAACTCCTGCGGCTACTCGTCGCAAAGATTAGAACCAAATTGCCTTTGGTCCTAATCTTTCCTGCGGAAAAACGGGCTGGCAAGACCTCACAGCGAAGTACGAGTGAGGAGGCTTGCCTGTTCGTCCGTGGAAAGGGAGCAAATTCCCTCTAATTTATATAAAACACCATTAAAAATTAACATAGCCAACAAAATAAAAAACCTGTCGAAAGACAGGTTTTCTCATTATAACAAACTATATAGCTCGATATTTTCGTTTTTATCTTGGAACCAGCGCATTGCAAAATCATTTTCAAATAAGAACACATATCGATCATAACGATCACGAACGAGCATGCTTCGAGGACTTGACATAGATTCCTGAACTTCACTTTCGTTCTGAATCCAACGGGCAATTTTATTACCGATAGGTTCCATTCGAACCTCTACGTTGTACTCATTTTTCATTCGGTGTTCAAACACTTCAAATTGAAGCTGCCCTACCGCTCCTAAAATGACGTCTTCCGTATGAAGCGTTTTATAATATTGAATGGCACCTTCTTGCACCAATTGCATGATGCCTTTGTGGAAATGCTTTGATTTCATTACGTTTTTGGCTGTAACACGAACAAATAATTCTGGTGTAAATTGTGGAAGTCTCTCATAATTAAAGGACTTTTTACCACCAACAATGGTATCCCCAATTTGATAACTGCCGGTATCATGCAAACCGATAATATCTCCTGCAACTGCGTAGTCCACTGTTTCACGATCGTCCGCTAAAAACTGAGTCGATTGAGTCAGTTTAAACGTTTTACCAGTACGGGATAAAGTCACAGTCATACCACGTTCAAATTTACCCGATACGATACGCACAAATGCAATACGGTCACGGTGAGCAGGATTCATATTGGCTTGAATTTTAAAGATAAACCCTGAGAATTCCTCTGTTACTGGATTAATCACTTCTTCAGCATCAGTTTTTCGAGGTTGTGGAGTCGGCGCAAATTGTAAGTAAGTTTCCAAGAATGTTTGAACACCAAAATTCGTTAAGGCACTGCCAAAGAATACAGGTGTCATTTTTCCATTTTTTAATTTCTCAAGGTCAAAGTCATTACCCGCTTCATTTAACAACAAAATATCATCTAAAGCTTGTTTGTAATAAGAAGTTTGTTTCATTGAATGATCGACAGCTAATCCACCATCTTCGTCTAATGGCAAAAAGCGTTCCTTCTCATCGGTACGGAACTGTTCAATACGATTATTGAAACGGTCATAAATCCCTAAAAATTCTTTCCCCATACCAATTGGCCAGTTCATTGCATACGACTCAATTCCCAGCACTTCTTCGAGTTCTTCCATTAGTTCCAGAGGCTCTTTACCTTGGCGATCCAATTTATTGATGAACGTAAAAATAGGAATCCCACGTAAGCGACAAACTTTAAATAATTTTATAGTCTGAGCTTCAATTCCTTTTGCAGCATCAACAATCATCACCGCGCTATCTACCGCCATTAATGTACGGTATGTGTCCTCACTGAAATCTTGGTGACCTGGTGTATCTAGAATATTGATACGGCAATTGTCGTAATCGAATTGCATAACTGAAGAAGTTACAGAAATCCCACGTTGCTTTTCGATTTCCATCCAGTCCGATGTAGCGAACTTACCGGTTTTTTTAGCCTTTACCGTCCCTGCATCACGAATGGCTCCACCAAAAAACAGCAATTTTTCTGTCATTGTTGTTTTACCGGCATCGGGATGGGAAATAATCGCGAATGTTCTTCTTGCTTGTATTTGGTCTTGAACTTGATTAGTCATTATTAGGTATTCTCCTTCTTTTTTTCCTTTATCATCATATGGAGTTTTTCAAAAAATTACAAGTGAACAAAAAGTCGAAAGAACCGATCGGCAAATGTGATCGGTTCTTTGTTACGATTTCCAGCACTAAGCTCCAGCCCGATTTCTCGCTTCAGTGTAAACTTCTGCTATTTCAAGAACGAGAGGGAGAATCCTGGAATTTCAATTTACCAGCAGCCAATGCTATATCTCCATCGCTATGCGGGAACTTAGTACGTCCAATGATTTGATAATCTTCATGTCCTTTACCTGCAAAAATGATAATATCACCTGGCTCAGCAATCTCGATTGCATGCTTTACAGCCGCTTCACGATTACCAATACACGCATAATTCTTATGCAACATTCCTTTTTCCAGGTCAGTAAGAATTGATTCGTATGGCTCGTCGCGTGGATCGTCCGTCGTTAAAATCACATAATCAGCGACCGAAGCCATCTGTGCCATTGCAGGACGTTTTGATCGATCTCTATTTCCACCCGTTCCTACTAAGAAGATGAGACGATTTGTCTGATACGGTAGGACTGATGAAATCGCTTTTTCAATCGCGTCCGGTGTATGAGCATAATCAATAAAGATGGATATGGGCAACTCACTATCCAACTTTTCCATTCGTCCTTTAACTGGCGGAATTTTTTCAAGTTGTTCAATGATTTGTGGAATTGTATATCCTTGTGTATACAAAGCCGTTGTTGCAGCCAATGCATTATATACATTGAACTCGCCAAGTAGATTCATACGTACAGGAAAAATCCCCTCAGGAGTCTTCATCTCAAATTTTGTACAATTTGATTGCAACAGAATATTACGCCCCTGGAAATGTGCATCCGAATGAATCGCATATGACCATACAGGATAACCCGTCATTTCTTTCAATCGGTTAGACCAGGGATCATCTCCATTAACAATGGCATGTTTTGTACGTTGCAAATCTTGACCCAATTGTGAGAACAATAGACCTTTTGCTTGTCCATATTGTTCCATTGTTCCATGGAAATCCAGATGATCGTGAGTTAAATTTGTAAAGATGGCAATATCAAAATCTACACCAGTTAGACGCCCTAGTACCAATCCGTGAGAAGAGACTTCCATAATCATTGTCTGACAGCCTTCGCTTTTCGCACGTTGAATCATTAATTGTGTGCTTAATGCGTCACTTGTCGTATTCGCAGAATCATACAAAACTCCATTTAAATTAAAACCGATTGTACCAGTCAAAGCAGATTTCACAGCAAGTCCTTGAAGCATATTTTGAATGATGCCACTTACACTTGTTTTACCATTTGTACCGGTTACACCAATCATTGTTAAGTCTTTGGATGGGTATCCATAAAACTTGGAGGCCAGTAACGCGACCGCTCGCGTTGTATCGTCAACGACTACACAGGCGACTCGGGAATAGTCCAATTCCAGATGTTTTTCTGAAACAATTATTTTTGCTCCACTTTCAATTGCTTGCAAGGCATATTCATGGCCATCTACGGTATATCCCTTAATACAGATAAAAATACTTTCTGGTTGAACACTACGTGAATCAACCGCTATATCAAACACTTCGGCTGGAAGTGATCCGTGAATTTCTTTAACCGGCAAGCAGCTGATTAAGTCAATTGACTGCATTTGCTTTCCTCCTATTCTGTCTCCATTGGAGAGAGCACATATGCTTCTAGCAGTGCTGAAGTGTGTTTCAATGAATCAATATGTGTCCGTTCGTATGCATGTGATGCTTCAATACCTGGTCCGAATAAGGCATGTTTGACGTCGAATCCAGCGCGAATTGCAGCCGAGGCGTCAGAACCATAATACGGGTAAATATCCAGCTTATATTCAATGCCTTGCTGTTTAGCCAATTCAACCAAATGTCGTGTAAGTTCGTAATGGTAGGGACCTGAAGAATCCTTCGCACAAATGGAGACCGTGTATTCATCGGATGTTTGCCCATCACCAATTGCCCCCATGTCGACAGCGATATACTCCACTACTTCGTCAGGAATATTCGAATTACCACCATAGCCAATCTCTTCATTGTTCGAAATGTAGAAATGAGTGGTATATGGTAGTTTCAAATCATTTTCTTTTATGGAAGCAATCAATTGTAATAATAAAGCTGTACTAGCCTTATCGTCCAAGTGACGTGATTTGATAAAGCCTGATTCTACTTGCTCAAATCTAGGATCAAATGATACAAAGTCACCCACTTCTATTCCAAGTGCTTTTGTTTCCTCTGCATTCGTCACTTTCTCGTCAATACGTACTTCGATATTTTCAACATTGCGTTCTGCAGAACCGGCATTCTTATAGACATGAACAGTCGTTTGATGCATCAAAATCGTTCCGCGGACTTTTTTACCAGAGGCTGTATGTATATGACAATATTCGCCTTCTACCGCATTCCAATTAAATCCACCAATCATCGATAGTTTAAGTCGTCCACTACCTTTGATTTCTTTTACCATCGCACCGAGCGTATCTGTATGTGCTGTTAACAATCTATGTTTAGAATTATCTTTTCCCTCAATCGTGGCAATTAATGCCCCTTTGTTTGATTGTTGGTATGATACGTGCATGTTATCTAAAAGCGAAGCCATAAAATTCATGATTTCTTTCGTATATCCCGAAGGACTTGGAATCTCTACAAGCTTTTTAAGTAATTGAACTGTTTCTTTCTCTTTAAACACACTTGACATGATTAACCCCCTGTATGATAAATATCATATCAAAATTCAACATGTTCGCACACCGCTAAATCATGTATGATATAGGAATAACTACTTATTAACGAGGTGAAAAATGGACAAATCCATGCTACTGACAAAACGCAATCGATTGTTCATAAATTTATTTGCAGTTGGATTACTTTTACATACATTATCAAGTCTGTTTATCCATTACCAAAATCCAGTTTCCATCCCACTTTTCGCTATCCTATATTGTATCCTGTTATATATTCTTCGTAGAATGAACATAAATAATTATGTGATGCAAACCCTGATACTGGGCGGAATGAATGGATATATTTTATATCTAATTATTGATACACCTTATTACATACATATTTTGCTTTTTGTATATCCACTATTCATCGCTTCATTATACCATTCAATCATTTCAAGTTTAATTCTTTTACCAATTACTGCACTGGAAGTCATTTATCTTTTCCAAAAAAACTATATAAATTTTGAAAGTACCATTGAATTCGGTAATCTATATGTTGTCCTATTGTTTTTGATTTTAATAAGTTTGACGGCTGTTGTCCATTCACTCTTTATGCGCAACACATGGCATCGAATGGAAGAACAGCAATCTACACTGGAAAGAGCCCTAGATTCCAGGGAAGGCTATTTACATATGTTTTTTGAGAATGCCAAGGATGGCATTGCAGTATTTGATTTAGATGCCCGCATTATTGCACTGAATCCAGCTTTTGAGCTGCTCTATGGCTGGAGTCGAGAGGAATGTATCGGCAACCACATTCCACTTGTACCACCTGAGAATGTGGCAGCAGCAAACGAAAGAATCGAAAAAGTTTTAAAAGGAGAAAGTTTTTACTCTTTCGAAACAAAAGATATGAAAAAAAATGGCACTTTCTTTGATGCGCAATTGACGTTAAGTCCCATTTATAACAAAAGTGGGGATATAGTAGCAATGTCCGTTATTACACGGGATATTTCTTATCGTAAAGAAGCAGAAAAACTGATTGTCCAGACTGAAAAGCTGAAACTGGCAGGAGAAATTGCTGCAGGAGTTGCGCATGAAATCCGTAATCCAATGACTGTGATTTCAGGTTTCATTCAAATGATGAATACAGATGATCAACACCCCTATCAAACTTATACAAAGTTAATAGCTTCAGAACTTGAGCGAATCAACTTAATCATCAGTGAGTTTTTAATTCTCGCAAAACCTCATGTCACAAAGGCAAAAGAATTTCATATTGAAAGAATCATTCAAGATGTCGTACTTCTATTTAGTCCAGAGCTTAATTTAAGAAGTATTTTACTGAAAGAATCTTGGAATGCCCAAAATGCAATAGTTATTGGTGAGCAGAATCAAATTAAACAGGTAATAATCAATATTGTTAAAAATGCAATTGAAGCACTGACCAATGAAGGCTCCCTAGAAATCTCTACAGATTTGGAGACAGATGGATTTGTCAGTATTCATATTCGTGATAATGGTGCTGGGATGACTCCGGAAGTTGTGAATCAAATATTTGAACCCTTCTTCACGACGAAAACCACAGGTACTGGACTTGGAATGATGATTTCCGAAAAAATCATTCAGGAGCATGCCGGGAAAATTACTATTAATAGCCAACTCAATAAAGGCACTACCGTATCAATCTTACTCCCTTATAATAAAGCAGAAAAATCAGCGACTTCCAATTAAAATGAAGGTCGCTGATTTTTTAGTATTAGTATATTTTTTTCTTAGCTTTGTAAAACTGTACTGTTCAAGGAACGAAGGCTAAGAAGCCACCTCGTGTGGCAACGCCTTCGTGACAAACCTCCTGTTGGCCCGAGGAGGCTTGCTAGTTCGTCCGCGGAAAGGGATCTGATTCCCTCTAATCTTAATAAAAGTTAACATAACCATCTATTTAAGAAGAGTCTTCACAAGTTTCACTTTGTTTTTATATGGTGGAAATACAATATTCACTGGAAATTTGGTACTCTTTTTCAATATTGATTTGGCATGAGTAAATGCTTCGAAACTATATTTCCCATGATAAGCGTTCAGACCGGATGACCCCACACCGCCAAACGGCAAATGAGCACTCCCTACATGGGTCACTGTATCATTGATACACCCTCCACCGAAAGGCAGTTCATCCAAAAAGTACTGAATGGCATTTTCATTTTCGGAAAATAAATAAGCAGACAATGGTTTTGGTAATCTTCTAATTTGTCTTATTGCACTTTCCAATCGATCATAAGTCATTATTGGTAAAATTGGTCCAAAAATCTCATCTTCCATAGAAGGGCTATTCCACGAAACCCCGTCTAGAATGGTTGGTTCAATATATAAATCACTTGCATCCATATTTCCACCGGAGACAATGTGGGCACCTTCATGTCTGATTAACTGTTTTAATCGATCGAACTGTTTTTGATTAATAATACGGCCATAATCCGGACTCTTTTGTAGGTCTTTCCCGTAAAAGTCTTTTATTGTTTTCCTTAATAACTGAATAAATTGGTCTTTCACTTTGTAATGCACCAGTAAATAATCAGGAGCCACACAAGTTTGTCCGGCATTGACGAATTTACCCCAGACGATACGCTTCGCAGCGACTTCTAAATTTGCGGTATGATCGATGATTGCAGGACTTTTTCCGCCAAGTTCTAACGTCACAGGAGTCAATCTTTCAGCTGCAGCTTTCATGACGATTTTCCCGACTTGAACACTTCCGGTGAAGAAAATTTTATCGAACGGTGCATGAATAAGAATGGATGTCTCATCCCGTTCGCCCTCAACCACACGAATATATTCTGGTGGAAATGTTGATTCAATGATTTTCTTGATAACGACAGCCGTATGAGCAGCCGATTCCGAAGGTTTGACGATAGCACAATTCCCGCCAATCATCGCACCTATCAGTGGTTCCATGACCAGTTGAAATGGGTAGTTGAATGGACCAATAATCAAGACAGAGCCATAAGGTTCACGAATAATGAAACTTTTTGCTGGTTGTAAATGAAGAGCCGTTTTAACTGCTTCCGGTTTCATCCATTCCTCTAGATGTTTCAACATATATCCGATACTATCTAATACAAACCCTACTTCTGTGGCATATGCTTCAAATTCACTTTTATGTAAATCATCATAAAGTGCCCGTACGATTTCTTGTTCATGAAGTTGTATAGCCTGCTTCAGTTTAGTTAATTGCTGCTTTCGAAATGCTGCTGATTTTGTAGCACCTGTATAGTAAAAATCATGTTGAGATTGAATCATATGGTCAACGTCCTGCACTGTGAAATTCATGCTATCACTCCCGTCATCTATCACTTTATTGTAACGTGTAGTGTGATTACACGCAAAAAAGACACCTTCAAAAAAGGTGTCTTCATATGTATTCCACTTGTCTAAAAGGAATTTACTTAAGTCAATAATTCATCAATCCAACGCTGCACGATTAACCCTTCTTCAAAGGACACAAGCGAAGCTTCTTTTCCACTTCTCGCATCATGACAAGCATCCCACAAAGATTTGGTTGTTTTATTGATTTCTACTTTCTTCTCCGGCTCATCCTTTTCGCATACCCATAGTTCTGACCAATTTCTAATTGTCATCACTTTCTTTGTTCCAAACACCTTGAATTCCAAAAGTTCTTCCTGTCCTACTCCACTTAAACCATTGATTAGAATCGGAATTCCACTGTGAGTTTGACCGAGTGCAAATGTCCCTGTTTCAGATAAACTTTGATCTTCTGGATATTTTGTTTGATGCGCAGAAAATGAAAATTCCCCAAAAAGTCGATACATGATTTGCAGATAATGTGGAAATACTTCTCTTATAAACCCACCTTGAGCACGAGAACCAATCCATGGATTCTGTTGCCATTTTCTTGGCCAATGCGGGAAATATGTTTGAAGTTCAACGCGAAGTATTCCTCCAAGTGAATTGTCTGCAACTTCATTCATTAACGTTTGAATTGCTGGACTATACATAAGAGGAAAATGGATCGCCGTTAAGACATTTGCTTGTTTAGCACTTTCAACCATTAATTTCCCGCTTTCCACATCGTGAGCGAGTGGCTTTTCAGATAACACCAAACAGCCTTTTTCAGCTGCTTGTAAAGCAAGAGCGGCATGACTATTAGGAGGTGTACCTATATACACCCAGTGTGGTTTCGTCTCAAATAATTCTTCAATGGAATTTGCTATTGGCAACTCGTATTTACTTTTCATTTCTTGTAATCGTTGTGCATTCTCATCAAACGCACTGACAATTTTGCAATTAGGGTTAGCTAAAAGTTGATTGATAATACGTTCTCCTACAATTCCAGTACCAATAACCGCAAATGTTGTTTGATTCATATCGCTCACTCCTTCGTATAGTTTTTGCATCAATTTAAGGTCTTAAGAAGTATTTATCAAAAAAGTTGTTTATATGTGTAACTTTTTAGGGTAAAGAACTAACAAATAATTTAAGACAATCAAAGGAGGAAATAACATGTTAAAAACAGAAACTTGGTGGGAACCTATCTTTTCAGGAAACTTAAGCCTAGGTATCAATAAGGAACGTTTAGCTGAATTAGAAGAAGAATCCTTCATCTACTTCAATGAAATTGAACAAATTGAAACGACGGAACAATAAATTTGAATATAGAATTTCGATTCCAACCTACATAAGACCGCTTCCCCCTCAAGAAGATGACGGAGAAGCTGTCTTTTTTTGTTCGAATAAATAGAACATGCCGTAATATACAAAAGCGCTTACTACAGCTAGTATCGCAATGATGGTAAATGTCCAAAAGAAGCCGAACCAAACTGTTAGTGGAATGGATAATGGGGCAATCATTCGGCCAATTGTGTAACGTAGACTAGCAGCCGCAAAATACTGGCCCCGCATATGTTCTGGTGCCAATTTTGAAATAAAGCTTTGCTGCAAGCCTACAATCATTAACTCACCAAATGTAAAGATTGCCATCGCCAAAAGAAAAATCCAAAATAAATCAAACAGAGAAAAAACAATCATGGCCAATGCATACAAGATGGATGAGATGAAGAAAATGTTTTTCTCTTTAAACGACGCAACAAACCGTGTAACAGCAACTGTCAACAAAGCTACAAGTAATCCATTCTCTGAAATAAGTACACTAAAGGCAAGTTCACCTGTAAGCTCTACATCTGTTCCAAACCAAGTTCCCAAAGATTGATGTCCGATTACTTCCTTAATATATACCGGTAGCAATAAATCCAATTGCATAAACGTTTGTGCACTTAGTATTCCTGCAATAATGAAAAGCAGAAACAATTTGTCGTTCAGAATCACACCGTAATCTTTCACTTGTTTTTGAATGGCATGCATAAATCCACGAGGTGCCCCTTGTGCCTCATCATCTGAACGAACTGGTTTCGTCTCTTCAGTAAATTTAATGAGGATCCATGCCAGTAATAAACATACGAGACCTGCGGTTACCATCAACCCGAATCTATAGCTGAAAAAGAAAATCCCTCCAAGAATCGGTCCAATAACAACGGCAATATTTATGGAGGTATAAAAAACGGCAAAGACATCACTACGGTGCTCTTCTGGTACTACATCTGCTACCATAGCCTGACTTGCTGGCCAATAGAGAGAGCCAAACATACTTGCGATAGTGAATGCGATAAATCCTAAGCTAGGTGAATCTAAAATAGGTGAATTTGCAAGTGCAAACAGGAAAAACGCGCCCCCTTGACCAAACGAAGATAAGACCATCATCGTTCGTCGACCAAACTGATCAGCACAATAGCCTCCCGCTAAATTGGCTCCTACTGAAAACACTTGCGATAAGATAAGCAATAAACCGGCAGTAGTTTTACCAAACTCCTCTGCAAAATAAATGGCAAGGAAAGGGAAAAACATCCAAAACGTAATGTTCATAAACGCTTCTCCTATTAACCTTGCTCTCAAACTTCTATCCCAATCTCTAATTCTCATGATGTCTACTCCCCAAAATCATTATCTGATATTTCATAAAATTATTGTATCATTGGGACCCATTAATTAGACATACATAATTCGACTGAATGACAGAATTTACTCAATACTTCTCCATAAATAAAGCGATGCGTAGCTTAAATAAGGAGACCATTCCGGAAAATGTGAAGAAATTTCCGCAGCTTTCGGTTTATCTGCTGTTCCCCAAATTTTTTTCAGTGCATTTTGCAAACCGATATCTGCAAGTGGAAATAAATTGGGTCTGCCCAATCCGAAAAGCAAAAAACTTCCCGCTGTCCATGGACCGATTCCACGATATTTCACTAGAGTCTCAATAATTGTTTCATCATCTTGATAAGAAAGTGATTCAAGATCCAGTTCTCCGTTTGCAATCGCTTTTGAAACACCGATTACATATTCTGCTTTTCTCGTACTGAATTGCAATTTCCGCAGATCTTCAACTTGAAGTTGCCCTACTGCAGCAGGATCAGGATACACCCATACTCCTTCCACTTGTTCACCGAATGTATGAACAAATCGCTCTGTTAATGTATGTGCAAAGGATAAATTCAGCTGCTGGTGAATAATGCTTTTCATTAAGGTCGCATACAACGAAAATTCCCGAATGATGGGTGTCCCCCGGTGTTCTTCAAATAGTAAAGCAAGGTTCGTTTTTGCAAAGTGTTCATGAATAGGTTCTAGGGAACGGTCGAAATGAAAAATTTCTTTGATTTTCTGGATTTCTTTATCGTCTTCAGGTCCTATTATTTTGAATGCAGGCTCAACGGTTGTCCCAAAGGCTTGAACCTTATATATTTTGCGCTCTTCAGTTGGCACCATTACATATCGCTTTTCTTTGTTTAAAGAAATTAATGGATCCATTGATAATCGATCGAGCACACGCTCGAAATTATAAGGGAAATCTAAATGAATAGTTTCTGTCATAGTCGTTTCCTTCCTGTTCGGTTATATTTAGTACATACATTTTGACAGTAAGAATCGAGGGATATAAATGAAAAAATGGTTGTGGCTCCTTCTCGTTCCAGTTCTCTTCGCAGGCTGTGATGTGAGTTCGAATTCTACTGATAAATCAACCAGTGCAAACGATACGATTCCAGTCGAATTGATTGCTGTCATTGATGGAGATACCATTAAAGTAAAGTATAACGGAAAGATAGAAACTGTCAGGTATTTATTAATCGATACTCCCGAAGTAAGACACCAAACACTTGGGAATCAGCTTTTGGTGACGAAGCGAGTGAACGCAATGAACAGTTGCTGAAGAATGTTGCTGTGTCTCTCAAATTTGATGAAGGAGACCGCTATGATGATTACGAGCGTCTTTTGGCATATGTTTATGCAGATGGACAATCCGTCCAAGAAATATTGCTATCCGAAGGGCTTGCTCGTGTTGCCTATGTTTTCCCTCCAAATGATCGTTATGTAGATGCTTACAAAGAAGCTGAAGCAATTGCCCGTAAAAACAATTTGGGAGTATGGGAATATAAAAACTATGTAACCAAAAGAGGATTCGATGAAACAAAAGTTGAAGAAGAAAAAACAGAAGTAAATAAACATCCGAGCGAATGCTTAATTAAAGGCAATATCAATCGTGAAAACAAGAAAATTTATCACATACCAACAGGTAAATATTATGATCAAACAAAACCAGAAAAATGGTTTTGTTCAGAGCAGCAAGCATTGGATGCAGGATTTAAAAAATCTGGGAATAAGTAAAGGAGAAATGAATATGCAAGTACTTGTCTTAAGGTTTGATTACAAACTTTCCACAAAATTAGAGCATGATAGCAAAGACTTACACTTAGCTTCAAGACGGGGCAATGAAACGCAAATGCCTCCTCATATCAGCCTGTTTTCTTTTGAAAAGATCAATCCGGCGACATTAAAAGAACAAGTAAACAAATGGATAGAACAACAAAAACAACTAGACATTTCTTTTTCTTCATTAGGTTTCTTCAAACAGACTGGTACTTTTTTTGTGGCTCCCGTCGTTACAAAAGAATTGGAGACGTTTCATCGGGAATTATTTTCATTAATTTCGCATTTACATACTATTGAAATATCTCCCTACCTGCCAGGTAAATGGGTTCCTCACTCTACACTGATTAACAAAGTGCCTCTCACAGCGTGGGGTCCTCTTTTCCAGAGAGCCAGCTTAGCGTTTGAACCGCAATCAGGCAAGGCGGTCGCGCTGGAATGCTGGTCGATTGTAAATGGACATGCACAAACTGAATGGACATATTTTTTAAAGTAATTTATTCGCATATTTCTTTACTAAGTCATTGACTATTAGCCTATGAACGATATAATAGAATTTGTCCTAGTAAAAACGATCTTGTAGCTCAGCTGGGAGAGCGCCACCTTGACAGGGTGGAGGCCGCTGGTTCGAGCCCAGTCGGGATCATTATTTAAAAGCGCCTTAAAACATTGGTATATCAATGTTTTAAGGCTTTTTTTGTTTTTGTTTTTGATAAACATACTCCATCCATTTTTTCATATGTCCGCATTTTGTCCGCAGGATTTTTTAATACTCTTCATTTTGCACGGCTTTGTGAAAAATATCTGCAATATCATTATTTCTGTTTGGTAATAAATGTGCATAAAATTCTAATGTGGTTTTAGGGCTTGTGTGACCCAGTCGATTAGAAATTTTAACTATATCTACACCTTCTGAAATAAGAATTGAAGCGTGTGTGTGCCGAATATCATGAAATCGAATGTTAGAAACCCCTGAGCTTTTTATAATACGTTTCATAACACGTAATACATTACGAGGATCTTGAAAAGAACCCGTATGCGTGCAGATAATTAGGTCTTGATTCTGGAATAATTCCCCCACCAGTTGTTTCCATTGTTCCTGGCCATTCTTAACGGTCCGTAATTCATTTAAAACGAATTCTGGAATAGGAATTTGTCGTATAGAATGTTTCGTCTTGGGAGTAGTAAAAAGATAACCCACTTTAGGAACTCTAACTAACGATCGATTAACATAAATCGTTTTTTTATTGTAATCAATATCACTCCATTTTAGTCCTAATATTTCCCCACGTCGCATTCCTGTATAAATAGCCAGTAAAAAAGTTAAATAATGACTTTCATCTTTGCAATACTGAAGAAACTGATTAATTTCATTGAGCGACCAAATAGACATCTTCTGATGTCTTACGGAAGGTGGATCTGCATCTCTTACAGGATTAGAAGCGAGTTTTTTCCACTTAACTGCTTGATTAAATGCTTGATTTAATAACTGATGCATTTTTCTGATATAACTTGTACTATATCCATTCTCTAATTTCAAGTTATAAAAAGCATCAATATCAGCAGCTGAAATGTTAGAAATCTCCTTATGACCGAAAGGATTTTCTTTTAAAATATGTTTTTCTATAAGATATTTACAATTCGCTACACTAGATTCTTTAATTCGCTTTTTATAATGATTTTCAAACCATTTTCCTATGAAGTCAGAGAAAATCTCTTTGCTCTCCACTAACAAACGATTTTCATCATTCAATAGCTCGATTTTCCTCGCTGCAATTTCAGCATCTTTCTTACGAATAAATCCCCCTTTATTTATTTGTTTTCGTTTCCCAGTAATCGGATCGATTCCTATATCTATTGTATACGAATAGGTTTTGCCTCTTTTTCTTATGTGCGCCACTAACTAATGTACCTCCTTAATTTTTGCACAAAGAAAAGTAAACAAGTGGTCTATTACCAACCTGTTCACTTTCTTAAATTTTTATAAGAATTAAGGAAACTTTTTCATTTTCTTCTATTGTTGATTCATTAACCAACGAAAAAATTCATCCCTTAGAACTCGCTTACATCTTCCAATTTTTATCAAAGGAAAATCTGATCTGTTCATTACCTCATATGCACTGGGTTTTGATATTTTGAGAATAAAACTAAGCTCTTTAGCCGTTAATACAAGAGGAAATGTCTCTATTTCATATTTCTTCATTAGAACTCTCTAGATTACTAGTGTGATTTGATTTCAAATGAGACTCGTTTAGTACCCTGTTTTTGTCCAACTGATATTCCCACTCTTTAATTAATGCTAAAGCTTCTATACGCTTTGGTTCCAGCTCCTGTTTATTTTCCATTAAAAAACCTCCTAAAGAATTTACTTCTTTAGAAGGCTTTCTAAATTATCCTTTTTCTCTTCCTTTGGCCATTATTATGTCCAAAGAAAATATATTGTCCGCCAGTAAATCATTATTCAAATAGGTGATATCAGGAATATAAGAATCATCAATTGTTATTAAGAAAATTAATTTTTTATTTAAACGTAAAAATGCCTCTCTTATATATATTCTACTTCTAGCATTAATTAATCTTTGTAATTTTAAAAAAACCGGGTACTTTAGGTTTGCATCATTTTTAATATGAATTTCAATCGTAAAATATCTAGCCCGAATATCTACTCGGGTGTTTAGGATCCCCTCCCCTAATAATAAAAAATCATCTTGTTTTACTTTTACCCCATAAATTTTTCTTTGGTCTCCTACCATTACTTTTGATTTATTAGCTGCATCTTCTATAAGTTCTTTAAAAGAAACCCTTTGAATATTATTACGATCATATTCATCAAAAGAATCAATGTAATCAAATAATGTATCTGGATTTGCAAGATATCTGAATGGAATATCTAGAATAATCGCTAAATCATAGAGTAATTCTATTTTAAATTGTGGGTTTTTAATTGTAGAATCTTGTGATTCATTGGTGAAGTTACTTCTAATGAACTTGCTAATAGTAGTCTTAGAATTATAAATTTCAGACATTTCTATGAGTTCTCTATCATCTAAATCGAATACTGTTTTCATTACTAAGCAACGTACACCTATAGTAAGTTTTGATAAAAAATGGTCAAATATCAAAGGATTTGCATTTAGTAAATGTTTAACTTCAGTTAATTTTCCACTTGGAGTTAATCCTCGCTCACTGAAGTATTTTTCAAAATTCATTTCACCTTTTATAAAGCTGCTTATCAATTTTAAATAATCAGTTTCAATCATCTTAGACATCACCTATTCAGATGCTAATACGATGAAACTTTAAAGTATCACTTGGCCATAATTGTGTCCAAGCTTTTATCCTTTGAAGTTTAATACCATACTTCAAAAGCCAGTAATTCATGGACTACACTTTCTCATGTATTGCTGCGCAATGTAATAATAATGGGTTTTTATTCATAAAACTCCTCCTTAAAAGTTGCGGGGAACTTAAATTCCCTGTCAGTTTGTATAGATCGAAAAAAAGGTGGGAATAAGTAAATTAAATCTTATTCGAATATTCATTCGAACCTTCCCTCCATTTATCAACCCCGTGCAATAAAAAAGCACTTTTGATAAATGGACATACGAATCCCTTAATGGGAAAACGTCTGAACACTTACCAAAAGTGCTTACAAATGCCTTTATACCGCTTGGTTAAGGCCAATTAAATAAATTATTATTTTAATTATAAATTAAAATAATTTCAATAACAATAAGAATATACAAACTTAAACAATTTTTCAAGGTTTCTTAAAAAACTAATAAATAATAAGGAGACATAATGGGACAAACAATTACTTCCTTTCCTAATATTATTGAAAAACCTTTCTGTGGAATTTTTGAAGAATTTATAAATTTACAATCCAAAGCAAACCAAGAAAATAGTGAGAAGTTTATTCTATTTTTTTATAAAGAATGTCAAAAAGAAAAAGAAATTTTCGAAAACCAAACTAACACCGTACATTTTAGTAAATTAGAGATTAAGCATATGTTAAAAATTCAGGCACAGATTGAATTGTTAATTAAACACAATCAACTTGAAAAGATAGAAGCTTTAATTTTTCTAGATTATCTAACTAAATTTTGTAAATTTCTCACAAAAAAAGATATCGCAAAAATATATTATAAAAAGCCTCAGAAAAATGTTGAATCTCAAAATACAAGCATCATAAATTCACCTATTCTTTTGGAATTTGAAAATTTCATGAAAGTAAAAAATTATGCATTAGCAACTAGCCACGGATATGTGACTAGCGTTAAATGTTTCTTGGACTATTCAAACTATAACTCACAGATTCAAAATAGTAATATATTTTGGTCAACTTGTGTTAATCAATTCGAAGATTATTTGAATAAAAAAGTCCTATTAGAAAAAATTGAGGCTAATACTGCATATGCGTATTTAAAAGCAATTAGGTTATTCATTCAATTTTTATTTGAAAAAAGGTACATAAGTTTTCAATATCAAATCCCAAAGAGAATGATACAGAAGGGGAAAAGAAGTAATGAGTACGTTAACATCCAAGATGCTCTGTTAGTGATGGACAAAATTTTTGAAGTTTCTAATGACATTTTACGGGATATTTCAATATTTTTATTGCTTCTTGA
This sequence comes from Paenisporosarcina sp. FSL H8-0542, assembly GCF_038632915.1. Classification (NCBI taxonomy): domain Bacteria; kingdom Bacillati; phylum Bacillota; class Bacilli; order Caryophanales; family Caryophanaceae; genus Paenisporosarcina; species Paenisporosarcina sp. FSL H8-0542. The sequence continues at coordinate 2,454,900 of NZ_CP152050.1, forward strand.
AACTGGATGCCGGCCAATAGAACTTGTTAATTTGAATATTGACGACATTTATATTCATGAAAAACTTATCGTGCTAAAAAGTATCAAATCGCATCAAAGAACTTTAAGTCTTTCAGAATCTACCATAAATATAATCAAGGATTATTTACAAATCCGAAAAAATTATTTACCTAAAGAGACACAAGCATTGTACTTATCCCCTTCAGGAACTCGAATGTCTAGTGAATATATAACTAACCTGTTCAGAAAATACAATTTTCTCACCTTTAAAGAAATACGATTTACGCCAAAAAGCTTCAGACACACTTTTATAACAAACGCGATAAATAATAATAACAATATTGATCAAGTAAAAACAATTGTTGGACATAAACATTTAATATCGACTCATTACTACTATTATCGAGATATTAACAAAATAAAATCATTATTTATTGGAAAAAAACTATTTAATGGAGGCGGCAATGACCATGACAATTAATAAATCAATAAATATATCTTTTGAAGAAATTTGTAATCAATTAGGTATTTCAGAAAGTAAATTAATAAATTTTCTAAATGATAATGATACAAATATAGAAAAAAGTTCAATAAGTAATGAAAATACAGCTTTATTCGTACTTGAAAAATATCAAGAACATTTGAAAAAGATGGTTAGTATTGGTAAAAGATCTGAAGAGACTGCAACGACTTATAATAACTTTATATTGAGAATAAAGAAATATATATTAAATAATAATCCCAACTTGAATGTAAACGAATTGAACGAAATTGTATTAAATGAGATTATTATAAATCGTAATTCCGAGAGAAAATTTTCGATAAGAACTATTAATAAATATAATGCCATTATGAAAAGTATTTTAAAGTTTGCATTTGAAATGAATTATACAAATAAAGATTATAGATATAAATTCACATTAGAAAAAACTTCTTTAATTCCTCGTTATATTAAAGAAGAGCATATTCCAAAAATTTTTGAAACTATTAAAGAACTTTCAAAACCCCATCGTTGCAGAGGCATGATTATGTTTTTATTATTAACAGGTTGTCGAGTAAGCGAAATTTCGAACATTAAATTAAGAGATTTCGACATAGAGAACGACTTAATCACCATCTACGACGGTAAAGGCAATAAGGATAGAGTTATTCCAATGTTCTATGAATTAAAAGTTGAGATATTATTATATCTTCAAAAAAGTGGTATGTCAGATTGGAATCGAAAATGTGAGGGATATCTCTTTGCTCGAGATGAAGGTATTGAACGGAAGAGAAAATTTCCAATTAGAGCTTACCAGCATCTAGTTGAAAGAATTAAAAAACGTATGCCTGAACTTTCAGAAATAACTGCTCATTCCTTCCGACATACTTTCGCAGTCTCTTGTTTAAAAATAGGAATAGAACAGCATCATCTTACTGAAATTTTAGGACATTCCGACCCTAAAACGACAATGACATACACTAAATTACGTGGTGAAGATTTAAGAGATGCAATTAACAACAGGTTTCCTTATCCATTCGAAATTCTTTTAAAAACAATTAATGAGGATAGTAATGCGACGAACAATAATAGATGAACTTAAAATTTATAAAGACAATGTACGTTTAGCCAAATCAACTCTTTCTACTTATTCTCTTTACTTAAAGAAATTTATTTCTTTCTTATCTGTTGAAATGAATAATCCTAAAGATATTTATTTAGATCAAATTGTTTCATTAACTGATTCAACCGGAAAATTCATTAGATATTTACCAATAAATAGTGATATAATCGACAATTATTTTTATTTATTACTATCAAATAATAAAGGTTATAACGTCCTTAAAGACAATCATAAATCTTTAACAAGTTTTTTTAAATTTCTTGAGAATAATAATAACCTTGAAAACCCAATGGGTAATATTAAATTTCAACTTAAAGATTATTTACCGGAAAAAAAGTTCTCGAAAATTTTAACAAGAGGAAATATATTGAAATTTTTCAATTCAATAATTACTCATTCTAATGATTTACCTACAGATGCACTTCTGTTTACTATCCTACTTTCAACAGGGTGCAGAGGCTCAGAAATTTGCAATTTAAAATGTAGAGATATCGATTACAAAAATGATACATTTCTTTTAAAAGAAACGAAAACTAAACAAGAGAGAAATATATTTCTTTTAACTGGAATGGGATGTGAAATACAAAAGTATTTAACGAATTGTAACAGAAAGGATTCAGATTATTTATTTTTGAGAGACCACAAAGAACAATACACTCGTAAAGATATAGACATTTTATTGAAAAAGTATTTAACTTTAGCAAATTTACCCCCAATTAATGTACATGGATTAAGGCATTCATTTGCAACCCTGATGGCAGATCAAGAAACTCCTTTAGATATCATTAGACAATTGTTAGGTCACGAAAGTTTAAGTGCGACTAAGGGATACATAAATCCACATTATGTAAGAAACAAGAATATTAACATGCCAGAAAACAAAATTATTATTAACTATATAAAGAATAAACTATAATCCAAATTTGTAGAGTTCTGTATTTTAACAGCAAAAGTAATTAAATCATTTGTATTCAAAGTGCCCTTGTTGTAACTCCAAGTTTCCAAGGGTTTATTATGGGGCTTTTGGATATTCGCCTATAATTTCCCCTTGAGTTTTCCTATTCGAAATCCTTTCCTTGCGGGGCACTCGGGCTTTATTTATGCATTGCATACTGACCCAATTGTCTAAGCTTATATGAAGTTCGTTTACCACAGAACGGAGATTTGCTGCTAGGTTCCTACAGATTGCACGTCACCATGGAACCTTTGCATTAAGCTAATTGTTATTTCTAACTTCACAGTTCGAGTTTTTCACCCTATACATTACGCCAGTGTTGGTGCACAATGAGAAAAGAAGCCCATTAAAGGGCTTCTTTTTCTTTACCTCATTATTCTATTGATAGTTGAAATAAGGTTGTTGTTTTCTTCTGTTAGGACGAGTTTTTAATAAATAGTTGCTTTTAATTAGTTTATGTAGGGAATCTTGCGGTTTACTTTTAAGGACGGACGTTACGAATACTCCGTCAATAGTTTCAAAGGTCTGATTTTCATTCAACGTTCCTACAACTTTGTTGATACTTCCAAGGAGGGCGTATTCTTGATGTGTTGCTCTAAGGTGGTGGGTTCGTATGACTCTACAAGATCCACAAAAGATTGAAGGATTTTAATATCTTTCTTTGCTGCATCAACCGTTCTTAACAACTTCATTAATTTTCCCCTTTTTATGAGTTTTTGGTCATTATTCATAGTAATTAATATCCTTATTTTTCACTGTACAATCTAAATACTAATTTATCTGGCTCAAAAACAATTCCTCACACATACTTTCTTATACTAAAAAACCCTCAGAAAGATGAACGATATAAACAGATTATTCAATTAAATTACTTTTATTTTTAACATTTCTTATAAATTCAATTCCCAATGGACATAAGTTATAGCATAAGTGACAAATTATGAAAGGTTCACTTTTTCTTGTTTAGAAATTTATTATGTTGTTCTTTAATCATCCGATCTAAAAGCTCATGTACATCATCATACTTTGCGTTGTCTCTCAAAACGGTGAAAACAAACATCAATTCATCCATATCAATGTCGCCCTTCTTTTCATTTAAAGAATCAAGAGCAATTTTCATTGACAATGACATAGTTATTCCTCCTTACACACCCAAAAGTAAAACACGCTTATTTATTCTTTAATTTGTTAATTAAATGTTCTATATCAGATTTCATTTTTTGTGTATCGTTTCTCAAAATAGTTAGCGTTTGGATCGAGCCGTTGTCGGCAAATTCCATTTCGACAATATCGCCTTCTTTTATTCTCTCAGGTAATTCCATTGTAGGTACTAACTTTTCGATGGATTCATCATCTTTTAAAAGGAATACGGCCAGGTCATTTTCATACCGGTCTAACGTATATTTAATTGAGTTCACTCACAACAGCCCCTTGAGCATTTAGAAGTTTAGCAGGATCTCCACTGTTAAGCCAAATGTTTGCAGTTGTCCATTTTAGATAACCTGTAACTGACTTGGCATTAGGACCGCTTGTTACATATACCGTTTCTCCTGCCGCTAAATTATAGCTTGAGAATTTGTATGTTTGATTACCTTGTACAGAAAGCAATGTCCATCCATTGAGATTAACAGTAGTTGTACCTGTATTTTTAATTCCTACCACTTCTCCAGATAAATCTTTGCTAACGATTTTCACTGAAGATGTACCTGGTTGTGGTACTGGAGTCGGTGTTGGTGTTGGACTTGTCGTTGGTTTACATACATTTGCAACTGTATGTCCTTTACCGCTAGTTGTAACTGTTATGTCGCAATAGTCTACTGTGTTATAGATTTTCGTACCTATGGCTTTCAAACGGTTCATTACCTCCGAATGAGGATGGCCATAAGAGTTATCCTTACCGTATGACAAAATAGTGGTTACTGGTTTTGCTTCATTTAGGAATAATTGAGAAGTAGACGTGTTGGATCCATGATGACCGGCTTTCAGCACAGTCGCCTTCATATCATATTTCTGAACTAGTTCTGCTTCTGTAGCAGTTTCAGCGTCACCCATGAATAAAAACGATTCCGAGCCATACGTCATTTTTAAAACAATAGATGCTTCATTGTTATCGTCACTTGCTTCAGCCGCATTCAACACCTGTACATTCATGGACGAATCCACGGGTAATTTATCACCTACAGAAGGAACTATATACTTGATATTTTTCACGTCAATCAAGTTCAGCATTTCCTTATAGGTTTCAGTAGTATGAACTTTGCCACTATCCACGAAAGTACCTATAGAGATGGAGTTTAGGACAGAAATTAAGCCCCCGATGTGATCAGCATCTGGATGCGTAGCCACTACATAATCTAGCTTAGAGACGCCCTTAGATTTAAGGAAACTTACCACTTTTGTACCTTCTGATTTTTTCCCGCCATCAATCAGCATGTTCTTTCCATTTGGAGATTGGATTAAAATACTATCACCTTGATCAACATCTAGAAAATGAACTTTCATCACGTTAGCCGTAGTAGCTTTGTATCCCATCGCTCTTGCTAGGAATGCCGATATTTGACCTCTTGTTAACGTATCATTGGGTTTAAACGTACCATCTGGATACCCAGCGGTTATTCCTGCTTCAATAATTTTTTTAATGGAGGCATATGAAGCCATGTTTACTGAAATATCTTTAAATGATTTAGTTGATTCTGTGTTAAGATTGAAACCTCTAGCTAAGAAAATCGCCATTTGATCACGATTTACGATGGTTTTAGGTTGGAAGTTCCCATCGGGATAGCCTTGAAGAATCTGTGCCTTCGCAGCCGAGTTAATATAACCGGATGAAGCTAATGATTTTGGAACATCTTTAAATGGTGTTGTGGTTTGTGTTCCATTCAGTCCTACCGCTTTAGAAACCATAACCGCAACTTCTTCACGAGTTACTTTTTCGTTTACTCCATAGCGAGCACTATCCTTAATGACTCCTTTTTCTAATAGGAACATGATCTCCCCGTAAAATCCGTATGACGGAGTGACATCAGAGAATGATGCAGCTGACGCGTCTTGTCTTGGCAACACTGCTAAGAGCAAAAGTATTGCTATTAGTAAAGAAAATACTTTTTTCAATTGTTCATATCCTTTCCCATCCAATTTTTTATCTTAATTGTAATACTTGGAAATAGACAAGTCTATGAAATTACAAATTTAACGCTTTGATGGCAAACTATTTCCTTTTAATCAAAAAAAAAAAAAGAATCTCTCCTAAGAATAAGGGGTTCTCTTCAGAGGTGCAAAACACAAAATCGAGTCTCAAACAGCAATGTAAAACGATATGATATTAGCATCGCTTTTAACGGTTTTTTTTGTGGTTTTCTGACAGAAAGTAATAAAAAAAAACACTGATTATTTTCTCAGTGTTTTCTCTGGTTATAATTTTTAGTAATCTAGTTTTCATCTCTGTTTTTTAAGCTAAAGCAACCGTTAGTTTAATAAGAAATCTCTTTCTACTTTTGCAAAATCAGTCCATAATTCATTTTCATTTACCTTGTTTTTTTCTTTTTTTAATCTTTTTACCATTAACTCTAATGCTTCTTTTAGGTTATCAATAAGATAAATTCTGATATTTTTTGCATTAATACCTTCCCATCTTGACCGTGGCATCCCAACATCTATTGTAATATATCGATACTTTTTGCTAAGTCGTAATTTCTCACAACCTTCAAATCCCCAGTACGCCAAGTCACCATCTACACGTAGAATTGGTGCAATTTCATCTATCTCTTCGCAATAAATTTTGTCGCAAAACCTATAGATTAATTTCCTTAATTCATAAAGGTGAGGTGAAACGGCTTTACCTGCATTTACATCTCCTATGTCAGCTCCAAAGGTTATATAGTATTTAGCGATATTTTCCATCAGTTCACCTTCATTCTTAAACTTCTTATTATCATAACAGCTTGTTCCCTTATTAAACTAACCTGCCCCGTTAGTTCAATAAGAAAAAAGGTTTCACTCCTTATTGAAGTAAAGCCCCCGTTAGTTTAATAAGACATACCAGCTTCTCTAAAGGCATTTCGATAAATCTCAGTGTTTATTCTTTGAACATCAATCTGCAATAATTCTTTTCTAACGGTACTAAATAGGTCACTTGGAATATTAGGAAATTTACCTTCAAAATCCTCTCTTTTATCTAAATGATTTAGCGTTTGAATAATAACAAAATAAATGTTTGGATATTGATTTTTAATGTTGGAAGAATGTTTTAGAAACTCTTTGAGGTACTTATCAAAATAGTGTCTGTTGTATCCTTCTATACCTATATAGAATGGAAATCCACTTCGGTCTTCCCAGTCTATCAAAAGACCCCAAAAAGCAATAAGGGAACCCCCCCTATATCTCAAATTATCGTCGTTAAAGTGCTCATAATAAGGGTAAAACAATTTTACACACCAATCAAAGTCTACTATCCCATTCACTTCTTTTATCATATTATGTAATACGTCTAATTTTTCTTTGATCGAATTCATTAGTAACCCCCTCTGGAACGTAATTAACAATATCTCTTATACCTATTTTTATCGCTTTTCTTATCGAACTAACCTGCTGCGTTAGTTGAACAAGAGAATTTCCTTATTCAGGCAAATGTTGCGTACAATCCCACGTACTTTCGTTATTATTAAGAATAGTTAATGATGTATTTTCTACCCCACTTATTTAACCTTTCTTTAGTTATACCTTCGATTTCTCCACAGTTAATAGTTTCTCCTGTCATTAATTCAAATATAATAACCTAATGATTCATTTAATAAATACAATTATAATAATAAAACTTAATGAATGTATTAGATTTGAAACTTATTCTATTCCTTCTGCCTCTAATAAGTGAAAGGAGGTTGCTACATGTCGTATTCAACCGAATTAGTCGAGTCAGCCATAGCTGGAAATAAACAAGCATTTGAACAACTACTCAAATTTGAAAGTGAAAAGTTATATAAAATTGCTTTTATTCACATGCGTAACAAAGAAGATTCTCTTGATGTATTACAAGAAGCTACTTTTAAAGCCTATATTTCCATTCACCAAATAAAATCACCTGCTTATTTTAGTACATGGCTCGTAAAAATCTTAATTCGTATTGCGTATAAGGAATTGGAGCGTAAAAAGAAATTGATTCATCTACCAGAAGAAACGATCTTATTTCTATTAGAGGCTAATCAAGTACCAGATGCATCAATTGATTTATCCGACGCACTCGCCTCCCTAAGTGTAGATTATCGCAATGTTATCACGCTTTTCTATTACTATGAGTTACCGATTCGAACAATTGCTAATGTACTTAATAAGCCACAAGCAACCGTTAAAACTTATTTACGTAGAGCAAAGTTGGAATTAAAAAAAACGTTAGGGGATGAATTTTATGCAAAAAAATTTATTTGATTCTTCTACAAATGATATTGAACTACCTAAAGATGAAATGATGCTTGCGATTGATAGAGGAATTGAACGAGGCGAAAAATTCCGTAAAACTAACAAGCTCACGAGCGTATTAAAACGTACTTCTTTTTTTACATCTACAGCAGCTGCTCTGCTTCTTACTTCTGGATTTATTTTTTCTCCCGTTACAAATGTTTTAGCTCAAGTACCACTTATTGGAGGTATATATGAGAAATATCATTGGCAAATGGGACAGGAATTAGCTTCAGAACAACTCATCACTGAAATAAACGAAACTGCCCAAAATAATGGCGTAGAAATGGTGATTACTTCGATTTTCTATGATGGTTCCTATGTCGGATTAACGTTTAAAGCAACTGGTGAAACCTTATCTGATTCTATTGGAGGAGAAAGCAGTCCTGAATCTGGCCTTACGTATGAAATGTTTGATGGCAAAGATACATCTACTTGGCCAGGGACTATGGGTTCTTTAACAAAAGAAGGTGATGGTTATGTAGGTGCACTTATTTTAAAAAATCCCAATTCAATTGCTGAAAGCTCCCTAACTCTTCCGATTACTTTTACACATATTGCTGGTGTTCGTGGTGAATGGGCATTTAATCTAGCAATTGAAAAACTTCCATCAAAACAATATGCTATTGGGCAAACTGTTGCTTCTGAAGATGGAAAGTATCAAATCGAATTTCAATCCATCAATGTTGGGCAAACCAATGCTATTCTCTCTTATAACATCCTAAGTACCGCAGGAGTTGAAGGAGAAGTATTCCATCTAAAAATTTACGATTCAAAAGGAGAAGAATTGCTTCAAAACTCTCTTTCTCATTCAAAAGCAATCTTTGATATGAATAGTGGAAATGCAGATGATTTTATAACCGTAGAAACAAGTTTTAAAATAGGAGACAAAGAAATAAAGCTAGAAGCATTAAAAATCAACCTAGACTAACCAGATGCAAAAATCCGAACTCCTTTATATTAGTTCGGATTTTTTGTATTATATACCCCGATTTTTAACTATGCTTATTCAACTAACCTGCCCCGTTAGTTCAATAGGCAAAAGGGCTGACTAAGCAGACCAATGATCTTCAACTAAAGCACCCGTTAGTTGAATTAGACAGATTAATTTTACGGTCCATATATATCTATATATTCCCAGTGTAAGCATTCAACAGATGGTTCACTACCGATAAATTTTATTGTAAAAAAGCCACCCATTAGTTCAACAACTCATGCAAATCCCCAAAATTATTGCAATTATACGATTTTTTTTTGCGTTTATTCGGTAATACAGTCTTTTTTTAGTCACAACCACTTATTCCGGATTGTGTTTGCCATTGCCAATATAGGCCGGTGCTATTTCCCCATCAATATACATGAATCCATAATCAGTTTCTGGCTCGTCTGAAAAATAAACAATAGCTTTATAGCGTTGAATCCCCGTTTCTTTCAGAGCGTCAAATCTAATATCAACTTCGCGAATTTCTTCCTCAGTATATCCCCGTTCTGTGTAAAGGTATTCCCGCACATCTTTTTCCATTTGTTCTTCTACTGATGCCCGTGGTGTTAAGTAATAATAACCTCCAACAGCAGCAGCCAGAATAATTACTAGTGAAACGATGCTTATAATCACTGATTTTTTTTTCATTCTTCCAACCTCCACTTTTTAAAAATTTTATTATTCCTTATGTGGCCACTATTAGGGGTACAGTTCAAATGAGATATTAAGTAGCTTTTTTCTCTAATAATTATTTGAACTAAACTGCCTCGTTAGTTGAATAAGAAAAAAAGCTGCCAAGGCAGCCTAATGATCTTTAACTAAAGCACCCGTTAGTTGAATAAGAAATAGAAGCATATTTATTTAAATCTATATTGTATTAATTGGTTTTCCGTTCCTAAGTATTCTTCATTTCCAATCCTACTTATCTCTATAAATCCTATTTTCTCAAGCATTTTTCTGGAACGAATATTCTCTTCGTGAGTTTCTGCATTAAAAATTGTAATTCCTAAATTTTTAGAAGCGTAATTCATCATACATAGAATAGAATTAGCCCCAATTCCTTTTCCCCATAATGTACTCTCGCCAATTGCAATACCTAATTCAGCTGTATTATCTTTAATACAGGCTAAATCTGCATACCCAACTAACCTTTCTTCCAATTCTATTCCCATTCGAACAAAATCTTCAGATTCATTACTTATACAATTAAGCCACCATCTATATAATTCTTCTTCACTTCTATTTTTCTCCCATCCATTCGCTGAACAAAAAATGTCATCCTTACTCCAATTTAAAACAATTTCATAGTCATCTATGCATAAATTTCTAATTTTTATGGAGTGTATATTGTTGTTTTTAGTATCCATTTTTCTATCCCCCAATAGACTTCTTTGTTCAACTAACCTGCCCCGTTAGTTCAATAAGAAAAAGGCTTCACTCCTTATTGAAGTAAAGGACCCGTATAAGACTTATTTGATTTTTTGTAACAATAATTCAGAATCATATTTCAAGTTACTTCTTGTTTCTTCATCAAGCTCTCCTGAAACTTTTTTCACAGGGTATTTCTGCTTATTAATTGTATAATGCTTCAGTTTAAGGAAGGTACTCAAGGGGAAATCAAAATCATACCATTGTTCTCTGTAGCCAATAATTCCGTGTCTTTTAATTAAGGCATCTAACTCAATTAAAACAATTCTTAAGAATTCATCATATGGATATTCAGTTTTAATTAGTGTTTGAGAGTTATCTTTGCTGCCTAATTCTTCATAATGCACTACCTCAATAAAAAGTATTTGGTTTTCTTTTAATTCAAAAGACCAAACAATTCCCTCTGGCTCACCTTCCCATTCACACTTAGTTTTTTTCATTACCTCATCTTTTGGGACACAAAAAGAGTTTAAATACATTAATGACTTAAGAAAATCATCTAAACAATTAGTTAAATAACTTGTGGTGAATTCTAATTTTTGTGCATTTACTTCAACAATACAAGTAGCCCAGCCAATTCCACTAAGATAATATTTGAACTCCATTTCGATCTCACCTTTCCCCATACTTCTAACTTCGTTTATCCTTGTTCCACAATCCGTTAGTATAGATATTGTTAATAGCTTATATAACTAACCTCCCTCTATAAACATTGATGTATCAACGGTTTACATCACTTCGTGATGTGAGGAAAAATATTTTTGACGGTTTCAATAAACATAGATTTGAATATATAGTTTTTATTACCAACTTAAGAGTACGCTTCGCTAAAACTAATGGAAATCATTAGCTTTTCTTTGCCATTATGTGATGCACAATGGATCTCTGCGAAACTTATGATGACGGACCCTCCCATGTCTCTTAGCGTCAGTGCGCTTACATTCCTTCGTTTGGTCTATTCATAAGGCAGAGGCCTGCTAAGCTGCCCCGGGGACTCATGGTCTTAGTTTAGTTATGTTGCTGGCTTCTCCGTGTCATCCTTCTTGTCATAAATCGATCATCGAAATGTTTACGCTGCCTCTGAGAGGCAGTAAAGATCCTTCATCATATACTGCTCATTAAAATGGACTTTCTTTTTACATATGCCATGTAATACTTTCAGTAATTTACCGCACAAGACCACCATTGATTGCTTACCCCGTAAGGGATTTTGTTTGCGTGTTGTGTAGTATTCATGAAGCTGTTTAAACGCCGCGTTATGACGTATGAGTGGAACTATTACTTTGAAGAGGATATATCTGAGTTTCTTTCGCCCTCTTTTCGAGATATGTTTTTGTCCCTTATGTTGACCAGACGAGTTTTCACGTAGTGTTAATCCCGCTAGTTTGATAAGTTGGCGTGGATTTTCATAAAGTGAAAAGCTCCCTACTTCAGAAAGTAAATCAACAATCGTCGCATCTCCTAAACCAGGAACGGAACTGAGTAACTCATATTCCATTGTTGTTTGTGCCATTTCGGCTAATTGATTATTTACAGAGGCAATTTCGGTTTCTAATAAGCGATACTGACGTAGGAGCGTGGCGATTTCATGTCGGGCCATCTTTTCTCCTTCTTTCAGGCCGATTGAGTTAGTCGAAGCTTCAATGAGAAGCTTTGCTTTCGGCAACTGTGGCGTTCTCATACCCTCTACCTCACGGTATAGAAAAACCAACTCCTCAGCTGTTTTCCCTTCAATATCCTGTGGAAATGGAGTCATTTCCAATGCCGCCAACGCCATCTTTCCAAAAGACGGAAAGACTTGAGTAAACTCTGGAAAATAGCGATCAAGCCAACGGACGATTCGATTTTTAATACTCGCTAAATCTTCCGTTAACTTTGAACGGAGAGTAGATCCGATACGAAGTTCAGCTTCTACCTCTTTTAACAAACGTGGATAACTAAAACGGCCATCCTTCAATAAGCGTGCGATGACCAACGCATCTTTTTTGTCGTTCTTTGTTTGTAAATTATCGTCCAGTTCCTTCGAACGTTTGACGTGCATTGGATTTACCATGACGAGTGGAATGCCATAGTTACCTAAGAAATAAGCCAAGTTCATCCAATAGTGGCCTGTAGGCTCAATTCCAACGATAACGTCTGTTTTCTTAGCTTCCTTCATGGTTTGACGAATCTTTTCATACAAACTTTCAAAGCCTTCTTTTGATTGATTTACTGCAAAGGATTTTTCAATCACACGCCCTCGTTCATCGACAAAGCACGCATAATGAACACGCTTGGCAATATCCATACCGACAACGAGTGTATTTTCAGTCACTTGATTAATTTTTTCATTGCATTTAAACTGCATAGAGAAGTCCTCCTAGTTAGCTGATGGGTCAATGGTCGTTGACACTCACATCATACTAGAGGGCTTTTTTTCTTTCAAGATGGCACAAATCCTTCAAACAGGAATGCTGCCCCGTTAGTTCAATAAGAAAAAAGGCTTCACTCCACCTTATTGAAGTAAAGCACCCGTTAGTTCAACACTAGATTTCTAAATAAATTTCACCAAGTCTGGATTTAATGCAATGTAATGAGGCATCCAACAGTCAGAACATTCTGTACCTATTTCGTGATTACATTTACAAACCCTATTCATGCCATCACAACCATCATAACCGCAACAACCGTTTAATCTTCTCTCATCTGAATGGTAGTTTGAATTGATTAAATCCTTAATGTTTATTATGATAGTGCCTTTATGTCTTGGAATGAAATTATCATCATCATGTACTATATAAAAACCTTCTGGAATATAATCTTGACGATCGTTTCTATTCAGTAAATTCAAGTCTTTTAACTCCAATACTTCTTTGGAAACATCTAAATTACATAATTTACAAATCAGTTTCAATTTAGCGTTCCTCCTCCGTTATGAATGTATGTTTCTTTGTATGATTCACTAACCTGCTGCGTTAGTTGAATAAGAAAAAGAGCTACCCTAGCAGCCCGATGATCTTTAACTAAAGCACCCGTTAGTTGAAGAAGATTAAGATGCTTTTTCAGGTTCATCTCCAACGTCAAAGAGGGTACTTTTCTAAGGAATTCACCAAATCTTTTAATTCTTTACTATTATCATCATCCCACTTTTCTCTGTCTATTGCCCTAACTACCTTTTTTGAAGTAGGCAGTAAACTATCTCTTAATTGTTTAATGGTACACTCTGCCTTAAAGAGGACTTTCGATGAATTATTTTCGTAAAATGAAAGCTCAGCTTTGTCAGTGCTTATCTTCTTAGCTAAGACAATGGGAGAGCCATCCATAAAATCAAAGTCATATGTTCTTCCAATTTCAGAAATAATAATCCCCTTACAGGATTTAATCCACCAAGATAAAATGATAACTACAAAGTCTGACCAGTCTTGTTCTGGAAAGTAACGATGATAATCAATAGTAAAAAAAATATTGCCCATAATATTTGTCCTCTTCTCTAATGAGGCCAAATCAACTTCTATCACTATTTCCTGTACCAAAACATCAGCCCCTTATTCAAGCATAGGATTTAAAATGTATTCGACGTTATTGAACTAAACTGCTCCGTTAGTTCAAGAAGAAAAAGGACAGCTTAATCAGCTTGATGTTCTTTGACTAAAGCACCCGTTAGTTGAATAAGCACCTTCTCTTTTATTACACATTATGGTTGAACTACGAATTAAACTTTACTGTACATATAACTTAAATTTTCCATACAGTTGAATAATCTTTTATACTCTGGACATTCTAGTAACTGTATGAAAAAAATTACTATTAGTTAGGGAGTGTGATTATGGGAATATTAAGTGGAAATCCAAAAGATGAACCGTTACATTATGGTGAAGTGTTCGGTGTCTGGACAAATATGGCTACAAACAATGGATTGATTGCTGCATATCAAACGTTTATTAACCACACTGGTGACCAAGATTTAGCAAAACTAATTGAAGAATTTATTCTCAGTATGAAAGACGAAAATAAGCAATTAGAAAAGATATTAAAAGTAAATGGCGTCGGGCTTCCTCCAGCACCACCTGAACGTCCGGAAGCTAGATTAGAGGACATTCCACCTGGTGCAAGATTTTACGATCCTGAAATTAGCGCTTCACTTTCAATGAATGTAGCTGCAGGTTTAGTTGCTTGCAGTCAAGCTATGGGAACGTCCATAAGAGAAGATATCGGTTTAATGTATGGTCAATTCCATCTGAATAAAGTTCAACTAGGTGCCAAATTGTTACGATTGAATAAAAGTAAAGGTTGGCTTGTTCCTCCACCACTACATGTAGACTTTCCAGATAAACAATAATAATTCCAAGGGCAATCTATATTTGATTGCCCTTTTTAATTTTCTTAGTACATATAATGTGTCAAATGCGACATAAAAACTCCCATTCTCATCTTCAACTAACCTGCCCCGTTAGTTTAAGTGTAACATTTCACAATGTATCGCCGAAAACTACTTGATGTTTTGAACGTAAAAATAGACCATCGAAATGATGGTCTTGTTGAACTAAAGCACCCGTTAGTTGAAGATTGGCTAAATAACATAATTGGTCTCTGATATAGAAAGTATTTCGATTTCGGAGCAAAAAAAGTGAAGTGTATTTTCTTCATAGTCTTCCACTTCAAATTTCATCTTCTCCCAACCTCTTTCTGTTATGTCCTCAATATTTAAAGAAATTTGATGATAAAGCCCACCACTTTCAAAGCTGATACTCTGTGTGTTGTGGAAGCGAAATTGAACAAGATAACCATTACCATTTCCTTCGATAATAAAATCAATATCAAGTAAAGAACTATGAACATTGAATTCCTTTTGAAAACTCAAATTGAAATTTGAAATACACTTTATATCTGCAAATGAAAAATTCTGCAACTCATCTGTAATTAAACCAATATTTTTTATCATAAAGACCACCTTATAACAACTCTTTAATTTACATTTTAACATCTTTCTTGTTGAACTAGCCTGCCCCGTTAGTTCAATAAGGTTAAAATTATCCCTGACGTAGTATCTTTTGAAACATTCTCGGTTGATGTTCTTCAAAACCCTTAATCAATTCAATCCCAAAAATAGTTATGGTTTTTTCCCAAGGGTGTCCCAACAATCCCCATTCGAAATTTTTATGAATAAAAAAGTAATAATCACCATCTGGATAGATAGGTACTGTCCATTCATCAAATTCATTTTTCAGAAATTCTAAATGTGGGTTTATCCAATAACAAGGATGATGCCAATCTAATGCATACAAATATTCATTCTTCTGTATGCGTTCTTGAAAGACAAGCAATGACTTTTCCTCTAATTCACTATAAATCTCATTATAAGTATCTATATCTACTGACCCATTTGAATATAAGGATGTATCATAAGTGATAAATGGACTTGGCACTTCAAAAGATGGGAAGTTCGACACACTTGGTTTGAAATTAAATTTATCATATATTCTATCCCATACTTCCCTATATTCTAATGAGGATAATTCAATCCAATTCTTCATTTAATTTCCCACCTTTAGGATGTCTTAATAGGGATTATTATGACCCTTTATTGAACTAACCTGCCCCGTTAGTTGAACAAGAAAAAAGAGCCACCTAAGCAGCCCGAGAATCTTCAACTAAAGCACCCGTTAGTTGAAAAAGGTTGATATTATTAATGTTTATTATTTGTTTTCTAAATAAAACGTTTCTTCATTTCCGTCCCACTTAACAATCACTTTTAGTTGATCATCTGATTGTGCAACATGGCATCCTTCACAGGAGCTTCTGAATTTAACGGTTCTATCCGTTAGTGATTTTTGCTTTATTCCGCTTTCATCATCATTAATCATAATGGAAAAATCTTTAAAGTTGATTTCTTTATCGTCTTTTTTATACTTAAAGATAAATTCTCCGTTTTCCTTGTCAGTATTATGGATGTTTACCCTATAATCCCCTTCCCAACTTTCACTAGCACCGGAAAAATGCAAATTATCAGAACTACTACATCCAACAATAACCACGGCCATAATAGCTAAACATAATAGGTATAAGTAGTTTTTCATCTTTTGCCTCCTTGGTTCATGTTATGTAATTATTACCACTTAAAAGCTTCAATAATTTACATATGTTAACTTATTCAATAGCATTCCAAAAATCCCTATTTATTGAACTAACCTGCCCCGTTAGTTCAATAAGAAAAAGGGTTATTAAATCAGCTTTCATTCACATTGCACCTGTATCTCGGTAAAATGAAATGATCGATAGCGATTATTTCATTTTAAGCTGAGAAATCACCAATAATTTCTACCACTTCGATTTTTCCGTCAATTAATAACTCAGGAAGCACGTTTTTTAAATTACCCTGCCAATATTCTCTAGCTTGTTCAATTTTTTGAGAGAATGGGACCCCATCTTCCTTTGGTAAAAGGTTTCCATCACCCTCAAATGAATTTCCAATAACTCGAAGTTTAACAATCTGCAATACCTTCCGATTATACGAATCAAATAATTCTTTCCATTTCAATACATCTTCATAGCTTTTTGTAGCGTATAAACAAGATATTCTTGAAGGATACTCAGGAAATTCTTGTAGTCTGACCATTTCTACAATCACTTCTCTAATAGCTCTGATTGTTTGATCTGCATACTTAATTGCTACATCGGCATTTTCTTTATTCAAGTTCAAGCCTTCGTTTGTATAATGATCTTGTAAAATCCGAACAAAGTCTTCGCCTTTAGAATTCAATTGTTCCCTTTCAAAAAAGAAGCTATATAAGGTGTTTTTTTGGTTCTTGTCAAAGTTATTTGCCCTAGACTCATTTTTTTCCTAGTAACAATGTGATAAACATACAGTTCATTATCTTTCATAGTCTATCTCCGATCTGTCTTCAGCTATATTATCTCGTATCAGAAAAAAGGGGGTACCTTGTTCAACTAACCTGCCCCGTTAGTTCAATAAGAAAAAGACCGCTTAAGCAGCTCGATGTTATTCAACTAAAGCACCCGTTAGTTGAATAAGGAATTTAAATAAGTTCAATTGTTAAGGATGTCCTCTTTACCCTTTTTTTTACGTTCAAATATTAAAAAACAAATATAAATAACCAACAATATCATCGTAACGTTGATTGATATTTCATATCCAGTCCTAAATAAATCGGAGTTCCAGTGTCCAAAATGGTCTTCACCAAAAACATAATATGCCAACGAGTTGGAAACAGAATAACCATCGCGTTCTGGATAAGGTATTAAGTTATAATTATAGTTTTGTGCTAATGCAATATTAAAAACCAAAGATGTTATTAATAAAACAAGTGTCGATTTTGATTTACTATCATTCTTATCTAAATTTCTAAGAAGAAGGTACAACAATAAGAATGCAGGTAATAGAAACTTCACAAGAATTATAAACATATATTTCCTCCTCATAATTTTTATCCATTAATTTAATTTTAGTCTTTCGGATAATCATATATGCTGACCTTACTATCATAAAGCTGAATAAAAATTGTTCTAGTCACAGAACTCCCATCCTTTTGTTGATAGTTAAGCGGAACTTCAAAAACTGGCTCTGCTTGACTAGGTACAATGTTATCAATGGTTAGAGAGCTATAATCAATTTGTTTATATTTTTTCATCAAAGTTTCAATTTGATAGTCCTCTTTAAAAACTGAATATTTTTTGATTTCATCAGAATCACTATTTTTAAGAGCTTCTAAATATAAAATAAGGATTTTTGCTGCATCTTCATTTTGAATTTTTTCCTGGATAAATTTATACATATTGTTGTAATACGGATGGCTTAAAACTAAAAAATCAATATCATAATTATGTTCTGATGTAGATGAAGTAGGATCTGTTATAAGTAAATCTTGAGAATTATCCTCAAACTCAAAAGTAAAAGTCAAAAAACCGAGTGTTGCAAATGCAAATAAACTAATAAAAATAATGCCTAGTCTCTTAGGTAATCTGATTAAATTACTATCATTGGTTTTAGTGATTTTTTTTCTTAAGGTAGATACGAATGTCGGATCGGGTTCTAAATCTGGTCTCTCTAATAAAGGTTTTAGGAAATCATAATCCGTTTTATAATGATTTTGATTCTTCACGGTAATTCCCCCCTTTAATAATTATTAACTCTTTCTTTAATTGATTAATGGCTCGATGAAAATCAACTCTCACTTTTCCTTCAGTGCATCCTAAAATTTCTGCAGTTTCCTTCACACTAATCTCATTAAGGGACCTCAGAATAACTATGCTCCTATAATGTGGCTTAAGAGTTAATATTGCATTTTGGAGTTCACGCCAATTTTCCGTGTTAATTAATCGACTCTCGTCTGTTGCAACGTAGTGGCTCTTATGGTCATTTCCTTTTAAGAGTTGCGGGAGAAAATTAATCAACTTCTGCTTTCTTATAAGATCAATGGCGGTATTCTTTGCGATTGAAAGTATCCATGTCTTTTTCTTGCTCACGTCTTTTAATTGATGTATGTTTTTCATCACTTTTATAAAAGTTTCTTGCGTTATGTCTTCTGCTTCCTGTTTGTTATGTGTAAAGAACAATGAGAAACGATAAACATCATTACGATACTCATCATATAATTCTTCAATTATTCCTTGCTCCGACATCATTTTCATCCCTCCAGTCCAATACGGTAACAATAAGTCGTCTGGGAAAACGATTTGTTTCAATAGTCGAAAAATAAAAAAGGCAACCAAGTTGCCTTAAAATCTGTGTAACCATCTTTTTATACAATTCTCAAGTCTGCTTTAGCAGCCCAATGATCTTGAACTAAAGCACCCGTTAGTTGAATAAGGATTAAAGTACGTATTCAAATATTGCCCAAGGAAGCCATAATACTGATTCAGTTTCTAGTTCTTCATCATTGCTATATTCACAACACTTAATAGCCATCTCACGATTAGGTATAAATCCGTTTTCGTTTAAGCTAAATTTAAAATTATTATTATAGTCCTTTTCTAAACCATTACAAATATATGAATGGAACTGTCCAGATTCAAAACCTAGAACCTCATAACCGTTCTTCTTAGTCACTTCCATATCCATCGTCGTTTTGTTCATTAATAATGTTTCAATACCATATCGTTCTTTGGCAGGCTTAGATAGTGTTTCTTCTTCATCTAGAAATTCTTCTGCGAAATTTTCTTCTAATCCAATTCCAATTATTCTTATGTCATTTATGTGATTTAGAAATGTTTTTTTAAATTCTCTTGCTAAATCAACCGTTGTAAAAAGTTGAGGGAATTTGAACGTTCCATCCTCGAACTTTTTCTGTACCCATCCTTCCAATTCCTCGAAGGCACTATTAGAGAGATTTAACTCCTTAGAATAAGTTTGTTTCTTTTTTTGTGACCCTCCCCAAAGTATGTTTATATCGGGTTGGAAATCACACAGACACACACTAGCCGACAATATTGTTTCTGGTAGTAATGTTTTATCCATATAGTCTGCTCGTTCTGATGGTGAAACAATATAATAACCGCCTGAGATGTACTTCATTTAAACACCCCTTTTTAATTCTTAAACTTATTGTGTTTAATAACTAACCTGCCCCGTAAGTTCAATAAGCTCACTGATTTTCAACTCAAGCACCCGTTAGTTGAAGATTATCCTCTCTTTTTTTCAGTTATTTTGGGTTCTTCATACGAAATAATATCGATTATATGATTTAAGCAAGGAACTTGATAATGAACAAATTTGTCTTCGGGAAATATATCTTCTGCTATGGTTCCAGCTTTAATGAAATCTAAGTATCTTGATTTGGTGTAAATCTTAAATATTTCACCTTGAAAAACTTCATAATCATCCATCACTGTAAAGGACTCGTTTATTACCGAATAAGATACATAGGACTCAAATTCAAGATGAATAGCTGGTAATCCATCATCCACTTCAATAGGATAATAAGCTTCTGTAAGTCGTTCACCTAAATCAATATCCTCACTTTTGTTACCGATTTTGCATCTATCAATTAATATACATAGGGAATTTTCTTCAGGTTCTGACAAGTTGTTCAGATAAATATAACCTTTTGATTTCATTAAATCATTGTAATTCATATCATCATACACTCTTTCTTTCCACACTTTCATATTCATTTTAACATTTCCGTTCTTCAACTAACCTGCCCCTTTAGTTGAACAAGAAAAAAGTGCCACCTAAGCTGCCCGAAGATCTTCAACTAAAGCACCCGTTAATAAGAACAGCGACACTTATTAAACAATAGCGCCCGATTGCTGAACTGTTTTAGAATTTGGGATTAAGTCTATTCAATTATGATTACTTCTCCATCCCTCAATGCTTTAAATAGAATTTTATTCTCGATCATAAATTCAATTGCTCGGTCCATATCTTTAGATTCTTTGTGGTCTGATTTATAATGTGGGGCAATTACATAATCCAAAATGCATAAACCTTCCCATATAGCTTGATGTTCATTTCCGTAAGGTTTCTGCTCAGGTTCGTCTGCTAAGTGTATGCCTTTTAAAGTTGGTCCAAGAATACATCCACCTGCACTATATCCCCCATATAGAATATCTCTTTTTTCTCTATAATACTTTTTAATGATTTCATCGAAACCGCTTAATCTCATTGCTTGTGCAAGAACAAAAGTATTGCCACCTCTTACCCAAATAACATCGTATTGATCAAGCTTTTCTTTCAATCTTTCGTGGTTATGGAAGTACATTTTCAAGTCTAAAATATCCACTGTGAAACCTATTCTTTGCAGTTCACTTACGTCTGCAACATCACTTTTATTTTTTCTTTCTAAATCAGTCGCAAAGTCTAATGCATTATTAATATATGCAACTTTTTTATTCCCATTTTTCGTTAATTCGATTAGTTTCCGTTCTTCATTTCCAATTTTAAAAGATGAAAGATAAAATTTCATATTGTCCCCCTTATTGTGTATTTCAATTGCTCACTTTTTAAGCTTTCCTTTTCTGTTAAATGGCACGATTGTTGAACACAAGTTAAACAACACTCTTCAACTAACCTGCCTCGTTAGTTTAATAAGAAAAAGGGCTGCATAGCAACCCGATGATCTTTAACTAAAGCACCCGTTAGTTCAATAAGAAAAGGGCCCAAAGCAACTCAATGATCTTCAACTAAAGCACCCGTTAGTTGAAGAACGTTTTTTATCGTATAAAAAGCATCCTTACTTTGATTTTCTCTTATAAACAAAGGGAGCTCATTTTAACTCCCTTTGACTTTTATTTAATGCTTTCGGCTATTGTTATGATTTCTTTTTCTGTAAGTTCAGGTGCACCTTTTTTCCCATCGAGGAAATCGGCAAAGCCAGAAACAACAATTTTCCAATCACCTTGCTCAATATAAATATGATAACCATTTATATCCTGAATTCCAATTAATGTACCAGACATACCATTGATTGAAATTTCTTTTTCTATTACTGTACCTTGTGTTGTATTAGCAGTAAACTCTGGTTTTTCTTTTGAAACGTTTGTTGCTGTTATTCTATACATTCTGTCTTCTGTTCGAAGATAATAATTATATGAAACAAATTTGTCTTTACTTGTATTCACTGTATATTCCTTTACTGATGAATTTTCTTCGGCAACGTGTAATTGTTCTGGAAATGGGATATCCATACTATATTTTTTTTCAATTTCATCGACAGAGCTATAAATAGTAGCATCATTGCCTGCTATTCCTCCCCATGTCCAACCAATATTTGTTTGCGACATTTCCTCTACTTGATTAAAACTAAATAGATTCTCAATTGTCGCTTGAACGGATGGAGAAGCTAATGAACCGATTCCTAAAACAGAAATCATGACTGCTGCAACCCATAGTGTTGTTAATTTTCTTTTTGGTTGTTCTGATTTTGCTTTTTTTACACCAAGTTTTGACCTTTCGTGTAATTCTTTTGGAATCTGGATTCTTTCTAGTTCTTGCTTTATATTACTCACTAATATCAGCCTCCTTAAATTTTTTACGAAGTTTACCTAATGAACGGTACAACACAGATTTCGCCGTTCCTAACGGGATATTTAACATCTCCGATATTTCTTTAAATGAATAACCTTCATAGAATCTTAAAATGACTATACTTTTTTCATCTTCATTTAACTGTTCTAATAATTCTTGAAGTGTAATCGAAAGAGAAACATCTTCATCCTCCGAGCCAAGAAACTCTTCATACTCTGGTTTAAGTTGGACCACCTTTTTATTTTTTTTAACTAAATCAATTGAACAAGAGATAGTAATCTTTATTAACCAAGTCTTGAAATACTCTGGGTTCTTCAATGTATTTATCTTTTTAAATGAACGATATGCTACCTCTTGAACCACATCTAAAGCATCACTTTCATTTTTGACATATACATAAGCCATTCGATAAATATCTTCTTCATGTTTTTGGAAAAGTATTAAAAAGGCTTTATCATCACCTTTTTGTGCTTTTTTTATTAAACTAATGATTGTTATTCCCCCTCCCTACAATGTCTTACACCCATTAGACAAATTAAATTATCATTTGGCTCATTTTTTCAAAAATAAAAACAAGGATATAAATCCTTGTTTAAAATAACAGTGTAATTTCACTAACCTGCCCCGTTAGTTCAATAAGACCTAACGTTTATCTAAGAATTTATTTAATTTAATTAGTTCTTCATTCACTTCATTTCTTAGTTGTTGTTCTGATATTTCAAATGAAGTCTCTTGTCCAGGAAGACACTCGTGCCAGTAACAATCTGCTGATTCAAATACCCCATTCAGAATTTCAAATAAGGTTTCGTCCATTCTATCGTCCCATTCAATAAACTTTTTAAGATATTGTGTTTGAAATTCATCTGCGGACGTCTTCTCTTCTAAAAAATCCACCATCATTTGTTTGTATTTGTTTACTTTCATTTTTTACCCCCTTCAAGTGGTGAAATTAAGGATATTATAGCATTCCTTATTAAGCTAACCTGCCCCGTTAGTTGAATAAGGAATTTCACATGAAGATGACCAGGTAGTTTAGGTAGTTATTTTCATGAAGATCTTCCATCTCTCTGCCATGAGTAGCAAAGCATCAATGCTTCTTCTTGAGTAGGGATCCTCACCCTCCTGCCATTCGGGCTCACGCAGAATCTCATGATTAGTTATGGTTTCTAAGGCAGATAACCTTTTTCCAAAAGTACCAATCCTACCAAAACGAGCATCCTCCGCTAATCCAACCACTAAAGGTTTAATGAACTCTTTGCTTTTTATTGTAGCTGCTAACTTGCAGGCATTATATCGAATATCCGTATTATCATCGTTTATCAAACAACTAAGGTTCGGTGCTAATTCACCCCAAAAATTTGAACATAAACCAAGTGCATATAGACCTCCCATTCGTACATTAGGCGAATCATCATTTAGACATTTCAATACTTCTTCCCTTGTTATAAATCTAGGCTGAGTCGATAAAACGGTAATGGCAGCTGTTCTGATTTGGTAGGAAGGTGATTGTAAAAGATTCTTTACAGAGTCAATTTCTTCGATAGGCAACTTCTCAGGTAAGAAAGATAACAGAATATCCAGTTTCTCCGTCTGTTGGTTTCTAATACCTTCTACTCGTTCGGGTATTGATCGTTCTTTCCATTGGACCCATCGCAAATACATGGAATGTCCTGTGTTAGTAACACCCCCCTTTTGGGGATCGAAGGTTAAAGCTTCCGGAGATACTAGACCGGCTTTTAATGAAGCCCATTTATCATTTGTTAGAGATGTCAAAACTAATGCTTCCTTGACCTGATTAGAAGTCCAATCGGGATGTTTCTCCCAGATGCATGCGGCCAACCCCAAAACGATCGGGGCAGCATATGACGTACCCCATTGTCGAACATGATTTGGTGGAGGTTCATCGTCCGTTACCGTAAAATGATTCAATCGCTCTTCTTCTGATTCAAACGGGTACGGCAACACAACATTCATTGCAGGTGCCAAAACATCGGGATTCCATCTGTCTTCAAAGGTAACTCCCTTACTGCCTGGAAATACAATTGCATCTTCTTTCTTGCCATTCTGATGTATTACTATGCCACCAACAGACAAAACAGATGGAGAGATGACGGAACTGCTGACAAGCTCTTTAGTATTTCCAGATGCAACTACCACCAATATCCCTTCCTGAACTAAATCTTCACATAAAATACGAAGTGGATCGGCTTGCCAAGGGAGAAGTCCTGTATCCCGTTGACCTATAACAGTCAAAGCCACTGCTCGAATCCCATTTTCCCTGCCGTTTTGTTTCACCCAATTTAATGAGGCCCCCACATTTTTTTCGATTTCTTCAGGCGTTGAGAGTGGTCCCGTCTCGATTAAATACATATCTGCCTCACTTGCGACCCCAGAATATTTTCCATATGATAACGAACCGGATCCACCAGATGCAGCAGCCGTCCATAACCCATGAGTTCCTTTATTCCATGCCTCTTCACATAATTCCATTTTTACCGGTTCCTGAATAGAAGAATATGGTTTGACCAAATACGTATTTCGATTTTCATTTGAGACAATGTCTGGGTGATAAGGAAATAGCCCATCAATAATAGCTATTTTCACCCCTTTGCCGGTCAACTCCTTTGGAATATCAAGAAAGTCTCTGATAGAAGGCCAATTCATTTATAGTTCCTCATCATAGTTAAAAATAAAGAAGTCCAGGCATAAAAAACCTTGGACTCCTTTTAATAATTCATAATTTTTCCTATTTAATTATATCCTCAATCCTCTTCTTGAACTAAAGCACCCGTTAGTTGAATAAGTCGGTTTAGCTATCAGTATCTAAATCATCATCAAGAAAAGATTTTTTAACATCTTTAATTCCATACTTTTTTTTAAGAAAATCACCAATTATTGAATTGTTAATACCTCTTTGAACTGCTTTTTCAATAACCGCAAAAAGAATAAATAAGCCAACAATATAAAAGATAATATATAGAACAATAGCCTCCATAATAATCCCCTCCCACTAAATCTTACCAAAAAATCTAACTTCTTGTTTATAGCTAACCTGCCTCGTTAGTTCAATAAGAAAATATGCTTTACTGCTTATTGAAGAAAAGCACCCGTTAGTTCAGCAGTTGAAATTCATTAAACCTTTATTTTCCTTTACGTAGAAACTTTAAATAAAGTATTAATGAAATTAGCAATACTATTCCATAAAACCATATTGAACGGTACCAAACATTCTTAAACTCCATCAAAAAACTCATTCCGCCTTGTTCTGGAGGTAAAAGAGAATACACTGACACTTCAATAAATAACATAAAAACAAAAAACAAGAAGAAAATCAGAAAAATCATCCACTTGAAAAATTTGGATTTCATTAAAAGTATCCTTTCTATATCATCGTCATTTTAATAACAATAAAGTATATATCAATGCCATCAATGATGAAAATTTCTAGTATAAATATGATTGTTTTTCACTAACCTGCCCCGTTAGTTCAATAAGAAAAAGGCTTTACTCCTTATTGAAGTAAAGCACTCGTTCCTTTAAGTTCAATTTTTCACAAACTCTTTCAATCACATTAAATTACCATAACTTTTTTAAAAGGAATGATTTTTTGTTAATATGTTTTATCTTTCACATGCCCAGTTGTCTTTATCACGATCCATTTTTGATTGGTATGCACCGTGTCCTTTTGCTACACCATTTGGGTATTTCTTGCGTAACTCAGTACAGTTCTGAAAGATTTCAGTTTTTGCTGGAGTAGTGGGTTTAGGCACTGGTTTGGGTGCAGGAACTACTTTTGGTGCACAACCACCATTTATTGCATTTGCGCTTGACCATATACCTAGTTTTTTACCTTTTGCTGCTTTTTCTACAGCTTGTAATTCTTCCAAATATTTAGTGTTGGGCTTATAAATAGCAACACGAGCCAATCCTTTTTCAAGTAATGTCTTGTTAAACATCACATCATTAATATATATATAAGCAAGCAGCCGACCATATTGATCACGTGTTTCTACTCCTAATTCAACTTTAACCTCTTTATTTAGTAAAGCATTCTTTGTAAAAGCAGAGGCTTCAGCCCCAAATAATTGAACGCATGTTTGGGGTTTTTTCGTTTCTGGAGTGTCAATCAGAATGAAACGAACAGTTTCAGATTTTCCTTTATAATTTAATTTAATCGTATCACCATCAATTACTTCAGTAACTTTCGATTTCACAGCAGTTGCAGGTGGTTTTGCTGCTGCATGAACGATTGATGGTTCATTAAGTGGAGAAAGTGGGGATACAGAGCCGAAAAATAAGGATACAGATAATACTGTTGCTAAAATTGGTTTTAAAAGTTTTGATTTAAACATATAAATTCTCCTCTTAATATGGATTTTGCAGTTAAAAAAATGAGTACTAAATCTTTTTCTTATTTTATTTTCCCGAAATTAATAGATGTCTAATATCCTCCTATGTATGTTATTTGACATAAAAAATAGTCTAATATTTGGATAATATTAAAACAATCGGCCTAATTATTACATAATAACATAAATATCCATTAATCCTTTCAAATCTTGGTAAAAAAAGCACCTATGAGTTAACAAAAGAAAAGAAGTCCATTGAAAGGACTTCTTTTTCTATTGAAATATGTATTTATAATGCCATTTGAAATCATAAGTGACACTCCTTTATTATTTCACTGGTACCAAACATAAAAAAAGAGCATCGATTTTGAATGCTCTCTTCGTCATCCTATTCTATTCGTAATAAATCTTTTCCATTAGTAAGCCATGCCTTTACCTTTTGGTGTTCGGACCGTAGCTGGTCATAATCTTGTTTCAGTTTTTCATATGCTTTTACCAACTCATCATAAGATATCATCGCTTGTTGTAGATGACTGTGAACTTCATTGGGTTTGGATCGGTTCACTCTTTGTATATTGTACTGTTTTCGCAATGTTTTATTCCAACGGAACCCACATGCCTGCTTAGTACGGCCAAGGATTGTTGCGGTTTCTTGATAAGCTTGTAGTTGCGTTTTTCCTTCACGTATAAAAGTTAAAACCGTGTCAGCAAGAACCTTATCATCTTCTACCGTCCAACTATCTTTTCTTGTCTTCTCGTCCAAGCTATCACCCCCGTTTTTACTTACTATATGCAAAAGTAGACCGAACTTTAACATATTAATTGAGGAGTTAAGCCAAATAGCAGGGACAATATGCTAAGAGAGAAAACCTACATCTGTTTTTGTTTCCCAAAAATCCTTTTGACCGTTCAAAATAATAAGCATTTCTAGCGCAGACATTTGAGGAAGATTTTCCAGGAAAGATTGTGCTTCATCAAAATTTGAGAAGGCAAACGCCTGTAGTTCCTCTTTAAACGCCCATCCTTGATCTACAGTTTCTAACATAAATATTCTTACTATCGGACATTTTGAAGTTGGGTGCAAGTTTTCCCCTGCAATTGCGAGTCCAATATCATTTGTCGGGGTGAATATAGTCGCAATGACCTCCATCTCATCCTCGAAATTCTCCGGCATAAATATGTTTACAGCCTCATTATTCATCGTTTAAATTCCTCCCTTATCTGATTATCTTTCACCTATGTAATTGTGTTCAACGTACTGAAATGCTGTGTGCGCAGGGGTTTTACTCGGTTTTTTTCTTGTGTGACGCGTTTTATGTAAGTAGTGTGCTTTCATACGCTTATGTAATTCATCTTGCGGTTTGCTTTTGAGCAGATTAGAAACGAATGTGTGATCAATCGTGTCAGGACCAAATTCATTATTCATGTTTGCAACAACTTTGGCGATGCTTCCTGAATAGGCATAAGCCTTTAATATCTTTTGTACTAATGTCGTTGCTTGATAGTTTTCTACGAAAGACACAAAATCTTCAAGTACCTGGATTTCTTTTTTTGCTGCATCAACTGTTTTTATACTCTTCATTTGTCCTCCTCTACATAAGTTTTATCGCACTTTTACAGTATTCTCCATTTATTAGAGGATTCCCTCTAAAACTAGACCATATAGAATCAAATACCTTCGAGGGCGGTAGCACGAAAGCTCCTAACAAAGCAGCAAACGCTTTGAAAGAAGCTCTAACGTGTCGCTTTCCTCTAAAAAGCACGATAACCACGAACTTTACAGCATCGCCTACATTTCGTAGGTTCCTGTTCTTTTCTTTACGAGGAAGCGAGCCGAAGGGAGTAATTTCAAAAAAAAATGAAGAAATGGAGGTCAGCCCAGTGGCTGCCTTTTGTTGTTGTATTTTTTGCTTTTGTCCTCCGGATCGTACAGATTCCCAACCTGTCTAAGCCCGAAAGAAAGGCAGATTCCTAGGCGTTCGCCCTCCATCTATTTCGGACAAAGACAGGAGCCGACTAACCACCAAAATAACAGTCAAGGGGCGAAAAACTTTTTCACATCACGCTTGCGCAGAAAAACTTTTTACGCTGGTACCCTTGACTGGTCGGCTATTGGATCTGTTCGTCCTTCGTGTCAAAAAATGCAAAAAATAATCCCGTTTGGGACATTTACCGCCCGGAGAACAACACAAAAAAAGGAGCGACACAAATTCTATGACATTACAATTCTCAAAAATCGCTACAAAAACATTAAAATTCAAGAAGAGGTTCGGAATGTGAATATTACGAACATCTTTTTATCCTCAAACAGAAAAATTATCAAGAATTTTTTGAAAATTTACGGATAGGAAAGAAGTTATACAAATAGTTTAATATTTACAATTATCACAATTATTTATATCATTAAAATAATGATTCTAATTAACTAAATATTGAAAGGTGGTGGAACATTGAGTGTTGGGTTAATCATAAAACAAGAGAGATTAAAACAGAATATGAAACAGATAGTTCTCTGCAAAGGAATATGTTCAGTATCATATCTAAGTAAAATAGAGAGTAATTCCTTTCAACCAAGTGACGAAGTACTAGGGTTGCTCCTAAAACAATTAAAGCTGAATCCAAGTGAGATAACAATCGAGGATGAAACAGAAGTTATTACTCATTTATATGAAGTATATAAAACCGCTATTACTAAGAGGGATATAGAAGCTATTAATTGCTTCCTAGTTCAAGCTACTAACAACCCTGTACATTTTTCTAAAGCTTCTAATTATACCTCTTATTTATTACATATCTTCCGTTTGTATTTAATTCTGAACGATGATATGAATGAAATTAGACATTTGGCCACAACCATCCAGTCACTGGATAAATCTCTCAGTGATAAAGAACAGTTTCTTTTAAATTATAACTTGGGGCTATTTCACTATGAGGATAGGGAATATATTGCATCATTAAACCATATGGAAAGAGCCTTAGAATACTTAGAAAGTCGTACCATTAAGGACTGGGAAGTAGCGGATTTTTACAATGCCTTAAGTCTCACATATTATCAGAATCAAGAATTATTAAAAGCATCCTATTATGCTTCATTATCACTACCCATATTTAAGGACCAACTGTTATTTGATCGTGCAGTTGACAATTATATTGTATTAGGAAATATTAGTAAGGGCTTGAAGGATTATGCGAAGGCAGAAAATAATCTATTGATGGCTCAACGTTTAATAGTCGAGTTAAATTTAACGACTAAAGAAGCCATGATATTGCATAATATCGGTTCATTGAATGCTCTAAAGGGAGAAGCAGAAATAGCTATTCACTATTACAGTATGAGCCTAAGTAAGAGGGAAATGGGTTCTGAAAAATACTACCTTACCGTATTATCAATCATCAAAGAATACTCTAAAGAAAAGAATTTTAAGCAAGTTATCCGCTGGTGTGATGACGCTTTATCTTCCCTTGGCAATGTACCTCCTATTAACAAAAGACTGAAGCCGTATTATGTACACTTTACTCTATATAAGGCACTTCATAGTTTCGATGAAAAGTTGGAAAGTATATTAAAGAAAGCAATTAAATTTTTTGAAAAAGAACAGGATTTAAGGCATGTACAAAAATACAACTATTTGTTAGCTGAGTATTATACGAAACACAATAAATATAAAGCAGCGGTTAGTTATTATGAAAAAATAAAAGAGATCAGTTTTTCAAACAAAATGATCAAACATTGGGAGGATTTATAATGAGAAAAAAGATTAGTTTACTGTGCACCGCTTTACTTTTAAGTTTGGGTTTATGTTTACCAGTAAGTGCAGAAGATGATATGCCGGGACCAAAGTCAGTGGATATTGAGCTGATTGTAAAACAATCTATCTCTAATCCTTAAGTTATAATTGAAGCACTCAGAGTTGTCTGAGTGCTTTTGCATTTTTCCTATCAAGTGTAAAAACTCAAAGAAAGACTCAAAACTAGAGGAATAACTTAGAATGTATGGATTATCGTCGGCTAGGACGCGTATGGTACAGCAATTATCAAGTCTTAGAGCTCTTACTTTTCGATATTTTGATTAAATAGAACATCTGTGTAGATAATAACAATAGAAATCCGAAATTAAGTATTAATGCCTCTCCAAAAAACCTAAACCTTTCAAATAAAGAAGTTTGAAAGGTTATTTGGCATGAACAAATAAGTAAGCATGAAATATTTTAAGTTTTCATTAATAAATATTGACAAACTATTGGCTGGTTTAGTCTAATAAACTGATAAATATTTATTGAGGGTTATAAATTATTTGAAACCCTAGAAACTCCGGCAATAAGAAGATCAAACATAAACCCGTAAACGATAATGTTATAAATTTTTTCCTATCGAAGCCGACTCTTAATTCCCAAAGTCCCAGACATACTAAATACAAACCTAACAGTGTACTAATCGATGGTAAAATATTAATATCCATCACGTTTCCCCCTTATTATTAAAAGTCCTAATATTACCTCTTATAGAATGAAACTTAACCTAATTAAAATAACCCCTTCTTTTTTAACTAACCTTCCCCGTTAGTGAAATAAGGAAAGTGGTTTTAGTTGTTTTCCGTTGATAATTGTTCAAGAGTTTCCCACTCAACAATTTTGCCACTTTCTTCTCCATTAACGTTAAAATTGATTTTCACTTTTCGGTCACTCTCTCTCTTTACATCTTTAGTTGAAATTTTAAGTACAATTTTTCCTTCACTATTGATTTCTAAATTATTTATACTTTTTATATCACTTATATCTCTGTCACTATTCCTGTCACCATAAATTCCTGTTTTCTTTAATGGGTCTGCACCAAAAAATTCATACTTTATGCCATCTTCTTCATATGTAATAGGATTATCATCTCTTTTTACCAACTCCATAATAATTCCCCTACCTTTTTCAAAGTAATTTATCCATTAAATATCCAGTAATCGTATGGACTCAATCTTCAACTAACCTGCCCTGTTTGTTGAATAAATTGAAAAACTAACGTTAGTATAGTTAATAGAAGAAAACCTTTTGTTATAAAATACTAAAGGGTCATTATTCCGAATAACTAACACTCCCTTCTTTAAATAAAGCATCCTTTAGTTGAAGATTTATTAAAGCTACCAAGTTAATTCAGGTTCAAATTTAATTTAATCAACAGAAGACAGAAAAGAGTCAACTCTTTTCTGTCTTTTTGTTATTACACCAGTTTCTAAAATCTTGACACCTCTCATCACTTAATCATTTCTCTATTAGTTTAATTTTTTGAACTGGTTTGTTTAAATCGATCATAAGGGCAAGTGTCAGAAGATGATCCTTTTCTACTCCATGTAAACCATGCAATGTAAAGATTTTTTCTATCGCGTATACCTGTATCTTCTTTTGTTTATCGGAATAATAAGCATCATAACCATTGATTCGTATAGGTTCTTCGTCTGGCCCAATTTTTGTTCTTGTCTGCTTATGCTGATTTATATTTTCGGGAAGGTCGACATTCTCAATCATCTCAATTTCATAATCATCTCCACTATATGTTAAGAAAACACTGTAACCATCAGTTGTAGTCCTTCCGGATATTTGAGGTTGTTCTATAAAGGAAGGTGCCACATTTTGAATTTCTAAAGGTAAACTTAGACTCACAAGTAATTCATCATTGATGGCGATGGGGACATCAGCTGAAAGTTCACCATTTAGATCAGCACTAATTGGAATATTCTTTCCTTCCGTGGATTGAAAGGGTTCTTGTTTGGTTAAACCAATTTCTTGAAAAATATAAAAAATTCCTAGACCAAAAAATCCTAATGCAACTGCTATTGTTAAAATTTTTGGCAAGAAAAACATTTTTTGTTTTTGGATTCTATTCCGAACCTTTTTCTGGCTTTCCTCAGAGAACGTCTGTCCTTTATAAACTCCGTTTTCCATAATGGTTCTTAAATCCTCTAATTTATGATTCATTTCGAAAACTCCCTTCTAGTTTTTCTTCGAGCATTTCCCGTCCTCTTTTTAATCTGCTTTTTATTGTATTTTGATTTGTTTTCAACATATGACCGATTTCCACTATTGTAAGGTCCTCGTAATAATACAAAAGAATTACTTCTCGGTATTTGACCGGGAGCGATAAGATACCATCGGCTAGTATTGCATTAATATCCCTGTTTACAAAATGTTCTTCTGGAGAAAGTTCTGGGGATTTTCGAGATGCAAAGAGTTCACTACCGACAATAACTTTTCTTACAAAGTTGGTCCTTAAAACATCTTTACAGCGGTTGATGGTTATTTTGTAAATTAAAGCCTTAATATTTTCAGCTTCCGAGTAATGACTGTAATGTTTATAACAAGTAATGAATACTTCTTGCACAACTTCCTGTGCCATCCCCCAGTCTTTTAAGTAACTGTATCCAACTCGAATCATCTTATCGCCATATGCTGACATTATTTCTTCAACCCATATTTCTTTTGAATCCGAAAGAACTTTATTTTTCATATTGATTAACTCCATTTTGTCACCTCGTTTAAGTATCACTATAACGAGTGAGATTGTTTTTTGGTTGCATAATTAGAAAAATTTTTTAATAAATGGATTGAGCGAAAAAAAACAAAAGTGGAAAATAAAAAGACTGTAGGTGATTTATCTACCACAAACAGTCTTGCTTAAGCAGCACTTTATTATTTAGCCTCATCAACATCATCAATCCCCTTGCGTTGCGCTTCACTGTATTGTTTATTTGATGTAATTTGCATTTTTAGCAACCTTCAGTCCGAATACGGAAATCTTCTGCATCCTATTCGTTTTCGCCATTATAATCGTGTTCGATAAAAATGTCATTGCAGTCATCATCAGAATCCCAGTTATTCGCTTCTTCGGATATCAAAGAGATAATTCACCTTATGAACAACCCTATTACCACAAAAACTCCAACCAAAGGGGCAATAAACTTCATCAGGTGCCATTAAAGAAGAAGGTGATTAACAGTATCCGCATGTATCGCCATGCTAGAAGGTTGTTGCCAATTAGAGAAGCTGGCACAAATGATCCGCTCTTTACCACGAACACTGGTAAGTCCTTTACCCTTCATACTTTTCGCAGCATGTCAGTACTCAGATTAAACAATTAGATTCTAGAAACTACAATGATTTATTGTATTTACGAAGGAACGACATGAGTGTACAAAAAACACATGGGATTTTTATTTTACAAATAAATAGTGGTCCTCTTTCAACTCAAGTTTTAGTAACGCGAAAAAAATTTAGAGATATTGCAGTTATTAATCGTAATCTAAACTATTAATTTTTCAATATTAATATGTTTAATACGTATTTAACTTATAGAATATGGCTATTTGATATGAAAATAGGAAAAATTAAAAAAAGGAGTATGTTAAAGTAAGTATTTTTTTTCTATTTTCCTAAATACCTTTATTAATCTATTGAAACAGGGTTTGTGACATATTAAGAATTATGTAATAATCCAATTGTAAGCTTACAAAATTTTGAATATTTAATCATCTAAATATAATATGAATGGAGAAAAATGAATGAACACAATTAAGAAAATTTTATTTGTTTGTTTAGTTGGCATTTTCGTTTTGGGAGGTTTATCTCCAACAACCTTAGCAGCGGGTAATGAAAACAACGCTGGTTTAAATGGTGCCTTTGATCCTAATAATTTACCGGAAAATGTAACAGCAAGTGAAGTAATGACTTATGATGAAATGATTACTACTATGGCTAAAGATATGGATATTACGAAAGAAGAAGCAATTAAGATAGCGCCCGCTAAAGACAAAAGTGTAAGACAATCCACATTAACTTCAGATTCTTCAAATGCTGTAGCAGCGGCAGCAACTTATAGAACTTTCACTGTTTATTTACAAGAATTTAATAATTCATATGATGGTTATTATCAACCAAGTTTAAGATTCTATTGCGAAACAAGTGAATCTGGTTCGTTTCATGGAATAGTAAAAATTATTAATACTACTTTGAATAGAGATTGGTTTGCGGAGGTCAAAACTTTCACTGGTACTGTATTTGTCTATTTAGAACATGCGGGTAAAATTCATTATATTGTAAATGGAGATTGGTATGACATATCTACTGGTCAATCTTTTTCTGGTGGTGCTTCAATAACTATTGGAAAGAGTATTACCATAAATTTCAGTTCTAGTAAGAGCAACTATTTTGGATATATGGATGAAGCAAGGGATTTTTTCTGGTAAATTCAAACATTCTGAAAAAATGCACATAAATCGGTATACAAACTAAAGGCAGAATCACTTTGAGTTTCTGCCTTTTCATTATTTATTTGCTTTCATTTTTTAAATTGTTCTTATTAATACAAAGGAAGTCTTCAATATGGTAAGGTTCCATTTTAATAAGAGGTTCTGGTAGAATATCTGTATAAATATATGGATAGTCTTGGTCTCCACAAAAGTATTTAGCGTTAACCACAACTACTTCTTTACCTAGAAGCGCATACGCGCCCTCAAGTGCCCCTTGATGTAAATAAACAACTGTCGGATAATTTAGAAACGCGAAACAGATGCCGATCTCTGTTCATCCGTGGCTCCATACCCCATACAGCATCTTCTATTAATTCCTCAAGGAGTTTGGTACGATTTTTGAAATCACTTAATTTCCAATCTTCATTTCTTGCATGATTGCGTTCATATATTTGAACTAATTCCTTTAAACTTTTCAGCAAAGTTCTCCCCCGTTCCATTCTAATTCCGATAGCGTATGTTTACGTTAAATCTATCTATATATAGGAAATGTTCACTGTCTTTTTTAAATCCTTCTTTAGTTCTTTCTGATAGTAAGCTAAGAAATCTCGTATTGGGTATTGAATGAGCTCATCTTTCTGATTAAAGGTAAACCTAGTAGTTGCCCCCCTTATTTAACGGTCTCTTTTATCGTTCCGAACTATTTTGTTTTTGTTTCAATGCGAAAGCTTTTGCTTACGTTCTTTTAATTCCATAAAGTGAATTTCGTTTATGTTAATTTTTTCTGAACTTAAACGTTCAAGCGCTTCCTCAATAATTGCAATCTCGTTGTCGTAGTCTTTGAGTTTTCGATAGGTCATTGCATACGATCTATATAATGCTGGAGCATTGTAGCCGTTGTATCGTGCTATATCAAATAACTCAATAGCGCGTTCAAGGTTACCGGCTTTTCGTTCCTTATTGCCTGTTACCCAATACGGCATACCTCCGTCAAAGCCTTTTTCCCAGTCGTACAGGTTCTCTATATCTTTAAATGGAACTCGATTGTGGATTGGATTAATAAGGAGCTCTTTTGTTGAAATTGTTTCAACTTCGCGAAACTTTTCTTTTAAAAGCTTCCAAACATCAATTAAATGATAAGCTGGTATGTTTCTCCCTAATTTTTCTAATGCTTGCTCTTGGTCTTTTTCATAATTCATCACGTAATCATCACCAATGTATATCCAAGCAGTAACTGATTTTGCATATTTGCTTTTAAGTATTTTGTTGCCGTTTGTTGACAATGTTGCTAGTGTTTCCCCTTGATACTTGTCTAATTTTCCGCAATAAATGATACTAATTTCATCTCGTAAATTTCGAGTCATAAAGACTACCGCTTTTAAATTTTCGTACTTAACTTCATCAAATGTTCTAGATTTTATGCCAAAGTAATGTTCGTCTAACTTAATTTTAACATAAATTTACAATTATCGTACTTAGTAATTTGGAAATGGTCTGTTGAAAAAATGGATATGTAACAAAACTCGTCCTTTTCTGAACACGATACTACTGGTTCTAAAACATATCATTTTGAATCTATTAAATGTAACAAAACTCTGACCAGTATTCTATGTTCAATAACCATTAATAAATAGTCTTATGTTACAATAAATGTAGGATTATTATGGAAATGAGGAATAGAAATGCTAATTGGTTATGCCCGTGTATCAACAGGTTTACAAAACTTGGATTTGCAAACAGATGCACTTAATCAATATGGATGTACAAAGATTTTTCACGATAAGATGAGTGGATCAAAAAAACAACGACCTGGATTAGAAGAAGCGCTTCAAAATACTCGTCAAGGAGATACCATCGTTGTGTGGCGATTAGATCGTCTGGGTCGAAACATGCAAGACTTGATTGACCTCGTCAACACCTTGAATGATCAAAACATTGGGTTTCACAGTCTTCAAGAGAATCTAACTATGGATCGCAGCAATGTTACCGGCCAACTTATGTTTCATCTCTTTGCGGCATTTGCTGAATTTGAACGAAATCTTATTCAAGAACGTTCAGCTGCAGGCCGAGTGGCAGCTAAAGCACGAGGGCGTCTTGGTGGACGGCCAGAAAAATACGGAGTTAAAGATATAGAAATGATGAAGGCTCTTATCGATGGGGGTACACCAATCAAAGATGTGGCTGAAAGATGGGGTGTTTCTCGAACTACCATCTATCGCTATTTAGAACGTAAGTAATAAAAAAAGAGAAAATTATTAAAAAAGTTTTAGCTTATGAGAGTCATTATAATAGAAGAAACTCACGTGACGATAAAGTTGTAGTAGAAATGAAAGCGAAAGGGGTAGTTATTTTGGAATTGAATCATTTACCATTAAATCATTTAGAAAATGATAGATTGGGGTTTATCGAGAAGGCTGAACATATAGCAAAAAACATTAATAATCACCCTTCATATTTACCATATGCTATTAGCATAAGAGGTCCGTGGGGTGCAGGGAAATCTACGATGCTTAATTTTATAGAAAACTATCTAGATACAGAAAAATGTAGTGTAATTCGTTTTAATTCATGGCTAGTAACAGAAAAAGATTCTTTAATTATTAATTTATTTGAAGAGATATACTATCAAATTGACGGTGGTTACACGGCTATAAAAAAAGGATTTAGAGAGTATGCAAAAAAAGTTATTCCACCAGTATCAAAAGCTGTTACATACTTTACATCTGTTTCTCAAGGAATGGATTCAGCGAGTGCAAACATGGTGGCAAATAGTGCGGGCGAGGCGACAAAAGGGATTGCCGAACTAACTTTCGAAAAACCTTTATCAATGAGAAAAAAAGAGTTATATAATGAAATGCTGATGCATTATCAAGGTACCGACAAAAAAATTGTAGTTATGATTGATGAAATTGATAGGTTATTTCCAGATGAACTAATAACCATATTTCAAATGGTTAAATCAGCCTTAGACTTTCCGGGAATAGTATTTTTAGTAGCGATGGATGAATCTGTTATATGTGATGCTCTCGAAAAAAAAGGCATTATAAAACCTAAGGAATATCTTGAAAAAATTTTTCAAAAGAATTATTACATTAATACAAAATATCAACTCCAAACACTAACAGATTCATTAATGGTAAATTTTTTAGGAAATGAAGAGTCAGATGCGAAATTATTAGAATGTATAAAATCCTATTTGTTTTTAAAACAGGAAAACTTCACAAATGAACATCCATCACATGTAGAAATTCAAAAAAATAATTTAAATGAAACATTTTCTCTTAATGCTGTGGACTATGAAAAACTAAAAGAATCTTATTATAAACTGTATTGGTCACTTATTGATGATTGCAATCTATCAAATCCTAGAACATTTTTGAAATTTTCACAGAACCTTTTAGAGGTTTGGCCGGAATTTTATAGAGATTTTATCTATAATAAAGAAATGCAAAAGTATGAGCTACATGCTGCCTTTGTTACACTAATTGCATTTATTATTAAACCTCAAGAATTTTCTTATGACATTTTAAGTAACTCTTCAGAACAAAAGATTGAAGATTCATTATTAAAAGTAGTTAAAGTTCATCTTTCTTTATTACTACCAGACCTTATAAAACACTTAGATGAAAAACGTACTTCATACAGTGTTAATGACAATATAATTAGGGAAGCACTTTATTATTTTAATAAATATCCTGATTTATCGAGAAGTAGGTTAAGTGATTAATCCAATATGAAGCTTTTCATACCGAGTATACGAAAAACAGGACTGTTGCCTTTTATTAGCAGCAGTCCTGTTTATTTAATTAGTTATTTAAAGTGAACATCTTAAGAAAGACTTTTTCTTCTTTATATTTTGTAGGTGGCATTATCATTGCAGAATCTATAATCTCATTTTCTATTTTTTTCTTTTCATCATAATCTAAAAACTTAATTGAAGAAATTTTGCTTCCGTATCCGTTCAAAGATGTCCCAAGATTCATACCTGCGGAATCTGATATTATAAATCTATCATGTAGTGGTGAACTTCCAGAACCAGTTGCAAGCATGTATATATGAGTCTCAGGGGGAACATTGTCGCATATACTTTTCCAATGAGCTTTGTACAAATCTGGCAATTTCTCAAGGTTTGCAGATTTCGTAGAACTATAAATGAAAATTCTAGAATCATTTCCTATTTGTTTTAAAAGGTTAAGCATATTAACATCAAAATATGGATCGTATATCTTTAAATAGGTACCTACATTATTGTTAATCCACTGCTGAATGAGGGAAAAGGCATCTTCTTGTTGATTTAAATCGAACGTTTGAATATTAGTTGCAGATAACACTTTATAAAAATTTGCTTCGTGAAAATTGTCTTTGTTATACATTGTTGTTTCAACGTTTCTAATTAACTCTAATAATTGGTAAATCCTCATAAAAAAATCGTCCAGTGAAGATTCGTTATGATTTTTTGTTCGCGCAATTATATTTTCAACATACCATGAAAGTCCCAAGGCAATGGTCTCAAAGCTTTTACCTGCTGAATGCTTAAGACTTTCGCCAATCACTTCATCATGTTGTATTGTCCCTCTACTAGAACATAGTGTGCGGACCATTTTTTTATAAAAATCATGTAAAACTTCGTTAATTTCGCTTGGGCTATATTCTTTAATCTTTTGAGGATCTGAATGCAAAGTCAAAGTTTTCAATCTATCATTATAATTTGAAAGGTTTTCAATTGATTCTAATTTTGAAGCAATGTTTTGAGCCAAGTTGGGATCAATTGTATGTGCTAGTTCAACTAATCCTCCTAACATTTGGTCCCTTCCATTTTCGTCCGCATAAGACTTTGCTAGACCTATTGCTTGTTCCAATAAATATTTTGCTGCCTTGTTATTAGATATCTTTTGATAAGATTCGACAATCAATTCGTGCCTTTCAATTCTATCTAATGGATTATTTAAGTATTTTAAGTTCATTTCTGCTTCCTTGATGAGCTTATCTCCCATAGAGCTATTTTCATAGAGTGCGTTTTTACCTAGAGCTGCTAATACAAAAATTTTATCTGATGTATTATTAATTAATTTTGCATTCTTTTCTAAATCCTCTCGAGAGGGTATTATACTATTCCATCTCGGCATAGCTCGAAAAGAAGCAATATCACGTAGTAATGCTAATGAACCAAAGGCGGCTATTTTATATCCTTCATGTTTTATATTGTTTTTATCAGGCAGTTTAGTGTCTATAACCCCTTTTATTTTTGTTACTATTTCTAATAGTTGTCTTTCTTTTATTTTACTGATTAGCTTATTACTTTGCCCTTGCCTCTCTACTAAAGATTCAATTAATGTTTTTATAGAGGCATATATGTTTATATCCACATTAAGATTATCAATTAGCTCACATATTTTAATCGCCGTAGAATAGTTAATTTTTTGTTGGAACATTTCAAAATCCAATGGGTCTTCTGGTGGTCTCTTCGTAATTAGATATTTCATAACATTTCTAATTGCAATATCCCTAAGTTCATCACTTTCTAATGTATTGACTCTTTCAAATAGTATACTTTTTTCATAGAGATACAGCAGGGGGGAGATTTCCAAAATGATATTTCTGCTTGTATCGACATCTTCTTTACAATTATCCAGAATGTCTAAACACTTTTCTGTTATTTCATTAATTAATTCATTATTATCATTTGCAGAACACCTAAGAGCAATATTTGAAAGCAAAGAAGCCTGATGATAAGACGAAGGGATTGTTAGAATAATGTTTTTTAGCATTCTAATTTTAAATTTATAATCTTGGGATTTTAATATATCCGGAACCATTCTTATCATTAAGTTTACTATTTCTATAAAAGGTTCACTTAATCTTGTATCAAAAATATTGTTAGTTACATAATTTTCAATAACCTTCTTATATAATTGCTCTGCAAAAGAATTATGATTCTCGCTTATTATTTGAACTAATCTAAATCCTAATTCTCTCTTTTCATTAGTCGCATCAATTTTATCTAAGCAATTTTTCATTTCCTCAAACGCGGAAGTATATTTGTCAACGTCTTCTTTCATCCAATTCATATAATAAGCAAACGATAACGCCTTTATTTGTACACTATCAATGTCCTTTATGGTACCAAAAAAAATTCTTTTAATACTACTATCAACAAATTTTTCAGATTCAACAAGTTTTTTTAGTAATTGTAAAAGTACTCTATCTAGCAACGGCTTTTCATTAATTAAATCGATTACCTGATTAATAAAAACAAAATCGATATCATGTTCTTTTACATGTACTTTTAAAATTTCCGAATATACTCTATATCTTCTTAAATTAGTATTCAATTTACCCGCAAAATTTAAAGCAAGGTTTTTGTCTATTTTTGTTAACCGTTGGATTATCTTCCTTGTAACTTTAAAATGTTCTGCTGAAGCATTTATTAATCGGCTATAATCCATGATGAGCTGGTCCCTTAACTCAATTTTTAGCTTTGGATCGTTATCCATTATATCTTCTAAAGAATCTAATAAACGAACTAAGATTAAACATTTAGAATCATTATCGTAAACATCCTCTAATAAGAAATAAACCTTGAAATATCTCTCAAGAGCAGCATCTTTACTCCATTTTTTTTCAATTTTTGCTAAAGCTAATTCTACACTTGCATATTCATCAATAGGATTTTTAATAATAGTTGCACTTAAGTTATCTATTTTTTCTATTAGTTTTTGAGCAACACTTGACTCTTTAGTTTTTTCTAAAGCCTCGGCAAAGTTCCTCAAATGCATTTGTGTAGGTGTGTATTGATTATTCTCAATCATAATATTTAATGCATATTCCACAATTTTAAAAGCTTCACTGTTATCTTTGTTTTTATAGCACCAATTCTCTAAATAAAATAACTTAGCAGAAACATCATTAATTAGTTCTACCTTACTAAGTATTTCATCAATGCTCTCTAAATTGAATATATCTGAAGTGATTTTAATATAATCTTGAACATCATTATCACCTATATTATTTGTTATATGATCAATATCATTATTAGAATTATCTACCCTGGCTAATAATCTTATTAATAGATAATCCATTAACTTATCTTTCTCAATATTTTCTCCAGACTTACTTACGATTCTATCTAATAGGTTAATACTCAGCGCTGCATCGACACTGAATATATTCGATGATATATTAATTAGTTTTTCAATTAATTCTTTATTTAAATCTACAGTTGCATCAATTAAATTTATGAGTTCTTTAATACTGTCTAATAATTCAGGAGAAATGTTAATGCCATTATGCTTCATATAGTTACATATATGAGAAAGCAGTAATAACCGGTCTTCGGGTAGTATACAGGCATATGCAATTTGCAATGCATCTTCATATCTGTTTAATGCTAATAAGCTTTTCAACTGATTTTCGACAGCTGGTGAGCCAGAAGCAATCTGATTAAATACAGAATCTGCAAGGTTTGACCAAGATAAACTTTGCCAATCTTTATGTGTATAAGACATTTGTGATAAAATTTTTAAATTATTACGGACAGAAGAGATATTTCGAGATTTTTGTACGGTATTGTATATATAATCTATATTTACTAAGTCGACTAGCGGACCAAATTTATTTGCTTCCTTATAAATTTCTGGTAGGAATGTCAAGGAGCTATTGTTTAAAGGAGACTTTTCATAATAATCTATCATTAATTGTAATATCTCATTTTTGATTTCCGAGAGTTTATTTATTAAAAATATTCTATAGGGATTTATTAAAGTTATTTTTTCATCTTCTAATGAAATAAAACTGATATCATCAACAATACTGTAAATTTGATACTCATTAAGAGATAGAATTTCCGAAATAATACTTACAGTCAATTTTTCTGGTGAATATATAATTAATGCTATTAATTTTTTATAATCTGATTCAAAGTTATAATTTGACCATGTATTTTCTAGAAGTAAATTAAAACTTGTGGGTAGGTTATTAAGTATTTCTTCTTTGCCATTGCCTTCTTTAAGTTGCCTGATAAGCTCAGATATATATCCAGGCATGCCACTACTAAAATCGTAAACTTGATCTATCTCTTCATTAGATAAATAACCGTCTAGTAATTCTTTTGTTTCTAATCGTGAGAAAAACTGTATTTGCATACTATAATTATTAAGTGCAAATTGATTGTTGTTTTGACTACTTAAAAGAACATACACTCCATTTGGATCACCGTTGGGAATGTATTTTAATATTCCATCATTAATATTGTTGTTATTTAGTTTTTCTAACCCATCAATTACAATATAAAAAAATTTGTCTCCTCGTTTTGATTGTTTACACAAATCAGTATATAAGCGCGAAAAAAGTCCTATCAATTCATGTTCTTGAAGGAGTTCTATATCAGTTTGAATAATTTTATTTTTCAAACCATCACTGCTTACAGCTGCCATTTGTAGACATAGTTCTTTTAAAAAAAATGATACGTTTGTTCTCCAATAGTCATCTCCAATAAAAAATGATACACAATTCGATTTATGTCTTCTAACAAATTG
Organism: Paenisporosarcina sp. FSL H8-0542; assembly: GCF_038632915.1. NCBI lineage: Bacteria > Bacillati > Bacillota > Bacilli > Caryophanales > Caryophanaceae > Paenisporosarcina > Paenisporosarcina sp. FSL H8-0542. The sequence continues at coordinate 2,498,398 of NZ_CP152050.1, forward strand.
TGCTAATAATGTAGACTTCCCTGTTGCATTTAATCCTTCAATCATTATGCAAGTTTTATCCTTTGAAAAAGTATCTTCAATATTCTTAATAATATTTTCACGTTCAATTTCATTAGCATTTACATCGGGTAAAGTCGATGAAAACTCGGTTATATTAATGTCATTCACGTAACTTAAGATAGGAATTTGTATACCCATTATGTTACCCCCAGTTATATTCTTTCTTAAAATATAACAATAATATTCAGAAAATAAAGTGATTCGACAAGAATAGACATAACACCAATCATAAAAAACCGTAACAGGCATACAAATTTTATAATAATTTATTAATGCGACCCCTAGCTCTAAAGAGGAAGGTACTTAACATCAATTGAAAGTGTTGTGAGAGATATAGAAATTCCATAATTATCAGTTCATCATCTTTTAATTTTCATATTACTCAATATACAGTTCGATTAACTATCATAGAAGGAATGAATGTGAAGTTCTCTCGGACTTTCCCCTGCCGAATGTAACGAAATACTATAAGTGTTACATTCGCCTGTTTTAACATAATAAATGATCCAAACAACTGTCGAATATCCCCAATACTCCATTTCGATAAATTCCCTTTACTGGAGATGCTGAAAGTGCCTTCTTGTGGAACTATGATGGTAGTCATCAAATTATCTTTATTACGTATAATTCTTCCCCTTAAGTTGTATCGTTTCTATTCCGCATGTTCCACTAGTCTAGCATCACTTCGGCTTATATCTTTAATGAGTGCCCTAATCTTGTTAATCCGTCTTGGAACAATGCACCGAGTTGATGAAGAAAAAAAGCTAAGAGAATTTCTCATAGCCTACAATATCAGTAATTATTCTTTTACTGTTACATACTGTTTCACTTAAAGAAGTAATACAGACCACCTGTTTACTCTCTTGTCTGCAATTTGTCCGCATAATTAATTTTCTGTATTGAACTTAATTTACTGAATTGATGAACTCAGTCAATGAAACCTTTAATAATCAGACTTATTTAACCTGGTTTACTCCTTTTAACCAGGTTATTTAAGGGATACAAAATTGACAGGGTGGAGGTCGCTGGTTCGAGCCCAGTCGGGATCATCATTTGAAGGCTTTTCTTTTTGTAATTCAGAAAAACATATTCCATTATTTTATTGATTTGTCCGCATTTTGTCCGCAGGATTTTTCAAAAATCATAACTCTTCATTTTGCACGGCATGGTGAAAAATGTCTGCAATATTATTATCTCTGTTTGGTAGTAAGTGTGCATAAAATTCTAATGTGGTTTTAGGACTTGTGTGACCCAATCGATTAGAAATTTTAACAATATCTACACCCTCAGATATAAGAATTGATGCGTGTGTATACCGAATATCATGAAATCGAATGGTAGTAACCTCTATGCTTTTTACAATGCGTTTCATAACCCGTATAACATTACGTGGATCTTAAACAGAACCCGTATTCGTGCAGATTACTAAGTCTTGATTCTCGAATAATTTACCCACTCTGTCCTTCCACTCTTCATGACCCTTCTTAACAACCCGTAATTCATTTAGAACAAATTCTTCTATTGTTGGCTCATTAACCAACGAAAAACTTTATCTCTTAATACTCCCTTACATCTTCCAATTTTTATAAGTAGAAAATCTATTCTTTTCATCACCTCGTATGCATTGGGTTTAGAAATTTTCAGGATTGAACTAATCTCTTTTGCTGTTAATACAAGAGGGTATGACTCAATTTCTTCTTTCTTCATTAAATATCACTCTTAACACCTCTGGTTATAAGTCCATTTTCTGTGATTTGATTAATATTAGACACGATTATTTCACTTCCCTCTTCTAGTCTCCTCTCCCACTCCTCTATTAATGCTAAAGCTTCTTTACGTTTCTGTTCTAAGTCGCGTTTATATTCCAATAAAAAACCTCCTAAAGAATTTTCTTCTTTAGGAGGCTTTCTAAACTATCCATTTTCTTTTCCTTCGGTCACTTTTTTGTCCAAAGAAAATAAATTTTCAACAGTACCATTGTCATAGGTCCCAATAACCATAATTTACAAAATAGTAACATAATTATACATTTTCTTAATTTAGTTTCTATAAAAACCATAAATTCCTTTTGTATGATTAAAGTAGAAATACATAAATCGATTAGGAGGATTCATTATGATGACAAAATATCAAAGACGAAAAGCAGTATCGTTCATGTTGACTGTTGCTTGTGCCATTGTTGCTCTTTCTGGTTTCGGACAAAACTCCTTTGCCGATGAAACCGAGTTCCCACGCGGAGAATCGGTTGACGTTAAGGTAATGTCTTATAACATTCATCACGGTGAAGGGACAGATAAGGTTTTGGATTTGGAACGGATTGCTCAGGTTATTGAAAACTCGGAGGCAGATATCATTGGCTTGCAGGAAGTGGACAATCATTGGTCTAGTCGCAGCAACTTCGAAGACCAGGCAAATTGGCTGGCAAAACGGCTTGGCATGTTTTATGTGTATGGAGCAAACCTTGATAATGCACCATTAATCGAAGGGGAACCGCGCAGCCAGTATGGGACAGCGATTTTAAGCAAATATCCAATCTTAGATTCTGAAAACCACAAACTTACTAAAATTGGAAACACGGAGCAGAGAGGCCTGCTAGAGGCGACGATCAATGTTAAAGGAAATCAAGTTCACTTTTATAATACTCACCTAGCGCTGACTTCCGCAGAACGCGAAATCCAGATTCGGGAAGTCAATGAACTTGCTGGGCAAGTTAAAGGACCTAAAATTATCATGGGTGATTTAAACGCAAAACCGGAAAGCCCGGAAATGCAGCTGATGATTTCCAATTATAGTGATGCTTTTGCTGATCAACCTACAGCTTACACTTATTCTTCAATAAACCCTACTGTGAGAATCGACTATATTTTCACAACCGATAATATCGAAACAGTCAATGCCGAGGTGATTCGAACTTTAGCTTCTGATCATCTCCCAGTGACCGCTGTTATCAAACTTGAACGAAACGAGCCATTTAATAATGGACAAAAGTAGATGGGTGACAGCTTACACTATTTCCGGTAAGAATTTTGGATTTTTGAACATAGGAAACACTTTATGCACTTAAGAGCTAAACATTCACAATAAGCCAAACAGGAATACTATGAATGAATCCTCTCTTCTCGGATCTGAATTGGAAAACAACCTTGCATTAAAGACTCCGGCACCTAAGCCGATTTTCCCTGATCCCAGAAGAGAGATACATTATTTTTTTTGGTGCAGCTAAAGCGTTGTCATAGGTATTGGGATGACGCAGCTTTTTCTTTAAATGAAGTTGCCGACTCCCTAAGAGACGGAGAGTAAGCAAAGGAAAATTTACTAAATTGAAGGGTGTGTAGAGGTGAGAAAGTTCGTTTTATGGAATATGATGCTCTTATTCATTATTACGATAACGTTGTGTCCTGTTAACGCTTCAGCTCACACAGATAACAGCGAGGGATATTCAAACATCACTCTGGATCGAGACAAGCTGAATGTAGAGCTTTATATAGACTATTTTGAGCTTGGAAGGTTGATAGATTTCGAGGTTAATCCAGGTTCCTCTAAGGACCAATTGACAAAGGCATTGGAAGATAAACAGGATGCTGTAACGGAATACCTGGCCTCCCATTTTCAACTATTCACGGATGGAGCTAAATCTGAAGGAATGATAAAGGCAACAGAGGTTGTAAAAAGAACGAACCGAGATTATGCCAAAATCACGCTTGAGTTCCCCCGCCCTGCCAAAGAGAAATCGATCCAAATTCAGTACAGCGTCTTTTTTGACGATAATGACCCCATGCACAGGAACATCGCAACCTATAACTTGGATAAAGTAAAAGGACAATTTGTTTTTCATGGGGGTGAACGGGAACTGCAAATCGGCAAGGAAACCATCATCGGCCAAATCATCCGGTTTATTCAACTCGGATTCCACCATATTATGATCGGGTATGACCATATCCTGTTTGTGATCGCTCTTTTACTTGGTACGCGCCGATTTTCAGATATTCTCAAAATTATTACTGTGTTTACTTTGGCCCACAGTATTACACTAGGCCTCACTGCCTTAAAGCTAATCAATCTCCCTTCCGAGATTATAGAGCCTCTCATTGCGTTAAGTATTGCATTCGTCGCCCTGGAACATTTCTTCGGATTCTCTACGAAGCTCCGTTTTGCCGTCGTATTTGGCTTTGGACTGATCCATGGGGTGGGATTTGCCGGTGCATTACAGCTGTCAAATGATGTAACCTGGCGTTCGCTTTTGTCCATTTTGTCTTTTAACGTTGGTGTTGAAGTAGGACAAGCACTGATCATCATGCTGCTATTTCCCATTCTTCTTTATATCCGCCGATTCAAATGGTCAACTGTCGTCTACGGATCGGCAACCGCTGGTATTTTTGGAATGGGATTATTCTGGTATTTTGAGCGATTTTTAGCCTAATGCTGAATCTCTTTCCTTTTCATATAGGAGGTGGTTCAAAAAGAGTAGCTTAAGGGTGTTAAAAATACGAGATTAATAGGAGGAATAAGAATGAAACCTTTAAATGAAAAAGGGAAAACGGTGAAGGAAAAGCTTAAACCGATTACCGTAGCCGTGATGTGTAGTCTTGCTTTGGCGGCTGTCGTCAAACCGGTTGTCGCAGATAATCCTAATGCTACTGTTACGGGAACGGTGTTCGCAGACAAAAATGGAAATGGAGTCCGCGATAACAACGAACAAGGAATTCCAAATGTGTCTGTATCAGATGGTAAGAGCATTTCCGTTACCGATGATTCAGGAAAGTATACACTGACGGCAAACATTGAAAGACGCCAGTCGGATATCGTCTTTGTTACCGTTCCTAGCGGGTATAGCGTCCCAACAGACGAAAACAAAACACCCCAGTTCTATAAGCAACTTGGCAACCTCGAGGCCGGTGAAACACGAGAACAAAACTTCGGACTGCTACTTAAGCCTGAAAGCAATAATCCTAACTTTTCCTTTGCCAACGTGGCCGATGTTCACGTGGAAGCAGGGTCAAATAATAACCGTGAACGATTCACATCACAGCTAGCGCAAATTAACGAATCGACAGGAAACCCGGCCTTTATCGCCGTTAGTGGCGACTTGACCAACCGGGCGACCGATGCAGAATATCAGGATTATACATCGAGCACAGCTACATCTGCTGTTCCTGTCTACCCAGCTGTCGGAAACCATGACTTTGCCCCAGGTTCTAGCTATCAAACAAGAGTGGACCGTTACCGCAAGTATCTCGGACCTGAGTGGTATTCATTCGATTATGGCAACAGGCATTTTGTCACATTGGAAAATACATTGGGCTTCAATGAAAATGACCAATTGGAATGGTTAAAACAGGATCTCGCCCAAAATGCAAAAGACAAAGAAGTAGTAGTATTCGTCCATAAGCCTTTGAATACACCGGAAACCCCGTCACCTGATAACACGAAGAAGTTTATTGAACTTCTTAGCCAGTATCAGACACGACTGGTGATGGTTGGACATACCCATGTTAACGATGTGGCACAAGATACGATTCCAGGTGCTAACCATGTAACGACTGTTTCAAGTGCTTATACGATCGATCAGTCACCGAACGGATTCCGAATGGTTTCTTTCCAGGGCGACCACAAGAATGCTAAGTATAAGATGTATGACGTTAAACAAAGCGCAGCGATTGTCCATCCAGCGGCCGGAAGCGATGTTCCAAAGGGCGAAGTGGACATATTGGTAAATGCCTATAATACGACAAGCAATGTCTCTAAAGTGGAATACAGAGTAGATGGCGGCTCATGGAAAAAACTGAAACAAAGCAGCGGAATGGCCTGGTTTACCCAATGGAATGCTAAAAAAGCATCAAAAGGCAAGCATGCCATAGAAGTTAGGGTAACCGACGATGCAGGAAAGGTTTGGGTTAAAAACAACACGTTCAACATCGTAGACTCTCAGCGTATCTCACCTAAGGGCGGTTCTGACTGGACGATGTTCCACGGCAATGCCCAGCATACCGGAGAGGCAAAAGATACACTCGAAGCGGGTATGCGATTAGGTTGGACCTACCGGACACCAGGTACGATTCTTACCTCCTCCCCTGCCATTGCAAATGGAATGGTTTATATCGGGACACGTGATGAAAACGGAACGGACCAAAATGCTATCCATGCGGTTGACCTGGAAACCGGCCTAAAGAAATGGGAAGTAAAAGCAGATGCCCAGGTCCAAGCATCCCCAGCGGTAGCAGACGGAGTCGTTTATGCGAATTCGATTCGCGGCACACTCTATGCGATGAATGCAAAAACTGGGGAAAGGATTTGGGAAAAATCCGTTGGCAAGGATCAAGTACAGAGATCCTGGATGTATTATTCTCCAACAGTAGCCGATGGAGTCCTATACCAGGCATACAGCACAGGCAGCGGAGGTGCAATCATGGCGCTTGATGCCAAAACTGGCGAACAATTATGGAATGCTCCTTTAGCAGGCGGCTGGATCGTTGAATCCACACCTGTAGTACAAGATGGCAAGGTATTTGTTGGTGCAGACGGCGGCTGGCTGATCTCTCTTGACGCTGCTACAGGCAAGGAAATCTGGCGCAAAAAACCAGCAGGCGGCTGGATGCACTCCATGCCTTCCATCTCAGATGGCCGTGTGTTTATGGGGTACCAGGGCGGTTTAATCGTCTCACTCGACGCCTCGACAGGCAACGAGCTATGGCGCTATAAGAGCTCCGATAAATCCTACATTCATGGTCAGGCAACTGGTTCCTCCCCTGCCGTAGCGGATGGAGTCGTCTACATGGGATTCCCTGACGGAAACGTTGCTGCAATAGACGCGGGCACAGGTTCCTTAAAATGGAAATATCGTACGGATGGCGGAATCATTTCATCAGCAGCCGTTAGTGGAGAAACCATCTTCATCGGTTCCAACGACGGAAAGCTTTATGCGCTTGACCGAATAACAGGACAGCCATTATGGCATCATGAAATTGGAGCTTGGGTGGCATCTTCCCCTGCGATTTCAGGAAATACGCTTGTTGTTGGTGCTCATGATGGAAATCTTTATGCATACACACCTGGAGGAAAATCTGCCCAAAGATGGCCGCGAGTAACCGGTAAGGTGACGGATGCTGATACCGGAAAACCGGTAGCCGGTGCGACCGTTGTAGCGACCGATACCGAGGGGAACCGCCTGACTTCAGTAGCCAATGCTGATGGCCAATACCTGATCGGATTAAAGCCAGGCAATTATACTCTTTCTACAAAACGAAGAGGGTTTCATTCAGACACTTCTCTTTCTGTCACGATGGTAGAGGGGAAAAATGAAACGAAGGAACTAAAGCTAAACGCCATAACCGAGCCGATTGCAGGAGAATCTCAGGAAGCTCCAGATTTTCATGCAGGAAGCACCCGCTTGGACGCAACAACAGACAACCCGTACCATTACATTATCAATAACAAGGTAGAGGCGACCATCTCTACACAAGTGGCTGCCAATAATCAGGCCGGTACTTTCCAGCCAGGATGGCTAGGCGATTTTGCCCTACAGGATGATAATGCCATGGAAACCTTGGATTGGAGCGAGTTAATCCTTTCACCGACTATGAATGATCCACAAGTTCCATGGAACCGTTCTGGAGAATGGCTGTCTCTTCCTAAAATCGAGACCTTAGGAAACGCAATAAAAGCTTCCGGAGAAGCACAAATTGATCCGTCCATCAAGACGTCGGTCACCTACCAATTGCTTCCGGATGCACCGGTGGCCAAGCTAACCTTGGAATTAGAAAATACCGGAACAAAAGATTTCAAAGGATACTTCCAATATTTACTCGATCCAGACAGTTCTGATGACACGGCAATAGTTCCAGGTTTTGCAAACGTTAATCCCGGCTTCAAGACTTCCGGATGGACGGGGAATTATGTGTATGATGGGCCTAAAACCGCTATAAACAGCCCGGCACATGGGATTGCCTGGGTCAAAGACAAACCAACTGGGATCAGTGCCTTCGGTTATATTTTCGGTGCCTCCTTTGATGCAAGTGTAGCAGCAGGCGAAAAACGGACAATCAGCTGGTACCACATCACCGACTATCCTGCCGAAGGAACGAACCCCGCAGCTAATATTGAGCGGTGGGCAACACAGCTGGAAACATTGGATCCAAATGCAGCAGAGTAATCTCTACATCCACTTTTACTTGACTGTTTTATAGTTTGATAGAATACTCATTAAATTGACCCTAATGAAAAGGAGTGCCGGAGTTTTCGGCACCCCTTTTTTAAGTGAATGTTGGGCAGTAAATGTTTTATTTGAAAGGGGATGCCCTTGCACATTGGTTGACATACTTCCGGATGAGGAAGTGATTACCTTCAGTTAAAAGTTGAACTAGGGGACATCAGGAAGGTAAACAAAAAAACCGAAGGCGCGACAACGCAAACGGCTTAAAGAAAAGAACGCCCCCTATTGCCACTCCGCACTAACCCGCCATAATCACCCTCTGCATTAACTATCAAATGCTACTATAGTGAAGTCATTAACTTCATTACCATTAAGAAAAAGCTCCGTGTAAAGGCAGCTTAAACTAAGCAGTTAGCCATCCATGTAGCGCAAAACCAGGCTACTACACAAGATGCTGTTTTTAAATAAAGTCACGATGTTTTTAAAAAAGACGCGATGTTTTGAATAAAATCGCGACGTTTATAAAAAAGTAGCGATGTTTTGCCCCTTTGGATCTGTTTATATAAAGGGGTGTTTTTATAGTGAAAAGTGAAAAGAAGTTCTGAACGGAAAGCGCGGATTAAGGAACTATTGAGTAGCAATAAAGTTACTCAACTAAAGGGCCATTTAATTGAATAAATCTAACCGTTTCTAGAGGAAACGGTTAGATTTACGAGAGAAAGTTTATTCACTCGTATTTTTTTAAAACAATAGCCGCATTATGACCTCCAAAACCAAATGAGTTAGATAGCCCCATATTTATTTTCACTTGGCGAGCAACAGACGGTACATAATCTAGATCACATAATGGATCAGGATTTTCTAAGTTAATTGTTGGAGGAACTATCTCTTCCTTTATGCTCATTGCTAAAGCAATTGCTTCAACTCCACCAGCTGCCCCTAACATATGACCAAGCATAGATTTATTAGCTGTTATTGGAATCTGATAAGCTAGCTTTCCAAATAGCTGCTTAATAGCCATCGTTTCAGAGATGTCCCCCACTTTTGTACTTGTTGCATGGGCACTAATAACATCAATTTCCTCAGGAGATATATTGGCATTTTTTAAAGCTGATCTCATTGCAAGATAGGCCCCTCTACCTTCTGGGTGTGTAGCTACCATATGGTGTGCATCTGAACTTGCACCATATCCAATGACTTCTGCATAAATCTTTGCCTCTCTACGTAAAGCATGAGATAAGGATTCTAAGATTAGAATTCCAGCTCCTTCTGACATGACAAATCCATCTCGATTTTCATCAAATGGACGACTAGCTTTAGTTGGATCGTCGTTTCTTGTTGATAATGCTGTAGCATTACCAAAGCTTGCTATTGATAAGTCTGTTATAGCTGCCTCTGTTCCACCCGCAAACATAACGTCAACTTCTCCAGAACGGATTAGTCTAAAGGCTTCTCCGATAGCTGTATTTCCAATTGCACATGCGGAAACAGGAGACATAGAAGGTCCCATGGCGTTCCATTGGATACTAATTTGTGCAGCAGCAGCATTAGAAATCATGGCAGGTACTAGAGTTGGGCTGACTCTTCTTGGTCCCTTCTGTCTAAGCGCATCAATATTTTCAATTAAGGTTTCAAGTCCCCCTATACCTGAACCTACGTATACGCCTAACCTTTCTCCGTCTATACGTTTGAGGTCTAACTCAGAGTCTGTCCAAGCTTGTTCGGCTGCAGCCAAAGAAAATTGAGAAAAGCGATCTAAACGTCTTGCTTCTTTCTTTCCAAAAATTTCATCTGCATCAAAATCTCGTATGACACCTGCAATTTTTGCCTTATGATTAGTAACATCAAATGTATCAATAAGGGATATACCAGACTCTCCGTTAATCAGATTGTTCCAAAATGTCTTGAGGTTGTTTCCTATAGGAGAGACTACTCCCATACCTGTAATCACAACTCTTTCCACTGTTCATCACTCCAAATCAATAATATACTTGTATTTTACAGTCACTTTATCCTATTACAAGTGATTGTTTATCCTGGTATAATTACCACTAGGTTAAATTGGTATGATGAGGAGTTTTAAAAATGAATGATAAAACTAGGCTTGAAGCTTTGTCGACATTCTTAAAAGCTAAGCGTGCTCAAATTAAGCCAGAGTCAATTGGTTTGCCTGTCGGAACCCGGAGAAGGACACCTGGGTTACGAAGAGAAGAGGTTGCACAACTAGCAGGTGTAAGTACCACTTGGTATACATGGCTAGAGCAGGGAAGAGATATAAAAGTTTCTTCAATCGTATTTGATTGTATTTCTACAGCTTTGCAATTAAATAATGATGAAAGAGACTACTTATATGACCTGGCATTAGAAGCAAAATCGGAAATTACACATCCAAAAAAGGATCAATCAGAGCTTAGCCCTTCTTTAAAACGAATACTAGCTGAATTAACATATTGTCCGACTATCATTACGGATCGACATTGCCATATTGTGGGCTGGAATCCTGCAGCTGCTCATGTTTTTTTAGATTTTGAACAAATACCGAATGATCAAAGAAATTTGATTCGTTTAGTGTTCACCAGAAAAGAATTCAAAGCATTGGCCGTCAATTGGGAACATTTTGCGAAAGGTTTTCTTGCCATTTTCCGTACCTATTATGGACACTATTTAGGCGATGAATGGTACAACCAATTTATTAAAGAAATGAGTCATTCACATCCAGAATTCCAAGATTTATGGCTAGAAAGTCAAGTGAGTAAGGCTCCAGAAATGATAATTGAATTCAGACATGCTAAAGCAGGCAAAATGTTGTTTAATTTAACTTCTCTCCAAGTTCAAGGTGATATGGATTTACGGTGCAGTATCTATACACCAGTAGAGGAAACAGATACAGAAAAGAAATTAAAGCGATTAATGAAGAGGGTTTCCGTTGAAAATTAATAAAGTAATTTCGTTATTCCATTATAGGGCGCTATTGTTGTGCAAACACAGGTAGAAAATGATCAAAACTTTTTTATAAAAAATTATTCACTAGCAACAAACAACCCAAGCATTTTGACCAAACTTTTTTCAAAATGTTTGGGTTTCTTCTGTTGAAAAATCAATTTTTGTAGCATGCTTTTGATCAAACTTTATTACAAACCAACACAAGAGAGGATTCGTTTTTAATGAATCCTGATTGGATAGCTTCAGCAACTTCTTTTGCAATCTCTATAATAGTTGAGTTCTTACAAATCTTTTTGTGCCAAATATGTGCTGATGGTCCTTCTGAATTGAAATCTTTAATTAATAGGAGTTCATAGAATGTACCTTCTTGTTTACACGTAACTATGTATACTGAAAAATTTAATGCTTCAAATATTTTTTGCTTAATGATATATTGCTTGTCAATTTCTTTAATATTTAGGGTCATTGGTAGCACTTCATTATTATTTTCAGACAATGTTAACATTGTAAGCCCCCCTAGATTTATAATTGACCACCCAATTTTATTAGTAACGAAAGAAACGAACAAAAAAATAAAACGAAAAATAAAAAGGTATTGGCTCCTCCTTCGCCAAATACCATGATAGCCACTCAAGCTATCCCCACTAATATATAGATTAACGATGTGTTGTTAATATAATACGTCCTAGATGTTATAAATTTGTAAATGATCTATTATTAAACATTAAAGACTATAAACCTTCCATTCACAGTAGGTTGACATTACTTCCGGATTATAAAGTAATCAACTTCATTACTCCATAAGAAAAAGCTGCCCTGTAAAGGCAGCCAATTCTTCAACTAAGGTACCAGTTAGTTGAAGAAGCTAATAGGAATAATGATGTCATTCATCTTCTCCCTTAATTTCATCCGAAACATTCCATGTTAATTAACCCAATAATTAAGTTGGGTTTAGTTCGCTCAGAATTGACGACTTTTATTTTTTTCCAATCATTATGCTCGTGATTTGGGTTTTCTTAAAATCAAAACGATTATTATTACTAATAGGCTAACTACAATCGTCTCATATGCATTCTCTCTAATACTAGATCCTACCACCATTAACTCAGGATTAAATAATAGTAAAATGATACCTATGCCAATCGCTTCTGCAAATTTGTTTATAAACGTTTTCATAAGAGTTATATCCTCCCTTCTTCTTTTCTCTTTCATATAGCAACTCAAGAAATAACCCTATTACATATTTTATTTTATATACTGTATCTACTATTTGATAAGTTTAAGGACAAATCTATTAATAAAACTATAACTATTAATTCAATAATGAAGAAAATGGTCATTTACTTATATTATTAACAACTAATTTGACTTTTATACATACTTTCAAAAAAATTTTGAATGTAACAAAATACATTCATGCCCTTTTCATCATCCAAGAAATTGTTTCTTGTATTCCTTTTATATATGGGGGTAAATTGTTAATTTTTTTTCATACTTTTCTCCACTTAATTGAACTGGATTTTCTGTTAAATACATCATTTCAACCGCGGTTCCTTCTCTTGAAGAAAGAGAAAAGTGAAATAGTATAAGGCAATCAGGTATCTATAATATGAGCTAAGAATGTTTCTACTTTCCTTAGCTCATAAAAACAAGGCCAATCCTCAGAAAGGATTGACCTTGTTTTTTGTGAATTTATTGTACTTAATGTCTAGTAGTACCTGAAGTTGTGTGTAATTCATTGTTAACGAATGAATCCGTTTTTCTGGCATTCGGAACTAACAATACGAGCAGCTTCCCATCTTTAACATCCCGTACGTATTAATCTGCCTCAGCTTCCGGAATGCCCATCCCAATTAATGCTCCAGCTAGTCCGCCTGTACCTGCACCGACTGCAGCTCCGGTTAACATAGCTACAATAGGACCTGCTGCCAGAAGTGGCCCAATTCCCGGAATTGCAAGCGCTCCTACACCTACCAATAATCCCGCGGCTCCCCCAAGAAGCCCTCCAGTTGCCTTTAATTCCTCAACCGCCCGAAATAGTAGACGAATAACATGGGATGGCAAATATATAGTTTTTTCTATTTTTTCTTCTTGTTCTTCAACTCACGGCCCCGTAAGTTGAAGAACGACTAAATTTACAATCGTACTATTTTGCCCCTCACTCTTTTGATTCATTTTCATTTGCAACTTTATTTATTCTTTCTAGCATTGTCGGATGTGAATAACGAAACCATTTTACGAGTAGTGGAGGATTCACCTCATTCAATCCTGCCTTCGTAAGTTCTTGAAAAGTTTTGACAGCTGCCTCCGGGTCGTCCATTAGGTTTATTGCATACTGATCAGCTCTTGTTTCCTGATATCTAGAAATATAATTTGAAATTGGACTTGAAACGAATAATAGAAAAGATGTAATAAGTAAAAATAATGGCAATGAATGAATAGCGTTTACTCGTTTAATTTTTAATACACGTCCAAAGCGATGGATAGCCCAAGGCATTATTTTAGCGGTTAACCAGAGCCCGACAAGCATCATTAGGATATAACGAGCGATTCCAAAATATATATGTTTCTCCACATAATGCCCCATCTCATGAGCCATGATGAAGAGAATTTCATTTTCTGATAAGCGGTTCAAAGTCGTATCCCATAATACTATTCTTGAATTATTCCCAATCCCCGTAACATAAGCATTTAGAGCATTTGTCTTTTCCGCCATGTTAACTTCATACACATGTTCTGTTGGAATTTTTGCTTGCTCAGCCAACGTGAGAATTTTCGTCTCTAATTCTTTATTTGTTAGTGGATAAAAATCATTATATAAGGGGTCGATTATTACTGGTTGAATAAACATGAGGAAAATGGAGAAAGGAATCATTAGTAACCAGGCATTGAACCACCATCTCTTTGTGCTTTTATTTATAAGCCAATAAAGAACCGTTACAATCACTACAGTCGTTCCTAAGTTAACCCAAAAATCAATGACATTATCTCGCATCCAAGAATTGAAATCCTGGGTACTAATCCCATATTTTTTACTTAAGAAATATCTGTAATAGTCTAAAGGAAATAAAACAATAAACGTAAGAACAGACAGTAAAAATACATATACTGCATTTTGCAAAATTGCCCATTTTTTTTGCAAAGGAATCCATCTTTCAAACGCTTGTGAAAGTCCAGTAATCAGTATAAATAAATAGACAAGCCATTCAAACGGTATTGATACAAAAAAGAGAAAATTCTTTATTCTTGAATACTCCTCACTAAGGTACAATTCTCGATCCGACATAAAAACATGCGGATCTGCAACAGTTCCTTTTAAAGTTGCAGGTATACCCCCACTGCCACTATGGAAGATATAAACATACATCAGGAAAGCATATACCCCAAATAAGAAAAGAGCATTAATTCCCCATTTTTTCGTCAAATCCACTTCACCTCCACTCACTCTCTCTTACATACATTTAGTGTAATCAAAAACGGAAAAGATAGAACCATATTCTAACAAATATGCTTTATTTCCAACTATTCTATTAAGAAAAGCCCACTTTGGACGGACTTAGAGATATCATCACAGAGTATTTATTAAAATGAAAGGAGTGCTGTATTAAAGCCAATATCTAATCAAAACCTAACGAACAATTGGCATGCACATCCGAGTGGACAGATTCTTTTGGTTACTGGCGGAAGAGGCTGGTATTAGGAAAAAGGAAAACCTGCTCAAGAAATATATCCAGGAGATGTAGTGGAAATACTTCCAAATGTAAACACTGGCATGGTGCTGCAGCTGATAGTTGGTTTGTTCATCTTGCCATTGATCCAGATACAACAGTAGGTCCTCCTGAATGGTTCGAAAAATGCGTTAATCCTTCTTTCTATAACCTTAACACCTAAACAAAAAACGCCTAAAACCTTTATCTATCAAGGGTTTTGGGCGTTACAAGAATGGTGGGTTATTTGCGTTAAAACGATACATGCGGAGCATACCTGTAAATACCGAAAGCTAAAACTGCTCCGATAGTTCAATAAGAAAAAAGGCTTCATTCCTTATTGAAGTAAAGCACCCGTTTGTTGAAGAAGGTTATTTAAAATTATCAATATTAAAGTGGAACCAACTTTATCCTACTATTTTAGGCGATGAGCATTACCCTTCAAACACTACATTGTTTTCTTCGTATGTCAAAGGACCAACTACATTGATTTCATTTCCAAGTTGCGCTGCTAATTGGAGTACATAAAATACTGCCTATTCAGGCTCTTCATTTTTTAATTCCGTTTTACATACTAGCTCATACTTTGTCTTATCTTTCCAATATTGCTCCAAAGATATAGTTACAATTTTATAGTTTACTGCAGACGTTGAAGCAACCAATAAAATGCTAAAACAA
This sequence comes from Paenisporosarcina sp. FSL H8-0542, assembly GCF_038632915.1. Classification (NCBI taxonomy): domain Bacteria; kingdom Bacillati; phylum Bacillota; class Bacilli; order Caryophanales; family Caryophanaceae; genus Paenisporosarcina; species Paenisporosarcina sp. FSL H8-0542. The sequence continues at coordinate 2,513,935 of NZ_CP152050.1, forward strand.
AAATAAGGCAAGACGCTGAGATCATCATTTTACGATACCATGGGAACCTGCGCAGCCAATTCAAGAGAGGCAGTAATAGACACAATACCATGAACTGACCCGTTTCCACTCCTAAATTAAATGAGAGGAGTGTGCCAATCAGATTGCTCTTTGGAAGTCCTATTTCAGTCAAAGCCCCGGCGAAACCCATACCGTGAATCAGGCCAAATATGGCTGTCAATAGCCACCGCCATTTCACCTTTTGAACAAATATATTTTCCACTGCCACATAACAGATGGTCAGCGCTATAAAAACTTCGACCCAATGCGAACTGACCTGAATACGGTCGGTGGCCACCAAGAATAGTGTTATGCTGTGGCCGATTGTAAAAGCAGTAACAATTTTCAACGCATCCTTGAAGCGAGATGCGATTAATACTAAGGATAACAAAAACAGCATATGATCGAACCCGGTCAAAATGTGTTCGATTCCAAGTACAAAGTATTTCCATAGGACGGATTCACTTTCAGGCTGAGCAATGGTGATCTGAACATCTTTTTTTTTGGTATCAAGAATATTCTGATAGAAATAATCCCCTGAATGGACCAAAAGTACATTCGTATGTAGAGGCGCATCTTCAAACATCAGATTGTAATGAAGATTAAATTGTTCGATAGCTTCATCGGCGGTTATCCTTAATTTAAAAATTACGCCAATCGTGGAACCCTTTTCTGCCAACTCCATCGAAAGCATTTCCATCGTTAAGGGCTTCGAATCCACATCTATACGAAGATCTTTCTGTAATACCGATTCGATTCTTTCTTTCTGCGAGGACAGTTCCTCGTTATCCAGATATTTATCCTTGTTGGTATCAAATTGTTCCAGCATGTCTATTTGATCAAGAAAAAGTTCATAGTCAATCGTTTTCCCTTTAATGTTTAAATTCGAGTAACCCCTACTTTTGTCGGTATGGGCAAATGAAGTGCTGGCATTCGCACAAAATAATAAGGTGACTATGAACAAGGACAGGAATGCACGTAGTTTCAAAGCGAGACCTCTTTTCATCAAAGTTAAAATCTAAACCCTCGGAGCGAATCGTAATTGTGTCAATAAATATTGAGCGCCTTAATATAGAACGTCCCGCAGCAAATATTTTGCCGCGGGACCTCTTTTCATCAAAGTTTAAATCTAATCCCTTGTGCGAATCGTAATTGTGTCAATAAATATTGAGCGTCTTGCAGCACATGCTGCTGTGATTTCCTCCCATACAACATTCACTGCCCCTGTTGTTCCGTCATTGTATATGGCCTCAACCTTTGCAGGAAGTGCGGGTATTGCCTATGCTCGTATTCACGGCAACCGGTTTGAAGTCTACGATGTCTTCGGTATTACACTTTCTGTTTCAAGGACGCTAATCTCCGTAGCCGGAAGCACTGGCGCTAAAATTTTCATTTCCGACAAACCGACATTTGGTCCGCTTCCACCGGATACCTGGAATTTGACCCATGTCACCGTCTTGTCAGGGAAAGTTACAGAATAAGCGCTCCCGTCATTCGGGATTCCTGAAACCGTCACAGTGCTTCCGTCGCTAAAGGTAAGTGTTCCGCCGGGCGCCCAGTCAGCTAAATAGGGCCGATCATAGAAGGTAATCTTGCTGATCGTTTGATTCGTCGTCCAATTCACCTGGATCCATGGATTCTGTTCTCCCTTGGACGCCCATTCGCCCGATTGCCCTATGATGCCATCGAACACTTTGTCGGGAGAACGAGCGGCATCGTAATACGATGAAGCGGTAACTGCGGCGGTCCACGCTGGGATCTTATTAACAGTTACTCTAATGCTTGTTGTTAAAGGCACGTTATTGGGATTTGCCACCCCATTTGGCAAAGTTACAGTTCCATTTACAGTGAAGGTCTGCGCCGTCGTGGCAGTGGGATCATAGTTTGAAGCATCTACATTCCATGTCACATTGGCATTATCCACCTTGCCTGCATCGGTATCCAAGGATACTTTCTTTGGAAATCCAAGGGCGTCCGCTGTCTTCGCCGTTCCGATTGCCACCTCTGTGATGTCAGCAGGTACTGTGATGCTGTTCAATTTTTTTTCTTGAATTTCTATCAATTCAAACCAGCGAAAAACCCAAAAACCTGCATTTACATTCAGCCTTATTTTATGTGAGCCTTCACTCAGTCTGACCGTTTCGGATTTAATGACATAGTTGGTCGGACCCCCGGTTGAGATTGAGGTTCTCGTTTGAGGTACTCCATCTACCAGGAATTCAACCTCTCCCGTATACCCCGCGTTTGATGCTACCTTGTAATTTAATTGATAGAATCCCGATTTTGCCACATCTACGTTATATTCCATCCAGTCGCCTATTTCCATAGCACCCACTCGCCATGCGGGTCCGCCATCATTAATCCGTTGATTTCTAAGTACAGCACCCTGTTTCGAATTGTAGTTTGCACTTTCTATCCTTCCTGGCACCAATGCTGAACCAGGCAATACATCTAAAATATTTACATTAAAGCTGGCTGTCTTTCCACCTAGAGTCACAGCCAGTTGCACTTTTCCTATACGAAAGGACTTAAAGCCGGTAATATTATCAACCGTTACGTTTTCCACTTTTGTTGTTCCATCGCTGTAAGTGCCTGTCACAACCAGCCCGTCTATATTAAGCCCATCTCCCTGCAGGTAATTCAACTTTGTTGGCAGTTTAGTTATTTCGATGCTTTGCAACTTAACGTTAGAAGTCTCGTTGGCAATTGCCATGATCTGATCTGTAGACAATGCTTGATTGTAAACCCTTACTGCATCAATACGTCCATTGAAGCTTTGTTGGCCTCTACTGTCTGCACCGATATACGTTCCCGTTGTTGGCGTATAAGGAGCTGTTGTATTATTGGTTACCGGTGTGCTCTTGCCATTGATATAAAGCTCCCAGGTGCCGCTTCTTCTTGCCGCCGTGATATTGGTCCATTGGCCCGCCGTCAAAGCAGTCTGCGATCCAAGGATCGTCTGCCCGTTGATTGCAATGGACACCTTATCGCCTTGGTCATGATCCAACACGATGGAATATCCATTGGTAAAGCCATCACCATTGGACAATATTTGTTGAGATCCTGAGGTTGCACCATTCCACTTCACCCAGGCTGTTAGCGTTAGATTGTTCTTTTTATTGGATACAAGATCTGTACTTGCATAATTACCGTCTGCACCGTTCAGGATGAGTGAAGCGGAACCTTCCATTTTATCCGTCTTATCAAAGGCAGCACTTCCATGCAAAGTTGCATTAAACCCATTCTTGATACTGTCGTTGCCATTGCCGTTAAATCCCCACATCCTTTTGGGATCGTTACCATCTATAATTTGGAATTTATCTATGTTCACACCCGCTGCGTTGCTATCGCTTTTTATGACGATCTTGTTATTTGGACCCGGATTCAGCTCAACAGGTACCACCAATTCGTTATACGAACTCATGCTTCCGGTAGTAGGAAAGCTGAGCGTCTGTACTTTGGCTCCATTTACATATATTCCCTTGGTAACATTGGCAGCATCGGTAGCATACCTGATTTTCAATATTTTGTTGCCGCCAGAAGCTCCTCCGTCAACCTTGAGCGACTCGATATATGCTTTTCCATCGTTCATTTTCACGTACTTTCCGCCGGACGGATTTATGTCTTCGCCAGCGGTTGCATATGCAAATACACTATCCTCGGCTTCATACATGCCGGTTGTATTCGGGTGCAGACTCATAGTACCTTCCCATATGGTTTTTTGTGTATTTACATCCCTTCCCTTTATATGTAACTTGTCTTTATATACATCAACAATCATAGCTTGATTATTTAAAACGGCACCGTCTCTTACTGCAGTGAATCCATTGGTGTACATGTTGCCTTCTATCTTAGTATCGTCGTGAAGATGTCCTGTTGTTAAAATAACCTGTGGATATTTTTCAAGGATATTTCTGAACTTCTGTTCCTGTACCAAATTTTCATTATAATTATCCGAAGAATATGACTTGGATACAGTCTGGTGAACAGGATTATGCGTGAACACAAAAATCGGCTTGTCCGGAACAGCATTTTCAGCAAGCTTGCTTTCAAACCAGGCTAACTGTTCGTCGGACATATACGCGTAATTGGTCGGTTTCTTATCAAACCCTAAAAATATGAAGTCATAGTCTTGTATTTCCCGGTGGTAATACACCTTCTCTTCTGGTATTCCTGCCTTTTGTATAAATCTGTTCTTCGCTACATTAAAATCCGGCTGCCAATCGTATTCATGATTTCCCATTGCATAATACACCGGCGGATGATCTTTTACAGAATCGATAGCATTTCTTATGGCGTCATATTCACCGCTATCCCCGAGATTGGTTATATCCCCGGCTAAAACTATTGCACTTACATTATTATTTTTAGCATCCGTTACAGCTTTAGCCGTTTTACCCGTATCGCTATGCGTGTCCGACATTGACATGAAGCTGAAGATAGGATCTTCCGTAGTGTTTTCTGCCCCTGCTGCAGAGCTTTCTGCCGAGATACTGCCTACTACACCCAACAGGGCTACATTCACCAGCATGAGTGATAGAAATGACTTTTTTAGCCTTTTAAGAAATAGCATAATTAATCCTCCTGTTTTTTCTTGTAATACTCAATATGCCGTTTGTCGTCTTGCTTAGCCCGTTAAGGGGTCCCTTAGAGGGGTTGAAAATCAGGGTTTTATATTACTTGATCACTTAGCTGGAAAAATTCGCGTTTTGAAGGCGAAACCCCGTTAACGTCGAATCTTGTTGTCCCTCACTCGTCGTAAAGTTTTTGAGCTAAATTCGCAAGCATTGATCCTATACAACACTTGCTACAAGATCCCCCCCTCCAGAATCAAATTTGCTTAACTGCTTAATAGTAAGTGATAAATTTTAATAGAGTGTATATATAACGTAAATGTTTTGTAATGTTGATATATTGTTATAACCATATAATTCGAAACATTAAGATAATTTCCTATTGTCTTAACCTAAGGCCACCGTGAATATTTGACCAATCGTAATCTTTAGTCAGACAATCCGGTATTGTCTTAACAAATTATAGTAAACTTTATGAAGCTTTAAAAAAAGTTTGATTAAAATTTAGCGAGCATCCTCAATTTCTAGGTAAAAAATAAACCTCGTATTTTGAACAAAGTTTGATCAAAATACGAGGTTTCACCTGTTTATTGCTATTCACTTTTTAAAAAAATGTCGGATTATTTCGGAAATTGAATCTTCAACTAAAGCACCCGTTAGTTGAGGAAGACTTACTTACTGACTTAGCAACCACACTGTCTACTAAGCAGTTTTATTGTGTAATAAATAAATTAAATTGAATGACTATTACTATTGCAAGTAACATTATTACCCCTTCGCTAAGAGTTAGAATATATTGTTTGGGGTTCTGCGAATATTTCCTCTCAAAAAATGCTCTTACAGGATAATCTAATCCAATGCAGAAAATTGGTATTAGTAAAAGGTAATTTGGATAATTTTCAACTATCACCAATATATTGGTAATTATAATTGTGATAATAGAAGTAATTCTGATACCCCAATCAATTTTCCTGTGCAGATTGTTTATGTGGTTGTAAGAAAAAAAGGAATTTTTTTCTTTTTCAATCTTAAGTACTTTTTTCAAAAGAAGCTTTACTACCACATTTAAACCAAACACTATCAACACAAAGAGTGCCAACTTTATCAAGAACATATGATCCTCCCGTTATTAAAATGACCTACTCTATAGTTGTAAAAGTAACTTAGGAATCTTCCACTAAAGCACTCGTTAGTTAAATAAAATAGCAGGTTAATTTGTCGACTTCTTATGTACCCATTTATTTCCAAACTTCCAAATATAGAAAAAAGTACAAGTAAGAATTGCACCCATAATCATCCCAATTACTGTTAAGTTTATTCCTGTCCCCGTGTTAGTACCATCTGCACGAAAAGATGCATTAGCATATATCGAGACGCAAACGATAATGAAACCAATCCATTCAAAAATCTTAGTTCTCATCACTCCCCCCCCTTATAAATAAACTATAACATAATTTACCAATTAGAAGCTCCCCACCTTCTTCAACTAAACTGCCCCGTTAGTTTAACAACATAGAAATCCAAAAACGGTCTGATGTATTTAATAAACCCACAACACTTGAAGCTATTTCCTCAAAATCGTCTTCTGTTTTTGCATTCTCAAAATCAAACCATATTCCTTCTTCATCAACTGATTTTGCTCCTAACCTAAACCGATTGTTTAGATGATGAGTAGTTGCTTTGTTTGGTGGGATTTTTTCTCCCCAACTCATAGTTACACCTTCTATTGGACACGTTTCCAATTCAACTCCAAATGAACCACCCAATCTGTTGAATTGGATAGTAATTAAATCTATAATCTTTTCATTTGTCCGTCTAAAGTGAGGAAACGAGCCTTTAAATTCTTGTTTTCTTAAAGCCGGTATCACAATTTTTTTCAAGGCATTATCCATCATTTTTCTTTGATTCGATTCCATTTTTTCTCCTTTCTCAGGTTAATTTGTTCAACTAACCTGCCCCGTTAGTTCAATAAGAAAAAAAGCTGCCTAAGCAGCCCAATGATTTTTACTAAAGCACCCGTTAGTTGAAGAAGGGTAAAGATGAACAAGCATTTGTTGGTCAAAATAATAAAAGACCGTCACAGAGTAACCGGATCTGTTTTGAGGTACAAGTAAGCAATTACTAAAAAGAGTCCTGATTCTTTTATGAATCGGACTCTTTATTTTTCTATATGTCTAAGCATTTCCGCCGTAAAAAATGATTGCGGTTTATAATTCCTTTTCGGTTGTGTTTTAATGTTTTGTGCACCTAAACAGAACCTGTTAGTCACAGCACAGTAATTTCTTCAACAAAAGTCCCCCTCAAGTGTTTTCATAATCACTCTGAGTTCTAATGCTAAGTAAAAGGAAATTGGCGATTTGATAAACATTGTTCGACCAAAATTGCCCTAAGCAGGTCGAATTTAGTGAGCGCTAAAAAGGTATAATTTATTGCTTAAAGTAAAAAATATAATGGATGTGATACTTGATAATAATTGGATTAGGGAAGTGAAGAATTGAAGGGAAAGTATGTTTTAGTGTTATCTACAATTATTCTTGTAAGTTCCATTTTCCATGTTGGATTTAATGTATTTGCTGATAAGGGACGTCGCCATTACGAACAAACTGGGGAAGTGGTGTGGGATATAAAAACGGAAGAAAAAATAGTAGCTCTTACATTTGACGACGGTCCCCACCGAAAATATACTGCTGAAGTTTTAGATTTATTAGCTAATTACGATGCTAAAGCTACTTTCTTTATTATTGGAGAAAATGCAGAAAAATATCCGGAACTTGTATTAAGAGTACACAATGAAGGGCATGAAATAGCAAATCACACATATACACATCCTTTAAAAACAACAATCACAAAATTAGAGAAAGAATTAAAACAGACCAATGAAACAATATACAGTATTACGGGTTCTTACCCAAAGTTGTTTCGACCTGTTGGCGGGCAATATACAGATGACATGATAAAGTTGGCTGTGGACAAAGGATACACAGTTGTAATGTGGTCATGGCATCAAGATACAGAGGATTGGAAAAACCCCGGTGTTAAAAAAATCGTCAATAAAGTATTGAATGTTACAAAGCAGGGCGACATCATTCTTTTCCATGATGGTGGCGGTAATCGTAAACAGACGGTGAAAGCACTTAAGGAGATTTTGCCTGAACTTCAAAAACAAGGGTACAAATTTGTAACTATTTCTGAACTTATTGAGTATAAAAATAACGAATAAAAGTGGTTGAAGCAGAAGGTTTTCCATAATTTCCACGTTATTAGGGTTATATAGGTAACCTTCCGATTTTCCCCTTATTCAACTAACCTGCCCCTTTAGTTCAATAAGAAAAAAGCTGCCTAAGCAGCCCGGTGATCTTCAACTAAAGCACCCGTTAGTTGAATAAGCTCTAACGACTATTTAACAGGTTATTTAATTTAATTAATGCTTCATTTATTTCTTTTCTTAGTTGTTGTTCTGATATTTCGAATGGAGTCTCTTGTCCAGGAAGACACTCATGCCAGTAACAATCTGCTGATTCAAATACCCCATTCAGAATTTCAAATAAGGGTTTGCCCATTATATCATCCGATCCTTTAAACACTTTAAAATATTGTGTTTGAAATTCATCTGCTGACATCTTCTCTTCTAAAAAATCCACCATCAATTTTTTGTATTTGTTTACGTCCATTTTTCCCCTCACAATAAGTAACTTTTAATTTTCTTCTCTCTACTGCTTTACTTGCTTTATTATTGTACTAAACTGCCCCTTTAGTTCAATAAGAAAAAAGGTTCACTCCTTATTGAAGTAAAGCACTTCGTTAGTTGAATAAGATTTATTCGTCCTCAAAGTCATCCTCGGCCTCTTCTTCTGATATTAAAATAATAAATTCTTTCAAATTAAGGGCATATTCTTCAAGTTCTACATCTTCGTGATACCAAATATAAATCTCATTCTCCATTCTTCCGTTATTTACTTTAAAACATAATTTATCTCCCGAACCATCTTCACCGATTGAAATAAGGTCTTTCGACATATCTTCTTCTCTGACTTCGTTGTTTTGTCTAACAACATCATCCCAAGTCTTTCTTGAATTTCTATGGTCTTTGATAGGATAAAGTGTCCATTCACCTATTTCTGCATTATTGATTAACTTGAAAAGTTCCTTATATTGTTCTGGGAAGACTGCATCTAACTTATTTTCTGTTGCCTTTATGTCTGATTCATCAACGCCTATTTTCCTTGTATGTATTAGTCCTATTACATCTTTCATTAAATAACCTCCCTGTTAGTTTTATGAAATATCCAAATTTTATAATGCATGTCCTTGTTCAACTAACCTGTCCCGTTAGTTCTATAAAAAAAAGGGCTGTTTAAACAGCCCGATGAACTTTAACTAATGCACCCGTTACTTTAAAATCACTTTCCAAGATTTTGAGGATTCTCAACATATAAGCCTAACACATACCCACAATTCGAGCAGTAAAATGAGGAAACCTATTGCAACAGCTGTGCCGTCTTCTGATTATTAAAAATACCACCTATTTAGAATTCGTTGATCCAGCCATTAGTTACCGAAAAAATCTGTTGTGTATCTCTATTACGAATTTTGTACATGGTCATAAAAATAATCCATCCTTTCTCTCTCTCAATAGATGTTTCCATAACTTATCTAATAGTTTTGACTATATAATATTCCTTTTAATTAATACGAGAATGTCTCATAATAGGATTTAGGGACTATTTAGAAGGAGATAATAAAAAGGAGATTGTGCCTATGAATCTATTTAGTTACGAACTAACAAGATTAGTTGATGATTATTTCAAGTGTGACTGTCCTAAACTGAAGTCTCAGATACGGGAAGATATTCAATTGTTAACTGATGCTTTTATACAAACCGAAGAAAACAAACAACTTATATAATAATCCAGTTTGCCTCACACTTCCTTTTATGATGACAGTAAGCATTATGGTGAGGGCAAACCTCCCATGTAGAATTATAAGGTTTTGTATAAAAACCTAAATTATCGAATCGTATTACGCTTACTTCCTTTTCCCCAAGAATTTTAGGTCCTATTTCAACATTTCCTTGTTCAACTAACCTGCCCCGTTAGTTCAATAAGCGTTAATCCTGCTCGGATCAACACAACTTTATTTCAAAACTACAACTCAGCAGTGCTATCTTTATTCAAATATAATCATTTTTGACGAAAATGTCCGGATATTAATGTTTGAATTTTCAATCTTAAAAGGGGTTAATTATGAAGTATATTGCACATATACGTGAAAAAGATGGAGACATACAAACAGTTCAAGAACATTTAAATGCTGTTCAAAAATTATGTGAGAAATATTGGGAAAAAATACAGATAAATTCAAAGAATATATTCGAGAAGCAATTGCGAATCCAGGAAATCCGCATCGAAAAGGGTCTATTGATCATTTAACTGCTGGCGGTAAATTACTTTATGACCAATCCCATAACTCCTGTCTGTAATGTTTCTTACAGAGCTGTATTTAGAGAGGAACTACAGACTGTGACAGGCTGAGCTAAAAATAGACAAAAAAAGAGCCCAGCATCAGCACAGCTCCAATTTCCTACTTTATGTTGTTACCATCCTCATCCACCTGATTTGTACCTCCACCATAATGCCATCCATTGGACTCCACAAACTCAATGAATTTATCAAGGAAATCATCTAGGTCAATATCTCCATTATCAGCAAATACACAGCCATCAATCTCTATACCTAACTGTTTTTTCTTTTCTAAACTGTAACTATCATCCTTTATATCCTGCTCTATCCTTTTTAATTTTTTTTCATAATTGGCTTTATCAATATATCCCTCATCCAATAGCTCCTCAAGTTTTTCCATTCTTTCCTGATGGTTAATAGGTATATTTTCAACCTCTATGCCATGCCTCTTATATATATTATCCCTCTTAGCTTTACAATCTCTATAGGTCATCTTATAATCTTGATACTCTTTAATGTATTTCTCAAGTTCTTCATCTTCCAGTAGCAAGTCAAACTGTTCATCAGTTAAAGCCATCTTTTACCCTCCATTTTGTTATCCTTCTAAAAATATACAATGATATTAATTATTTGTAAATGTATTCCAGTATACTGTAATTCTAAAAAGTTGAAAAAAGGAGAGCCAGCATATAACCTCAGCTCTCCCAACTGTTTACTTACTGTTACACTGTACATCCTTTCCAAGACCTCAGGCTGACATTCTACCATGTACATAGCAATCTCATAAGCCTCCATAGTTTCTCTCCCTGCATTAGCACTCTTACTCCTAAAACAACGGTTAACGAGTTCATACAAGAGCAGATCTTACTCCAAATATCCTTTTCTTCCATGTTATTCTTATCTTTATAAGCAACAAAATAAAGCCTAATGCAATCGTTATGGTCGTGGATTCACAAATAAGGTAAAGAATTGCTAGATAAAATTGAGGCAGTTGAATTAGGGTTAGAAAATTGTACCTGAAAAAGAAGAATTGAGTGAAGAAGCGAAAAAAGAACTCGAAATATTACAAGAAAAATTAGGAATTAAGGAAGTAGCTGCTACCACTCATTAAAATTTCCAATCAATTTTAAAACAGGCGAGTAAGAGGAAATTTTCTTCTACTCGCTTTTTATTATGCGGTAGCTTTGAAGTTTTAGTTTTTCTTGAGTAAGAATTTGAGTTGCTAAAAAGTAGATTGCAGTATGTTATTTTATAAAAAAATCGAACTGAAGAAGTAATTCACAGTGTTATATATTCATCAGTTCGATTTTTGATTAGAATATCTTTAAAAGTATATCCAATATGAATACGTTCATTCACGATTAATTAAGGATTGACTACTGTCTAAGTTTACTTTACAAAAGTTTAAAAATTCTAATAAATAAAAAGGAATTTAGAAAATATTGTAGAATATAACAAATGTAACACAATAATGGTAAAAAAATGGAGGCTGGAAATTATGAAAAAGAAAAAGAGATTATTGTCAGTAGCTACAGGATTTCTATTACTATTGAGTTTATCTTTTGCTACGGGAGCAAGTGCCATGGACGATCACGAAGGTAATGGTCCTAAGCCTATCTGTACTAATAATGGACATTGCTACTATCCGTGAATACTTATTATGTGAACTAAAGCATCTCTTCGGAGGTGCTTTTTATTTTCTTGAAAAAGAAATTGAAGCATTTAGGCGCTCACAAATTGTGGGTGCTTTTTCTAGCTCATTAAGGTCGGTGGTCATTCTTGCAATACTCTAAGTTAAATTCGAGAAATGGAGAGTGATCTATTATCTTCGAGCTATCGGTTAAATAGTAAATATGATTGTGGAGGGTTGAAGGATGGCGAATGAATTCAAAACAATATCAATTGAAATAATTGGCTTAAACAAACCACCAACAATTAAATTAGATGGCGTCAATGTAACCTTTGAATAAATAAACCTCGTATTTTGAACAAAGTTTGATCAAAATACAAGGTTTTACCTGTTTATTGCTATTCACTTTTATAAAAATATTTGATGATTTCGGAAATCGAATCTTCAACTAAAGCACCCGTTAGTTGAACAAGAAATATTCATTTTTCAACTCTAACTAAAGTTTTTCGGGGATTTCAATCTGGTCAATATCAAAGTTGTTTGAGGAATTGAATAGGAAGAAATTAGAGATGGTGTGAGCCTTCTCTTTTTTGGTGCAAATAAACAAGCCCTTCCACAAATCAGTGGTTGGACTTTACATATTTATATACATCTCAAGCAGTTCCTCGACACGATTACGCAACCTGACATTCAGATACCTTCGATGCTGCTCGTATCCTCCATAATAGAAAGCGTATTCCGTACATGCGTCGTCATTTATGATTATTATGAATTTTTTATTCGTAATTGAACTCTTTGATTTTAACAATAACGCAGAAGAAAAAGCCTTCTCAAATTTTTTTTATAAACCTCATTTACTTTTGGTACGGTTCACCGTTTCACTCGAGATGCGAATTTTTATCTCAAAGAAAAGAACAACCTATTTGGATGGTTGTTCTTTTCGCATATTATGAAGTTCAATTATACGCTTTCACTTGACGCACTCGTCCAATTACAGATAACAATAACAAAATCAATGTGACTAGTAGATAATATCGATAGTAACCTCTGTCAAGGGATTGTTGTGTAGTACCTATAAAGTCCATAATACCCCATTTGTTTAGGGGACCCAGATACCACATTAACATAAATACCACTTGGAATAGCTTTCCATTCCCCGACCATACACCTAAAGCTATAGCCAGCGTTGGAATAAACAATCCGCCTACTGCCATGGTCGTTAAGCTTTCCCACTCACCTGCGACAAGAAAATGAATCATAGCCCCACTGCCTGTCAAATAAGCAACGATAATTCCAGACATCCACAATACAATAAATTGATTTCGAACAGGATGCATGGCAGTGAAAATCAATTGATGGGTACGATGATACGTTTCATTCGTGCCCATTGACGACCAAATCAGAATTGGCCAAACCCAGGTAAAGGGTAAAACAAACTTTATTACGTCATCTATTGCCAACAATAAACCTAGAACGATTAAAACTAATGCGATCAAGTACCACCAAAAATGTAAGCCTTTGAGCATGAGACGCAGTTCCATGGCTAATGTCTTGATATAGCTGGATTGCCCTTGTGTATGATTATAAGGAGTTAACTTTATTTGAATGTCATTCCTAAGCACAGGCTTAATGTGTAGCTCAGCTTTTCTAAATTCTTTGTGTTTACCTTTTATATTTATTTTGGATGAACGTGTTAGATCAAACCGATGAAAGAAGATTGAAGCCACTACTACAATCACTACCGCCACGGCTAACCAAATATAACGTTCTAAAAACATCTGTAAAGTCCAGTTTACACCGTTCCAGTTGTATGTTAATAAATCTTCCTTCAACGGACTTATACCAGAGATATGGCCCCCATCGTTATGAGGAAGCCTCGCATTCGCCTCGCTCGACAGCCTATTAAGGATCGGAGAAAGGCCGAGCATATCCTGGCTTGAATGAATCGCCGTTGTAGAAAATTTAAGAGAAACGCCCCATAAAATAAAATAAATAAAATTGCCAATTCCCTTACGTAACAATGGTACAGATTCAAAAAGTATGGCAATTGAAGCCACCAAAGCCATAGTCGGCAATGTAGAGTAAAGAAATGGAAACAATAGATTCACCAAATCAATCGTATAAGCTTCCCCTCTAATCAGTTGCATGGCAATAGCAGATACAATTAATACAGCAACATAAGTCATCAAGAGAGCTAAGTTACTCCACATTTTGCCCATGGTGTATATCCATCGGGTAATTGGAGTCGTTGCTATTATTTGTCCCACCCCAGTTTGCATATCTCGCTCAATCGCATTATTCACGAGAAAAAACGCTGGTAGGCTTAACAGCATTGAGGCTAATACAGCTATTGCACTGCCGACCCAAGCGGAATTATATATGCCTCGTATACCGTGTAGCGATAAAGTTAAATAATTGTCATTACTTGAAGGAATGTACTTAAACACAATAAAAATCGATACTAGTACTGTAATCAAAAAGCTGTATCTACGGACCCTTTCTAAATAATCAGCTTTCATCATATGAAATAGTATACGAAGCGATGTCATGCTTTCGCCTCCTGCTTATTTGCCGAAATGTAATACAAATACGCATCCTCCAAAGTCGGTGTCACCAAGCGACTTTCTGCTGAAGGCTGAATATCGGCGATGACTCTCACACGCACTCCTTCACTGCTTTGAATGGTGCTGCTGATTAACAATTGTTTGCGCACTTCCATCCAAGTATCACTCGGTATCAACCACTCCCATACTTTTCCCTCCACCGCTGCCAATAATCTGCTCGGAGCAGCCTGTATCACGAGCCGTCCTTGATTAACAATAGCAATATCTGTTGCGGTCGCCTCGATGTCGGATACGATATGGGTTGATAGGATAATAATTCGGTCGCCTGATAATTCAGATAATAGATTGCGGAAACGAATACGTTCTTCTGGATCAAGTCCAACCGTTGGCTCGTCAACGATTAATAGCTTGGGGTCGTTCAATAAGGCCTGAGCTATACCTACACGTTGTTTCATACCACCTGAAAAACTATTTAACGGTTTTTTGCGAACCTCATAAAGATTGACCAAATGAAGTAACTCTTCAATTCTCTTTCTTGCCATTTTATGATCCAACCCTCTAATCGCCGCTAAATACTCCAAAAACTCAACTGCATTTAAATGAGGATATACGCCGAAATCTTGCGGCAAATAACTTAATATGGCTCGTACAGAATTGGGATCTTTCGTAATATCAATCCCGTTCCAACTCACCTTACCCTCGGTAGGCTTAGTAATTGTTGATAAAATCCGCATCAATGTAGACTTCCCAGCACCGTTGGGACCTAACAATCCCAAAATGCCTGTGTTGATCTCCAGCGATAAGTCACGAAGCCCGTAAAAATTCCCCTTATATTTTTTACTCACGCTTTCAATAATAAGCTCCATAAATTACCTCCTGATTATCTTCATGAAAAATCCGTAATCCGTAATGGGTAATATTGGTAAAACTACTTGATTATTTAAATCTTAATCTGCAGGTTCTTTTTAAGCAATCGTTATTTAAAATAAACTTTTTGCTTTCCCACTATGCGTAATAAGCGATTCGCGGCAGCTTATCATCACTAATGCGAAAAATCACTTATGGCCCAAATTTGCTCGCCACGGAGCTCAGTAATTCGCCACAATGTATGCATTTGATCACGAAAAAAGAACTCCCTAGATTCAAGGAGTTCTAATTAATACCTATAGAAATAGATTCCAAGTCACCATGGACACCCTTGCGTTAAGCTAACTACTACTTCTGTCTTCGTAGTTCGGGACTTACACCCTATATACTACGCCCATGCTGGGCGCACAAACAAAAAAGACCGTCAAATGACAGTCTTTTCTTCTTCAACTAAAGCACTCGTTAGTTGAAGAACTTTTCCAGGATATTAGCTACACCATCTTCATCATTTGAAGTTGTAATTTCTTTTGCAATACTTTTTAATTCGTCAATCGAATTGTCCATAGCTATTGGAATTCCACATAGCTTAAATAAACCTAAGTCGTTAAAATCATCACCGAAAACCATTGTTTTTTCTAATGAAAACTCTAATCTTTCAGCAAGATTTGCTATTGCAGATTCTTTTGAAATACCTAATCTCATTATTTGTGTAAGTTGATTCGAGTCCGTATTAATCACTTCTAATTTATCACCGAACTTTTTAGTAAAGTCTTCTATATTCTTTAAGTTTGAAACAAGTATTTTGGTTGGGCTTTTTAATTTTATTTCAACAATCTCAATAATTTCAGGATTCTCAGAAACCTTAGTAAATGAGCGATAATCAATATCTTTATAACTGTACCAAGTATCATTGACTTCAATAGAAAATAAGTGTTCAGGTTCATTGGTAATTAAGTATTCAATAATTTGTTGATTTATAGTTGAATCGATAGAATAATGTTCGTTTAATTGTAAGGGGTTATTAATAATTAATGCACCATTATAAAAAACAATAATTGCTACTTCATGTAATTCCTTTGGAAGAAACTCTTTTACTGTTCTTGGAGGTCTTGCTGTTGCAATTATGATTGGTATTCCAAGTTTATGTATTTCTATTATTGAATCTAAATTTCTATTACTTACTTTCTTATCAGAATTTAATAATGTACCATCCAAATCCAATACTACCGCATCTACTTTATTTCTATCCGTTAAAACTCTCATAAATACCTCCAATTTTTTCTACAAGTTTGGTAGTAATTAATATTCTCTATCTAATAAATTTTCCCTCTTCTTGTTCAACTAAACTGCCCCGTTAATTCAAGAAGAAAAAAGAGCTGCGTATGTAATATTTGAAAAACGATTGATTAATATTTAGCGAGAATACTCAATTTTCCAGGTAAAAATAAACCTCGCATTTTGAACAAATTTTGATCAAAATATGAGGTTTCACCTGTTTATTGCTATTCACTTTTATAAAAATGTTTGATTATTTCGGAAATCGATTCTTCAATAGGGATTTGGTGTTATTCGTGAGATAGTTATAAACGATTTAAAAAAGGCAGGGTTTAAGTAATTGTACTTATTCCTTGCCTTTTTTTTATGTATCAGTCCTCGTCCTTACTTTTTAACACCTGTTCCGTTCCGTTTTTACACCCAACACTATAACCAGTATCATAAGCTAACTTCATAATTAAAGTTTCTTCTTCCGTTAAATTCCTGTCTATGGAATCCTCAATATGATTCTTTGTTGCTAAAGTCATATCACCTATTGGTCTTGAATAGAAATGGTTATGAAATAACCAATCTAGGTATTTAATTCTTTCCCCATTATCCATGTTTTTCATTAGTTCAATCATTTGTTCACTGGTCATTTTTTGCATAGCTGCGTTGCACTTCCTTCCCTAAAAAGTTCCTAGAAAAATGGTGAAATTTTTTTTAATGATTTTCTATATTCTATTTTACCAATAACTCGGTAACATAAAGAATCTGATCAAAATTATATAGTCTACAAAATACATCGAGGAAGTCTCTAGATTTTGTTAAGGCGTCTTTTCCATACATAAGTTAAGGTAATAAAGATGTAGATGCAAAGTGTAATGATCGTTACGATGATAGATGTCGTAAAAATGATTCCGATTAGGATCGTAATTAAAGCGATGATCGCAGCCCAAGTCGTATATGGGAACCATTTAACTGTATAGGCACTTGTTTTTCCAGACTGTTGTTTACGTGATTTTAAATGAGCGAAGGCAATGATTAACCAGATGAATAATACGGTATATCCCAGTGATCCCATCAGGAAATCGAAGGTCTTGCTTCCAGCAAATAAGGAAATCAGTACACCACCATATAAAGCGGAAGTACACATTAATATTGCGTAAACAGGCACTTTCTTCTTGGATAAACGTGAAAATATTTTCGGAATGCGACCGTCGATGGCTTGTGTATACAGAACGCGAGATGAACCATACAATCCAGAGTTCATTGATGAAATAATCGCTAGTAGAACAACGGCGTTCATAATATGGTCAGCACCTGGAATCCCTATTTTTTGAAAGACCATCACAAACGGACTTTCAGGCACCCCGTTTACTTCATTCCAAGGAATTAAACTAACGATGATGGAAAATGGAATGATATAGAAAGAAATAATCCTGACCAATGTACTGCGAACAGCTTTTGGAACCACTTTTTCGGGATTTTTCGTTTCTGCCAATGTTACCCCAATAATTTCTGTACCACCATATGAATAGATTACCACCAGCATCGCTGTGATTAAACCTGTTGATCCATTCGGAAAAAAACCACCATGGTCAGTCAAGTTAGAGAAACCAATTGCTGTATGATCACCAAAAGTCACTAGCAGTAACAATAATCCAGCTATGATGAACACAATGATGACGGTAATTTTAATTAAAGCAAGCCAGTACTCCGTTTCAGCAAAAACCTTTACCGATAGCAAGTTGATCGCTGTAACTAACACCGAAACAGCTAATGCCAGTATCCAGATTGGATATTCAGGCAGCCAATATTGAATGAAAATAGCCGCAACGACTGATTCTGCGGTGATGTTCAATACCCACATTTTCCAATAGATCCAATCCAGGAAATAGGCAGGATACTTTCCTAAAATAGATTGGACAAGATCCCTAAATGTTCTTGCACCGCAATTGCTGACTGCCATTTCAGCTAAACCTTGCATGATGAATAATAGGATGATGCCCCCTATCAAGTAAGCAATTATTACGGATGGTCCTGCCATATCAATGGCTGAACTGCTTCCTTTAAATAAACCTGCCCCAATGGCACCGCCTAATGCCATCATCGTAATATGTCTTGAAGTCATTGTCCTCTGTAAATTCTGTTTGTCGGTTTCCATATCCTAACCTCCCCAAAAATCAAAAAAGGCATATCGTCTCTTCCTTCACAATCAAATGAAGAAAGAGACGATATGCCTTAAGCTTACCGCGGTACCACTCTTATTGGCTCTTTACGAACCCTGCTTTAAAAACCTTGTAACGAAGGTCAATCGTTAAAATTAGAGAATAGATTAAATCTAAACTTTCACTTTACCACTCCTAGGCAAGTTCAAAGTATCATTGGACTGCGTTGCACCAACCCGCAGCTCTCTTTACCGAATAATGAGCTTTTACTACTCCTGATCTTTGTGTTTTGAAAACTATATCTGATTTTTTTATAATATCCCATACTATACGGATTAGAAGTGAATTTGTCAATAATTATTTCAGAATAATATTTTTAACGAAACAATCTTGGTAATATGTGGTGAAATAGCTAAATAAGTCTGCAAAATGCTATTTCCGAAAAATATTATACCTAATCCTTTGGGAGTTACGAGTGGCAATAAGGATTCAGAAGGTGAATCAATTAACGTGACTGGGTTCACAATTAACCCCTCAATAAATTTGATTAATATAACCAATCTTATATTCAATGTTTTTTTCATAATAATCCCCACTGATAATACGAGTCACTCCTCACTTCTTTTCCCTGTCGGATGATTCGTCATGGACTTTAGGCAACTAAAAAAAGACCGCCTTTGACGATCTTCTCTTGTTCATGGGCATGATTATTAAACCAAGATTATCCAGTAAAATATTGAGCGATTAGCAAATTCTTCAAATTACCCTTCATCTTCAGTCAATAAAATTAGATCTTCATTAAAAATAAACTGATTTATATAATCAACAATTCCTTTTTCGCCGTAGTATGGTATGTCACCTTTCATACCTATTCGTTCTTGAGAGTTTAGAGGCTTTCATTCGGAAATTTTTTTTGATAATGCGCAAGTGCAATTAGAGGGAAAATATATCGATAACTATGATAATGAATATAGAAACTGCCAGCCATTCCCTGTCCTTTTGGATAAGAAGTTGTCCAGTCATCTTTGTCATTATTTTCTAAAATATATTTGATGCCGGATATTATTCCTGGTGTGAGTTCGTCTTCAGCAGCAATCAGCGCATCCAATGCCCAGGCTGTATGAGTTAACGTACTGGCTCCCAATGGAACGTACGTCTTCATTTTATCACTTTTACAAGACTCTCCCCATCCCCCATCCGAATTTTGAATATCACGAAGCCATTTGACTGATTTTAGAATAGAAGGATGGTCCGATGATATACCTGCTGCAACAAGCCCGGTTATAGCAGCCCAAGCACCATAAATATAACATATGCCCCATCTGCCATACCACGATCCATTCGGTTCTTGATGATCGAATAACCAATTTACACCTAACTTGATAGAGTCGTGACTCTTCTTTAAATCGGTGAATTTCCCGAAAAATTCCAATGTTCTTCCTGTTAAATCTGCACTTGATGGATCTGCGAGTAAATATTCAGCATCTTCAATTGGAATCATAGACAGAATGCTTTTATTCACACCTTTTTCGAATGATGGCCATCCTCCATCATCATTTTGCATTGAAAATACCCAGTTGATTCCTTTGTCCCAAGATGTATGGACCTTGGGTTTTTTAATGACAGTTTTGCAAATTGACCTTAAGGATGCAGTAGTATCATCAATATCAGGGTTCATTGTATTTACATTTGAGAAACCCCATCCCCCTGGAAGACTATGTGGACTGTGTATGACCCAATCCCCATATTTATAATGCTGTCGTGTTAATAAAAATTGGTTTGCTTTTTTTATAACGGGATCTAATTCGGAAACGCCTGCTTCTTGCATGGCATAACTAATTAAAGCTGTATTCCATACCGTTGCTGTGGTGAATTGCATATGAGTCTTCCCATCAACTTGGCATTTCATAGACTTTAAACCGTTTACCGCATGAATGATTGTGGGATGGTCTTTCTTATATCCAAGGGAAAGCAACGCGAAAATTAGCAGAAATGTCGAACTGAAGTAACTGTATAAGGTGCCATCTGGTTCAATTCGTTCCAGCATATACTGTTTTGTCTTATCTACTGCAAGTTCCTCAATTTGCTTTGGCAAACCAATTAGGTCCTCAATTCTTTTTTGAATGGATAAAAGAAAAGGACTCCATTCATTTGAGAGGATTCTTGATAAATATTCTTCATCCCACCTGTTGTGGTTCAAAATATATAAATCTGAAATGTTTGGACTTTTATTTGTTTTAATTATGTATTTCTTATCAGCGAGAATCATGAGTGGAGCGATATTTGCCCTACCAAAGACAGAAAAGTCGAAAAAGTTCATTGGGAATGAGTGTGGTAGTAAAACAAATTCTGTCGGGACAGTAAAAATTTTTGACCATGAAAATTGCCCAGTTACTGCCAGCATAATTTTTGTTAGTAAATTACTTTTGTCTATTCCCCCATTTGATAAAATAAACTGTCTTGCTACTTGCATTCGTACATCATCGTGAGAACAATAGCCGGAATATAGAAGGGCGTAATAAGCTTCAATCGTGGCAGCTACATTACCGTCATCTTCTTCATCATAAAACAGCTTCCAAGCCCCACTATCTTGTTGTTCGCTTAAAATCCGATCTACTAGTTCCTTTATTAATTTTTCATCATCAATAGTTAATGAACGCAATAAAATAATCATATAGGCATCCGTTGTAATACCTGTTTCAAAAGGATAATCCCAAGTTCCAACTTCAGATTGATCCTTCTTCAAGATGCTTATAATTCGATTAATTTCGTCTGATAGGGTACCGTTCACAAAATTCGTCCTTCCTATAGCATAAATTCAATACACCTAAACATATTCGTTTAGTTTTTAAAAAATGCGAGGAAGTGATTAAGGTCTTTAGTCGGAATCCAAACCATTAATCCCAAGAGAATAGGAATAATCAACTTCATTCTTTTCTAAGTAGCGATAATGATGGTTATCGCTACTTAGAAAATTTTAAAGAGAATTAAGTTTGGAATTTATATATCTAAACCAATTTCTTAATTTAGTTATAACATCATACTGATATAAAGGCGTTTTAAAAGAGCCCAATTCGTATGTGAATTTGGGCTCTTAGTTCAAAACTATGGTATTCCTGAAAACCATCTCTATCTAGAATTACACTGGTACAATATACAAGATTTCCTTAGGATATAAAAAATGTATAAATTAAAGCGTTTTTATATTTTGTCCCCAATTCCAGTCATATCACAAAAAGAAGCAGTCAGATTCAGTTACGAAAATGACTGCTAATTGGTGCTATTTAATTTTTTGTACTCGAAAACAGAACCCGTTAATTGCTTTTACCTAAATAACTAAGTCACTACGTTTTATAATAATTAGCTAGTAAAAAACTCAGTCATGCTTGAATCCGCTTCCTCTATGCGGCAGAGCATAATCGTTACCGCCCATAGACTTCAAATTCATAAATATTTGCTGTTCCTGTTTCCGCATAATTTTGCGGCGTTGTAATATAAAGTCTTACATACCTTGCGGTGGATTTCGTTATATACCTGTCCGTGCTGTTCGAAACGTTTCCTTCTACTGAATCTAGGTCAGTCCAGGTAGTTCCATCCAGACTTCCCTGAAGCTTATAATTTTTTGTATTCAGGGATAAGGTATCTCCGCCTTCTCCAGCATGCTTTACTACCCACCTGCTTATATCATAATTTCCTCCAAGATCGACCATCAGCCATTTGTCCCCGGTCGTATTGGAAGACCACTTTCGGCCGCTCTCAGCCGATCCATCTACTGCCTTGGACGGTTCGTATCCCACCACACTTCCGTTGGCTGTAATCTCCTTATTCAGAACCAAATTTACCGAAGCTGGATCGAAAGCTAAAGTGGTAACTTTTAATGGACTACTGGCCACTGAAACATTTCCTGCTGTATCCCTGGCTTTTACAGTAAATTGATAGGTCTTTTTTTTCTTCAGCCCTGTCACTTTAAAGTTCGTACGCCCTGTTGTAGATCCAATCAGTTTTTTTCCATTATATATATCGTAGCCTGTAACACCTACATTACCCGTAAAATTATCTGTAGCTGTATCCCATGACAGCATTGCCATCTTGTCTGTTACTACTTTCGTCGAGACATTGGTTGGTGCGGTAGGCGCTTGTTTATCTGCTGCAAGTGCATCCGCAGTGTAATTATTTATGGTCCAGGTAGTTACCGTACTTTTTTTCGAGAAGTCTCTTCCATTTATTACCACCCTATCGGCATAAACATCTAAAATCAAGCCTTGACCTGAATCCTTAATAGCTCCATCTCTCATCATTGTAAAGTACTGTTTGTTATAGAAAGTACCCGGTAACGTGAGAGGATAATGTATATGTCCCGTTAAGAAAACGCTTTGAGGATATTTTCCAATTATGTCCTTTAACTTTTGATCCTGTACCTCATCGCTTTGATAAGGATCCCAAGGATATTCCTCATATACAGTATTATCTAGTGGCTGATGAAGGAAGAGAAATATGGGTTTGTCTTTACTTGCATTCTCCGCCAACTTATCGCTTAACCACTTCATCTGGGTATCCGATATATATGCACTGTCTTTATCATCAGTCTCCGTTGCCAAATAGATGAAGTGGTATCCGCTTATCCACTTATCATAATAAACACCTGGCATACCAGTATGTGTCAAAAATCTGTTTTTAGCAGTTTCAAATCCTCCCATCCACCTTACATCATGGTTCCCTAAAATCAAGTTGCGATCAAGTTGAGGATATTTGTTCATTGTTTTCATTAATGTATTATATTGTGCATCTGTGCCATATTCAGTAAGATCTCCACCAATGCTAACGGATTGCACATTATTGCTAACTGCTTCCTGCAATGCATTGTCAAGTCTGACATCTGCGATATCCCCTTGTACATTTGCATGTGTATCAGAAATGGACATAAAGCTGAATTTATAACTAGTATCCCTGTCAGGTGTTGTTGAAGCAAGAACCGTAACATTGATGCTTGTTGACAATGCTACATTATCCGGATTTGTAACCCCAGTAGGCAGATCTACTGTTCCCTTTACCGTGAAACTCTGCTCGGTTTTTACGGACGGATCATAGCCTGATGCATCTATATTCCAGGTTACAGGTGCATTCAAATTACCGCCGTCGGTCACCATTACTACTGTGCTAGGCAATCCAAGGGCCACCACTGTAGGCGCTGTTCCGTTTACTACACCAGTAATCGCTGCAGGTGCTGTGATGTTTGTTAGTACCTTCGGCTTTATTTCTACTGGATAAGTTACTGTCTTACCGCGTACTGTGACGGTTAGTATCTGGCTTGCCACTGCAGATGAACTGTTAAATCCGCTTACGTCGGAAGCTCTGACTTCCTCCCCCCTAGTCGAACCGTCAATATAGGTGCCTGTGACTTCCATACCCGTGACATCAAGGCTCTCTCCAATACGGTATACAGTCTTTGCTGGTGTTTTTGTAAGCTCAATGCTGTTCAATGTCTTTGAAAACTGAAACCAGTTGAGGTTGGCTACATATGTTTTTCCCGCCGCTACCTTTACTACAAGGTATACATCATGAATTCCTGTAACGTCAGTAATATCGGTTGACATAGTTTTATAGACATTCCAGTTATCCGGTGCGGTAGCTGCGGTAGTAAGTGTCCCCACTTTTTTACCATTCGCGCTTGTCGGACCGTCAATCCATACTTCAATATTTCCCCCTGCATTTGATCCCTTAACTGAAAGTCTTGCACTAAATTTCGTAGCGCCATTAACGTCGCTACCAAAGTCAATATTGTTATATGCTAAATACTGGTTGTCATTAGTACCTCCTATACATTGTCCACCATCTGGGCAAGCTTCGACTTTTAGGTAGGCACCCGACTTGGAACTAAAGCTTTCTGCTTCTGTCAGACTATATGCATCGCTTGCTGCATGCACCGGCATATAGCCAACACTGGTGCTGAGCAGGAATCCAACTATCAGGATAAATGAAAATAATGACTTGTTAAACTTCGTTAAGGTAACCATAAACATCTCCCTTAATTTTTTTTATACGACGTAGTTTATTTTTTGAAAAAAGATTGATCAAATCCTTTAATCCTCTCATGTTGACCACATTTTCAGAATAAAGTTCGATCAAAAAACATTGATAAATCATGATTTATCAATGTTCTTATAAAATATGTACTGTATTCTAATCAATCTTTTTTATAAACGGTGCAATTTTTTTACAAACGGCCGAACATTATTTTAAGCCCCCCTACAGAATCAAATTTGCTTTTCTGCTTAATGGTAAGTGATAAATATTAATAGAGTGTAAATCTAATGTAAGCATTATGTAATATCCGATATATTGATATTATGTTATAACAATAAAATTCAATCCCTGGCCTCCTTAGACATGTCAATGGCTTTAAAATCTTCTATTCTATTTAAATACTCGTTACTACTACTTGTTTAAGGTTAGATGCACTTTCCTTAACTAAACATGAAAATAAGAAACGCCTGAAACCCATATATTTCAAGGGTTCATGAGGAGCATACCTGTAAATACAGAAAGCTAACGTCTTTTCTCAGACGTTAGCTTTTTTCTTTTTTCTTATTCAACTAAAGCACCCGTTAGTTGAACAAGACTTATTGTAGTGTTGACTTAAACTACGCACTAAAAGGATTACTAAGATAGGATGCATTTACTCTTCTCTCATATGAGTTTGAAAAAGTATTGAAAAATTGATACCAAAACTCTAAATGAGTCTTGGTATCAACGTTATGCAAAATGATGTCGTAATTCTATTATTTTCTGATTATGAATTTTGTAAACAGCTATAGTCTCAGGAGTTGTTTCTTCACCATTAGAGTCTATGATTCCAGTGAATCGCTCATGTACTGACACGAAATCACCTACACACGTAATATTTACAACTTCACAGTGTGCGTTAGGTGATGCTTGGAAAGCAGATTCATAAAACTTAAATACTTCTTCCATTGTTAATATTTTGTCGGTAGATGCATAACGGAAAGTACAAGAGTCATCATAATAGCTCTTGAATAGTTCTAGTTCTCCTGAATTATAGGCTTTAAGAGACTCAAGTACTACTTGGATCTTCTCAGTCATTTAATGTTCCTCCTTTCTTTGGTATTATAAAACCATTTAAAGTGAAATATTTTACCTTCAATTCTAGATTATATTATTAATTTCTAATTTGCACCAAATAGGTACTGCACAAGTTCGAACAAGATGTGTCGCACAGTTCAACCATACTACGCTTCTTCAACTAACCTGTCCCGTTAGTTTAACAAGGTTTAAATTATCCCTAACGTAATATCTTTTGAAACATTCTTGGTTGATGTTTTTCAAAACCTTTTATCAATTCTTTTCCAAAAATAGTGAGGGTCTCTTCCCACGGGTGTCCCAATAATCCCCATTCAAAATTGTTGTGAATAAAAAAGTAATAATCACCGTTTGGAAAAATAGGTAATGTCCATTCATCAAACTCACTTTTTGGAAACTCCAAACGGGGATTTACCCAATAACCTGGATGCTGCCAATCTACGGCATACATATATTCTATATTCATTCTTCTGTACGAGTTCTTGAAAAACAAGCAATGACTTATCCTCCAGGTCATTATAAATCTCATCATAAGTAACTGAATTTCCGGACCAATTTAAATACGGAGATACATCATAGGTGATAAATAGATTTGGAACTTCAAAAGATGGGAAGTTTGATATGCTTGGTTCAAAATTAAATTCATCATAATCCTATCCCATACCTCTTTCTATTCTAATGCGGATAATTCAATCCAATTTCCCATTTGAATAGCCACCTTTACGATGCTTTTATTGGGTGCATTATTTGCGTTAATACCGTGCATAAGAATGACTACTAGCATCTAATAATTAATAACAGTCCTATTTATTTAGTAAAATTATTTAATTAAAGTATAAGTAGCCAATTAATAGACAATAAATATTGTATAATTGGAGGGAAAGATAATTATGATAATAAAAAGTGATGATAAAATAATTTATTGCTACAATTGTCTTAAAAGAACCTTATTTACACGTAGAGATATGAACAATAATAGTGGTGTAGACAATCATTGTAGTGAATGTACGTTTGTTTGGTTTGAATGGCAAAATCGAGCAGTAGAGCGAGAAAAAGAAAAATGGCTTGAATATAATGGAGAATTAGTAAATAAAACTAGAAGGTCACTTTCAAATTACTCAGGCGTGATGTAAAACTGGTTAGGTATACTAACCGGTTTTTTTATTTGGCTCTGTTAAATTACGAAATGGCTATCGTTTTTCGTTTGAAGGTTGAGGTTTTAATAGGCTACGTTTTGATTGAAATATTATGAGTAAAAATAATCATTGTTTTGTATTGCATTATGTTCTATTATGATAACAGTCGTGAACTTTAAGTTCACTGACATATTGTAGTTTTGGCTTCCAATAATTTGGATTGTTAGTTTGAAGTTAATGTTTTGTCTCAGTCAGATTTATTGGGTGCCAAACCCTCGAGAACTCTTAAGGAACGAAGAGTTCTTCCAAAAAACACTATCTCTTATGAGATGGTGTTTTTTCTTTTAATGATATAGTGTGTTACATATAGCTCAGTGGGTGGCTTTCTTCTTTGTTTTTTACTCCGAGTGACCAAAAATAATAGCCCTTCCACAAAACACTTAACCCGTTCAATTATCTGGAACAAAATCTAAATTAAACATACAAAAAGAGCCCAAATTCGCATATAAATTGGGCCTAAGCATCCTATCGATTAGTCAATTGCATGTACTAAAGGCCACATGCGGACCTCTATTTTTTTTGAGAAATGCAAGATAGGCTGGCCACTTTCAACTTGAATTCCCTGGCTGGATAATACCGTGTTATGACTTATTTCTGCTTCTGCGTGCTGAAGCATCCATGGTTGATGCAAAATATCACATCGTAAGGGTACTCCCCTTTTGTTCAGTGTATATAAACAATAGCGCTCGGACATCCATTCATCAAAAGTGCCTTTAGCTGCGTGAAACGGTTCAGAAATTGGCCAATAGCTACAGAGCAATTTTGAATTATCGTCACTTAGTCTCCTGCTTTCATATTCAACGGTAGGTCCATTATGCTTCACCACAATATCAGCATATAAATATGGTAAGTGGTAAAATGTTTTAGCCGTCTTTATTGCAAGCAAATTGGTAGCATCCAGACTAAAAAAGTAAATGCCTGGCTTACCATCAATAGTTACATACGTTCGGACGTTGAGCTCAGGAAAGCGATTAGTACCAGGCAGAGGCGGCAAGCCTCGTAATCGTATGCCAGTCATATGAAATGGAACTACACCTATCCAGCCCATATCATTAAAAGAGTCTATCGCTAGCACATCGGGTACTAGTCTTCGTAACACCTCAAGTTTAATAGGATAGTGGGCAAATAAAAGGTCGTTCCAAGTCTGCTTCATCGTCCATGGTAAATGTGGTAGTGGCCATTGGCGATGACTGTCGTCCCATCGGGTTATTTTCGAGTCAATATTTTCTCCCATAACTAATCCACCGCTCTTCACCATCATTTACAAATGTAACTATTCTGCTACAGTTATCTCAATTAGAAAATCCTTGTTCTTACTTTAATAAAAAAGTGCAGTACACCTTACTTTTCCATAAAAATCGATGAATTGATTAGCCTTTTATATAATAGATCAAACCTAATAAAAATAAGAGGTTCAATAAAAAAGTCCCCAAAATGTGGAATCTTCTAGGGCATATAACCTTGCCCAGCACCTGCTGCACCCCAAGCAAAAAATCTCATCACGATTAACCTACCTCCATGTTATGCTTCGAAAGTTTAGTTAGTATTAGGAATCTGGAGTTAATTATACTTAAATAAATTAACTTCATCTTGCTGTTATATGCATATTGTATGGAAGTAATCGAATTAATTACAGCTAACCTCCACTCCTCCTCTGTTTTATGATTTATTAAGGAAGAGATTAAGAATGTTATTGATTAGTATTTTTATTGAACTGTCTTATCTCTTTTTTTTTTATAGAGGGAATAAGAATACCAAGCAGTTTATCGTTAACAATATTTTTATAAAATGATGATACACCAATAGATGGAGAGCCATTTCGCGTATTACACATTTCAGATATGCATCTTGAAAATATATCTGTTTTACCTTCTTAACTTTCTTCAATTCTGAATAATCAACCCATAGATTTAATTACTTTGACGCGTGATTTCCTAGATCGTGAGCGTACGATACCAAAACCACTGCCTTATTTACAAGTTTTGAATTTTATGGGCTTCGCATACTTTTCAGAATTCAGGAAGGGCTTTATTCTTCAACTTCAACGACGATATTGACGATAGAGGCATCGTGATCTTTGATGCGAAGCGGTGCTGTAAAGGCAGAAATGAGCTTTTTGCCGATCAATGGCTCTGGATTGATGTCTTCATAGATGAGCATCGTCGGTTCTTCATACTTTTCATGATCCAAGAAGGCATGGTGCACAAAATAGCCGTTTCCTTTTGCTTCTGTCAGGTTTTCAATGCTCAACGTATCAATGGCCACAGCTTTGCAGTTAGGCAATTTTGTTCGGATATATTCGGCGGCTTCCGGGGAGACAGCCGGGAAATTATTGGCGTATTTCTCGAAATCCGTATCCCGGTGTTTCCAATGACTCGTATTGAAGATTAGAATATCTGCTTCGTTCAGCTCTTCATATTCCTCTAACTTTTCAATGGTGATAAAGCCGTTAGGGCCTACCGGGCAATCGATTACCAAAGGCTTCCGATAGATAAAATCTTCAATAGGAATAGCGTCTATTCCCTTGCCATTATTCAAATGATGTCGCGGGGCATCAACATGGGTCCCGGCATGAAGATACATACTCAATACGCTGCCGTTCCAGTCATCTCCTTTGTTCAAGCGTTCTCTTGGTTCTAATTTCACATCAGGCAAACCTGGATAAACGGGCATTCCTTCATAAATTGGGTAACCAATTTCAACGTATTTTGACATACTGACACGCTCCCTATATTTTAGTTTTATTAGATCCCATATTTAATCGCGACATTTTTTACTTGTACGTAATTGCTCAAGGCAAGATGGCTTTTTTCTCTGCCAATTCCGCTTTTTTTGTATCCTCCAAAAGGCATTTGGACTCCTCCGGCAGCGCCGTAACAATTGATAAACACCTATCCCGCTTTTCAGAATTGGCACCATATCCGGATCTTACCGAACTCTAGACATTTTTATTCCTCTTTAGCATCTACTTTTGCATATCATCATCGAACTGTGAAGCAACTAATTACATCTGAAGTTCCTCTTGATTTTGAATGTCATACAAACAAAATCTTAGTGCTAATTTTCGTATAAAGGTATAATATTAGTATCTTAAAATCAAAGGAGTCTTGCCTTATGAGTCAAAGAGTTCCCTATTATGATATTGCACCTGATGGTATGAAAATTATGATGGATATGGAGAAGTACACTAAGCAGACTACAATTAATAGAACTACCAGAGAGTTAATCAAAATTAGAGCCTCTCAAATTAACGGTTGTGCCTTCTGTATAGATATGCATACATCTGATGCTCGTAAGATGGGTGAATCCGAACAACGCATTTATTGTTTAAATGCTTGGAATGAATGTTCTTTTTATACACCTGAAGAGAAAGTTGCTCTCGAACTATCTGAGCATATTACTCTAATCCCTACTAAAAGAGTTCCTGATGACTTATACAAGCGTGTCCGAGAACATTATGATGAAAAACAATATGTTGATCTAGTTCTTATTATTAATCAGATAAACAATTGGAATAGAATCTCTATTGCAATGGGCAATACACCAACAAAGATTTAACTTCTTAACGAACATCCTTTGGTGTTCGTTTTTTCATTTATTTTGTTGCACAGTTTGTGTCAAAAGCAACATTACACAGTCATTCTCTTATTGAACTAAACTGCCCTGTTAGTTCAATAAGAAAAAAGGCTTCACTCCTTATTGAAGTAAAGCACCAGTTAGTTGAAGAAAAAATGCGTTCTGTAAAATATCTATTCTATCGCTGAACGAGTGTGCTGCATGCACTCCTAGTAGACATAACACCCGGATTGGGAAGTATTCGATTTCATAACTCCATAAGAAAAGCTGCCATTTAAAGGCAGCAGGCTTCACATTTGTATATATACCAACTGACATAATGTTAAATAAAAAAATCGTCCGTTCTATCGGACGATTTTTTCTTATTGTGCTACTTCGCTGGCAATGCTTGATTCTGCTAAGCCAACTTCTTTAAGTACCTTATTTAATTCAGCTTCAGCCTCTTCAAATTTAGCATTTGCCTCATCTAATACAACGTCACCTTCTGCAGCTAATGCGTCTGCTTTCATTGTATAAGCTTCTTGAATTTTGTTTAATGCTGAGTCAATTGTTTCTTGATGATCTTTTAATTCAGCTGGAACTTCTAATTCTTCTACTTTAACCGCAGCATTTGCAGCAGCTGTTTTTGCAGCATCCCGCATTTTTTTAAGCTCAGCAGCTTCTGGAGGTGCTTCTACATCTATATTTTCATAAGCATTTAGATCTGCATCTACAGCATTAATAGATTGAGAGATTGATAAGTAAAACTTCATCATATCTCCAGCAGGGTTCGCTTTTTCTTCAGATATAGTTTCTTCAGATTTAGTTCCTTCAGTCGTTGTAACTTTTTTCTCTTCTTTGTCTTCAGTACAAGCTGCAAGAACTAAAGAAAGTGAAGCAATAAGCAATAATAGTTTTTTCATCATTCAATCTCCTTTAATCTTGGGAATATTTAGTTATATTATCACAGATAAACTCCCCTGTAAATGAATTACCAAATATTCAGTGTTTAGTAACGATTTATTCAAAGCTCATTGGCGAACGCGTTTCTAAACGGAAAGTATTACTTAGTATTTAACTGATCTTTTAATTCTCATATAATGCAAACTAAATCACAACGAATGAATCCATTTTAATCAATCTTTTTTAAAAATTTATGGTAATTAGCTAACCGTTTTTCTATTTGTATAATTGATAAATTTGGTGCATCGTAAAATGCAGTTATTTTTAGTTGTGGTCTTATACATTATTTTATTGATAGTCTCATGATAATTTCTTCGCCGATACGTCCTATTTGTCTCTCATTTGTATCTTCAAATCCTACTTTTAAATATAGTTTTTGTGCTGGAATATTATCTTTATCTACAACTAATACAATTTCATCACATTTAGGGAATTCTGATTTAACAAACTCAATCAGTAATGACATCCCTTGTTTAGCGTAGCCTTTTCCTTGCTCTGTATTATTAATTGAGAGAGCAGTTAATAACAAAGCGTTCAGATTAGTGGAGTATTTCTTTACTCGGTCATTTGAATTTAGTAGAAAGAAACCAACAGGTGTATTATCACTTAAAATAACAATACGATACTGTCCTTCTGTAACTTCCCCAAATTTGTTTGGTAATGCAGAAAATTGTTTTTGTTCTTCTGTAAGTACAAAAGAGTTCAATACTTTCATATACTCACTTGAAAAATGCTTTAGTTCGACACTGTTAAACTTTTCCATATAATAATTCCCCATTCATTTTTTCTATATCCTACCA
Source organism: Paenisporosarcina sp. FSL H8-0542 (assembly GCF_038632915.1). Lineage (NCBI taxonomy): Bacteria > Bacillati > Bacillota > Bacilli > Caryophanales > Caryophanaceae > Paenisporosarcina > Paenisporosarcina sp. FSL H8-0542. The sequence goes on from NZ_CP152050.1 coordinate 2,546,105, forward strand.
CTCTAAATGTAGTGATTACATCATTAAAGATAATTTATTTAACTATCCCTGTTGAACTAAACTGCCCCGTTAGTTCAATAAGAAAAGTGCTTTGCTTCCCTTATTGAAGCAATGCACTAGGTAGTTAAATAACCTATATTTGTTCTTGTTCTATTTTTAATGGTATTTTAAACTCTTCAAGATTTTCGACCAAATGATAAAAATCATCCACATCACCATCGGTATCAAAATACCATTCTGACGTTTCCAAACTTCTAAGTTCAAAATACAAATTCACAATGGAGTTGTTCCATCCCAGAATATTCGTTATCTTCATAGACAGAAAATTGTCTAACGAAATCAAAATAAAATAATTTTTCTCCTGTAAAATCGTATACTCCACATTGGAAGAGTAAAGCTATTTCCTCTTCTCCTTCAACTGGTTGTCTTCCAAACGATTTAAATTCATTCCAAACATTTGCTATATTAGTTGTATTTTCACCAATCTTCTCTTTGAGGAAATCTTCAGCATTTTGGACAGTAATCATATCGTCTCTCCATTAATCAACTTAGTATATCGTCCCTTTTGTACCAAATCTTTCTTCAACTAAACTGCCCCGTTAGTTCAAAAAAAGAGCTGAAATCAGCCCAATGTTCTTTAACTAAAGCACCTGCCGATATATTTTTACTCTTAATTGGGAAACTCTACTCTACCCATACTTTATATCTCTTAGGTTCATCTTCTGATGTATATACTTTTATTTCTTTTGCAGTAGCTAACCTAAAAGCCAATGCACAAGTAATTTTATAATCCGGAGTAATATAACCATTAAAGTTTCTACCATAAATTTCATTCACCAATGAAGCTGCCCATACATCAGGTGGTCCAGATAATGGAATCCTTTCGGTTTTTCATCCAGCAAAATAATTTGATAAGCATAGCAAAGCTAAAAAACGGAAAGAATAATAGCAACTAGAAGTCGAGGCGAGGAGTATTCTAAGATGAGTTTCTTTAAAAAAAATTCATTACACAATTATCATGTCAATGAAAGCGATCAACAACTTACTAGTGATATTAACAAAAATATACATACTATCCGAGAATATCTTTGTCAAACAGAAGACTTAATGGTTAAAGATATGATGTTTAATAACAAGGATTGCACTATTCTTTTTCTAGATTCGATGGTGAAAAAAGATTTTCTTCAATCTTCTGTTATAGGTCCTATATTGGAAATGAAATCAGGAGAAATTCAAAATGTAGTGAAGGCTACTGAATTGAAATGTTCTTCAAAAATTTCAGAAGTAGGGGCTAGTTTATTAGAAGGTTTCTGTACTATTTTATTAGAGGATGATGCGATTGCAAAGTCAGTCGCTGTAGGAGAAATTTCAGCGCGTACTATAGAAGAACCTGTTAATGAACGGAGTATTATAAGTTCTCATGATGGGTTTGTCGAAAATTTAGGTACTAATATTCTACTTTTGAGAAGGAGAATAAAAAGCCCTCAATTAAAAGTAAAATTTTTCACTTTAGGAAAACTTACAAATACGAAAGTAAGTATGGTGTTTATAGAAAATCTTGCAAATAAAAAAATTCTAGAAGAAGTTGAACGAAGAATTACTTCTATTGAAGTTGATCAACTACTTTCAATTGGCGAAGTAGAGGATTACATTGAGGACAATCCTTATACTCCTTTTCCTCAAATGTTGTCTACTGAAAGGCCTGATAGAGCTGCGTCGTACTTAACCGAAGGGAAAATCATATTACTTGTTGATGGTAGTCCTAGAATTTTAATTTTGCCAATTACTTTTTTTGCATTTTACCAATCGCCTGATGATTATAATAGTCGTTGGCTAGTAGGTTCTTTTTTTCGATTTATTCGCTTCTTTAGTTTTATCATTGCTATCAGTTTGCCGGCAATTTACATTGCCATCGTTTCTTTTCATTCTGAAGTACTTCCAATTGGAATTTTATATTCCATCAGGGTTTCATTAGAATACGTCCCCTTTCATCCTTTAATAGAAGCTTTTACGATGCAAATCATTCTTGAGTTACTAAAAGAAGCTTCCATTCGTTTACCTACTCCGATTGCTCAAACAATTGGTATTGTGGGGGGGCTTGTAATTGGGACAGCCGTAGTGGAAGCGAATTTAGTTTCAAATACGATGATTGTTGTAATTGGACTCACTGCCATAGCTTCATTCATAGCACCAGTAAATGAAATGGGAACCAGTGCTAGGTTATTGGGATTTCCTGTCATGATAGCCGCATCATTGTTCGGGTTTTTTGGAATTGTACTTGCATTAATGGTGCTCGTTATTCACCTTTGTAAATTAGAATCCTTTGGTATGCCTTACTTTGCGCCATTCGCACCTTTTAACATAGCGGACATAAAAGATACATTCGTGAGACTCCCTTTTTGGAAACTTAACACACGACCAACAGACTCCAAGCCCGTATACAAAAAACAACAATGGCATACACGGGGGTGGAAGAAGAAGTGATTACTGAAAAAATATCAATTACAAAGTTTCAGTTGTTTTTTGTATTAATTCAAAGTCAGATTGGTATTGGTCTTTTTTCTTTACCAAATGTTGTCCAAGAATCAGCAAAAGGGGACTCGTGGATATCGATCATTTTAGCAGGGATAATTGTCCAATTCTTGTTGGTTGTATATTGGTTATTATTAAAAAGATTTCCAAATGATACATTTACAAAAATAACCCAGAATATCCTTGGCGGTTTTTTGGGAAAAATATTAAATTTTATCTTTTACTTCTATTTTATTATGACCGGAAGTTTATTAACCATTCTAATGGTGAAAGTAATAAAATTACTATTATTGCCTTTAACGCCGAACTGGGCTATATCCTTGCTTTTATTAATCACCAGTATTTATTTGACCGTCAGCAATTTAAAAATAATAGCCAGATTTTTTGTTCTAGCTTCTACGCTGATAATCGTATTACTGTTTATTACTCTTTTTACTCTAATACTTCCGAAAGAGATTCAATTCATCCTTCCAATTGGGAGTTCAGGCATTAAAAACATTCTAATTGGCAGCAAGAGTGCATTATTATCGAAGTTGGGTTTTGAAGGATTATTGTTTTTATATCCCTTTATTATTCATAATAACAAAGGAGTATTAAAAACCATATCAATGGCAAATATCTTCGTCACAGGCTTCTACACCTATTTAGTCTTCATTTGTTTAATCAGTTTTAGTCCTGATCAAATGAATCAAATAAGAGAGCCAGTGTTATATCTTTTAAGGGGACTATCTTATAAAATGATTGATCACGTAGATTTGATTTTTCTCTCGATTTGGATTGTACCAATGACAACGTCAATTATTGCTTATTTATTCCTTGCAAGTAAAAGTATTAGTAATGAGAAAAAGTCTTATAAAAAGACTGTCGTGATAAATGGAATTCTTATATTTTTGATTTCACTTATTCCTCATACTGATGAAATCACGCTTCTTTTTAGCAAATATGTTACTTATTTAAGTTATGCCGTTGTCTTTGTCATTCCAGCTCTCTTATTAATTCTGTCAATCATATTTAAAAAGCATGAAACTGGTGATACAGCTTGAGAAACAGACTCTTACTAATTTTGATAATCATAAATATCTTTTTGGCAGGTTGTTGGGACCAACACCAGCTTGTTAATAAAACACTCGTAAACGGAATCAGTTTTGATTTAACAGAAGAAGGCAAAATACACGCTACAGTTCGAGCCTTGAATATAAAAAGTAAAGGAGGAGGACAATTTGAAATTGAAGATGAACTTGTGAGTGCTGAAAGACCTACTTTGGCGGGTTTAGGAATCGATATTAATAGCATGACAGCTGGGCAGGTGGATTTCAGTCAAGCACATATTATTTTAATCGGTGATGAATTGGCTCAAAATGGGATTCTTCAATTACTAGATCCTTTTTATCGAGGAAAAGACTCGAATATTGTAGCCAAAATTGCGATTACAAAAGGCAAAGCAGAAGATATCATATCTTCGGAAAAAGAAAAAAGCCCGATTGCATTCTTTATTTTACAAACGATTGAAGAAGCAGAGGAATCTACCTTATTACCAGAAGAAACTATTTTTACTGTATGGACAAACATTCTAACTACGGGCAAAGACTTTATCTTACCATATTTAGAAAAAGGAGAATCAGATAAAATTGCGATTGCTGGGGTAGCCCTTTTTAATGGAGATAAGTTTTCTGGAAAAACCTTATCAAAGGAGCAAAGCAGTTTATTATTACTATTACTCGATCAATTAAAAAAGACGAACAATATGGAACTCATGCTAAATCAAGCGAGTGAAGAAGATCGATCCATTGCTTTTTCTACACGGAAGATGAAAAGAAATATGGAGATAAAGGTAGACAAAACAAGTGGAGATATAACTTGTAACATAGATATTAGCATCCAAATAGAAGTGAATACCTATCCACAAAATCTCACTAAAGATTTAAATATAAAAAAATTAAATAAAGAAATTTCTGTAGAATTAACCAATCAGGCTAAGGAAGTAATAGCTATTCTTTTACAAGCAAATTGCGATGCATTTGGTATTGGAATGAGATTAGCTAATACACATCCTGACTTATGGAAGAAAATGAATTGGGATGAAGATTATAAAAATGTTCAAATAGAGCCAAAAGTAAATGTAAGTATTATAAAAACAGGTGCTGTCTATTAGACATTACCTGTTTTTATTTTTCAATAACGAAGAATTTCGGGACTTGGTAACTGTGGAACTCTCATCCCCTCCTCATGTTTGGTTGGTAAATTATCATCTAGTTCTTTCGAACGTTTGACGTGCATTGGATTGCCCATGACGAGTGGGATTCCATATTGGTCTAGGAAATAAGCTAAATTCATCCAGTAGTGACCCGTAGGTTCAATTCCAACAACTACTTCTGTCTTCTGAGTTTCTTTCATCGTTGAAGGCTCTTTTTCTTGCAAGCCTCCGGAAATCTTTCTAACAGGAATGCTGCCCCTATAGTTAGGATGCAACTTCTCTTCTATTACATATCATTTATGACGAAGTAAACTTCATTCAAATCTTGCCTTAGTATTTATCTCATCTTTAGCCCATCTTTATTTACGAGCATTATCATTATTGTTAGCAGATTAATAGTAATAATTTGTAAGTAGAGGAGAGCGTGGTGAAATATAGATGAGATCTCGAGAAACGAGAAAACAAAAGAGATTAAAAAGAGGAATTGTAAGCCTGTTTGGGTTAGTAATTGTATTCTCACTCATTTACCTTTTCATTGGAATGTTAAAAGATTTTGGAGATGTAAATGTAGCAAGAGGTTCAGTGAATGCACAGCAGCAAATAAAGAAACCGAAAAATGGCACCAAAGAGATAGCAAACGACGATACAAACCTTTCAAATGATATGAAACCACCTGTGGAGAAACCAAATGAAAAAAAAGAAAATAACCAAACTGATCCAATTAATCCAAACCCAGAAAGTGATGTAATTCAAACAAATAACAAACAACGCTCTGGCAAAAATCAGAAAGTCGTCTATTTGACATTCGATGATGGACCTAGTGAGTTGACACACCAATTTCTTGACGTATTAAATAGGGAACAAATAAATGCGACTTTCTTTATGGTTGGAGACCGTATAAATCGCTATCCCAATGAAGTGAAACGTGCCGTTACCGAAGGTAATTATGTCGGAGCTCACAGTATGACGCATGACTATCATAGCCTTTATAAAGAAAATCAATTTGTACTAGAAATGCAACAAACAATCTCCATTATCAAACAAGTGACAGGTGAAGATACCACTTTAGTACGCGCCCCTTATGGATCGAAACCAGGTTTGAATTTAGGACTTCGCAATGATTCAGTTGAAGCAGGATTTAAAATTTGGGATTGGAGTGTGGATACACAGGATTGGAGGGATTCTGTTAACTCTTCAAAAGTTGTAAATGAAGTAAGAAGGCAAACAACAAAAAATATTGAAGTCATTTTATTCCATGAAAATCAATCGACTTTGGACGCACTTCCAGAAATTATTAACTATTTAAGAACCGAAGAATATGAAATTAAGGTATATAATCCCGAAGAACATTTCCCATTAAATTTCTGGGACGATGGGCGTCTTTAAAATGGATAATCTACATACTCATATCTAAAATATTGATTTTATCGCCATTAACAACAATTAGACTTTTAAAATCTAGAAGATAGTTATTAAAATTAGGGGGAATATTCATGCGAAAGAGAAAGAATAAGAACGGATATATTTTTTTATTAGTAATGGCATTTATAGTGGTATTTTCTATCATAAAACTTCAAGGTAATGGAATGATGGGAAATAATGAAGGTTTAGCTAAAGAATCTTCTGTAAAGATTGTGAATTCAGCTGAAGCATCTTCTGAAAATAAAGTAAAAACTACTACAAAGATCTTAACAGGTAAAACAATCGTAATTGATCCCGGTCATGGCGGAGGGGATATTGGTGCAAGTGGACAGAATGGAACAATTGAAAAAGATGTAACATTAACAATGTCTAAAAATATTCAAAATAATTTAGAGGAACGTACTGGTGCTACTGTTATTTTAACCCGTAAAGACGATGTGAAAGTATCACTTGAAGATCGTGTGAAAGTTGCAGAAGAAGAGAATGCAGATCTGTTCGTTAGTATACACTTTGATGCCTTTTTTACAAATGATGTTGAAGGCATTACAACTTATTATAATAATACGGACGAGCCTATAGCGAAATTAATACATGAAAATATATTTAAAAATGGACTAGATGCTAGAAATCGTGGAGTAAGATTAGGAGACCTTTATGTATTAAGAGAAAACTCAAGACCAGCCATCTTACTTGAGCTTGGGTTCATCTCAAATTCAAAAGATGAAGCGCGTATGACTTCAGAAGAGTTTCAAAAAAACACGGCAAATTCAATTGTTGATGGAATAATCGATTCTTTAAGATAAGTAATATTTAAACCACATATAAAAAAATAAGAAGTTAATGTCTATAAAAAATAATCAAAAATACTTCTGAACTGCATTGACAAGACTAATTGGATTTTAAAAAAATTAAACAATAACGGCAAGTATCTTTATGGTAAGTTAATCGGTAATCTTTTGGTTTAAAATTCCACAAAATACAAAAACTTTATTTCCAATTGACACCTTCTTGACTTCATCTTAACATTGTCCGGTGATAATCATTTTGTAAGACAAATAAAACAATGAAATGAGGGATATTAAAATTTCACAGAAGTTAAAAAACTTTATTTCCAATTGATATCGTCTTGGTTTCATCTTTACATTGTCCAATTATAATCGTTTTTGTAAGGCAAATAAAACTATGAAATGAGGAATTTAAATGGGTAAAAAGAATTTATTCACTGTACTTAGTATTTCAACAGCATTATTAGTAGGAACTGGAAGTGCCTATGCTACACAAAATCAGAAAGATGTGTCAGTAAAAGCGGTACAAATAGTTAAATCGAATGAAATAACAAAACAAGAAGTAAAAGTACAAGAAAGCAAAAAAATACCAACTCAATATAGTTTTACTGATGAGGCTTTTTTCACATGGGATGGTCAGCCTGATTACTTTGCGAATGAGTTTTTAAATAATCAAGACCTATTTTCTTTATTAAATATGAATGGTGCAGAATTAATACAAGAATTAGCAACTGGAAAATCGGTTGATGAAATTGCATCATCTAAAAATGTTTCTACACAACAAGTGATTGAGGTCATTGCGAAAGCACAAACTATCGTGCAGATTCAAGGTGAAGATAATGGAGAAGTTCCTAAAAACTCTGCTTCAATGGAACAACGTTTAAAAGATATTGAACCGAAAGTATTACAAGTAATTGAGCACAAAAGTAATTGAGCACAGAACTGAAACACCTTGGAAGTAATATTCTGTTTCACCGCTTTACCGATTTAAGAAAATTCGAATATTAAAATCTTAAGTAAAACAAGAAAGCCTCCTCTTTTTGACTGGGAACTGACCCCATAGTTTGAGACAAATAAAAACACCTTAAGTTGAAAAACAGGTATGTAATACCTAAAGACAACTTGGAGGTGTTTTTATATGGATACAATAGTAAGTTATCCAGCAGAAGTTAAAAAGAGCAAGTGAATTAAGATAACTGAGTACCTATAAAACCAAATAAACACAAATCAAAACATGGGTGAGATTTGATCCCTGTCTCATAGCAGTTCGCTAGGAGGACGCTCTTTCTTTCATACCACATTTAATAACAGTCATCTACTTCAAATGAAAGATTGGATGGTAACGTGATGTTTAAATACAGTACATTTCAAAGATTCATATTTAAATAAAAGTAGAATAGTACTCCATCTGAAGTATTCATGACACCACACTTCACACCATGTAGATTTAATATATTTTTCGAAATGGCAAGGCCTAATCCAGTACTACCTTCTGATCGTTGTCTAGACGTATCACCTCGATAGAATCGTTCCCAAACCTTTTCTAATTGGTCAACTGGAATATGCGACCCTTTATTTTCCACGCAAACTTTTACCTGCTCATTCTCTACGATGGTCGAAATATAGATATGCTCATTCAAAGGCGTATAACGGATTGCATTTGTAATGTAGTTCGTAATGACTTGTTCGATAAGATGTTGATTTGCTAAAACTTTTATTGAATTCAATTCTTTATGAATGGTTAATTGCTTTTTCTCTATTTCTAAATGTAATTCATGACAAATATGCTCAATTACTTTGTCTAAATAAAAAGATTCCATTTTCATTCTGTACGTTCCGGACTCGTACTTTGCTAGTTCAAGCATATCAATAATTAAACGATCCATCTTGTCGACTTCTTTTTCCATCGCTTCAAAGTAGTAATCCTTCTTATGACTAGCAACACCGTCTCTCAGGATCGAAATACAACTTTTCATAATACTTAGTGGGGTCTTCAATTCATGTGAGACACTTGAGATAAATTCTTTTCTAGTATTCTCTAACTGTTTTTCTTTTTCAATGTCTTGCTGTAGCTGAGTAATGTGCGAATGTAGTGTATCCGATAGTAAATTTATATTCTGAGATAAATCGCCTATTTCATCTTTAGAGTAATATTCAATTCGTTCTGAAAAATCTAAGCCTGCAATTTTTCTAGTTGAATTGTTGATTTTTAATAATGGTCTTGCAATTTTGATTGAATAGTAAAAAGAAGCCAAAATAGTTAGTAGTAACACAAAAGCTATCAAATATATAAAATAATCGTTGACCATTTGTGCAGCTTCATCTACAGGTTGTAAGGAAGCCATTGAAAAGATATAACTGATGTTCCCATTTTTTTCTTTAACCGGATCAATGAATAGCTTATATTTTATTCCATTTTGCTCATAATCAAGCGTTTTGATCGTTGTGAAATGATTTTCTTCATTAAACAATAAATCTGTTTGGAATTCACTAATACGCTCCATAAATAAGCTATTACTATAGATGATACTGGAAACATCATTTTGATCAGGAAATCGTACATTCTGTATGATTCCTTTTGATTGACTGATTTGAAAATTAGAATGATATTGAGATTGATATTTAATTGTTAATGCTATTTTATCTTGCAGATTAAATTCTTTATGATGATCCATTTGGAATTCCTTATCAAGTTTTGTCCAAATAAATTGATTTACCAAATATGAATCATTCTGTGCCAAATATAGATAAAACGGGATTATTATATTATTTTTTTCAATCGTATAAAGATCCACTTCCTCTCCTATTATAATGGTTGGAGTATCTTTATAAACATCTTCTCCTTTTAATAAATGATACAGTGGAATCGTTACGAATTGATTTGAATTTTTAGCGTCACTTATTTTAATTTCTGCATAATAATCATTTGAAGATATAATATTTCCATTTTGATCCAATGTGGTTATCCATGTATTGTGAGTACGATAAAAATCTTGCTCTAATTGCTGGATGGATTGCACATTTCCATTACTTTTTAAGTATTGTTTCTCAAATGATTTGATACTTGATTTCAAATCATTTACTTTCTGATTTTCATAGTATTGCTTAAAGAAGATGGTCTGACCAATATAAATTGTACCTGTAATTAACAAACATAACGTTGTTGTTAATAAAAATAATTTTAAAACAATACCGAATTTCATAAACTCTCCTCAAACTTATATCCTGTTCGAATAATCGTTGAAATCAGTTTTGATTTGCTTCCTAATTTCGCTCGTAAATTACGAATATGTGTATTGATCGTTCGATCATCACCAAAGTAGTCATGTCCCCAAATCTTATATAAGAGTTGTTCTCTTGTAATCACGATTCCTTGATTTTGCATTAAATATGTTAAGATTTCAAATTCGGTATGTGTTAAATTAATATTTACTCCTTCTACCTTTACTAACCTTGAAGAAAAATCTACTGTAATACCATTTTTAGTTAAAGTATCTATTGATCCTTCATTCAATCGATATCGACTTTCAAGTAAACGTTTGACTCTTGCTAATAAAATTGGTGGACTATATGGCTTTGTGACATAATCATCAGCACCTAGCTCAAACCCAAGTAATGTATCATCCTCATCAATACGTGCAGTTAACATGATGATTGGAACATTTGATCCCTTACGGATTCTTCTACAAACAGTCCATCCATCTACTTTTGGCAACATGATATCAAGAATAATTAGATGAAAAGCATGTTTTTGAAATGATTCTAATGCTTGTTCACCGTCAATGGCTTCAACCACCTCATAACCCTCGTTTAGGAAATAATCTTTCACAATTTCACGTAAAATAGTCTCATCTTCTACTATTAAAATTTTGTACTGCATTATCAATTCACACTCTCTTTCAATGCTCCTTATTCTTAGATTCTATCCAATAACTCTTCGATTACTCCATTACTTAAATGAATAAATCGTTCCTATTAAGAACGGGAGTAGATTTAAAAGAGAAAAAACTGGAAATAAGAAAAATGTTGCAACTTTACCATTGTTATTTAATTGTTTACCAATGGTAATGTACTAACTTCTTTCAATATTTGAGTTTCAATAAATTTAATTTTTAATTCTGTTTCAAAAAAGTATAGCCTGACGAAATAAAGATTAGGTAAAGATACCGAATAAAAGTTTACGATCTCAAAAAATAAATAGTCCATTTTGTCATGGCTTCAGCAACCTTCTGGTGAGCTAATTAGCTGCTCATTGATCTTAAACTCAAGCACCATTAGTTGATTAAGCACTTATGCTTCTTTACTTCTCATTCTAAACCCGTTCGCTAACCTTGACTCTCCAAATCATATGATCATACCCCTCGTCCCAATAATCCTTTAACAAGTAATCAGGTTCTCCAAACTTCTTTTTCCATATTTTTTGTGCACTAGTATATCCACTATCTAAACAAAATTCTTCTATGCCTTTATTCTGTAAAGTAAAATACATTTTATTTAATAGCAAATTCCCTACCCCAATCCTCTGGTAGTCAGGAAGAACAAATACCGTACCTATTTCAATTAGCTCTTTGAAAGTATTGTTTGTACAATCACTAATGAGATCGCTTGCTGGGCCGTATTCAATTGAACCAATAATTTTATCACCATCTAAAGCAATCAAAAAATATCTTTTTTCACCATTGCTTTCAAAATCACTTTCTAAGTATTTTTTCTTAACTTTAATTTCATCATTAATATCATCCGACTTCTCCACTATACCTTCCTTATTAAACGTATCAATAATAACAATTCTAAAAAATTCATTTAACTGTTTAATGTCCTCAATACTTGGCCTTCTAATCACCACATTAATCACCTAAAACCCTCCCAACTCCTATTCACTTGAAACGAAATTGCAGTAATCCTTTTTAAAGTGTCCTGCCTCGTTAGTTGAATAAGAAAAAGAGCTGCTTAAGCAGCCCGATAATCTTTAACTAAAGCACCCGATAGTTGAATAAATAACATTGTCAAATTCCAAAAAAGTTATGTCTCTCTACTTTACAAACTCTGAGAGAAAAGTTTTTATACCATTCAGATTTCCCTTTATTTTGTGCTACTCTATGGGCTGAAATTTCCTTCCATTCTTTTATGGATTGTAAAGAATCCCAATACGAAACAGTAATTCCTAGTCCTTCATCCCGTGCATCTTCGACACCTAAAAATCCATTCTGCTGAGAAGCTAATTCCACCATTTTATCCGCCATTCTGCCGTAACCATTATCTCCTTCAGTTCTTTGTGAAGAAAAAATCACTGCGTAATAAGGTGGTTCAGGAGTTTTCGCAATTCCACTCATATGTAAGTCCCCTTAGAAATTTATTTTTCATTAATATAAAAAATTCCAGCATAATCTCAGGTCTTATTATTGAACTAAACTGCCCCGTTAGTTAAATAATAAATGCTTTAATCTATGCACCTGTTAGGGGAAAACGCACTTTTCTAAAAGGATGGAAAAATAGCATCCAACAAGAAAATTAATAATACGATTATAGCGAGAATAGTAAACTCTTTTTTATCGAAATTTTTATCTTCGCTGTATTTTTGTTTAATACTCCTATATTTAGCCTGTACCTTTTTTTGTATATGTTTTTTATCTTCTGACATCAAAACAGACTCCTTTCCATTTTCAATCGTCACCTCTGAATTTTTATTTATATTCCTTTCATTCTATACCTTGTGAATAAAAACCTTCTTAAACTAACCTGCCCCGTTAGTTGAATAATAAAAAGGCTTTACCCCTTATTGAAGTAAAGCCTCCGTTTGTTTACGTACATTTCTTCACAAAAATGAACTACCTCCCTCTAAATCCATTGCCAAAAAATTACCAAATCCCACTAAACCACCACCCAATAAGAATGAGACTCGCTCCACCCCAAACTGTGGTTCCCACTATCCACCAAACTATGGATTTAGTTGAACTTTTCTTACTTTCCATATTTCTTATTATAAAAGTGAGCTTACTATCCATATTTTTTTTCATAGAAGCGAGAACAATAAATCCGATTATGATGAAACCAACAGTTATCCAAAGTAATAAATCCAATTTTTTAATACACCCCCTTTTTGTGAATTACTTTCCTAACTTGCTGCGTAACTTAAGAACTTCCCTTCGCAATTTCTATTATATTTTAAACAAAAATATCCAATTATCTTCGTAGAAAGTCTTCTTGTTGCTTTGGAATAAAGTTTGATTAAAAAGTACCACTAAAACCCATATTTTACAATAAATTAAAAGAATCCATTTTGAAAGAAATTGTTCAAAATGGATTCTTTTTCAGCAGATTTAAGTCTGGTTTTATAAAAAAGTTTGATCTTTTTCTGTCTGTGTTGTTCCACAATCGCGCCCTTTAATGGAGTAACAAGGACTTCCGCTTTTGCATACTTCAATATTCTCCTTTAATTACAAAAAACGAGCCCCGAATTGTTCCAGCTAGTTTAGACTTCTGCCTAGCAAACTTAAACTTCCCTTCTAACTCGTTTGGTACCTCCATCCCCTCAGAAAGCTTAAAACCAACGGCCCGCTTCCTAGGGCCATCAACCGTATACATGACGTTGACCACAAGACCATCCTCATAAATGACGTAAGCAAATTTGATATTTTCCAGTTGAAAACGCGACGTTTCTAAAGGTTGGGCCGCAAACTCAATATCACGATCTTCTTTCAAAATTCGGTTCACATAATCAAGGGTCTCCTGGCCTTCGCTAGCTGGTACAACCGTAAATTCATGCTTGTATTTGTTCATAAAGTAACGGGCTTCATTAGCACGTAAACCAGCAAGCGCCTCTACTACAGGTGAAGATTCTAAACCAACCGTAGACACATTTTTAAAATCAACGATATAGGACATTTCCATCTCTCCTTTTATCTTTTTATTTCCTAACAACAGGAATCCACATTTCACCAAAAACTAAGCCGTTTCGCTGCCCCATCTCAACCGTTGCATTTGGCCCACCAACATAGGCAAAATTCTTTGCTTCTGGCAAGACTTGACCGAAGGCAAGGCCAACAAGCTTATTATTCAATTCATCAGCCGTCTTACCTTCCCCATTAACAACTAGGTATTCCCCTTTAGGAAATTGGATTACTCTGGCTTCTTCTGGTGCCGATGCCTCTGTCATGACGCCAGCATAATGCATCATCTTGTTATTCACTGCTTCGTTCACGGCAAAAATGTAGTCATTTGTGGCTATGGCTTTTAAAGAGTCAAGCCTTCCATCTTGGCTGAAGGCTTGCCAAAAGTCTGACTTTTCCTTGTTTATGCCAGCAAAGTCTGTGTAATCGCTCTTAAGCTCAGTTCCAAAACCTAAAACGGTAAAGCTGTCTTTTTCTTCTAAGGTATAATCTGCCATATTCAAAACCTTCCTCTTTTTTATATTTATCAAATGAATTGTCTTCTTCACTTGATAGGTTTATGATAGCCTTAAATCATGTCAAAAAATGATACTGTTTAGGAGTCACGATGAAAAAAGTTGAACGGATTAATATCATTATGCGGTATATCAACAACCGCGCCCACTTTACAATTTCTGAAATCATGCGAGAATTTAACATCTCTCGTTCGACAGCTATTAGAGATATCAGAGAAATTGAGGCCATGGGGATGCCACTTGTCGCTGAAGTTGGAAGGGATGGGGGTTATTTTGTCATGCACAACTCTGTCCTGCCCGCTGTTCGCTTTACCGATAATGAGGTCAAAGCTCTTTTTATTGCCTTTATGGCCACAAGAAATCAACAACTTCCCTATCTAAAGAGTCGTCAGTCTTTAGCTGAAAAATTACTAGGCCTCATCTCAGAAAACCAGCAAAATGACCTTGTTCTTTTAAATCAAATCTTGCTTTTTGAAGGGACCAACCCCAATAATCCCGACCTACTTGATCTTTCAGACCTCCCCCATCCCATGTTAGAAAAACTCATCCAAATCCTTCTTTTGGATAGCTATTTATTGATTACCATCAAAGAAGAGAAGGTAATAAAGTCTTATCCAATTTATCTCTTGCACCTTTATCATGAAAAAAGCCTTTGGCTGATTGAAGGCTTTGACTTAAAGGAAGAAAAGAAGCAGATTTTTCCTGTCGAGCATCTCACCAATGTCAAACCTTACCCGACGAAAAAAAGATTAAGTAAGAAAAAGATTTTAGAAAAACTAAGTAAGCAGGAAGAAGTAATCAACCTTGTCCTTGAACTTGGTCCAAAAGCGATTGCCCAGTTCAAAAAATACCATCCTTTAAAAGTTTCAATTTCCTATACGAATCCTTACCAAACCACAGCCATTCTAAAGACTTTTATCAATGTTAATAAGCCCGAAGAAGTGACCGAAATAACAAATTGGCTACTTTTCCTAGGTGGGGATATCAAGGTCAGGGAAGTGCCAGAAGAAGTCTTGGAAGGTTTACAGGAGAGATTATGCTTATACTGCCCATAAAATGTATCAATCAAGGAAACAGCGTTACTGCATGGTGAGTTTTTTGACATCGAAGCAAAAAGACGATCGTTGGAAAACCTAACTATAGTCTTTAGTTGTCCTTATTCAACTAAAGCATCCGTTAGTTGAATAAGAACAGAGACACTTCTTAAACATTCGCGCCCGTTTGCAGAATCACCGTATACAAATTATCCCCCAAATCCAAATAAAACCATAAGCAACAGTGGTAAAGCTAATCCAATAACAAGAAGAATTATTACTAAAAATCCTATATATTTGAGAATTCCCTTCTCCTTTGTCTTAAAGGCACAAATGCCCGAGATAATACCGCCTACCATAAGTATAATTCCAAAGATAAAAAGTATCCCAATAACGATTTTTTCTATAAAAGTCGGATTTTTAGATATAAAATAGCTAACTCCAAATGCAATTACTCCTATAATACTGAAAGCAAGTGACCATTTACTCTTCTTTTGTGTAGCCAATAATTTCACCCCTCATACCCCGATTGTTGAACACAAGTTATACAACACTGTTCAACTAACCTGCCCCTTTACTTTAATACGTTTGAAACGAATAAAAGCTCCAACTTTAAATAAATTTTCCATATATATAATTATCAAAGAGACGGAAAAGGTAAGATCTTTTTCCGTCTCTTTTAATGATATTTAATAAGGACCTAATGAAAGGTCCTTTTGTTGTGTTCAATATTCAAGCGTTCATCTAAAACCAACTCAACACTGTAGCAGTTAAACCACAGATTACCATAGCAACTGCTAACATAATATACCTCGAGAAATCCCTCTCCCATTTTTGTAGAAAGTTCTCTTGCTTATTTTTTGCTTTATCAAATTCTTTCTTGAACTTAAATAGTTGTATTAGTAAATAAATACCTAAACAAATTGCGATTAGACCAAAAAACACTCTTAACAATTCCATAACCTTTTTTCACCACCATTTTCGCGATGAGTCCATCATATGTACAACTATATTTAAAAAAGTTTCATTTAGCATTGGCAAATTATCCTTTGTTCTCTTTTTAACTATGTTTAATTAGAATACTTAACAGAATTCCGGAAAATCTACGGTTACACTACGCAATTTAAGTTAACTGGAATTAGTTATCTACATTAGTGGTGATTTCATTTTTCATTAAAGCAGCTTCATTTTCACTAATCTCTCTAATTTTCACTTTTTCATCAATTAAGTCATTAAGAGCTTTATTAAAATTCGCTTCAGATTCTAATCGATCTTTTTCCCTCTCCAACCACTCAATAGAAGTACGTCGTTTTAAAATTACATTTTCAACAAAGTGATTAAATTTCTCCTGTGCTTCGGAACGTAAATGAACAGAAAATAGGATTATATTATATGGCCACTCTTTATTTTTTTTATAAGAGGAATCAAAAAATAGGGTTTTCTCGTCCTCTGAATAATCATCGAAGTATATATCCCACTCTCCCTGGTCATTTTTATATCCAATTGCCTCGATACCCTCATCTTCATTGTCTTCAAAGTAATAGCTAATATGCCAATGGCGCCCTTTCAAATGCTCCTTTATTTCTTCAGAATCAAGACTAGTAGCAGTTTCTATATCAATTATTTCCATCCCTTCTAGTAGGTCTTTGCTTTGAATAGGTAATGGCTTTGGAAGGTCTTCATTGTCATATAAGATCCCAGCTAAAGAAAAGGCAAGTTGCTTTTGGGCTTCTTTTATCGCTTCAAGTCTGGTTGTTCCTACTGCTAATGGATATTCCCAGCCATCTTCAGGAAATAGATTAGGAAAATATATACCAAAATCCCCTTCTTTGTGTTGTTTAATACATGCTTGATAGACTAGTTTTTTGTATTCCATTCTTACAATGTCCTCTTCTCCATAAGTATTTTTCGAGTTTTAATCCAATATCTATGTAAAAATCATAAATTAGTAGATTCAGATTGTATCTAAAATCTCTTTAGCGATTTCATTAAGTTCTTCGTACAGTTCACTTTCTGTAGGTGCCTCGGCAACTCTGGTTAGATACTCTTTAAATTGCATTCTAGACTCTATAGGCAAGTAGTTGACTAAATGATTTAATATAAAATACTTCCAACTATCATCATCTGATAATGTTAATACATTTTGCACATGGGGAACAATTTCTTCTGGGAAGGTCAATAGTAGTTCCAATACGCCTCGTGCCACTGGCCAATTCATATCTTGGATCCATTCGAGAAGGCTAGGCAACAATGGTAATACTTGAGCTCTATCCATTTTTTTAATCATTTCAACTCTTTCATCATCAGTTTTATGTCGTGGCAGAAAATCTTTAAAGCTTCCCAGATGTATCACTCCATTTCAATTGTAAGCATGACGCTAATATCTGTTGAGTCAACCATTATTCCAGAGCTTAATCACTGATTATATCTGCTTGAATTCTTTTAGCTATATAGTCCACTCTCTTCATAATTATTGTCCAAAGATGAGCATGCAAAGTAAAAGTAAAATGAGTTTAGTAGCTTGTTAGCCCCAGTATGAATATTAGAACTGTAAGACAATAAACAGAACGCCTATTCCAAAGCTTGAAAGATAGACCCAACTTTTTTCTTTATGCAAATAAGTTTCTAATCCTTCGATAATGAAACTCACTCCTACTAAAATGAATGTTAGACGAACATAAAAGCCTTCAAAATTATTGATGATTCCCATTAACAAAACAAATCCAATTAACATTACCATCAGGACATTAATGAATATAAAAGGTTTTGTGCTTTTATATTTTCTCTTCTCAAAAAACAATCCCATTTAAAAACACATCCTTAACTTTTTTTCAATCTATATCTCCAAGCTATCCCATTGATAGATTGGAGATAGTATCAAACTCAATATTATCAGGTGGACCATTGCCATCTCGGGTAATAATATTCAGGAGTTAACCAAGGGTATTATTTTAGCTAAAACAATACCCGAAGAGTAAAATGACGAATAGTGTTCACTCCCCTTCCTAGGGTCATTTCGCAAACCAATATTTTACGACAGACAAAAAGAAGCCATTTTGAAAAAAGATTGAAAATGGCTTCTTAATTTGTTATTAGTTATTTCGTTTTTTATAAAAAAGTTTGAGCTTTTTTTAGTGGTCCTTATTCAACTAAAGCACCCATTAGTTCATTAAGGATCACTATTTTTCATTTACTTTCTTTTTCCAATACATTAAATCAGAAAATGCCAATCCAATTGATACACCCAAAGGAGTACCTAAATCCCAAACATCCATTTCCGAACGTCTGAAAAAATAAGAAAGAAGATAGTGCAATGCACTTAAAGAAATAAACCAAATAATAAACGTAAAAAACCTTTTTCTTATTTGAATACAATTTAATTTCCTTGTATTCGCAATAACTAAAAAGATGAAGAACAAACCATATAGAAGAAGATAAATTACATATCCTATAATAAATTTAAGAGATAGCGAAGTATCAATATCCTTATATATTATAAATATCGTAAGTATGGTTCCTGTCAAAAAAGCAGTAAACAAAATTAAGTTTAACGACATATATTTCTTCATCTTTTACCCCTTACCTTTAAAGTCTAGATACTGTTTGATTGTCTCAAAATATCAGAACTTATGTATTGGTAACTAATTCCTTATTGAACTAACCTGACCCGTTAGTTCAATAAGGAGCGTACTAATAACGGGGAAGGTTAATTAGAGAGGAAAATCAACACGCGTCTTTAACCGAGCCTTTCGGAAGTGAGTGTATGAAGCATGCATGCTGGGTTGAAATAACCCCCGCAGGTAATCGCACCCTGATTTATTTGTATTAGAAACACATAACATTACTAGCGTTTTTATAATTGTCTAGAGAATGTGTTGCTCAGATACGCGACAATTAATATTAGCTATTTACTTCCTTTATCTCATAACTTTTGCCTTTATTAATCGATCACTAATTAATAAGTTCAACATCATGAAAATGAAAATAAGAACAAACGATGCAGCAGCGATAATCAATATTGTTTCGTCCTTTAAATTTGAAAAACGGTAAAAATAATCAGGTATGAACAATAACGTTGGTATCCAAATGGCTGAAAAAGTCTTACCCCAAAAGGCTAATAAGATAAAAACTGCTACGCAAATTACTATAATGCCCAAGGTTACTATAGGGCTAGCTTTGTAGAACGGTTCTACTAGAAAGTTACTTCCTAACAAAAGAAGGATGAATAATGCAGTAACACTTGAACTGGCAATGATTCCAATAAAGAAGAGTTTCTTTGATGAATATTGATTTTTCCCAGCTTTTTGGAGCAAAAAAACATAAATGAGTAGTCCAATTACTGAAATTATTGGAAACCCAATTAATTGAACAATGTTCAATTCAAATTCACCCCTAATTGCCGGTCCCATAATAAAATAAGCAATAATCCCTAAAAAGTATATCGGAATGTTTTTCACAATACTTATATAATCTGTTTTCATCTCAAGCTTGATGGAGTCCATATAAGCTTCAGGAGTACCCCCGACTATTTCATCTATACTCTTTCCACGCTTTTCAGATTCAATTAAATGATCACGCAATTCTTCTGTTACTTCTTTCACTTCGTTTTCATTTTTCCCTGAAGTGAGTAAGTACATTCGAAGGTTATCAATGAAATTCACACTTTTTGTTGTTAGCATTTATTCCACTCCTTTGTTTATGTCATTATCAAATAAAGCATGCACTGCCTGAGAAAGTTCTTTCCACCTTGCATGGTAATCAGCTAGTTCATCTTGCCCTGCTTCGGTGATTGTATAGTATTTTCGGTTCGGTCCATTTGGTGAAGCTTTCATTACTGTTGTGACCAGATTTTCTTTCTGCATCCTCATTAAAACAGGATAAATACTCCCTTCACTGACCATATTGAAACCAAAATCTTCTAATTTCTCAATCATTTCATATCCATACGTCTCTCCGCGTTTGATAATCGCCAACAAACAACCTTCCAAGATTCCTTTCAACATTTGGGTGGACGTAGCCAATAAACTCACTGCCTTTCATTAAATGATACAAAGAAAATAAGTAACTTGTAATACACTATAGCTAATAAAAAGTAATAAAACAACTAATTTGCATTACAAGATAGCGGTTTATTGCTCCTTGGTGGATTAACGCACTCGTTTTGCCATGAAAGGCAGCCAAATGTTCAACTAAAGCACCCGTTAGTTGAGCATTCATTAATTTAGATTGTTTCTAAAACTTCTTTTGCGAGTTCATCATATTCTTTGTGTGGGTGTTTCGTCCAAATACTTAATATTCTCTGCTATAATAATACACATATATTTGAAGTTAGATTTGAACAGAGGTGAATCAATATGTATTGGACTCCATTATTTGAAAACGATGTACCAGTAGTACTCTTCTGCTCTTAATGGAGTGAAGGTGACTACATCTCTCCGTTAGGTGCATTTTCGACCTAAACAAAAGACGGAGGGTACAAAAAATGAAAAACAATACCTTATTAGGTTCATTATATTTAGTTTTAGCATCCAGTATTTGGGGCGGTATGTATGTTGTTGTTAAAGTTGTGGTATCTGTGATACCTCCACTCGAACTTGTGTGGATGCGATATTTAGTGGCAATTGTTGCACTTCTCGTTATCGGCTTCATAACACGACAAAACTGGCGAATTGAGAAACGTTATTTCTTATTAATCGTAGCTATTGGGGTCATTGGTAATGCGATTTCAATTGTTGCTCAGGAAACTGGTACAATGCTATCCACAGCACAAATGGGAGCCATTATAACTTCTTCAACACCAGCATTTATGGTTATTTTTGCTCGCTTAATCCTTAAAGAACGTTTGACATTAAAAAAGGGAATCTCCGTTTGTTTAGCAACAATTGGAGTACTACTCATTGTTGGAATTGGTAATATGAGTATGTCCAGTACACTTGGTGGGATTTGGCTTCTTATTGCTGCTTTAACATGGGCACTCATGTCTGTACTTGTAAAAAAGTTGCCGAGTGATTATTCACAAATTGTGGTAACGACCTATTCTATATTGGTTGCCCTAATTGTATTGACCCCTTTTGTTTTGCCGCGGTTACACGAAATTAATATCTCTGAATTGACTCACCCGACTATTTGGGGAGGACTTTTGTATTTGGGTGTTATCTCAACAGCAGTTGGATTTTTACTTTGGAATCGTGGATTGCAAATGCTTAACGCCTCAAATGGCGGGTTATTTTTCTTCTTTCAACCCGTGGTTGGAACATTACTTGGATGGCTTATTTTAGGCGAGAACATAGGTGTAACGTTTTGGATAGGATCTATCCTAATTCTCACTGGTGTTTTATTCGTTATTAACGAGAAAAATTAGTATTACAAAACCCCTTCAACCTTATTTGAAGGGGTTTTGCATGTTAGAAATTAATCTTCCTTATTGAACTAACCTGCTGCGTTAGTTCAATAAGAAAAAACGCAAAAAATGCTTTACTCCTTCTTGAAGTAAAGCACCGGTTTGTTGAAGATTGGCTTCAGTTTTTTGATGATAAAGCCCCCTTAAGATTGGGTAATCGAAATTTTTTTCTAAATAAAGCGATATCTACGAGACAATTGCGTGATAACCAAAATGACCGTTAACCCAACAACAAGATACCATAATATATTTAAAGGGACTATAAACATTAATACGCTAAATAGAATACCCATTAAAGAGCTAATTGTAATTGATTGTACAGACGTAAATTTATTTTGAATTAAATAATATAGAGCGAATGGTAGTGCTAACGTAAATATAGGAATATAAACTGTTTTAAGGGCTAGTGAAAGTACTGCAATTATAAAACCTATTAATGTAGTAAGTGTTCTACCTACAAATACTTTACCCGAATAATAGCCGTATAGCAGAATCAACATAATCGTTAAACTAGCACAAATCCCCGTTATTGAAACAAATGAATATCCCATGTTGAAAGACAATATAGAAAGACAAATTAATGAAACACATGGTAACCATAATATTAAATAATTTTGCACTTTTTCCATATTCATTACATTTGTAAAACCTACAATAAATAATAAAGAAAATGGAATCGTCAAATATCCTAATTCGATTTGATTACCATAAATTAGATTAAAATAACTAACATCAAGTTTACCGACCATTATTATTACAAGTGAAGCACTAATCTGACCAAGCAACTCCCAAATTCTTGATAATTTAAAAATTTGCGTAAGTTTAGTTATAATGACAATTAAAACGATACCAATAAATAAAGATAAATATAACAAACCTTTCCCCCCAAAAAAATAAATCTTTAAAACTGCTCCAGATTTGAATATTCCGATACCGATAATATCTTAATTCAATTATACAGTATATGGGAAAAACAACCCCAATAATATGGTTATGCTTCTTTAACTAACCTGCTCCGTTAGTTCAATAAGAAAAAAAGGCTCCACTCCTTATTGAAGTAAAGCACCCGTTAGTTGAAGTTGAAATTATTGCGAATCACTTGTTTTGGTACCCTGGTGAAAGGACATTTGCCACCTGTCATTTTTTAATTTCCATATTGAACTACGCAAAGAATGTTGGTTTTTTATCTCGTCAAATATACGGTAGGTAGTTAGAACAATATCTTCCGATAATGGATGTATTTCAAAATCACTTAATGTCATCTCTACCAAACCTATCCCCTTCTCCCCAATACCATTCTCCTTGTACAACATCTTACCCGAACTTCCAATTTCAAAAAAATTGTCTGCAAGTAAATTATTTAGCTCTGTTTGGGATGAACGAATTTCCGGTTTTAACAACTTCTCTTCCAAGTGACATAAATGTTCTTTCAATGAAGATTCACTATTCATTTTCCACTCTCCTTAATTATTGTTCATAATAAAACTATACTAATAACTCGTCATATCATCTTCAACTAAACTGCCCAGTTAGTTGAAGATGAAAATATATCAATCGAAGTCTCTTTAAACACATATCTTTTAAAGAGATTAAAAAAATTAAATGACTAAAACTTAGATTTTCCATGCACCATTTTCCATTATTAGAATTTCTTCTTGGTTTAATAATCCGTATACACTCATGGAGCTATCACCAATCATAATATCCTCATGAACGGCTGATCTATTCATACCTATCTCAGTTAGTTCTTCTTCAGTTTTTAAATGTCCATCCAAAATATTATCAATGTATGCTTGACCTAGTGCAATATGACAAGCGGCATTTTCATCAAATAAGGTACTTTTGAAAGTAATCCCCGTTTTAGCAATACTCGAATTTGCTGAAACAAGTGCAACTTCGCCAAGCATTCCAGCCCCCTCATCTGTTTGAAGAAAATCAAGAAAGCCTTGGTGTTTTGGTTCGATTCTTGTAACTTTCCCATTCTCAAAGAATATCTTTAAATTTCGAATAGTTTGTCCTGCTAAAATAACTGGTTTTGTGGTGGTAACATACCCATTCGCAAGAAACTTATTTGGCATTGTCCAAACTTCTTCAACAGGAATATTAGACATGAATTCCTTACCGTCTTTAGTAGTTTCTGATCCACTTAACCAAACATGATTTTTGACTAACGAAACAGTTAAGTCTGTTTTTTCACTAACATATCGCAATGCAGAAAACTTATAATTGTTCAACTTTTTAGCTATGCTTTTCAAGATATCATCATGTTGTTTCCAAGCTAATTCAGGATTAGGCTCATTCGATTTTGATGCGTCCAATATATGTTTCCATAAAAGTTCGGTCGCTTCATTTTCAGGGAGGTCTGGAAAAACTTGCAGTGCCCATTCCTTCGTTGGCGCATTGACAAGTACCCATTTATTATGATTTTCCATACCATAAGTTCGACGTGGACTCATAGCGATTGATTTTGCTTTATTGACTATCGAAGCTCTTTCGCCCCAATCAGAATCCTCATCTGAAAACGTTGGTGCAACTATTGTAATTGTCGAATAGCCAGACTTCGCATAATTCAATTCATTTTCAACTACTGATTTTGGGAAAACCTCTAAAAACTCGTCTTTTAGATAATGCACTCGATCGTTTTCAATTTCCGAATCCCGTAGATCAAGCGAGACAAATTGCGCCCCACTCTTATAGGCTTCTTTTGAGATTTCACGTACTAAAGGCAAATGTTCCGATGAAAAATTGATCTTAATTAAATCTCCCTTTTCAACTGTCACCCCAATATTTACAATTACTTTGGCATAATTATTTAAATACATAAACTGCTCACTGCTCCTTTAGTTTAATAGCATAAACCCCTTCTCGTTCTATCATTACCCAATACAAATTCAACGTTCTACCTAAAACTACCTTCTTTAAATAACCTGCCCTGTTAATTGGTAATCCTTCTTTCTATAACCTTAATACCTAAACAAAAAACGCCCAAAACCTTTATACATAAAGAGTTTTGGCGTTTCAAGAATGGTGGGTTATTTGCGTTAAAGCGGTACATGAGGTGTATTTAAATAGAACAAATACCATTAGCGTAATCACTAATGGTATCATTTGTGAAAATTTCATTCTGTTTCGGCAACGACTGTGAAACGTTCGTTTTTGTGCTGTGGATTTTCAATTTCATCTAACAACGCAATCGCATAATCAGCATAGCTGATATAGCTTTCGCCTTTTGCATTCAGAATCAGATTATCTTTTCCTTTCTGATAAGAACCAGTACGTTTACCCTCTGGATTAAAGAATCCTGCAGGGCTAATATAAGTCCATTGAATACCAATTGTGCTTTGTAGTTCATCAAGATTTTTGCCCATGTTTGTAGCAGTTTGAAGATAAGCTTCAGGAAAATCAGGTGTATTAAACTTTCTTAATGTTTTGGCCTCATCCACAAATAAACTTCCTGCCCCACCAACAACTACTAATCTTGTCTGTGGAGCACTTTTAAGTGCTTCAATTAGGACTTTACCAGCTTCAACATGTTGATCTTCTTGTCCTGGAGCAGCATTAAACGCGTTTACTACAACATCGAACTTCTCAACATCTTGTGAATTTAAGTCAAATACACTCTTTTCTACTACATTAATTTGTTGGTTTCTTATTTTCAAAGCATCTCTAACAAGAGCAGTAACTTCATGTCCTCTTTCTACTGCTTCTTTTAAAATTAACCTACCAGCTTTACCACTTGCACCAATAATTCCAATTTTCATTTTAAAATCCTCCTAAGTGTTTTATTAATTGTAACCAAATCGATTACTTGTAATCATTGTAATTACAAGTGAATTAAAAGTCAACAATTTAAATGTTTATCTTATTTTAATTTTTAAGGTATAATTAACCTGTAACTAAACTAATTACATTGTAAGAAGGTGATAATTCATGTCCATCAGTAGTAGATTTTCTGTTGGAATTCATATATTAGCTTTACTTGAATTTAATAAGGAAGGGATATGCTCATCGGAGTTTTTAGCTTCAAGCGTAAACACGAATCCCGCTTTAATTAGAAAAATTACAGGAATGCTAAAAAAAACAGGATTAATAGAAGTTCATCCTGGTATCGCAGGAGCTAAACTTGCAAAGAAACTAAATGATATTACACTGCTTGACATCTATAAGGCAGTTAATGTTGTACAGGATAAAGAGTTGTTTAGCGTACATGACAAACCAAATCCAGAATGTCCAGTAGGAAGAAACATCCAAGATACAATTGAACCCTTACTTTCAGCTGCTCAATTTGCCATGGAGAAGGTTTTGGGGAGTGTAACTCTAGGTGATGTTGTAAATGATATTACTAATAAAGAAAATATGATTTATTAGACAGAAGACATTACAGAGGAATGTCTTCTGTCTTGGTTGTTCAACTAACCTGCCCCGTTAGCTCAATAACATTCGTCTCTGTATTTTTAAACAGGATTATCCTCTTCTTTGATTGTTTGCTCTCGGTGATTATCAAGCATTTGTTTTAAATGTTCTTCAGATCTCCCCTTTGGAATACATGCCGTTACTTTAAGAACCATTCATTTTCCTAAGTTCCATAATCCCGCCGATGAGACCAATAAACCCACCGACTGTAAATGTTATAGGAACAAATAATGCATTTGAATTTGGGTACTCAACTATTAAACGATACAATCCAAAAACGAATAATATAATGCAACCTACTAAACCTATAATCACTCTTACATACTTATTAATTGCAGATACCTCCTGATGTAGTTTTAAACTAAAGGTTGATTAAAAATATCGTGTTAACCCGTATTCTACGGTAAAGAAAAAAAATCCATTTTGAAAAAAGATTGATCAAAATGGATTCTATCTAGCAGATTTAAGATTGGTTTTTATAAAAAAGATTGATCATTTTCTACCTGTGTTGCTCTACAATTGCGCCCTTTAACAGAAGACTCGATTTCAAGATAATCTTAACAGACATTAATATCGATCTTCAGTTACTGCTCCTTATATGTCCTAGTGGCAGGGTTCTTAACATTGACCGCAAAGCACCATGATGTCAATGATTCTCCTAATTCGAATGCTCTTCTTTTATGATTTAAATGTAATGAATTATAGTATTTCTATATACCCTTCTGTTCCATTTACTCGAATACGTTGCCCATCTTTTATCATATTGGTAGCATTTTCCACCCCGACAATTGCTGGCAAGCCATATTCACGTGCGATAACTGCTCCATGGGTCATCAATCCTCCAACTTCGGTCACTAGGCCTTTTATGGATACAAACAATGGTGTCCAGCTAGGGTCAGTAAAGGAGGTGACTAATATATCTCCATCTCCTAGATTAGCATCTTCCATGTTTATGATGACACGTGCTCGTCCCTCTATAACTCCGGAAGAAACAGGTAGACCTACAATAGCTTCGGCAGGGAGATTTTCTCGTTTGTACTCACCTACAATGATTTCACCATCAGACTTAATAACACGTGGTGGAGTTAGTTTTTCATATAATTTGTACTCGTCTTTTCGTTCGCTGATGATCTGGTAATCTAGTTTATTTGTGCGAACGACTTCGTGAAGTTCTTCAATAGTGAGATAGTATATATCTTCTTTTTCATGAATAACGATGGCTTGTACGAGTTGTTCGGCTTCTTTCAGTAAAGCCTGCTTATAAAAGAAGTAGCGATTAACCATGCCGTATTTTGGATATTCCCTATAACCGATGAAATTCCGGATTAGGTCGATCATTCGTTTTGTTTCTTTGGCTTTTTGTTCACCATCCGGTAATTGCTTCAATCGATCTAATAACTCTTGTTCTTTTTTCAAAGCTTCCTGTCGCCCTTGCTCAAATTTCCGATTGCTAGCATTAGGCTCAAAGTTTTTGATGTTATTGAGAATCATGGGGACAAGTGTAGTTGGTTTTTCGCTCCAACGAGTTTTAGTAATATCGATTTCTCCGGTACATCGCATTCCGTATTTGCTGAGATAATCATAGATAGCGTCTTGGGTTTCCTGTCCACCATTAAACTTAACCAGTTCATCCAAAAAGGTATCATCTTTTACAAGTTGCAAATAATCAATTACTTCTGGATAAGGACGAATCACATCTGCGACATCCAATAGCGCCAGACCCATTTCCGAAGTAATGTTGTTTGGTACAGATTGAGAAAGCGTATCTGCTACGTTTTTTTCACCTAACCACTTGTTCATATTTGCATTAATCCATGATGAAGCATCCATAGCAGCCATAATCACACCCAAACTTTGTGGGTCAAATAAAATCTTCTTTAATTGCTGGATATCTTCTAGAATAAAATCAAATAAATCGGATCCTGATTTCGTTTGGATGACTTGTTTTAACTCTTCTATCGATGTTTGACTACTCTTAATCAAATCAGAAACGATTGTCGGATCGTTTTCGATTTGTGCTTGAAAACCCGCAGACGACATACCTTTATTGCTTTTACTGGGACTCAGTTCTTTTTTATCATTTGGTAACGATTTTATAAAATCTCCTCGCTCTATTATGGTAATAAGTGCGTCTTTTATGAGCGGATCGGATTGTCCCAGGGTATCTAATAAAATTTCTCTGCTAACAGGTGAAGCTAGTTTATGTGTGATATCAACAAACAACCTTCCACCAGCTTTAAACCTTGGTCCAAAAGATGTTAACTGGAATATAGACATTCCCAATGGTTTCAAGGGGTCGGTCATCATTTGTTGATGACCGACAGATACGTAAACGTGATTTTCTTGATCATTTGCTTCAGGAATCGGGAATAAAGTAGTGATTGGCCGGCTCTGGACAATATAAAATGTATCATCAACCAAACACCATTCGATATCTTGTGGGCAACCAAAATAAGCTTCGATCTGTCTTCCTGTGCGTGCTAGTTGTAAAATTTGTTGTTCAGTAAGTGTTTGAGTCTTTTGCTGATCAGGATCGATCTGCTGTGTCTCTGTTCCGCCTTCTTTTAGTCCATAGATAGCCAATTTTTTGGTTGCTATCATCTTATCGACGATTTTATCTTCTTGCACCTTATAGCAATCCGCAGATACCAAACCAGAGACAAGTGCCTCACCCAGCCCAAAACTAGCATCGATTGATAGCAACTTCCGATTGGAAGTAACGGGATCTGCAGTAAATAAAATTCCAGAAGCCTGTGGGAACACCATCTGTTGGACAACAACGGATAAATACACTTGGTTGTGGTCAAAACCGTTTTGCATGCGGTAAACCACTGCACGATCCGTAAATAGGGAAGCCCAGCATTTTCGGATGTGCCGCAAAATGCCTTCTTTACCGGTGATATTTAAATAGGTGTCATGCTGGCCGGCAAAAGAGGCATATGGCAAATCTTCTGCCGTGGCACTGGAACGCACAGCATAAGCTTGCTCATAGCCAAAAGTTAAGAGACATCGATCGACATCTTCTTCGATCTCCTTCTCGATTTCGCTTCCCTCAATCAGCTCACGAATCTTCTTGCTAATCAAACTAATTTTTTCCCGTTCGTCCACTTTTAGAACGGCCAATTTATCCAGTAGTTGATGAAGCTTCTCATTTTTTCCGATGACTCTTTTATATGCCTCTGTAGTAACACAAAATCCCTTTGGTACAAGTATTCCTTCAATCCTCGAACATTCTCCCAAATTCATCCCTTTGCCGCCGACCACCGTTTGTTTCGTTTTATCGATCTCACGAAACTCTAGTACATATCGTTTCATTTCTTTCCCTCCCATTTATCGGTCAATACCAAGACGAATCATATGACAAAAATTGTTCATCTGATTAACCAATTACGCTGTCCACTCGTTCTTGCTCCTGGCGAAGTTCCATGTTCATAGGTTGGGCCTGGTTCCAATGACGACTGTAGCGTCAAGTTCGTCGTAATATGCCACCTGTGTTATTAGCCCGTTTTGAGCAAAAATCTCGACGGTCAACAGTGCCTGTCTCTCGCTAGTCTCAACCAGCAGATGACCGCCCGGCGCAAGCCAGAGTGTTGCCTCAGCAGCTACTCGCCGCTGGACGTCAAGCCCGTCCGCACCCCCGTCGAGTGCCACCCGCGCCTCATGTATGCGGGCCTCCTGGGGTAACAGCACGATCGCTTCGGTAGGGACGTAGGGTGCGTTTGCGACCAGGACGTTGACACGGCCCCGTAATGTGGCTGGCAGCGGCTCATAGAGGTCTCCTTCATACACGTGCCCTCCGACGGAAGTTACGTTTCGGCGGGCGCACCGCACCGCGGCTGGATCAATGTCAGCGGCGTACAACTCGATTCCTTCCATAGCTACGGCCAGCGCTAAACCCACCGCGCCTGTGCCGCAGCACAGGTCAACCACAATGGCGCCTTGTGTTACGAGAGCTGCTGCTTGGCGGACTAAAAACTCAGTGCGACGGCGGGGTACGAATACTCCCGGGTCCACCGCTATCCGGATACCGCAGAATTCAGCCCACCCTAAGACGTATTCAAGGGGCAAGCCGTTTATTCGTCGTTCCACCATGGTGGCAAATTCAGCCGGCGTCCTTGCCTCAGAGAAAAACAACCGTGCCTCATCTTCTGCGAATACACAACCGGCTGTCCGAAGCCTGGTTATTATACTTTTTGTTTCATCGTCCATATAAAAATTAATTTGCTCTTCTATTAATATCA
Source organism: Paenisporosarcina sp. FSL H8-0542 (assembly GCF_038632915.1). Taxonomy (NCBI): domain Bacteria; kingdom Bacillati; phylum Bacillota; class Bacilli; order Caryophanales; family Caryophanaceae; genus Paenisporosarcina; species Paenisporosarcina sp. FSL H8-0542. The sequence goes on from NZ_CP152050.1 coordinate 2,576,531, forward strand.
CCTAATCTTGATAGCTTTTAGTATTATTTGTAATTCGTTAAAAATAGAAGAAATCCTTCTTGAACTAACCAAGCTTTTCATAATACCACTCCACTTTTTCGATTAGATGTTAGAAGAATTTATTCATGGTCTTTTAGCTCTGATGTAGATCTTTGAGGTGAGAACTTCATTTCATCCATAAGAAAAAGCCACCTGTAAAGGCGGCAGCAAGTTCCAACTAAAGTACCCGTTAGTTGAAGAAGAAATTTTAAGTTAGTTCAATAAGAAACCCTGTATGGAAACAAAGAAAATAAATAAAGAAACAATAATGAACATATACCCTTCAAATCTCTTTCTGTCTTTCTGAAGTTCGAATAATCCTGTTACCAACATAAACGCACCTAAGAACAACATCATAAACGGCATCAACTCAAAGTTTCTACTTATTAAACTATAACTGGATAAAGCAATAACAATTATTCCTAATATAATTCTTATTATTTTCATCAATATAATCCTCTCAAAAATTATTTTATCTTATCATATAAAGTATTCATTTTGGTGGAATGAAGAGAACGGACGCTTACTAATCCGCCCCGTTAGTTGGACAACAAATACTGTAATATTCATTTAACTGAATTAGCCATTTTTAAAAAATCCTTAAGTGTATAGTTTTTCTTCTCTCCCTTGTGAGGAGGTATCATTAAACCGATGTCCACATTCTCTTCACTATCGTGCCACGAAATTACTTTAGCATCTCCTTGATCATCCCATTGAGCGTCTATTCCATTACTTAACTTCACTGTTTCCTGAGCGGCAAACGTATCGATTGCTTTGGTGAAAAGGTTGGATACGTGTAATTAGAAAAATCCTTTCATTTAAATATTAGAGTACATCCTTTTCGAACTAACCTGTCCCTTTAGTTCAATAAGAAAAGGGCTGACAAACAGCCCGATGATCTTTAACTAAAACACCCGTTAGTCGAATAAGAAATGAGGAATTATTCAAACACAATGCCTTTTATTTTTTACACTCAAAAGAATATTCACTTGTGAAATTATTATGGATTTCTAATATGACTTCTCCACCAATTTCATAACAGCGAGTACTAGCTAAATTTATTTCTGAAGTATTGAAATAACTAGATGAAATCGTTAAAAAAGCGAATCCAAATAAAGCTAAAACTAAAATCAATAACCCACCTGTAAAATGCCTATTTTTAAATACAGTCATTTTCAGAACACCCCTTATTTAAATTGAACAAACTTTCCATTTACTTTAATACGTTTGAAACAAATATAAGTTACAAAAAATTTCCATATGAAATCAACAAAAGTCCATTTCTGCTTATTGGAGTACCTGCCCCTTTAGTTTAAAAAGAAAAAGGCTTTACTCCTTATTGAAGTAAAGCATCCGTTAGTTGAAAAACACAATCCCTTATTTCGCTTCCACAACAAAACTTGTATAGGGTTTTTCATCAATAGTTACATCAATTTTCCATAACCCTAATTTGTCAAATCCGAATTTCGCTCCATTCTGTTCCTTTTCAATATTTTTTTCATGAAGCTAGACAGATTCGCCATTTTCTTTATGTGTAGCCGTCATTTTATATTTTTTCCCATTAAGTTCTTCGAGACTATTCAAGAAATAAACTGCATAAAGTCTTCCTTGTTTTGCTGGAAACTCAAGTTCATTGCTTTCTCCATTTACTTTAATAACACCAAATTCCCCTTCAGTTCCATGCAAAGTTAGATTATCGACATTGAATGCAGGACTTAGATTCCAATCTCCATCATTATCTTTTTCTTCTGTACATCCTAAGAGTAATAAAACTAAAACAAGCAACAGAAAACTTATTCTCTTCAATCGAATAATTGAAATGTCATTTCCTCCTTTTTTTCATCTGTTTATTCTTTAAACATTTGATAAAAATGCACATAGAAATATTCTTCAATTCAATCTAATCTCTTTATGTTACCTATTTCGGCGTCCTTCCAAATATACCTGCTTATTGAAGTAAAGCACCCGTTAGTTGAATAAGACAGATTAATTTAACGGTCCATATATATCTATTTATTTTCTAGTGTAAGCATTCATAATTGGACCAGATTGTGGAATAAGCGATATTTGATATTTAAAAATTGGATTTAAGGAATAGCGCTTTTTAATTAAAGTAGAATGGAAATTTAAAAACCTAAACTCTTTGTTCAATATGAACAAGGAGTTTAGGTTCAAAGATAAGAGTATGGCTTTTTGAGTAAGAGAGTTTTCTAGCTCCACATGGAAGCTACTTCGAATGATCATCACAGGAACAATCTTGGCCTTTTATTGTTCCGAAGGCCATTGTGCTTTTCTAATTAATTCGCTAAACTTTCTGCCAATTCGTTTTCTTTCCACATGACTGTAATACATAGGCCAAAGACCATAATGACAGCTGCGAATAGATAAGGATAGTGGATGTTTACGTCAAATAGTATTCCGGCCATGGCTGGCCCTACGATATTACCTAAGCTCGTATAGGTTGAATTCATTCCTGCAACAAATCCTTGCTCTTTCCCGCCAGCTTTTGATAAAAATGTCGTCACTGCCGGACGAAGCAAGTCAAATGCGAGGAAGATGAAGCAAGTTACCACCAGTACTGCCAAGAAGCTAGAGACCAAGGTGGACGCCACCGCCAATATTGCACCTACAATCAAACATAATTGGATCAGTTTCTTTTCTCCGAGTATATCTACCATTTTTCCAAACATAAATACTTGCACAACAACTCCAAAGATTGAGCTTATTGTAATAATAGCTGCAAGGTCTTTAGGCGTGAAGCCGAATTTATGATTAGAAAATAGACTAAAAACAGTTTCATATGCTGATAAACCGAAAGCGAGTACAAATACAATGATAAATGCAATAAAGTAAAGCGGATGAAGTGATCTTTTTAAATCGCCAATAAAGTTTGTTTGCTTTGTATTAGCAGAAATTTCCGAAAGCTGTTCCTTTGTTAGAGGCTCTTTTAAAATAAACATCGATGAAATGCATGCTAAAAAAGCAATTGCTGCCGCAAAGAAGAAAGGCAAGCGAACACCATATTCTGCAATAAATCCACCTATACCAGGTCCTATAATAAAGCCAGTGCTAATGGCGGCAGAAATATAGCCCATTGCTTTTGCCCGTTCCTGAACTGATGTAATATCTGCAACATATGCAGTAACACCAGGCATAATAAAGGCTGCACTAATTCCCCCTAGAAACCTTGATATATAAAGAACCGATACGTTCGTGCCTACACCAAAGATAAGTTCTGAAACACCAAAAAGGAATAAGCCGAATATAATGATTTTCTTTCTACCGTAACGGTCAACCCATCGACCTGCGAATGGTGACAGAAGCAGTTGCGCTACCGCAAATACGGCAACAAGATAGCCCATCGTACTTCCTGATAAATCCATGATATTCATAAATGACGGCATAACGGGGATGATGAGTCCAATTCCTAGAAATGCAATGAATATATTGCTTAAAAGAATAATTAATACCATCTTTTGTTTTTTAATTGGTTTTTTCATGTTTTAACACCTTTTTTCTGTATGGCTCATTGATGTGAAATACCTCTCCAAAATACTGTCCAAGAGGCTGCTAATTTGTCCTTCAGCCGTTTCTCATTATTGCCGTAAACAAGCTCCAGCAGAATGGAATCGACTACTCCTAAGAAAGCATAGGTAGGCGTTATTGCCTCATCTCCGAAGATTTTTTTTACATTGATCCAATCCTGAAATTTTCTTTCCAATATCATCTGTACCTTTTCCTCGATATCTATGACTTCCTGTTCAATTGCTTTTTCAAGATGGGCTGGCGGAAAAAAAGACATACGCAGCCAAAACTTTAACTGCTCATTTTTTTGGAAAAGATCGATGACCAATTGTAGAAATCCGTATAAATCTTTTTCAGGGTTTTCTGAATCAACTTGACTAAAATATTGAAGTTTTGAAGATAGCTCCGTCTCTTTCGCATCCCGTAAAACTTGCAGAAAAAGATCATCCTTTCCTTTAAAATGGGCATAAATGGATTGCTTTTTCATGCCGACTTCTTCAGCTATTAGAGAAAGGGATGCTCCTTCATAACCATGAATTGTGAAATATTTTAGAGCTGCCTTCTTAATTTCATTGCTTTTCAATAATATCACCTCAAATTTAACGAACGTTCGTTAGTTATATTAGCAAACTAAATAGATATAAGCAAGCAGATTAGTTTATAGAAAGGTTTTACAGCACGGTAATGCAGAAAAATATTCCATAATCGTCCGCGATTGTGGAACAAAACAAGTAGAAATTAACAGGGTTGGTGAATCGTCATTTATTAAATGATCACCCCACTCAAGCACTTAATCAGGCAAATAAAATTGGTATCATGTTATCGATTTGTACCGTTTTAAGTACATAAATGACACGTTAGGACATACCGTAGGCGATCATTTATTGATGGAGGTTACCAAGCGAATTCAAGCCGGCGTGGTTAAAGAGGATACAGTGACACTACGTTCATCATGTCTAGATGGAGTTCGAAACTTAGATAGTATGCATAATATAAAAGAGGAAATCGTAGATTGTTTGAAGAATACATTACTGAATACTTGATAGAATTGCTAGTTACTTAATTTACACTTGGAGGTAGTCATGACACTTAAAAAATATTGGTTGCCAGTGCTCATTCTATTCATGAGCATTCTCTACATTTTCATCATTCCTAAAGATACACTTGCTGTTAAGCTCTTGTTTAAATTAATTCCAATGTGGCTGATTATTTACTTTGCCTATTTACAAGCGCCAGCTAAGAAATTGCTTACACATTGGCTTCTGTTAATCGGTCTATTTTTTTGTATGCTCGGAGACGGCTTTCTCGTCTACTGGTTTGTCGTTGGTTTATCCGCTTTTCTGATTGGACACCTGTTTTATTTTGCGGGATTTTTGAGTAGATGGAACTTTTCAAAAATCCGTTTTGCAACCATCGTACCGATTGCGATATACGGTTACTTTTTCGGTAAAGAAATCATCAGTGCTCTAACTCTTGATGGCAACGATTCATTAGTATTACCCGTCTTGTTTTATATCATCGTCATTTCTTTGATGGCATGGTCCGCATTTATGACAGGCAACAAATGGGCGATTGTTGGAAGTATTTTGTTTGTCATTTCCGATTCCATTTTGTCCTGGAATATGTTTGTGTCCGATATTCCGTATTCAGGAATCCTTATTATGACGACTTATTACAGCGCACAATTTTTGATTGCTAATAGCATACGTTCCATTGTATCTGAAACTAATCGACCGTCTGCTTTCTCTTAAATAATTTTTCTAGTTCTTTAATCTTGTTACAACATTCTCCATTTATTACTATGATCCCTTAAGATATCATTAAAGTTTTAAATGCTCTTCCGCTTCTGAAATACTTTTAACACAATGTCATCTGAAAGAATATTGTTAATCAAGTGAAAAAAGTATCCTAGAAAAATTGCCAAAATAAAAGCCCATCCACAATAACTGTGGTTGGGCTATTTTAATTCTTCAAAAATTCCTACTACATCAACTTCATTATATTGTTAATTATGCTACCAATTAAGAGAACAAAGAACTGATTAAACTGCTTAAAATTACGAAAGTGTACATAGTCCTTTAAAAGTAAGAAAACGTCCAGGCAATTGCCTAGACGCTTTTTTGGTTTGACTGACAACCTGGTTAAGTTCCGCAGTCAATATAGTTTATGCAATACCATCCTGTTTATGTACAGAATTGCGTATCAAACCATTGTTAAACTTTCCCTCAAGTTTATATTACTCATTAATTTTTTGAATTACTTTTTATTTTTGATGGCTTTTTTGCTTTAGGATATAAGTGTCCATAAGCTAAAGTCACCTGCATTTATATATTATTTGAGGGCAAGTTAAAAAAGAATAATTATCTCTTTAAGAAAGGCCAAAAATCATGGACCGTGGATAATATTCGAACAGGCAAGATATTAACTGCCATATGACATCTGCAATATTGTTTAGAGGCTATTTTTTTATTCTTCTCTGGCTACGGTTATTGGAGCAACTTTGGGGAAGATTAATGATGTTGTTTTATTTAATGAAAGGAGGATTACAAAATTGGCAAAGATTGCAGTAGAAAAACCCTATGAAGACGTAAAAAAGGCTTTAGAAGAAAAAGGTCACACTGTGAAGATGTTCAGCACTGATGAGAATGTTTCAGGTTACGATATGGGTGTTGTAAGGGCGATTAACGAAGGTCATAATGACGAATTTGAATTTCCGGTTGTTGCGATGTCAGGAATGTCTATTGATAACGTAGTACAAGCGGTAGAACATCGGCTAGGTCAGATGTAATCGGAATTAATCAAATCAAAAAAGAAGCTCAGTCTACTTGAGCTTCTTTCTTTAACTCCTTTGTACGATAAAAATTAAAGACCCACTAAAATGCGTGGGAACAGGCTATTTCACATGGCGATCGCGAAGATCATCTTTTCGTTTTAGGCCCATTAAACCAATCAAGCCTAACAATCCTAGCCAACCCCATTCCATATCACCATCGTCGTCGTTTACGTCATCCACGACATCGTTATTTGTATTAGGGGTAGCGTAAGTAGTTGATTCTGCAAATGAAAAAGCAATCATAAAAGCGAGGAAAAGTGCTGCAAGTTTTTTCATTAATAATTCCTCCTCAAGTAAGTTAGGTACACTTTTATCTTTACCATAATCAAAACCAAATATTCACAAAATAAATGATTCATGGATTATAGTGTATATGATTGGGAAAAATTAAAAAGAAAAAAAGATGTCAGCACATTACTTCAATGTTTTGAACACTCCAAATGAATATTAAGTAATGCGCAAAAATTTTTAAACGTGACAAAAAAGCATCATCCCATTTGAGATGACGCTTTACATCATATTCTCTAAGCTCTCCAAACTCCACGTTCCCACTTCTCAATAAATTGCTCAAACGTAAGACCATATCGTTCTCTAATTTTATGATACACGAAATATTGTCCCAAGCTTTCAATGAGTCGCTCTTCCATTTAAACTCCTCCTGCTGTTTTGATGGATACATTTATTCTATTCATCAATAGCTTGTCCATATACATGAAATCATATTCAAGTTTTTATAAGGATAAGGGTGATTCAACATGTGTTTATCAGAACAAAAAAACGTTGAAGACGAAAATCCTTCAACGTTTTTCTATAACTCTAGCTTAAAAAGATGGTACTACTTTTTTCTTATTAGGTCGTTGTTCCTTCAATATTTGTTTCTGGAGCTGTCTCTTCTGGTTTAATATCGGCAAATGTCTCATTATGCTCTTCTAAGTCCCGTGTACGGTGTGCAATTCTTGACGATGCACATGCAGCGATACTTGCAACAAGATCGTCCAAAAATGTGTGTATGCCTTCACCTATTTTTGTATCCAGTTTTTTGATAATCCCAATTTTATTCTTATCCAGATGACCAAATGTGGTTACCGCTATACTTCCATACGTAAAAACGGAACCTAATGCAATCGTTTCATCTACTCCAAATAATCCTTCATCCGCTTCAACAATCTGTTGCAATGGCGTAGAGAGCATTTTCTTCTCTGCCAATTCATCAAGCTCAATGCCAACCAAAATGGCATGTTGCATTTCTCTTTTTTTAAGAACACTTTCGACCGATTCTATGCAATGTTCCAATGTAAGGCCTACATTGTATGCAACTTGCATTTCGTATACAATTTTCGCTATTTCTTCAATTGATACACCTCGGCGCTGCAAAGCCTCTTTTGTAGCTTCGAATACTTGCTTAGAGTGTACGCGCAAACCATTCCTATCCATTGTGCCATCTCCATTTCTTTCAATCCTTGTTGTCATTATTCATAATTATACCTTCCACCTTCAGTATGGTACAATTTCTGTAGCAAGATTTAGAGGAGGTTAAACCGTTGTCTAAAGGTACAATCCAAGACGTAACGCTATTTAGTGACGCCTTACAAGAAGATATGCAACTGCTGATTTATATACCAGCAAATTATTCACCACTTTATAAATATACAGTTTTAATTGCGTCTGACGGAAAAGATTACTTCCAATTAGGAAGAATTTCCCGTGTTGCGGACGAATTACTCGAAAACAAAGAAATTGAAAATATGATCATTGTCGGTGTCCCGTATAAAAACGTGGAAGATCGACGTCGTAAATACCATCCGTCCGGGGATCAGCATGATGCGTACTTACGTTTTCTTGCACATGAACTTGTTCCTTATTTGGATTTAACCTACCCTACATATCAGATTGGAATGGGACGAGCACTAATCGGCGACTCATTGGCAGCAACTGCTTCCCTTCTTGCCGCTATCAAATACCCCAATATATTTGGAAAAGTTCTTTTACACTCCCCGATGGTCAATGAAGATGTATTGGAAAAAATTAAAAATGTCCGGACACCGCATTCGTTCTCGGTTTATCATGTCATTGGAACTGGCGAAAATGCAGTAAAGCTAACCAATGGCGAGATTGAAAACTTCCTTGAACCTAACAGGGTTTTAAATTCATTGATGCAAGACAAAGGATTTTCGTTGTTCTATGACGAATTTGAAGGAGAGCATACTTGGAAACATTGGCAACCGGATTTGAAACGTGCGATTAAAATGAATTTCGGACATTGATCGTCAAATGAAGCCTTATCCAGAAAATTTGCTATACTATAAGTATGTACTTACTTAACTAAAAGGAGGTTTTTAGGATGAAATATGGAGTCGTTGCATTCCCATCTAAAAAACTACAAGACTTGGCAAACTCATACCGCAAACGTTATGATCCACATTATGCACTCATCACCCCCCACATGACGGTCAAGGGCGTATTCGAAGCTAGTGACACTGAGATTGAACAACTTTCTACAAAAATCAGCAACGTTGTCAAACGTCACAGCCCCTTCAAAATACACACAACTAAAGTTAGTTCCTTTTCACCGGTTACGAATGCAATTTATTTCAAAGTGGAACCGAGTGAAGAATTGCTTAATTTACATGAAGATTTGCATTCTGACGAAGTGGGTGGCAAAGCTGAATATGCCTTTGTCCCTCATATTACCATCGCACAAAAAATGTCATCAGGTGAACATGACGATATTTATGGCCAATTGAAAATGATTGGTGTCGATCACGAGGAAACTATTGATCGCTTGCATTTGCTGTATCAACTTGAAGATGGCTCTTGGACGGTTTATGAAACATTCCGTTTGACTGGAGCTGAAAATTGATTTGATTACTGCCAAACGAGTGGAAATACCAAAAGAGCTGGATGATGCATTTTTTGTTCGTCAAAAAGTATTCGTGGATGAACAGGATGTCCCAGTACATTTAGAGATGGATGAATATGATCAGTCTGCTGTTCATTTCGTGGCGTATGACGATGAAATGCCTATAGGTGCGGGCCGAATTCGAGAACCTGAACCAGGTGTCGCAAAAGTTGAACGTGTCTGTATCTTGCCTCAATATCGTGGCAAGCATTTAGGAAATTTGATGATGGAAACGATGGAAAGTTATGCGAGAGAAGCTAGTTTAACGACAGTTAAACTAAATGCTCAGTCTTATGCCGTTCCTTTTTATGAAAAACTCTCTTATCAAATTACCTCGCCTGAATTTATGGATGCAGGTATACCCCATCGTGCCATGGAAAAAAATCTATAATAAAAGCACTTGTTCAACTGAACAAGTGCTTTTTTTTATTCGTTTTTTTGGTTCATCATGTTTGCTATCTCATTAAGATTTAGCTTGTTTCCTTTTTGAACAACTGATTGAACAATTTGGTCTTCGAAATCGCTTGAAATCTGTTTTCCAGCAATTTTCGACACTCTTCGAACAATTTTTTTCACTTGGCGTTCATCTGAAAAATCAGCGTGCTGGATGGCATTGGCCAATGTAAAAACTTCATCCATCGATACACCAGTTTTTTGCTCAATCTTCTTAAAAAATGAGTCTTGCATTTGTTCCCCTCCTATCTGATGAAACTACTCCCTACGATGATTAATAGGATGAATAGTACAACTATGAGGATAAATGTTGACCCTTGATAAGGAGCACGAGCTGGATACATTTTTGGATAACCACCGCAAGGACTATAACCCTCACACATACGATTCCCTCCCTTTCCATTCGAACTAGAATATGCGAACGAGTTTAAAGGAAGAGGGCATTTTCCTCAGGACACTTTACCTTTGGACTTGAAAATGATTGCTGCAACCACACCGAATATTATGGCTGCACTGATACCTGAACTTGTCACTTCGAACATACCGGTTAATACGCCGATAAAGCCATGTTTTTCTGCCTCTGCCATAGCTCCATGAGTAAGTGAATTACCAAAAGAAGTAATGGGAATAGTTGCTCCTGCTCCTGCAAAATCGATGAAAGGCTCATATAAGCCAAACCCATCTAAAACAGAACCAATGACTACCAATAAACTTAATGTATGCGCTGGCGTTAATTTCGCCACATCAAAAAGTAGTTGTCCCACTACACAAATAAGTCCACCTGCGATAAATGCTAAAATGATTGAAACGATCATATTGTCACCTCATTCCATCGACAATTCAACAGCATGCGCAATACATGGGATCGTTTCACCCTGTTGAAATGAAAGTGGGGATAATAAAGCACCAGTGGCTACCAGCAGTATTTTCTTATATTGTTTCGCTAATAATTCAGCATAAATTGGTCCTAGATAGACCGTTGCAGAACAACCAGCTCCGCTGGCTCCAGATAAAAATTTATCGTCATTTCCGTAAAATTCCGATCCTGCATCACGATATTTATCAACAAGATAAGAAGAAACTCCACTTGTTTTGATAAGTTCCTGTAAAATGGCAAAGCCATTCTTCCCAAGATCCCCAGTCATGACAAAATCATAAGAAGTTCCTTTATTTTGAGCTAAATGTCGCTGAATTGTATCAAAGGCTGCCGGTGCCATAGCACTCCCCATATCAAGTGGATCCGTACATTCACAATCCATAACTTGACCAATTGTGGCAGACTGCACGAACGGTTTACCAACTTGATTGTGGGAAAGAACTCCGTAACCTGCTCCAGTTACAGTCCATTGGCCTGTAGGAGGCTTTTGTGCACCGTATTCAATTGGGTACCTAAATTGTCTCTCAACAGCGTTATGCTGGCTGGCTGCACCAAATAAGATCCGATCCATTTGTTTGGTTTCAAGAAAGAAACTTGCTGTAATTAGAGAAGAAATGCTTGTTGCACAAGCAGAAAACATGCCCATAAACGGAGTAGCGAGCTGGCGTGCCGCAAAATTGGTTGGTGTCATTTGATTGACTAAATCCCCTCCAAGAAACAAATCGATATCCGGGAGTTGAAATCCACCTTTCATGATGGCCAAATTACAAGTATCCTCTATTAACTGGGAATGCCCTTTTTCGTTTGTGTCTTGTCCAAGACGTTCATCATCGTAGACATGGTCGAAATGAGGATGGAATGGACTTTCTTTTTCTAGGGGACCAACAGCAACTGCCGTTGAAACGATACTTGGCTTTGTAGCAAACTGATACGTCCGCGAATTACTTACCAAGAGATCACCCCCATCTTAACGAGTATGGTTTTGATGAGCGCTACGACAAAGGCAGAGAAAGTACCATAGACGATAACTGGACCTGCCAGTTTAAACATATTGACTCCTACTCCTAAAATAAAACCTTCCGATTTATGTTCAATTGCTGCAGAGATTACGGCATTACCAAAACCTGTTACAGGTACTGCCGAACCTGCACCACCAAACTGGCCAATTTTTTTATAAATACCGAACCCTGTTAATAACATGGAAATAAAAACCATCGTGGCTACGGTAGGATTGCTCGCTGTTCGCTCAGTAAATGAAAAATAGGCCATGTAGAAAAATGAAATGACTTGTCCGACAGCACAAATGATACCGCCAGTCAGAAATGCTTTCAGACAGTTCTTTAAAACGGGTCGCTTCGGTGCCATCTCGTCCACTGTTTGTTGATATGAATTGGGATCCATTACGTATTCTCCTTTGCCAATGCTCGAAGTTTATCTAAATCTTTTTTCAAAGCATCCTCTGTCGGTTTCTTTTCAATAATTTTCTTAAGTTCCCAAGTGATTTTCAAATCAGGAGATACAAATACATCATGATCAGGGAAAAGCGATTTCACTTCTTTTTCAATTGATTTTGCAATTTTTTCTTTGCTGAATTTCGACATTGGTTCTACTTGCAAGGACACAACCAACTGATGATCAAAGAACACGGCAGCAGCCTCGCTTATTTTTTCATTGTCCTGGAAGATTTTCTTGAGTGATTCAATTTCTTCCTGATCATCATCAACATGATAAATGGATACTTGCGGTTGGTCATTTGAACAACCCACCAATAGCAATAATATACAGATCAACAATCCGAATTTTTTCATTTTCAATTCACCTTTTATCCTAGTATGATGTTTTTCCAAAAATTTATGTATAAATTGGTTACGCGCCCTGACCAACGAACACAATCTACATATTGTATAAAGACTCTTAAAGAGAGTGAGGTGAAAACAAAATGGGATGTGGACGTAACTTGGAATCATCATCATCATCATCGTCATCGTCATCTTCATCTTCTGGACATTTCAAGAAGAAAGATCAATGTATCTGTGATGTAGTTCGTGCAATCAAAGACATTCAAGATCGAGCAACGGACATGGACTGTCCGGTATGTCCAACAAATTGCTTCTTGGAGCCACTTGGTGGATTAGTAAGTCCTTCTCGTCACCAAGCTGATACTCGCGTATTCATGCTTTTGACGGATGACGGTACACCGTTCAAAGCTTTCTTCCGCGATAATGATCGTAAAGACTGTGATTGCTTCTCTGTATTCTTCCGTGTAGAAGAAATATTCGATGGTTGCTGCGCAACACTTCGTGTACTAGAACCTTTGGATCATCATCATAAAGAAGTAGATCTTTTAAACGACTGTGGTGACAAATTGGATTTAAGAAAAATTTGTAAAGTTCGAGATTTCAGACTTTCTAATAGCTGTATTACCGTTGACTTGAATTGCTTCTGTGGCATTGAATGTGTAGCAGACGTATTTCTAGGTGTTTGTGACTAATAAATAAACACGTCAAGCGTGCAGTGTCTAATTAGCTCGACTTCCTATCAAAAGGAGTCGGGCTTAGTTTTGTTTTATCAACAGAATGTGTAAAATGACAAAAATAATTCGGCTAGTTCCAGATAAAAAGAAAAAACATCCACTATGTTAAAATGGATGTTTTCTTCACTACTATTCACACTCGAATCGGGAGAATTTTTCCTCCCCACCAAATCTCTTTAATTTCGTTAATTTCAAATGCCATAATCTCATCTTCAGCTGATTTAATTTGGACACTATCTTGATAAAGCACATCCACGATTCCGCCAATTTTTTCACCATCTTTTAATTGAAAAAAAAGTGGCTTATACACAAACTTTGCAAAATCTGACGTCAAAAAGCGCAATCTTTGCCACATCAATGGATCGGTTTCAATTACGGTTTCGACTTTGGCTTCAACTTCGGCTTCGACTTTGGTTTCGAGGGCTTTTACAACAGGCTCCGGGAAGATTGAAGTACTTTCTTCTTGCCAACGAGACACCTTACGTACATACCTATAGACCGGCGGACCTTGGACAAAAAGGAGCGGATCATTTTCCAATGGAATACACACACCCTTTTTGAAATAGCTTATGCTGCAGGTTTACAATATGTGAAAACCGCTGTCACAATGAATGGTTTCACCTGTAATCCCGCGTGATAATTGACTAAATAAGAACAGTGCCGTATCCCCTACTTCTTCAGGTGTAGTATTGCGACGAAGCGGTGCACGTTCTTCGATCTCTTTCAACACACTGTTAAAATCACTTACACCTTTAGCAGACAACGTGCGGATTGGGCCAGCTGAAATGGCATTGACACGGATGTTATATTTCCCAAGATCTGCTGCCAAGTATCGTACTGACATATCAAGCGATGCTTTGGCAACACCCATGATATTGTAATTCGGTACCACTTTTTCTCCGCCTAAATAAGTTAAAGTGACAATACTTCCGCCTTCTGTCATTAATGGCTTAACAGCTTTCGCTACCACCGTTAATGAGAAAGCACTTATATTATGTGCAAGCAAAAACCCTTCACGTGAAGTATCTGAGAAGTTCCCCGCTAACTCTTCTGTTTTAGCAAATGCGATACAATGGGCTAAACCATCTACTTTTCCTACTGCTTGTCCAATTGTTGCGAAACATTTCTCCACATCTTCGTCATTTGTTACATCACATGGAAGAACAATTTCATGTTTCCCTTCCAATGTTGCTACTAAATCACGCACGGGTTTCTCGAATCGTTCCCCCGCATACGTGAAAATGATATTCGCTCCAGCTTTATCCAACGACTGTGCGATTCCCCAAGCGATACTGCGTTTATTTGCTACACCCATGATGACAAACGTTTTCCCCTGCAATGACAAAGACATATAAAAATCCCCCTAATTAATATTCTTTATTAATACCTGGTACTAATAATACATCACAAAAAAAGAAAGTGCAAAAAGAATATGACACTAGTAATAGCTAGTGGGTTTGTGAAGGCGCTTTTCATATAACAAAAAACCAGAACCCCAAATCAATGGGGTTCTGATTTTCATTAAGCTAAAGTTGTGTGAGAAACATGCTAGCCAATCCTAAATAGATTAAAATGCTGATAATGTCGTTGAGTGTCGTAATAAATGGTCCAGACGCCACAGCGGGGTCGATATTCATCCGGTGAATGAGTAACGGAATGAAAGATCCCGATAAGGTAGCAACAAAAATGGAGCCGAAAATTGCTGCCCCGACTAACAGTCCAAGCAATAAATCGTGTTGACTGAAAAACACAATGCCCACGCCAAATACCGCACAAACAATACCGGTGATTAGGCCTGTACCCGCTTCACGCATCAACAATTTCAATTTGCTTTGTTCGGCGATATCGCCTGTTGCAATCCCCCGAACGGCTACAGCAAGTGCTTGGGTCCCACTATTGCCTGCCATTCCTGCAATTAACGGAATAAAAACGGCTAAAATGGCAACCTGGTCTAGTGTTTCCTCAAAAATACCCATCAAGTTTGCAGTGAGCATCCCCAAAAACAATAAAATGATGAGCCATGGCAACCTTTTTTTTGCTGCTGTTAATGGCCCTTTATCAAATGTATCCATCTCTGATACGGCTGCCAATTTCGAGTAATCATCATTCGCTTCTTCTTCGAGTACATCTAAAATATCATCAACTGTGATGATTCCAAGTAAATGATTTTGAAAATCTACTACAGGCACTGCCAGGAAATCATAGTCTTTTATCATTCTTGCTACTTCTTCCTGATCGTCACTGACTGACACACTTACTACACGTTCATTTCGAATCGTACGTATAAGAGTGTCTTCTTCGGCAATAATTAAATCACGTAATGAAACAACTCCCGTCAGCTGGTGATCATCGTTGACGACGAAAAGGTAGTAAATGGTCTCAGCTTCAGGGGCAGCGTTTCGCAAGATGGTCATCGCAGAGCGACATGTTGAATTTTCGGGAATTGCTACATATTCGGTCGTCATAATGGATCCGGCCGTATATTCTTCATAATGGAGCAAGTCTTTGATTTCCTTAGCCGACTCATCATCCATGATAGTCAAATAGCTGGCTACTTGATCTTTGCCCAGCTCATTTAGTACGTCTACAGCATTATCGGCATACATTTCGGATAACATATCCGCCGCATACGTATTGTCCATTTCTTTTAGAAAAGGTTCATATTCATCGTCATCGAGTTCAATCGACTGGAAAATTACTGCCATTTCTTTCGGAGAGAGATACTGATAGATAATTTGCCTGCTGTCAGGTCCCACCTTTTCAAAAAATTGTGCCTGATCATATGGATGAAGCGCTAAAAATTCATCTCTGAATTCATCTACTTGTTGGTCAGTCAAAAATGCTAGCAGTTGTTCAGCATCGAATTGGTTTTCTTCGTTATGTTTACGCTCCTCTGTCATGTATGCCCCCTCCTTTCTTTGCCCGTTACAATTCTACATTCCCCATTGTATGGGGTAAACTGAAGTTATAGCAAACTATTTTTATAATGAGGTGAACGAATTGTTGTACGATATCGTTGGAGATATCCATGGATGTTACGAAGAACTGACTGCATTGATTGAAAAATTAGGCTATCAACCGACTGAAGAGGGATTCGTTCATCCACATGGACGCAAACTCGCCTTTGTCGGAGATGCAGCTGATAGAGGACCGCAATCCTTGGCAGTCCTGAACTTATTGTTTGATTTGCAGGATGCCACGCAATTAATTTATTCCCCGGGAAATCATTGCAACAAACTTTATCGCTATTTTAAAGGTCATAAAGTTCAAATTACTCATGGTCTGGAAACGACCGTAGAAGAATTTAAGCAATTATCTCCAAATAAACAAGAACCATTTAGAAAGCGATATATTGCTTTTTATGAAGCACTTTCACCCTACCAGCAGCTTGACGATGATCAACTGATTATCGCTCATGCTGGAATACGCGAAGATATGATCGGTAAACCGATACAAAAAAATATTATTGTTTTTGTCTTATACGGTGATATTTCCGGTAAACAACATGCTGATGGTCGTCCAATACGGGGAGATTGGGCCAAACATTATAAAGGTCCTGCATTTATTGTATACGGTCATACACCTACCAAAGAAGCACGCTTCAAAAACCGAACAGTGAATATCGACACCGGCTGTGTGTTCGGCGGGAAATTATCTGCCCTTAGATATCCTGAGATGGAAGTGGTTTCAGTACCTTCAATCCAGCCATATGTAGAAGAAAAATTTCACGACTATGAAAACTATGAAAACTAATGGAGTAATTTACTCATATCGTCTGGCAATGGACTCGTAATGGTTAAAATTTCTCCGGTTAAAGGATGTTTAATATCTACAGATGCACAATGGAGTGCCTGTCGTGTAATTAAGTCCAGTTTCCCCCCGTATAGATCATCTCCCATGATCGGATGACCAATATGAGCCAAATGTACACGAATTTGATGAGTTCTTCCCGTGTGCAATAGACATTTCACGTGTGAAAAATGTGAATCATATCGAATGACACTGACATCGGTATGAGCAAATAGACCATCTTTCCGTACTTCTCTCTCAATAATACTGCTTCCTTTACGTCCAATCGGTTCGATGATTTCTTGTGTCTGTTTCTCGACTCTGCCGTGAACAATGGCTTCATATGTCTTATTCATGACATGTCCTTGATTCATGATGTGATGGATGTGTCGATTTTTAACTAAACAGACTAAGCCAGATGTATCACGGTCTAGTCGAGTCAAAATATGGACTGTCGAAGGAATCGACATTTCTTCATAATAGTGAGCTACATAATTGGCTAACGTGTTTGATGGATGTTCCCTGGAAGGAATGGTGCTTTGACCAGGCGGTTTATTGACAATCAAGAGGACATCATCTTCGTAAATGATTTCCAGTGGACCTTCTTGGCGAATCAGCCCTGCACTCACTTCTTCATAAGGAAAAAGAACGGTCACTACATCCCCAACTGAAAGTGGATGTCTGACCGTTTTTTCTTGTCCATTTACTAGTAAGGAACCGCCGTCAAATTTAATTGATGTTAAAGTGCGTTTGGAAATCCCCCATTTACCTAGGGCTTCACGAAGTAATATAGGCTCTGTTGCGTTAAATAGTAAATGAAATTGTTTATACATCGCTGTCGATAAATGAATCGTGTACACGTTTCCAGAAAGGAAATGGACGGAATCGAGCAAATCGCACTTTTTCTTTTGCTACACGATATTGGATGGATTTTACGTCTTTATGGAGCAATTGCAAATGATCAATCGTCACCATGAAATCGACGGCCTTCACTGGTTTCAAAACGCATGTATGATGTGATGGTAAAACCAGAGGAGCGCCGACTGTACGGAAGACCCGATTGTTGATGGACGCCATTTCCGTCAACTGCATCGCTTCCAAAGATGGGTGAATAATTGCTCCACCAAGCGCTTTATTGTAGGCGGTACTTCCTGAAGGTGTCGACATACATAACCCATCGCCACGGAAACGTTCGAAATGGCTGTCATTCAGTTCGACATCCATCACCAATGTCACATCAGGAGATTTGATTGTGCTTTCATTTAAAGCCAAATAAACACTTTCTTCATCCGTATTACGATAATTAATTGTCGCTTCCAGCAAAGGATATTGAATCACTTCGAATTCTTTTTTGGCAATGGAAATCACCAACTTCTCGATTTCAGCTGGTTTCCAATCTGCATAAAATCCTAAATGACCTGTATGAATTCCAACAAAGGCTACTTTCGACAATTGTTCACTATAGCGATGAAACGCGTGCAACAATGTCCCATCTCCACCTATTGAAATCACGATATCAGGTGACTCTTCATCCCACACCAGTCCAAAATCCGACAAGTAGGTTTTGGCATTGGCCATCAATTCGTTTGAGTGTGCATCATTCCTTGATTGAATGGCAAATTTCATAAATGCTTCGACCTACCTTCCCCAGAGTTAGATGGGAAATTCGCATTTCCACTCTCTTTATATTCACTGAAATATTTTTGTGCTTCCTGGATTTCATCACGGATTAGTGACATCTCTTCATCTAAACGAAATGCTGCTTCAGCTGCACTTTGCAAGCGGTTTTTTATTTCTTCGGGAAATAATCCCTTATATTTGTAGTTTAACGAATGTTCAATGGATGCCCAAAAATTCATTGCCAACGTGCGGATTTGAATTTCCACCAGGATATGAATTTTCCCATGAATGGTTTGGACGGGATATTCAACAATCATGTGATATGAACGGTAGCCACTTGGTTTCTCATGTGAGATATAATCACGTTCTTCAACCACTTTGATATCGTGACGATTACGCAGTAACTCTACCACTGTCTCTATGTCATCAACGAATTGACACATGATGCGCAACCCTGCAATATCTTGCAGTTCATTAACTAGTATGGCAGAGGGCTCGAAAGCAATTCCTTTTTCAAGTGTTTTATCATAGATACTTGCAAGAGGTTTCACACGGCCAGTAACAAACTCAATTGGTGAGTTTGTATTTGCTATTTCATATTGCGTCCGCATACCCTTTAATTTTATTTTCAATTCATCTACTGCTTGCTTATAAGGCTCTAAAAAACGTCTCCATTGCCCCATGACCAGTCCCCCTTGCCAATGCTATCTTCGTGAATTTATTATGAATTCAATTTGCAGCCAGTTGTTCTTTAAAAGCTTCTTCTACTGCATTTGCAAATTCTTCACCGTAATTGTGATTTCCTTCGATATTGAAGATCAGCATATTTAATTCTTCTCTGAAATTATCAAGCACAATATCCGTCTTTCCCCAAACTAACACTGGGTCCTTGTCTGCACCAAGTGACACTGCCAGTAATGGCCACACTGTTTTGGGAAATAGAACATATGTATACCCATCGGAGTCATCCATTAAATAAACGAATGCATTCTCATCTGAATCAGTGATTAACTGACCAGCCGCTTTTACTTCCTGATTGGTTGGATCTTCTTGCAATAAAAAACGGATATCGTTTTCATTTTGCACGCCGCTATCGACAATATAAGTTTTACGCAATGTTTGCTCTTCCTTTCAATCTTTACTACCCCATATTTTATCATAGGTTCCCATATGTTGCAGTTTGCAATTTTTTCAGCATAATAAGAAGGAAGGTGGTGAATCACGATGTCCATTCAAAAAGAAATAGAATTTAAAAATCTGTTGGAAAAAGAAGAGTTTCATAATTTATGCCGTGAATTTGGCGTATCTGAGCATGACTTTCGCATGCAGACAAACACATACTTCGACACGAAGGATTTTCAGTTACGTGATGCTTACATGGGATTTCGTTTACGAGTCGTTGGACAGCGCACTGAATTAACCTTAAAAGCACCTGGTGAAAATAAACATACCATGATTGAAACTACACGCCTGTTAAGTGCAACAGAAAAAGATGAAATTTTGCAAAACGGCTTTATTATGCCCCAATCTTACAGTGAATTCCAGTCTTTACCCGAGGTTCTATTCGCATTTGGATCTCTTCATACACATCGTGTAGAAATTCCGTATCAAGATGGCTTGCTCGTATTGGATCGCTCCGACTATTTGGGGAAGACAGATTATGAAGTTGAATTTGAAGTGAATGATTATTTAAGTGGACAACATAGCTTTAATGAAATGCTTTCAACTTATAGAATTCCAATTCGTAAAACACCAAAAAAAATTGCCCGGTTCATGAAAGCGGCTCAACATAAATAAACTGTATGAATAGTAATACCGCTTGTACATTTATAAACTTGCATTCGTTGTTACGAAAATAAAATTGTATGTAAGAATTAACAAAATCGATTTGTTTGAGAAATATACGTGAGGTTGATAGAATGGGAATACAGCGCAAGCAAAGGAGTTTATAAAATGACCCGAAAACCTATTATTCCTTATGAGGAAATTGGTCCGGATAAATTGTCGCAACTTGTTGATGCATTTTACGAGAGAGTCGCGGCACACCCAAAGCTTAAGCCTATATTTCCAGATGACTTGACGGAAACAGCTCGTAAACAAAAACAATTTTTGACACAATATTTAGGTGGACCAAATATTTATTCACAAGAACACGGACACCCGATGTTACGTGCCCGACATATGCCTTTCCCTATCACACCAGACAGAGCACAAGCATGGCTTGAGTGTATGCATGATGCAATGGATGAGGTCGAGTTAGAAGGAAAAATCCGTGACGACTTTTATCATCGCCTTGTGCTAACGGCTCATCATATGACGAACCGGCCAGATCAAGAGGAGGAAATCGAGTGAATAACTTGCAGATTCCGCCCGAAGCGATAGTTTCTACGAGTTCAACAAAGCCAATTGAGCTTTACGCATTTATTGACCCACTCTGCTCTTCATGCTTTGATTTACAACCGATTGTGCGAAAATTACAAGTCGAATATGAACAATATTTCACGTTACGTGTAGTACTTAGTACGAAGCTTTCTACTCTTAATTCATTTTGTGCAAATGATTCGGTAGATGCCGATGATTTTACACATCCAGCACTTCCCTCTGTTGCCATTAAAGCTGCGGAGCTACAAGGTAAACGAGCTGGAGTCCGATATCTTCAAAAACTTCAAGAACAGTTTTTCTTGGATACAAAAAACGTTGCTTCATTTACAAGCCTCATAGCAATTGCGGAAGAAGCACAGTTGGATGTAGAAGAATTCAAGTCAGATATTCAGTCAAAAGAAGCCACCCGCGCCTTTCAATGCGATCTCCATATCAGTCGGGAAATGGAAGTCAGTGAATCGCCTAGCATGGTATTTTTCAATGAACATATTGAGGATGAAGGACTGAAAGTGTGTGGTGTGTATTCTTACGAAGTATACGAGAAAATTTTGGCTGAGATGTTGGATATGGAACTAAGTCCTCAAGAACCACCCACACTAGATGAACTTTTTATACGCTATCATACATTGTCTACTAAAGAAATCGCTTCCATTTACGGTGTGACAAACTATGCCGCGGAGCGAGAATTAAAAAAACGAACACTACTACAGCAACTTGAACGCATTCCATTGGCAGATACAAATCAATGGAGACTCAAATCTTATATGCAAAAAGCGTGAAACCTCCCTTTAAATAGGGCATATACTTTATAAAAACTATCCAAAGACAAAAGTAACTGCCCCCCACTTGTTAAACACAACTAACAAGTGGGGGGCAGTTTTTATGGAGATATATCCATTAAACATGGTTTGTTAAAGAATGCTGTTAATACTACTCATTAAAAAGAGAGGCAATCGGCTCCCTTTTCCTTTCCGTGGACGAACAGGCAAGCCTCCTTGGCCAACAGAATGTTGGTCACGAAGGCGTTTCCACAAAGTGGTGTTCTTAGCCTTCGTTCCATCGTTATCGATCCAGGGTCTTACCCACTGGAGTGTTAACGCAAGAGCGTGAATCGTGAGACCCGCAGGTAATTGGTTTTAATACTTGAAGGCTCATGCGGAACAGGCTGCTAGCGCAAATGTAAGATAAACAACAGTATAGTTTTAGAAAAAAATAAAGAACCGTCCTTCCATTTCTGGAGTGACGGTTCTTTTCACAAAGGGGATGGGAGAAATGTTCACGTTCAAACAAAGGGGTGTATGTTTGTGTGTGATTTATTTCACATTTAAACGATATCATGACATAACGAGTAAATCAATCCTTCACAATCTTTTTCACAAAATCGTCATAAGGTAAGCGCTTCCAGTAAAATGCGAATCTATTTCTACCATTTGAATGATATACCGATATAACTAAAATAAAAAAACACCTCCATCTATTTCAGATGGAGGTGGATAATGATTATTTTAATAACAGACTTTCAAGTTCAGCTAGCTTCTCTTCAAACACTTTACACGCTTCTTCAATCGGTGCAGCGGATGTCATATCAACTCCTGCTTTTTTCAGCACTTCAATCGGCGTATCTGAGCATCCCGCTTTCAGGAATTGGTTGATATAGCGATCAACTGCTGGTTGGCCTTCAGAAAGGATTTGATTGCTCAAAGCGACTGCAGCACTGTAACCAGTCGAATATTGATAAACATAATAATTGTAATAGAAATGTGGGATACGAGCCCATTCCAGACCGATTTCTTCATCAACAACCAAGTCGTCACCAAAGTATTTTTTATTCAAATCATAATAAACTTCAGTCAACTTATCTGCTGTCAATGCTTCCCCGTCTTGGTTCATTTTATGAATCAAATGCTCAAACTCAGCGAACATCGTTTGACGGAAAACAGTACCACGGAACCCTTCCAGCCAATAGTTCAGCAAGTAAATTCGTTTTTGCTCGTCTTCAATTGTGTTTAACATATATTCGTTCAATAATGCTTCATTACACGTTGATGCAACTTCAGCTACAAATATAGAATAGTCCCCATAAATAAATGGTTGATTTGCGCGTGAATAATAGCTGTGAAGGCTATGACCAAACTCATGAGAAAGTGTGAATAAATTATTTACATTATCCTGCCAGTTCATTAGTACATAAGGATTTGTTCCATATGCACCAGAAGAATATGCACCTGAACGTTTTCCTTTATTCTCTACAACATCCACCCAACGATTTTCCAATCCTTGTTTGGCAATCGATACATACTCTTCACCAAGTGGTGCAAAGCTCTTAAGCATAATTTCTTTTGCTTCTTCATAAGGAATTTCCATCTTTGCTTCTTTAACTAATGGTGTGTAAAGATCCCACATATGCAATTCGTCGACACCTAATACTTTCTTGCGTAAAGAGACGTAACGTTGTAATAAGTGCAAGTTCTTATTTACGGTATTAACCAAGTTATCATACACTTGCTCAGGAATATGATTTTCAGACATTGCAGCGTGACGTGCAGAAGTATAATTACGAACTCTAGCATTCACGTTATCGCGTTTAACATTCCCAGCTAATGTTGAAGCGAATGTGTTACGGAACTTTCCATATGTACCATACATGGCACGGAAAGCATCTTCACGCACTCGACGATCAGAGCTCTCAAGTAAGCGGCTGTATCGACCGTGGGTCAATTCCAGATCTTCCCCATTTTCATCTTTAATCGTAGGGAATTCTAAATCGGCATTGTTCAACATTCCAAATGTTTCAGATGAAGCATTTGCCACTTCCGCGAATTGAGCCAATAACGCTTCTTGTTCTGCAGGAAGAACATGTGGACGCATTTCATTAATTTCTTTTAATACTTGTTTATATAATTTCAAACCTTCATGTTCTTCTACATAATCTTTGACTTTCGTTTCATCCAACGCCAATAGTTCTGGTGTCATGAAAGATAAACCTGTTGATACTTTTACAAGCAACGTCTTAATACGGCTGTCCATTGCTTGGTAGTGGCTATTTGTTGTATCTTGATCGTAACGCATGTGAGAGTAAGTATATAAGCGATAAATACGCTCCAACACTTCATCTTTATACGTAAAAGCATTGAAAAGAGCTTCTGCCCCGTTCTCAAAGGTACCTTTAAATGTTTCTGCTTTTTCTGCGAGCCCACTTACTTCTTTGTATTCACTTTCCCATGCTTCATCGCTAGAGAAAATGTCTTCAAGCTTCCATGTCAAATCTGTTGGTACTTCACTACGTGATAAAATTTTGTTTTTTGTTTCTGTCGTCATTTCCGTTCCCCCTTGAGCCGATTTGATAGAAAAATCGAATAACTTCTATATTTTCTCAATTTTCCTAACGTTTTGCAACTATTAACCTATGAAAAAGTTGTTTTAAAAATGTTTCTTGCATGATTTGTTGTGATACTAATTTAGATAAATCGAAATTTATTTCTTGAAGCAATTGGCAATATTGCATGACTACATCTTTCGCTATTTTAAAGTCTATTACTCTACAGTATTCGGCAAGAAATGCTTCGATCCACACTTCGCTGATATTATCGAAATCTACTTGCTTTTGGGATAGCGCGCATACTAGCGCTAACTGCCATTCTGTAGAATGGTTTTGGAAGACTTGTGATCCAAGTAGTGGAAAGCCTATATATAACGGTAAATCTTTTGGTAGAATGCGTTCAACATAACAATTGTTTAAAAACTTATCTCTGGTACCAAATTTACTGGAATAAATTCGATTGGTTAAAAACTTTGAGCGTTTATGCTGGTAAATATTCCAATACTGATTTGCTTCGGTCTGAGTAAGTGGTTTTATGTGTGCAAAAGGAAAAGTTTGCAACATATTCGGCAAAGTACAAATCTTGGCAATAAATGATGACCCGCTAATATGTAATAGATGACTAATATAAACAAATTGAGTACTGGTCGGATCATAGGTGATTAACGTGGGCTTGGATGAAGAATCTATTGTGATAAACGACTGCTCAAACTTGGATAATTTGATGAAAGTTACGCCAGTTGCCTTGACATTAATATTAGCAGGGGTGCGAAGTAACCAAACGGATGGAATTTTCACTTGACTATATCCAAGATTTCTTTTATAGACATCGTCTATGGGTATTACACTGCACTGAAATTCTACAGCAAATAAATTTCTTCCTTTTTGCACTAATAAATCAGGTCGTTGTGAAATTTTCGGAATGAATGCTTCGACCTCTACTTGAAAACCTACTCGTGTAAAGAATTCAGCAAGCTGCTGTTTTCCAATTAAATGTGTTGGGGATTCTCTTTCTGAAAATGAAGTAAAACAATCGCTTAGCACGATATGGGCGAAATGGGGAGTGACGACTTTGCCAATTTTTAAGCGAAGGGGGTTTCCGCATTGGGGGCATGTAAATTGGCTTGTACTTCGTATTAGTTCCAACTGACTTTTTGTCATGTGTCTTTCCAGTGTGAAATTTTTCTCGTTATTTATTTGTGCCGTTAGAATACACAACACCTCCTTTTGAACATTTTACGAATATTCCGACATAAAGGCAATTAAAAAATTGTCACGCACCTCTTTAGAACAATTACAGCAATGCAAAAAAGAATATTTATTTTGAAGCAAGACATAAAAAAATCCTCCCCGTTAAGGGAGGCGATTAACTGAAATATTTATTGATTTGCTCAAAAACCTCATCGGCCATTATTTCTTTGCCATACTCTTTCATACGATGAACCGTCACAGTTGAACCGGACGTATATTCAGAAAGTATGCTGACCATATTTTCAATTTCTTCGTCATTCATTAACTCAGCATCTGCTTTAACGTATAAGTAGTAACGATCTTTATAAGCGAATAAAGACGTTGATACATACGTAGGCAAATCAATGCGCTTAGCTAATGGAATCAAATCTTCAAAGTCATTCACAAAAAATGTGAATTCACTTTGAGGTTCATCTGAATCAGTAAAAAGTCCACCATATTCATCATAAGATTGTTCGTCTGATGAACTTTCAGACATATTAGAAAAGTATTGACCCTTTTCATCCATTTCAAATGGAGAGTCTACTTTCTTCCCATCACGATTAATTTGTGCCCGAGTTACTGTTACTTCAAGTCCTTTATCCATTGCATGAACTTGAATCCACAATGGACCTTCGACTTCAAAGTCTGATTCATCATTAATTTCATCCATCATTTCCCAAAAGAGTTCTTCGCTTTTATCTCGATTAAACCAAATTTCGTCTCGGCTGAAGCCTCTTTTTTCAATGTCGATGTATGAAATGTAGAATTTGACTGTGTTTTCATTAATGCGTTCGATATCCATTTTACACATCTCCCTTCGATCGCTTTAAAGGGATTCCCCTTTTTTCAGCAACACTTCAAGCCGCTTACCGATACAGTGTCTGTTTCTATTGTATGACGGTCCAGAGAAAATGAAAAGGATATGCTCCTACTCTGGAAAATACAATTTATTAGCATTGTAGTAGAGCGAGAAGAGATTGGCAAGCTGAAAAATGCAAAATGACTGACGTTTCTTCTCAATTAAAATTAAAAGAAGAATCAATCAGTCATTTTTCATCCGAATTTAGTTAACCATGCGTTGTGCTTCAAGCAATTGATAAGCCCGAACTTTACGAGGTAAAAAACGACGAATTTCATCTTCGTTATAACCTACTTGTAGACGCTTTTCATCTAGAATAATTGGACGACGTAACAGTCCAGGATGTTCTTGAATTAATTCGTACAAACGTTGAAGTGGTAAGCTTTCAACATCAACATTTAATTTTTGGAATATTTTAGAACGAGTGGAAATGATCTCATCAGTACCATCTTCCGTCATTCGAAGAATTTCTTTAATTTCGCTAATACTTAGCGGTTCCGAAAAGATGTTACGCTCAGTATATGGAATGTCATGCTCTTCTAACCATGCTTTCGCTTTTCGACATGATGTACAGCTAGGAGAAGTAAACAATGTAACCATCATAGGAACACTTCCTTTCAAATGTGTAAACAAGTTCAAGTAAATTGTAACAACTTTTAATTTAGAATTACTTTAATATAGGTTAACAAAATTTATTATACACCATTTTCAAGATTTTTAATATAGAATATGAAGAAAAAGTCAAGTAATTTAATGTGGCGTCACATTTTAGCAATAATATGTAGGAAGCACGCACTCTAACTCAATTTCTATGCTATACATTTAAAATATACCCGCATCTAACCTGTTTTAAACAATAAAATTTGTTTGGATTTTCAATTCTCAATTAGAGAATGAAAATGACAAAATGTTTTTTCTCTTCATTAAATAATACGTTTAAAACACCCAAAAGGTTTCATATTTAGAAAAAAAAAAAAATTCTCTTCCATACGAAAGAGAATTTTTTCTGTGTTATGGTGTGTAATCCACACCTGGCGAATAACGATTGCCCGCATTCCATAATAAGTATTCTTTTATACCAGCTTCACTTAACGCACGTATTTGCGCTTCCACTTCTGCAGCACCGTATTTCTTGTAATTCCCTGCTCCTAAGTAGGAAGCTGTGAAATCCTGTAACCATGGACGTGAAATTGGCGGACTTTCAAGTTTGCCCAGTGTGGCATTTTCAGCTTTTGCATATTCTTGGACAAGTCGATACGGTTCTAAATCTGGCTTAGCGATGCCAAAATAAGACGTCCAGTGACTTGGGTAGATCATTGACGAAATCACATCAACGTTTTCGGAAATTTTTCCGAAATTTTGTCCGATTCCTGGTGCTTCAGGTAAGGTTGCGGCATACCCGAAGATATCCACAGATACTTTTACATCATAAGGTTTTAATTTCTCACGTGCATACGCTACAAAATCGGTCACTGCATGAACACGTAGTTGTACATCGTCATCTTTAGAAGTTGCATAGTCACCTTTTCCATATTTAAGTGAATCAGAACGCGTTTCAAATCCTTCAGGGAAACGTACATAATCAAATTGGACTTCCTGGAAGCCCATTTTTGCAGCTTCTATTGCAATGGCAACGTTATGATCCCAAACTTCTTTCATGAAAGGGTTTACAAATGATTCTCCGCGACCGTTTTTCCAGACTGTTGAACCTTCCACAAAGGAAAGCTCTGGTTTGGCATTAGCAAGGTTGGAATCTTTGAAAACCACTACACGTGCGATTGGGTATACTTGTTTTTCCTCTAAAACTTTTAACATCGCTTTTGGATCTTTAATATATGGGTTTCCGATATTTAAAGGTTTTAATGGTGAGTCGTCGGCTGGAACATATGTTAAATCGCCAAAATCATCTTTAATATCAATAACCATGGCATTTAATTCAGTGGAATCCATTAACTTCAACAACTCTTTAAAGCGTGCTCCTCCTGCTGAATGACCAGTTACATAGACACCACGGATGGCATCAGGATAAGTGAAATTCATACCCGAATCAAATCGAAACAATGCGGAAGCAGTAATCATTTCTTCTTCAACCGTAGTAAAGCCATATGTACGTTCAGTAAAGTCCTTGAAGATTACTTCTTTCGCTGCATAGCCTGAAGTAGGCATTAATAATGCTGCAACTAAAGCACTTGTTCCTATGTATTTTCTTACTGTCATAATTTGTACTTCCTTTCTATTCTCTACCATTTTAGCAAGTATACATATGCATTTAAAGATTAATTTGTCATATAAAAAAAGAAAGCCTATGTTAAACTTTCTCGGTTGTTTTTAAAAAATAGGCTCTGTTTAACTTGATTGTTGTTTTGTATCAAATTAAGAAGCGTATTCGATATTTTGAGTCGAATACACTTCTTGTTCTTTCGTATGGAGAATAATACTTACATTAAACTCCCTAATGCAATATAAAACTTTGGATAGATACGAATAGCGAAAATGCAAATACGACTATCAATAACCAACCTGTCAGCTTTTTATTTTGTTGGAATTCTTGTATTCCCGTCACCAACATTGATAAACCTAAAAATAAAATCAAATATGCTTGAAATTCAAAATTTCTTGTAATTAATCCATAACCAGCTAATGCTAATGTAATAATTGAAAATAGAATCCGTAAAATCATTAACAAAGTTTATCTACCTCCTTAAACTAAACTCGCCTATTTTCTTAACTAAGGCAATTTTTTTCTTACATTATATAATATAATTCTACAAATATTCCCAATTTTTTTGTTATGCTGTCCTTTTTCTTAATGGAATCGTTGCGTTAGTTTCGTTTATTGGGTATAAACATATGTTCTAAACAGTCGAATATCACAGTATTATTAAACAGATCCAAAAAAAGGAATCTGTGCCATTTCCGCAGCCGAACTAACAAGCCTCCTCGGGCCAATAGGATGTTGGTCACGAAGGTGTTACCACAAAATTGCATTTTGCGACTAGTAACCGCAGAAGCAGCCTTATCTTTGCGACGAGTAACCGCAGGAGCAGCATTTCCGAAGAATGAGACCCACAAATATGTGGTTTTCATACTCGCTGGCTTATGCGGAACATACGGCTAGCTTAAATGTACGAGAAACAAACTTCTCTTTTAACATAGCCAAAAGAAAAAGCCATTCCTTATGAAGGAATGGCACATTTCATTTTTCCCGTGTATCAAAGTTCATTATACACGAGCTGCAGAAGTTAACTTTAATGATTCAAATTCACGTTCTGAACAGAATACAAAATGTCCAGGTGTTACTTCACGCATCGCAATTTCTTCCCCATCTTGATAATTATGAGATGTAGGATCATACGATTTACGTACGCGTGTACGCTCATAGTTAGGATCTGGAAGTGGAATTGCAGATAACAAAGATTGTGTATAAGGATGTAATGGGTTATTGTACAACTCTTCGGCAGGAGCCAGTTCAACCAATTTCCCGAAATACATCACACCGATACGATCGGAAATGTATTTTACCATCGACAAGTCATGTGCGATAAATAAATAAGTCAATCCTTTTTCTTCTTGTAGTTCTTTTAATAAGTTAACTACTTGTGCTTGAATCGATACGTCCAGCGCAGAAATTGGCTCATCAGCGATGATGAATTCAGGATCTACTGCAAGAGCGCGAGCGATACCAAGACGTTGGCGTTGTCCACCCGAGAATTCATGTGGATAGCGGTTTGCATGTTCTTTATTAAGACCAACAGTCTCTAAAAGTTCATGGACACGATCTTTACGCTCTTTTGAATTTTTTGTTAAGCCATGAATATCTAAACCTTCTGCAATAATATCCAATACTTTCATACGTGGATTGAGCGACGCATACGGATCTTGGAAAATCATTTGCATTTTACGGTTAAATATTTTTAAATCCGACTTTGATTTTTTCCCATGAACATTAATTCCATCGAAAATCACTTCGCCGTCTGTTGCATTATATAAGCGGATAATTGAACGGCCAGTTGTTGATTTCCCACAACCAGACTCTCCAACTAATCCAAGTGTTTCACCTTTGTAAATATCGAAGCTAATGTCATCTACTGCACGCACTTCATTAGCTTTGCCTTCATTGAAATATTGTTTTAAGTTTCTAATTTCTAGCAATTTTTCAGCCATCAGCGCGCAACTCCTTCATAGTATCGACTTCCCGGGAATTTCTTCATACGTTCCACAATGGCAGCTGGCGGCTCGACTTGAGGTGCCTCCGGATGTAGTAACCAAGTCGCAGCATAATGTGTATCGCTCACTTGGAATACTGGCGGAGCCTGTTCCAAATCGATTGCAAGTGCATAGTCACTACGAAGTGCAAATGCATCTCCTTTTGGTGGATCCAATAAATCAGGAGGTGTCCCTGGAATTGCATATAATTTTTCATCTGCTGTATCCAGAGAAGGCATTGAGCTTAATAATCCCCATGTATACGGATGTTGGGGGTTATAGAAAATCTCATCCACTGTACCCATTTCGACAATACGTCCACCATACATAACCGCAACTCGGTCTGCAACGTTTGCTACAACACCCAAGTCATGCGTAATGAAAATGATAGATGTATCAATTTTCTTCTGTAAATCTTTCATTAATTCAAGAATTTGAGCTTGAATCGTAACGTCCAATGCTGTTGTTGGTTCATCCGCAATCAGAATCTGAGGATTACAAGCAAGAGCAATCGCGATAACGATACGTTGTCGTTGACCACCAGAGAATTGGTGTGGATATTGCTTAATACGTAATTCAGGTTTAGGCATCCCTACCATACGCAATAAATCAATCGCAATTTTTTTCGCTTCTGTTTTCCCTACTTTCTGGTGCTTTAACAATGGTTCAGTAATTTGACGACCGATTGTCATTGTAGGGTTAAGTGAAGTCATCGGATCTTGGAAAATCATTGAGATATCTTTACCACGAATTTTTTGCATTTCTTTATCTGAGAGCTTTGTTAGATCTTTGCCATTGAACAAAATTTGTCCGCTTTTGAATTCTGAACTAGATTCTGGTAAAAGGCGCATAATCGCTTTTGTTGTTACTGATTTCCCTGAACCCGATTCACCAACAATCGCTAGCGTTTCCCCTTTTTGCAAATCGAAGTTTACACCACGAATGGCTTTTACTTCCCCTGCAAAAGTGTGGAAGGAAAGCTGAAGGTCTTTTACTTCTAAGATTTTTTCCATTGTCGCTTTCCTCCTTCTTAATCTTTCATTTTCGGATCAAGTGCATCACGTAATCCATCTCCGAGTAAGTTAAATGCCACCATCAATAAACTCAAGACAATTGACGGGAACATCAAAATATGCGGTTGGAATTTGATTAGTTTATAGCCATCGTTAATCAATGTTCCAAGTGATGCAGCTGGTGGTTGTAACCCAAGACCGATAAAGCTCAAGAAAGCCTCGAAGAAGATTGCACCTGGAATTGTGAACATTGTGTTGATAATAATAATTCCTAGAATGTTAGGAAGTAAGTGTTTAGAAATGATGCGGTTGTTGCTTGCTCCTAAAGTACGTGAAGCCAATACGAATTCCTGGTTTTTATATTTAAGAACTTGTCCACGTACAACACGTGACATCCCGATCCATCCAGTAATTGTAATGGCGATAATAATGGCCATGATACCTGGATCCATGACGAGAATCATTAAGATAACCACGACAAGGTTTGGAATTCCGTATAAGATTTCAACGACACGTTGCATGATATCATCTACTCGTCCACCATAATATGCAGAAATACCTCCATAAAGAACGCCGATGACCATATCTATTAAAGCTGCAATGAATGCAATGAATAATGAGATTTGAGTACCTTCCCATACACGTGAGAACATATCACGTCCTAATCCATCAGTACCGAACCAGTAGTATTCGTCTACATTTTTCAGTTCATACAAATCTACTTCTTTACCTGCCAAATTCCCTGTTCCATCCCAAATACCGATGTTTTCAAAACCTGGAACTTTCGGTGGTAAGTTTGCATGAGTAAGAGTTTGTGTCTCTGCATCATGCGGACTTATCATTGGCCCTACAAATGACATGATTATAATCAAAAACAAAATGACAATACTAACGATGGCCGCTTTGTTTTTACGAATGCGTAACCATGCATCTTGCCAGAAGCTTAAACTTGGTTTAGTAATACGTTCTGCTGCACTGCTATCTATTGTAATACGGTTAAAAGAACCAGCAGGTAATTTATCTAGATTTTGTGTCATTAATTATTACCTCCTGATAAACGGATACGTGGGTCGATTACTCCATAAAGAACATCGACAACTAAGATAATGAAAATCAAGAATACAGAGAAGAACAACGTTGTTCCCATAATAATTGAATAGTCATTGATCATAATCGCTTTTACAAATTGCTCACCGATACCTGGAATCGCAAATATTTGCTCGATAACAAGTGAACCTGTAAGTAATCCAGCAGCAACTGGTCCTAAAACCGTTACCAAAGGAATCAAAGCATTACGGAAAGCATGCTTAAATGCTACTTCAAATCCACTGGCACCTTTAGAGCGTGCTAGAGTAATATAATCTGAGCTTAAGACTTCGATCATTTCTGTACGGATGAAACGTGAAGCAATTGCAAGTGGTCCCATTGCTAATGCAATGGAAGGCATAACACTGGACATCCAGCCGTCTTTCCAAAGAGCTACTGGGAACCAGCCTAATTGTACGCCGAACCAATATTGAAGAGTTGTTGCAAAAACGAATGATGGGATAGAAATACCGATAATAGCAATTAATGTACTACCGTAATCCCAAATCGTATTTTGTCGTAATGCGGCAATCATCCCAAGGATAATACCGATGAAAACTCCTAAAATCATACCTTGTGCACCTAGTAAGAAAGATGGTCCTAAGCGATTGAGAATTAAATCTGTTACGCTCGCACCTTTAAACTGGAATGAGTTACCTAAGTCACCTTGTGCTAAATTTAGCATGTATTTACCATACTGAACTGGTAGTGGTTCATTTAAACCATATTTCGCCTCTACTACCGCTAGCTGGTCAGGGGTAAGTTTCGAAGCGGATGCAATAGGGGAACCTGGTAGCGTTTTCATTAAGAAAAATGTTGCTGTCGCAATCAGGAAAAGAGTAATGAACATATAAAAAACACGTCTTGCGATATACTTAGCCATTTTTGCACCTCCTAAGTGAATACGAGCAGAATTTAAATTCTACTTTTCTATATAAACAGATGAAACTAGTTAATGTCAAATTAATATTTGAAAATAGTAAATTTTTAATTAATTCACTCTCATTTAAAAAGAGAGTATATGGCCCTATTGGATACCATATACTCTCTCTCTATGAGATTTTTTTTCTTAGTTAAAGATTACTCTTTACCTGAGATGTACGCCCATTTGTATGAGTAGTCTCCACCGAATGGGTGAGAAACAATACCTTTAACATAAGGTTGTACTAATGCCATTGTTCCGCGTTGGTAGATCGGTCCAATTGCATAATCTTCTTGAACTAACATTTTCTCAGCTTGAGCCATTGCTTCCCAACGACCTTCTGCATCAAGTGCAAGTTCACCTTTAGCTGATTCAATCAACTTGTCAAACTCAGGGTTAGAGTAAGACATTAAGTTATGAGAAGAACCTGTTACGAACAAGTCTACGAAAGTCATAGGATCTTGATAGTCAGGGCCCCAACCAGAAACTTGGATATCATAATCTTGTTTTTCATCAAGTTCTAAACGAACGTTGAATGGTACTTCTTTAAGTGTGATTTTTAAACCTTCAAGGTTAGTCTCTAATTGAGATTTGAAGTACTCATCCATTTTCTTAGAAAGGTCAGAGTCTCCACCTAGAATTTCAAGAGATAATTCAGTAACACCTAGCTCAGATAAACCTTTTTCCCATGCGGCTTTAGCTTCTTCAACATTGTAAGTAGCCATGTCGCCATTTACTTCGCGGAAGTCAGCACCTTCAGCAGTGAAAGTGAATTCTTGTGGTACTAAGTAGTTAGCTGGAAGAGATCCGTTAGCTAATACTACATTTGCTAAATCTTCTTTGTTGAATGCTTTAGCAAGTGCTTCACGAATGTTTACGTTAGCAAGTGGTGTTTTCTTACCGTTACGTTCTTGGTTATATTTGAAGTAGAACACAGTTGGCTCTAATTCTTTTAATAGATTTTCATCGTTAGCATATTGCATAGCATACTCACCAGAAAGACCAGTACGATCTTTTTCGCCAGTTGTGTAAAGGTTAACTGCAGTAGCTACTTCTTTAACAACGTCGAAGTTGATTTGAGTAAGTTTTACAGTTTCTGCATCCCAATATTGTTCGTTTTTCTTAAGTTTCCAAGTTAAACCAGTGCCATCCCAATCAGTCATAGTGAATGGACCGTTGTAAAGAATTGTTTCAGAATTTGTTGCATATTTATCGCCTTGTGCCTTAACGAATTCTTCTTTCAGCGGGAAGAATGTTCCGAATGACATCAATGAGATAAAGTAAGGAACTGGACGCTCAAGAGTAACTTCAAGAGTTTTCTCATCTAGAGCTTTAACTCCAAGGTCAGCAACTTCAGCTTTTTTCTCACCGATAGCAGTTGCGTTTTTGATAACGCCAGCCATCATGTAAGGACCGTATGGTGAACCAGTTGCTGGGTCAATTGCACGTTTCCATGCATACTCGAAGTCGTTAGCAGTAACAGCAGAACCGTCAGACCATTTAGCATCACGTAACTTGAACGTGTATGTTAAACCATCTTCAGAAATTGTTGGTTCCTCAGCAGCCATAGCTGGAACAGGAACATTTTCTTGATCCAAACGCATAAGACCTTCGTTTACGTTACCTAACATATCGAAACCAACTTGGTCTTCAACGATTGAAGAATCCAATGATGGAATCTCAGCGACGTGGTTTAGATTAAGGATTTGCTCCGCATCTAAAGCACCTTCAGCTGGTTCTTCTGTACCTGTATCGCCGTCTCCTTCAGTTGCTGGTTCAGTTGAAGGTTTTTCTTCATCTTTACCACAAGCAGCTAAGAACATACTAAGTACTAGCATAAGACTTAATAGCCAAACTAATTTACTTTTCTTCACTTAAAATGACCTCCTTAAATATTCTGAAAAATTGTTACAATGTTAATTATACATATTCAAAAAAATCTGTACAGTCTTTTTTTGAATATTTTTTACACTTATGTAACAGAAAGATTACAAGAACATAACAGAACCGTTGGTAGTCTAAGGTTTTTCGAGAATTGCGAATTATTAATTCGTTTAGCGAAATTTTGATTTTTTCCGTCAATTCTTCTACAATATGAGAAGGATTGAGGTGTTTTTATGAAAAAGTTGATTAATTGGTTTATTGCTTCTCAGTTACTTATCATTGCATTGATGTTACTCATTATTAAAGAAGTGACACTTACCTCTTATATAAACATGTCGTTTTTTGTCGGAGGAACGATCACTTTTATTGGGTTATTGGTCTATGTTGTGTCAAATGGATTTTTCGATATTTTTACTATGAGCTTCAGAAAAGTTTTCTCATCGAAAAGAAGTTTAGTGGATACGGAGTCAATGCGTGCCCCTTCGGAGTTGCTGGATTTCCAGACAAAACCTTTTTTCCAGTTAGGTGGGTCCATTTTACTCGCAATGTTGATTGCACTGATGATTTATTATTTAGCATAATTTGTACTTGATTTTGGAGTTTCTTCTATATTATAATGACAATCAAAATACATGATAAATGCAAAGACGAAGAATAGTACTTTTGAATGGGTTGTCCAGAGAATCTGTATTTGGTGAAAACAGATCTTCCCATCATTAGGAATGGACTTCTGAGCATGGTTTACGAACCGGATTTCGGTGTAGTTCATCACGTACCTTCACGTTACGAAGTTAAAGAGGCCAAGATTTTTTGGCAATCTGGGTGGTACCACGGATTCACACATCATTCGTCCCTTTTTGAGGGAGAGTGATGTGTTTTTTTTATTTTTAAGGAGGAAACCACATGAAGAAAATTTTTTCAGGCGTACAGCCAACAGGAACGGTCACACTCGGTAATTACATCGGTGCTTTCCGTCAATTCACTACCTTGCAAGACGAGTATGAATGTATTTTTTGTATCGTGGATCAGCACGCAATTACGGTTGCACAAGATCGACTAGAACTTCGTAAAAATATCCGATCACTTGCAGCGCTCTATTTGGCAGTCGGTATCGATCCAAAGAAAGCCATTCTATTCATCCAGTCGGAAGTTCCTGCACATGCTCAGGCGGGATGGATGATGCAATGTATCTCTTATATCGGTGAACTTGAGCGCATGACTCAGTTTAAAGATAAGTCTTCGGGGAAAGACGGCGTATCTGCCTCTCTTCTCACTTATCCACCACTTATGGCAGCAGATATCCTGCTTTATCAGACCGATATCGTGCCTGTAGGTGATGATCAAAAGCAACATGTGGAATTAACACGTGATCTGGCTGAGCGTTTCAACAAAAGATATAATGACGTTTTGACGATTCCAGATATTCGCTTACCTAAAAATGGAGCACGTATCAAGGCTCTACAGGATCCTTTGAAAAAGATGAGTAAATCTGATCCAAATAAAAAATCGACGATTTCTCTATTGGATACACCAAAAGAAATTGAGAAAAAGGTCAAAAGCGCAGTAACTGATTCAGAAGGCATTGTTGCTTTTGATGTAGAGAAAAAACCGGGCGTTTCCAATCTGTTGACGATTGAAGCTGCGTTGACCGGTGAAACAATCGAAGCATTGGTTGAAAAATATGCTGGTGTTGGATACGGTGATTTCAAAGCTTCTGTTGCGAATGCTATTATTGATCACATTACACCTATTCAGGAACGCTACGAAGCGCTGTTAAATTCGGATGAGTTAGATGGTATCTTGGATGATGGTGCGCAAAGAGCACAGGCTGCAGCTTCTAAAACACTCAAAAAAATGGAGAACGCGATGGGCTTGGGTAGAAAACGATAAACGTCATAAGAACAAACGAACAAGCAAATATGAAGAAATCGGGTGTCTGGAATATAAATGTCCAGACACTTTTCCATGTGTATCCCAGTGAAAGATAATTTAAATACAATAAAATCTGCATAAGGCTTATGACAATGCAAATGTAGCTGATTAAGAACATTAACCATTTGATCAATATTAGCACCCTTTTTCACTACTATATGAAGTGTTTGTACATGTCAGTCTGAAAGCTTGCTTCTTTTTACAAGAAGGCCTCAAATCAGCACTTTTCCAACTTTACTCTTACTTGTTCCAATTGCCGTTAATATTTAACAAAAAAAAACGACTCATCATTTTCAAGATGAGTCGTTTTAATTTTCATTATTTTACTGGTGCGTTAGCAGATATTGCAACTTCATCCCAGAAAGTCATTCCAGCAGCGATATCATAGTTAAGAACTCGCTTGTTAGTAGATGTTATGCTGTAACGGAACAATGTAGGAATTACAGGAAGCTCTTCGTTCATAAGTGCTTGCCATTCTTTGTAGACGCCTTGACGGTATTCAACATCGAATGCATCTTCAGATATACCCTTTGCAAGTAACTCGTCATTTTTTTCGTTTGTCCAACGAGTGTAGTTGAACAATGCTTTACGACCGTATAATCCTTCTGGATCCACGTCTGATCCTGTACCCCATGCTGCAGCAAAGATATCAATTTTTGGATCATTTGCTTCCACGCGCTCGTAGAATGAGTTGAACTCGTGTAATTTGCCTTCTAACAATTCAACTTTAATACCTACATCAGCCCAGTTTTGAATGTAGTGTTGAGCTAATGGCTCAGCTACATCAGAACCTGACATTGATGCAAAGTTTAATTTGAATTCTTTACCTTCAGGATCTTCAACAAAACCATCATCATTTGTATCTTTGTAGCCAGCTTCAGCTAACAATTCTTTTGCTTTCTCTGGGTTGTACTCGATAGCTTTTGCATCGAAATCATGGTAACTAGGGAAAGATGGTGGAATTAATGTAGTAGCCGGGAAACGTAAACCATGGTACATTTTTTCGCCAACTGGCTTGTTGTTAAGAGCTACAGCCATTGCTTGACGTAATTGTTTGTTTTCTAATTTCGGGTTGCCCATAATGTTTTCGCCTTTTTTAGCATCCCATTTACCAAGGTTGAAACCAATGTAAGAATAAGCTAAGTCAATTTGACCAAGTAATTCAGTATTTTGAAGTTCTTTTGCTGATAAATATTGGTCAGCAGGTAAGCTTGCAATATCAAGGTCGCCATTTTGCATTGCTTTAACAGCAACACTTGGGCTTACAACTTTAAGTACGATAGATTTAAGCGCAGGAACGCCTCTCCAGTAATCTTCGTTGCGTTCGAATTCAACAGATTCACCTGGAATGATTTTCTTAACTTTGAAAGGTCCGTAACCAATTGGAGTTGTACGAATCTTGTCAGATTCAAGTATTTCTGCAATTGTCATGTCACCCAAGTAGTGACGTGGTACTGGGTAAGCCCAGAATCCAGTTGTTAAAGAAGGACTAGCTTGCGTGAAAGTGATTTTAATTGTTTTTTCGTCTTTTACTTCGATACCAGAAATCGTTTTAGCTTTACCAGTATGGTATTCTTCCATACCAACTACCATAGGAACTAAACCTGAGTAACGAGCTTCAGTATAGTCTGGATGACCAAGTAATTCATAAGCATATAATAAGTCGTCTGCTTTAACTGGCTCACCATCATGCCAGTTTACATTGTCTTTGATTTTTACAGTAATAGATTTTTTGTCTTCTGATATTTCAAATGTAGCAGGACCGTCATTTGTAATTTCGTAGTCACCATTAATTGCAAGTAAGCTTTCATCAAAGAATTGAAGAACTTCAGAATCAGGGTTACCTGAATAGAATACATAGTTCAAAGTACCTTCAAATGGTGTATCTGAAATCAAACCATAGTTTAATGAACCATCTTTAACTGCTTCACCTTCAGCAGAAACTTTTGTCGGGAAAGCTAAATCAATTTTGTTTTCATCTTCCCCTGCTTCTTCATTATCTTTCTCTGGATCTTTCTCGCTACCTTTGTCTTTACCAGTACAAGCTGCTAAAAAGGCGCTTAGTACAAGCATCAAACAAAGTAACAACAGTGAACTTTTCTTCATTTTTCTTCCTCCCTTTTTATGTCAATCTTTGTCTTGCATCAGCCGCACGTTTCAACGCTTGACCGATGAAATTTATACACAGCATGATTACTAATATCAGTAATGATGCAGGTAACCAAACCCACCATCTATTTTCGATGACTTCTGGATTACTGGCGTACGCTACTAATGTTCCTAGTGAAGGAACACTTTCAGGTAAACCGAATCCGAGATAAGTTAATCCAGTTTCAATTCCAATATTACCCGCTAACGTTAACGTCATGTTTACGATAATAATAGAGCTCAAATTTGGTAACACTTCAAACATCATAATTTTCCAGTTTGGTGTTCCAAGAGTTTTTGAAGCATTTACGTAATCCAGTTCGCGTTCAGCAAGTGTCTTGGATCTGATTAATCGCGCTTTACCTGTCCATAAGAATAGAGACAGGATCGCGATGAACGTATAGACGTTGAACACAGGTACAACTGTTATCAATACGATAATAATCATCAAGAAAGGTAGGATGATGATGAAATCGATGAAACGCATAATAATATTATCTACAGCACCCCCGAAGTAACCGGCAATCAATCCTACCGTTAATCCGATTATTGCCGAAATTAACGTGATGACCACTCCGATGGTAATGGAATTCTTTGCTCCAATGATTAACGTGCCAAAAACATCACGTCCGCCATAATCTGTACCAAGCCAATTGGCAGCAGAAGGTTCAGCATAAATGTTAAAAACATCAATTCTTCTGATTTCCTCTAAGTCAAGAAAATACGATCCTATATACACCGTCAACAAAATACCGCTCAATAAGATAAGTGAAAAAAGCGCCATCTTATCATGTTTAATTTCACGCCACATCGTTTTGGCTAATGAAGTGTGCGTACTTTTAGATTTCATTGCACCCGTTACGGGCGTTTCATTTCCCATATTTACTGTCATTTTTCTCTCTCCAATCTAGTATCCTCAATCGATGCGAATTCTTGGGTCCACCCAGCTTAGAATAATATCGGATAGCATGGTGCCGACAATTGCAGCAATACCTGATATTAATACTAGGATTGTTACGACACTAAAATCTCGTGAACTGATTGATGATAAAAAGAGTTGGCCCAATCCTGGGTAACTGAAGATTGATTCTAAGAATATGGAGCCGCCTATTAATCCAGTAATTTCATAGCCTAGAAAAGCAGCAATCGGTAATAATGAGTTGCGTAATATGTGCTGCGTATAAACTTTACGTTCTGGTACACCTTTTGCACGTGCAGTTTTGACGAAGTCTTTAATTTTTGTATCAATGATTTCATTTCTTAAGTACTGGATTGTACCGAATGTAGCGAGTAATGCACCAGCCATTGTTGGTAACACTAAATGCTCTGCCTTACTTAAGACATATTCGAAAGTTCCTTTATCAGCCCTAATGTCGACCGAACCACCTATTGGGAACCACTGGAGTACAAAGCCAAAGATAAACAATAAGATTAAGGCAAATACGAATAATGGTGTGGCAAACGACAAATAGTTATACCAGACAATAATTTTGTCCGCCCACGAATCTGTCCACCTACCGGCTATAATTCCGAGTGGAATGGCAATTAAGTAACTGACAATTAAAATACTTGCGGATAACAAGA
The DNA here is from genome assembly GCF_038632915.1 of Paenisporosarcina sp. FSL H8-0542. Lineage (NCBI taxonomy): Bacteria > Bacillati > Bacillota > Bacilli > Caryophanales > Caryophanaceae > Paenisporosarcina > Paenisporosarcina sp. FSL H8-0542. The sequence continues at coordinate 2,617,667 of NZ_CP152050.1, forward strand.
GGGTATTACCCACTCGGTCACCGATCAAGTTTGTTACCTTTTGTTGGTAGACCGCTGATTTACCAAAATCACCTTGGACGGCATTACCAATCCATCGGGTATATTGAACATGCCATGGATCATTAAGGCCAGCTTTTTCACGCAGTTCCACAATTCGTTCCGGATCAACATCCCCTGCACCGAGTTTTCCAGTCAATGCGTCCCCAGGCATTGCTTTTGCTAAAAGAAAGATTAAAACACTGAGTATGAATATTTGAGGAATCATAATCAATGTCCGGCGAAAAATAAACTTTAACATTGTTATGTCCTCCTATTGCATCGCAACTGAGTGCGTGTCTGTAATTTTCTTTAAACCGTAAGAACGGCCATCTTGATCGAAAAATTGATCTCTAGTTTGTCTGTACTCTTCCGCAATTTGTTGGCGAATCAACGTCTTTTCTTTGCGATGTCCTGTTTCCATTTCTGGAATAGCCGCAATCAAACGTTTTGTATATATATGTTGTGGATTGTTGTAAATTTCTTCGCTTGTCCCTTCTTCAACAAATTGACCGCGATACATAATTCCCATTCGATCGCACATATGACGAATAATGCCAAGATCGTGACTGATGAATAAGTACGTAAGGTTAAATTCTTTTTGGATGTCCTGCATGAAGTTCAAAACCTGAGCTTGTACCGAAACATCCAATGCCGACACCGGTTCATCTGCAATAATTAATTTCGGATTTAACATTAAAGCTCTGGCAATCCCTATACGTTGACGCTGTCCACCTGAAAACTCATGCGGATATTTATAAATAGCTTCTGGGTTCAACCCCACTCGTTCAATGACAAACTGTACGCGTTTGCGCTCTTCATCTGGTGATAACCGTTCGAAGTTACGAATCGGTTCTGCAACAATATCAAGTACACGCTTCCTTGAATTCAGTGATGAATAAGGATCCTGGAAAATCATTTGAATGTCTTTCGTATATTTGCGGCGATCACTTTTTGACAGCTTAGTCAAATCTGTTCCATCAAATAAAATTTCACCCGAAGTGGCTTTATTCAATCCAATGATTGTTCGTCCGGTAGTCGTTTTCCCACAACCAGATTCACCTACAAGACCGTATGTTTCACCTGCTTGAAGCTCAAAACTGACACCGTCGACTGCACGAACATGATCTTTTACGGTTTTAAAAACCCCACCGCGAATTGGATAATGTATTTTTAAATCGTTCACTTTAAGTAAGGACATAGTGTTTTTCTCCTGTTTTCCCTTCTGGGAAGTAGAAATTACGATAGCATGAGCAACGCACCCAGTGATTCGGTTCTACTTCTTCCAAAACGGGATTCTCTTGATGTTCTTCCTCACCAATCCATTCGATTCGAGGAGCAAAACGACAACCAGTTCTCTTCAGATTTTGAATCGATGGGACAACCCCATCAATTACGTGCAAACGACCTTTGTTTGAAAAATTACTTGGGATTGAATTCAATAAAGAGCGTGTGTATGGATGAAGCGGATTCGACAGGATTGTATCCACAGCTGCCACTTCAACAATTTGACCCGCATACATAACTGCTACTCGGTCTGCCATTTCGGCTACGACTCCCAAGTCATGTGTAATTAGGATAATGCCGGCCTTTGTATCTTCCTGTAGTGTTTTCATCAAATCCATAATTTGTGCCTGAATTGTTACATCTAATGCGGTTGTTGGTTCATCCGCTATCAATAGCTTCGGCTCGCAAGCAAGTGCAATCGCTATGACAACACGTTGTCTCATTCCACCTGATAATTCATGAGGATATTGTGTATAAACGCGTTCTACGTTTGGAATGCCCACTTTCCCAAGTAACTCATGCGCCTTTTTTTTACGCTGACTCCCTGGAAGTTTCGTATGATACTTCATGGACTCTTCAATTTGTTTCCCGATGCGCACTAATGGATTCAGAGCTGTCAAAGGATCTTGAAAAATCATACCAATATCATTCCCGCGGATTTTGTTCAAATTCGCATCGTTTAAACGCAATAAGTTTTGATTATTATAATTAACTTCACCATCTAATTTTGTTCGCTTTTTTGTGTGAAGCCCCATAATGGAAAGAGCTAATGCGCTTTTCCCACATCCCGACTCACCAACAATCGCTAGTACTTCGTTTTCATTTACAGTCAACGTGACATCATCAACCGCTGCATAATACTGCTCTTTAATCTTAAAAGATGTTGAAAGATTGCGAATATTTAACACAGGATTACTCAAATTAACGCCTCCCACATGTTGGTTTATCTTAGCTGAATAGTATGTATTAGTTCGTTTTATCAGAAAAGTCGAACACTTTTTAAAAATATACAATATCTTTCCAAATGTTACAACAATTATTTTTATATTAAATTTACTCATACTGTGTTTAAAGTATGAATGACACGTAAATTAAATAATCATTATTATTAAATTTAGTTATTTTAATATAGTTATAATTTTAGTTGAATTGATATCTATAGCCTTTTTATTGAGAATTTTAATATATTGCAGTAAATAATATTTAATTCGTTCATTTGATATGCATATAAAGTTTTTCTACTAAGTAACCATTGAAATTGTTTTCGTCTCCCTAATATTTCGACATCGTCCGACATTATCTAATGGATAAAACTAACAAAAAAAGTCTCAATAGCACTTACATGCTACTGAGACTTTAACTGTTTAATTACGAACTTTTTTGAATAAAAGTGACGCGTTATGTCCACCAAAACCAAGTGAATTACTCATTGCATACTCGATTTCTTTTTCACGTGAGGCGTTTGCCACATAATCAAGATCACAAATCGGATCAGGATTTTCCAAGTTCATCGTTGGAGGCAAAATACTATCATGTATTGCAAGCGAAGTAAATATCGCTTCAATTCCGCCAGCTGCTCCAAGCAAATGTCCTGTCATTGATTTTGTTGAACTCATAGCAAGTTTGTAAGCATGTTCACCAAATACTGATTTAACTGCCATTGTTTCAAATTGGTCGTTGTAAGGTGTACTCGTACCATGTGCATTGATATAGTCGACATCAGAAGGAGAGATTCCAGCATCCGTAAGTGCTTGTTGCATTGCACGGGCAGCGCCTTCACCCTCAGGAGCTGGTGCTGTGATATGATGTGCATCACCAGTTGAACCGTAGCCGATAATTTCTGCATAAATTTTCGCACCACGTGCAATGGCGTGTTCATACTCTTCCAAAATAACAATACCCGAGCCTTCTCCAATTACAAATCCATCACGGTTTGCATCAAATGGACGTGAAGCGGTCTTAGAATCTTGGTTAAGAGTAAGAGCAGTATTCGAACAGAAACCTGCAACTGACATATTTGTTATCGGTGCTTCTGCTCCACCAGAAATCATTACATCAGCCTCTCCACGTTGAATCACTTTAAATGCATCACCGATTGAGTTAGTGCCTGATGCACAAGCTGTCACGGTACAAGAATTCATTGCTTTTGCACCGAAATGAATCGATACTTGACCCGCTGCCATGTCCGGAATCATCATCGGGACGAAAAACGGACTTACTCGACGATAGCCTCTGTCTAGAAATGTACGGAACTGTGCTTCATATGTTTCCATTCCACCAATTCCAGACCCAATCCATACGCCTGTGCGAAGACCCAGTTCAGGTGTTAATTCCAAATTTGCATCTTTCATCGCCATAATGGATGCTGCCAGTGCAAAATGTGTAAAGCGGTCCATTTTTCTTGCTTCTTTACGCTCGATATATGTTTCGATATCAAAGTCTTTAACCTCTGCTGCAACTTTTGCAGGAAAATCGTCCGGGTTGACGCGAGTCATTGGTCCAATGCCCGATCTGCCTTCTTTAATCCCCGCCCAAGTTGTTTCAATATCATTTCCAAGCGGTGAAACCGCTCCTACTCCCGTTATTACAACACGACGTTTTGTCATGATTTTTTCTCCCTTCATGTGAAAATTGATTTTTATATTAACTGTTTAACATTGCATTACTTGACTGGGTGACAATCGTAACCCAACTGACACTCCATCAAAATAACTCTATCTTCCCCATTTTAAGCAAATGGCCCCCCATGTTAAACCGCCGCCAAATCCAACAAGAACCACTACATCATCGTCTTTCACTCTACCCACTAAAATATCTTCTTTTAATGAGATTGGTATAGATGCAGCAGATGTATTACCGTATTGATTAATTGTTTTGGACATTTTCTCTACAGGTAATTCTAATCGCTGTCTTGAAGCTTCCATAATTCGAATATTCGCTTGATGAGGCACCAAGAAATCGACTTCATCTTTTGTCAGTCCAGCTTTGACAATGACATTTTCAGCTGATTCCCCCATTTGACGGACAGCAAATTTATATACTTCCCGACCATTCATTTCAAGGAAGGGACCGTTTTGGAATAAGTGTTTTCCTCCGGAGCCGTCTGCACCAAGTTCAAATGATAGAATACCTCTGCCTTCCGAAACCTGACCAATGATGGCCGCTCCGGCACCGTCTCCAAATAAGACAGCGGTATTGCGGTCTTCAAAGTTCGTAATTTTTGATAGTTTTTCAACGCCCACAACTAGAACATACGGATAGACACCCGTCTCAACAAATTGTTTGGCTGTAATCACTCCGTACATAAAACCTGCACATGCCGCCGAAATGTCCATTGCCGCTGCATTCTTTGCACCGAGTTTCTCCTGAATCATCGTCGCAACAGTTGGAAAAGGCATATCAGGCGTAACCGTAGCAACCAAAATCAAGCCAATTTGATGAGCTTCGATCCCTGACTCTTCTATCGCTTGTTTAGCTGCTTCGAAAGCCATATCTGAAGTATTAACATCATCGTCCGCATATCTTCTCTCTTCTATACCAGTACGAGTACGAATCCATTCATCGGTAGTATCCATTTGTTTTTCCAAATCAAAGTTTGTAACAACACGTTCTGGCACATATCTTCCTAAGCCGATAATCCCCACACTCATATGACACCCTCATTTCAATTATTATCTTCTATTAGTACCTGGTAATAATAATAACGAATTAAGCATGAAATTTCAACTCATCGTCACGAATTTGCCAAACTTAGAGAAGGTTCTATAAAAGATTCTTTGTCACATTCGGCTCATATGCTATGATGGTAGAAGTAAATAGTCTGTCCAGAGGTGAAACAACATGAAATTTGTCATTACATTAATTTGGTCATTTCTACTTGTTACAATGCTGAACTATGTAGTAAGTTCAGTGGCAGCAGTGCCATTCGACTTTAACTTGGGTGCTATCATCTCACTTGGGTTTGCAGCACTTATCTTCTTGATTTCTGCAATTATTCCTAATGAGCCAGCAACACACGAGCACCACTAATTCAACAAAACAAAAACGGTATCTCCGAAGCTTCCACTTCAGAGATACCGTTTTTTATTAATTGATTATAACTTCTCCATTTTCAAGGGATACTTCAACATTGCTTCCGGGAGTTAAGTTCCCACCAAGGAGAACTTTTGCTACAGCTGTTTCAACGTGTCGCTGAATAAAGCGACGCAATGGGCGTGCCCCAAACGCTGCATCCGTTCCCTCACTAACCACCCAATCAATCAATGGCTGGGTGAAAGTAATTGTGATTTCCTGCTCTTTCAACCGATTTGCTAATTGCGCCAAATACTTCTCCGTAATTGACGTGAAGTGAGAACCTTTTAATGAATGGAACAAAACAATTTCATCCATTCGGTTCAATAATTCTGGTTTAAAATGTGTTCGAAGTGCAGTCATCACCAAAGATTCCGCTTGGTCGCTATCCTCCAACAAATATTGTGATCCAATATTTGAAGTCAGAATCACTACAGTATTTGCGAAGTTGACGACCCGCCCCTGACTGTCCGTAATCCTTCCATCATCCAAAAGCTGGAGTAAGATATTAGCGACATCAGGATGTGCTTTTTCTATTTCATCGAGCAAAACGACCGAATATGGATTACGTCTTACCATTTCTGTCAGTTGCCCACCTTCTTCATAGCCGATATATCCTGGAGGAGCTCCTACAAGACGTGATACGCTGTGTTTCTCCATATATTCGGACATATCAATGCGGATGAAATGATCTTCGGAATCAAATAAATTGGCAGCTAATGCCTTGGCAAGCTCTGTTTTTCCTACACCGGTTGGCCCCAGGAATAAAAATGAACCAATTGGTTTTGTAGGATCTTTAATACCCGCACGTGCACGCCAAACGGCTTCCGTTACAAATTGGACAGCCTGATCCTGCCCCACTACACGTTCCTGTAATGTTTCCTTCAATCTAAGAAGCTTATCTCTTTCTCCTTCAACTAATTTCATCACGGGTATTCCTGTCCAACGAGAAACGATAGAAGCAATTTCCTCCGAAGTCACTTCTTCGCGCAATAAACGATTTTCAGAAGTTGATTCAAGCGCAGACTCAAGTTCAGCGATTTCTTTTTCGAGCGTTGGTATTTTGCCATGACGAAGCTCGGCTGCTTTATTTAAGTCATAGCTATTTTCCGCCAGTTCCAGATCTCGTCGGTAACCATCCATTAACTCACGTTTCTTTTGAATGTACTGAAGGGATTCTTTCTCTTTGGACCATTGATTACGCATAGACTCGGTGGACGTTTTCAATTCATCGAGTTCCTGTCGTAGTTTAGATAAACGTTGTTGACTTGCCTGATCTTTTTCCTTCATCAATGCTTGTTCTTCTATTTCCAATTGCATCATTCTTCTTGTCACTTCATCCAGTTCCTGAGGCATGGAATCAATTTCTGTTCGGATCATCGCACATGCTTCATCCACTAAATCAATTGCTTTATCCGGCAAAAATCGTTCCGTTAAATAACGGTCAGACAATTGTGCTGCTGCAACAATCGCCCGGTCATGTATCCGTACAGCATGATGCAATTCAAAACGTTCTTTTAATCCACGTAAAATCGACACGGTATCTTCAACAGAAGGTTCCCGTACCAAAACTTGTTGGAAACGTCGCTCCAGTGCAGGGTCCTTTTCGATATACATACGGTACTCATCAAGCGTTGTTGCTCCGATACAATGCAATTCTCCACGTGCCAACATAGGTTTAAGCATATTGCCCGCATCCATCGCACCTTCTGTTTTTCCAGCACCGACAATGGTGTGAATCTCATCAATGAAAAGAATAATGCGTCCTTCACTATCTTTAACTTCTTTTAACACCGCTTTTAATCGTTCTTCAAACTCACCGCGGTATTTAGCACCTGCAATCAATGAACCCATATCCAGTTCATAAATATCACGTTCCTTCAATCCTTCAGGAACATCCTTCCGTACGATTCGCTGTGCCAATCCCTCAACTATCGCTGTTTTACCAACACCCGGTTCCCCTATCAGCACCGGATTGTTTTTAGTTTTTCTGGAAAGAATACGAATGACGTGTCTGATTTCCTGATCTCGCCCAATAACGGGATCCATTTTTCCATTACGAGCCTGTTCTACTAAATTGCGACCATACAGTTCTAGTGGTCTTTTCTGTTCTTGTTGCTGTTGCATATTCGCGCCACTCCTTGTTTGACCTTTTTTGACTAATTGATTTTATTATAGGATGCTGGGAGGAATATTGTAAAGAAATGTGCATAGGATTTTTGTGGTGCATAATGTTTGTTTGGTGAATTTCGTTGTTTAGTTGGGGAAGCATTCATTTGAAATTAAAATACTATGTTAACCTTTACAGTGGTTTATCGTACATTTGCGAAGGGTCTGATACTTCACGCTCTTGCGGCTTGCTAGGCGCAAATGTACTCTCTTGTTTTCAATTCAATATCCACAACTTTCTATAATAATGGCATAAAAAATCCACTCACTTAACTGTGAGTGGATTAATAGAATATCTTATCTGACACCGAGTGCCATTTTTGCGTAGCGGGACATATTGTCTTTTGACCAACCTGGAGTCCACACAATATTGACATCGACTTCTTTAACTTCCGGTAATTCGTATAATGCAGTTTTTACTTGGTCAACAATCATTGGGCCCATTGGGCATCCAAGTGAAGTTAATGTCATAGTCACAACTGCAAATCCATCTTCTGATAAATCCACATCATAAACAAGTCCAAGGTTTACAATATCAATACCAAGTTCTGGGTCAATAACATTTTCGAGTGCACCCATCATGCTGTCGCGCATATCTTGATCCATGTTCATACCCCTCTCTAACTAACGTATATATTCATCATAACAAATGCAGCTTACTGAGACAAATAGTGTGCAATGAAGCTGGTTGATTCCAGCATCCCTTTTCTTGAAACGGCATGACCCGCAGATTTATCCGTCATAAACTGGAAACGTTCAGGATCATGCACATATGATTTTTTCAACGCATTGAAAAAGTTAAAGGTAGGTTCATAAGGAACCACATTATCTTGAACCCCATGCCAGAAAAATACTGGCCGGCCATTCAATGCACTCGGGTTTAAAGTAAGATCGAATTTTCTTAACGTATCAAACATCTGCATACGCTCCACGTCAGTAATCGGTAATTTAAAGCCACGTGCTTCATACTGAGCCATTTGTGCCTTCGCCAAATGGACATATCCAGGAGAACCCATCATCACGGCAGCCGTGTCTATCCACGGATAAACATTCAGGCACCCTAATGTTTCAATGCCTCCCATTGATGTCCCAGCTAGCCCTATTTTTGTATGGTCCATTATTAAGTTTCGTTCAATTAATTGTTCTCTTAACATAGCTACTTCTTCAATAGATGTTAAAATTATTTCCCAGAAGCGCAGTGACAATTGAATTTCATCAAGATTTTCTTGTCTCTCCCCATGCAAATGGGCATCAGGCAGTAACACTCGAAAGCCTTTCTCGGCCAATTGATAGGCATAATGTAAGTTGTGTTCTTTAGCACTTGTGAAGCCATGAAGAAAAATCACGACTGGTACCTGTTGTTCCCGTAGGGATTCTTTGTATACATGCAATAGTGGAATATGTCCCCACCGCTCATTTTCAACGTTCACTTTTCCACTTCCTTTGTATCTAATACTTGTTATCGTAGCAAAACAAATCAAAAACTTCAAAAATGAAGTTGGATTTTTTTGACTAATGGATGTCCATGACGATACACTTTACTCTAATAGGAAAGGAGTCATTTAACATGCAACCTCATTTAATCGTTTTGGATCTTGATGGAACATTATTAACAGATGAAAAAGTCATTTCTGAAAAGACTTTACATACGTTATTTAAAGCAAAAGAAAAAGGTCATGAAATAATGATCGCGACTGGACGACCTTATCGTGCCAGTGAAGTTTACTACCACCAGTTAAAAATGCAAACACCCATTGTCAATTTTAATGGTGCCTTTGTCCATCATCCCACTGACCATACATGGAATCCGATTCATGAACCCATTAATTTGAAAGTCGTAAACGAAGTGATTGATGCCATTCATGATTATAAATTTCATAACATTATTGCCGAAGTTATGGATGATGTTTACTTGCACTATCATGATGAGAAACTGCTCGACATTTTCAGCTTCGGAAAACCACAAGTAACAACAGGTGATATACGAAATTATTTAAAGACCGACCCTACCAGTTTGCTTATTCATGCAGAAGAACATGAAGTTCCTGCCATCCGTCAACACTTACATGATGTACATGCAGAAGTGATTGATCACAGAAGATGGGGCGCGCCATGGCATGTAATTGAAATTGTACGCAGCGGCCTAAATAAAGCTGTAGGTATTTCGCATGTATCGAAACACTTGAATATTCCAAAGGAACGCATTATTGCATTTGGTGACGAAGACAATGATTTAGAGATGATTGAATATGCTGGAACCGGCGTTGCTATGGGCAATGCCATTGCGAAACTCAAAAACATTGCAAATGAAGTAACAACTTCAAATAATGACGATGGGATTGCGGATTTCTTACAAGAACGTTTAAAATTATAGAAATAGTTGATTCAGGAGGATACAAATGAGAATATTTGCAGACAGTGCTTGCGATTTACCGAAATCTTTTTATGAAACAAATCCGGTCACGTTGATTCCATTACGTGTACATATTGATGATGCCGAATACTTGGATGTCATGACAATCGATTCGACACAAGTTTACGCGGAAATTCGTCAAGGGAAACAACCAAAAACTTCACAAGCTTCACCAGAACAATTTTTGTCGTTTTTTGAAGAACTTGCGAAGTCCGGAGAAGAAGGCTTGTATATTGCCTTTTCTTCAGAACTTTCAGGAACACATAATACCGCAGTTATGATTCGGGAACAGGTAAAGGAAGACTATCCTGATCTTAAATTAACAATCGTTGATTCGCGATGTGCTTCACTTGGTTATGGCTTGCTTATAAAGGAAGCCGTCCGATTGATGAAATCTGGAGAACCTATGGAACGTATTGTCGAAATAATCCGTTTTAAAGCACTACATATGGAACATTTGTTTACAGTTGAAGATTTAGATTATATGGCTCGAGGCGGACGCGTGTCCAAGACCAGTGCTATTATTGGAGGATTATTAAACATCAAACCTCTTCTTCACGTGGAAAACGGCAAGCTTGTACCGATTGAAAAATTAAGAGGACGCAAAAAAGTAATGAAACGGATCATTGAACTCATGGAAGAACGCGGTGAGCGTTTACATGAACAAACTATTGCAATCAGTCATGCTGACGATGAAGCATTTGCAATGGAAATGAAGGCAATGGTTGAAGAAACATTCCATCCAAAACATGTAGAAATTCATATTATCGGATCTGCGATAGGTGCACATACTGGTCCTGGTGCATTAGCTTTGTTCTTTTCAAATCAGATACAGCCATAAGAAACGGAGCGAGTGAACATGAAGAAAATCGTCATCGTTGGAGCTGTTGCAGGAGGAGCGACTGTCGCTTCCCAAATTCGTTTTTATGACAAAAACGCAGAGATTGTTGTGTTCGATCAGGATGATACGATGTCGTATGGTGCGTGCGGAATGCCGTATGTCATCGGAGGGAAAATTTCAGAGCACAATCGTTTGATTGCGGCAACTCCTGAAGAGTTTAAAAACGAGCGGAAAATCAATGTTTTTCTGAAACATCGTGTGACAAAAATTGATCGCCAGCTTAAGACGGTAGAAGTCTTGAATCTCGAGTCCCAGCAATCCTTTAAAGAAACTTACGATTTTCTTATCCTCTCTCCAGGTGGTACACCGATTGTGCCTGAAACAACCGGTCTGGAAAGCGCGATCATGTTCACGTTGCGTAACTTCAGTGATATGAAAAAAATCAATGGATATATATCCACTGAGAAACCTAAAAGCTGTGTAATTGTGGGTGCTGGATTTATCGGTGTGGAAATGGCAGAAAATCTTGTTGACCTTGGTTTGAACGTATCAATTGTCGAAAAATCCCCTCAAGTGATGAACATCATGGACGTGGACTGCTCTACCCTTGTGGAAAAAGAGCTAAGTGATCATGGTGTGCGCGTATATAAGGAAGATTTTATTACCAATGTAAAGGGTTCTAATCTGGTTCTCGATTCTGGCAAAACGATCCAAGCCGATTTCATTCTTATGAGCATCGGTGTATCGCCCAATACGAAATTGGCTGAAGACGCTGGTTTAACGATTGGCGAAACGCGAGGGATTGTCACAAACGAATATTTGCAGACAAATGATGCTTATATATATGTAATCGGAGATGCTGCAGAAAATAAAGATTTCATCACTGGCGACGCCAAACGTGTTCCGCTAGCCTGGCCAGCTCATCGCCAGGCGTTTATCGTCGCGAAGCATATCACCGGAGAAAAAATTCCTTTCAAAGGATTACTTGGTACAACGATTTGCAAAGTCTTCTCACTGGATGTGGCATTAACTGGATTAAATGAGCGAACATTGAAAGATAGTCCGCTGAAGTTTGAAACGATTATTCAAAAATCTAAATCCAATGCTGGCTATTATCCGGACCATGCAAACATATTCTTGAAAGTTCATTATGATTCTGTAACCCGCAAAGTATTGGGTGCACAAGCAGTTGGTGGTAAAGGTATCGATAAACGAATTGATGTCCTCTCCACTGCCATTTTTGCCGGTCTCACAATGGACGATTTACAAGCTTTGGAACTGGCCTATGCCCCTCCCTATTCATCACCAAAAGATCCCGTGAATATGGTCGGTTACCGAGCTAATTAGAAAAGCGAAAAGCGTCACTTTAGCTCGACGTCAGTGCTGGAAAGGTTCTCATTGCGACGAGTAACCGCAGGAGCAAGACCCATGCGAAAGCCTGCTTTCGCCTGAGGTTCTGAAGCTTAGGTGCGAGCTGACGCTTAGAACTAGACATCGCGATCATTGAAAGAATTAATATTTCAGTAGAATCCATCTTAATGAAATTGAAAAAATCGCTTGGGACTGTATGTTGTCTCAAGCGATTTTTGTTTTTCGAGGAATATTGCTATGCGTTGGTAATCCTTTTGAAAAATCATTATATAGTTGACTGAGTCAACTATATACATTATACTCTTTTTAGTTTAAAATTTCTGAATATTGAGGAGGAGTTTTTATGGAAACAATTCATTATGTAGAAAAAATCCGGAAATTCAACAGGTTTTATGCAAATGTTTTAGGTAAAATCGATCAAGAAATTTATAATCAACCTTTTCCATTAACAGAGGCGCGGGTTATCACTGAACTCAATTATAGAAATGGTTGTACTGCAACTGAAGTCAGAGAAAAACTTGGAATAGACAGAGGTTATATGAGCCGAATTGTACAGCGATTTGAGGACGAAAATATTATCATTAAAAAACAGTCAACAGAGGATAAACGTCAATATTCCCTCTTTCTAACACAATATGGCAAAGAAATTTTCAATGACTTGGTTGAAAATGCAAATAGCGGAGTAGATAAAATGATTCAAAATTTATCAAAGAAACATCTGACAGAGCTAGTCCAATCTATGGAATCAATCGAATCGATTTATTCAAATGAAAATGATTCCTCACTGGTTGTCTCCATTCATCCATTTCAACCCGGAGATATTGGATATGTCGCCCACCTACATGGAAGGTTATATGCAAAGACATATAAATTCGGACGAATCTTTGAATATTACGTCATGAAAGGTTTAACTGAATTTATGATCGATACGGATGGTGGAGAGTTATGGGTTGCTGAAGTGAATGGTGATATCGTTGGTTCGATTGCAATTACTAAGTCGAGTGAAAACGTAGCACAGCTAAGATGGTTTGTTTTAGATGAAAACTTTCAAGGAATGGGCTTAGGAAAAAAACTAATGGAGCATGCTCTTAATTTCTGCCAGGCACAAAATTATCAGCATGTGTTCTTATGGACGGTAAGCACGCTCGAGACCGCTCGATATCTTTACAAAAAGTATAATTTTAGGCTGACCGAAGAAAAACCAAATGAAGAATGGACTGGAGAGCAATTAATAGAAGAACGATGGGATCTTGACTTTTCCGATGCAAACCAATCAAAATAAAAACGAAAAATCAATCTTGTTGGATTCATTACCGATGGGAAAAGCTTATCCTCTTTGGAAGTATTATAAGATGATGGGGATGTTATGCTTTCTGTTTATACATAAGTATGTTCTTTTAGAACCATTGAACATAAGTAAAAGAATAGAAAAAACTTTCACTTGGTAAAGCGAGGACTCACTAAAAATTAAGCCGGTTATTCCAATTAATAGGAAAACCGGCTTGATCATTGGGTACACGATTTTGCTGCTGGTGGTATACAGTCCCATGCAATAGAATTACAACTATCCTATATTTTTCTTTTCATCTAATTTTCGTTGCTTACCTTTGCGCCAAACAAGATAAATGAAGAACATGAATAGAATGTAGACTAAAACAAGAGCTGCTAAATACCCTTTATTGATTCCTTTATCATCAGTTACTTGATAAAATTCGGCAATTTCTCTGTCCACTACCAGACGATAGTTTCCATCATCTCTTTGTCGTAAAATATCCCCTTCAATTAAACCACGAAGTTGTTTATTATCGCCAACCACTTCTCGTGGGATATCAAAGCTTTGAGTACCACCTGTATTGTTGATGGCGACAATCCAAGTTTCCTCATCATTCGAACGTTCATACACCATCAAGCCGGCTTCGTTATATAACATTTCCATTGAACCTGTCCGAAATGCTGCTGAATCATTTCGAAGCGATTGTACATCTCCAATATATTCAATCAATTCTTCATCAGTCTTAAAGTCCATAATCGGGTGAGAAGCTGGAGGCTTCTCTCCGTTTACTGCAATCTCAGAACCGTAAGTCATCATTGGTATACCGGGCATTGACAATAAAGTAGCCATTGCCATTTTCCAACGTGTAGGCGGAAACATATTTTCTTCGGCCGCATTGGCGGTGAATCGTTTTGAATTGATCGTATCAATTTGATGGATGACTGGATTTTCAGTCGATATTTCTTCCAATGCCTTTGAATCTAAATCTACATTTTTGAAAATGTTTCGATACATATCTTCTTGTCCACTTACTAATGTGGCATCGAATTTAGCTTCACTAGATTCGGAACTGAGCACAGATAAATGTTCATTGTCTTTTTTAAGGCTCTCGATCAATGAATTTAAAAACGCAGAATCGATTCCTTCAATTTCAGTCAATCGCACGGCATCTACTTTATATTTTTTTACAAAATCAAGCGCTGCCTGTTCAATCGCTTTTTGTGCATCTTCATTTGTTAAATCCCATGAGATCGTTCCATCTTCATTGGATTGTACCCAGGAAGCCTTGTCCTTATCTTTTGCCCAAACGTGCTTCGCACTTACATTTTGAAGCGGTAAATCAATCATGACGCTCATGTTGTTTTTATGCGCTTTTTTGATCAAAGCTGTAAGCTCTTCGGATGTCCCAAAATGACGTTCTAGTTGCCCGTAATCCATGACACGTTTCCCGTCATATGTCTCTGTTGAAAAGACGGGTCCTAAAGACACCATCGTAAAGCCCATCTTTTGGATGTGATCCAATTTTTCCGCCACACCTTCGAAATCGCCACCTGCAAATGCACTGGGCTCCCTCGCATCAACTTCAAAATCATTTTCAATTGTTTTATTGAAATAGCGGTCGACTAGTAAGTCGTATATACTTTCGTTTTGAATGGATTGTTTTGATGCCGCCTGTGTAGTTAACGGGGCAATCAAACCCATAAGTAATGTTGCTGCAATTGTTGCACGAATCCATTTATCTATTTTCAATTGAGGTCCTCCTCTAACGAATCTTCCTACGTTATTTTATCAAACGGAACATTGCCACGCCATGATTAGCAAAGATTTAAGTAGTATTTACGTCAAAACTGTGAAAAATAACATGGATACCTCAAGGAACCTTGTAAGAGTCCGATTCCACCTAAACCTCCAGATTTCCCAACTAACCCTCCACTGACCTTCAAATCACGCAATAAAAAAACCACTTCACTCCAAATAAATGAAGTAAAGTGGTTTCTTCCTTTGTTTATGCTAAAAAGCTGCTGCCTAATGGTAATGAGAACCCTAGGAACATTGTGATAAACAAGAACACAAACAATAATACCCAAAACATCGTTGTTGGTTTTTGTTTTTTCATACGAACCAAAATCATTTCCATCATGCCGATGACTAAAATTCCACCAAGGAACTTAAATCCATAAAGCATGCCCATATCGGAATCCATGCCAACCATGAACAATGCCACACCTGTCAAAATGATGAATACGTAAACTAAACGTAACACCATATGTGTGATTTTTTGTCCTTTGCCTGTCTTAAGTAAAACAGAGACAAAGAACAAGATAATACCTAGTACCCAAGCTGTAATGTGTAAGTGCGTGTTAGCTAAAAAATCCAAAATCGTCACCTCATCTAATTAATCGTTCAATTCTATCGTATCATATCTCGCTGACTAATAAACTTTTTAACCTACTAGTTTCAATTTATAAAAAAAGTGTGAATCTCTGCTCCCTTTCCGCGGACGAACTGACAAGCCACCTCTGGCCAACAGGATGTTGGTCACGAAGGTGTTGCCACAAAATTGCATTTCGTTCGTTTATTCTCACTGAAGAGTTTTGGCAATCCATTTTTCAGCAGGAGTCACGAAGATTCTCTTATTCAATAACATGATGTTACAAAGCCTAAATAAATCTTTATTCAAATCGGTTTACCAATGTGCCAATTCCTTCAACAGACACCTTCACTGTATCACCGGCTACCAAAAATTTTGGGGGATTAAAGCCTTTTCCCACACCAGAAGGAGTTCCTGTCAAAATTACATCTCCGGGTTCAAGTGTTACCAATGCAGAAATTTGTGCAATCAATTCTTCTACAGAAAAAATCATATCATCTGTATGTCCATTTTGGCGTACTTCGTCATTCACTTTTGTCACAATGGATAGATTTTGCGGATTTGGTAACTCGTCTTTCGTCACTAAATATGGACCCATCGGACAAGATCCTTTCAAGCTTTTGCCAAGGAAAAATTGCTGGTGTTTCTTCTGTAAATCACGCGCTGTTAAATCGTTTGCGATTGTATAGCCAAACACATGATCATAAGCAAGTTTTTTAGGAATATTTTCTCCCTTTTTACTGATAACAACGGCCAGTTCACCTTCATAGTCATATGAAGAAGTGGCATCTGAATGTACTGAAAGTAATTCTCCGTCTGCTGCAATTGTTGTCGGTGATTTTGTGAAAATCATCAAATGTTCTGGTGCAGCTTCTGAACCCATTTCTTTTGCATGCTCTGCATAGTTTCGACCCACACCAAAAATATTTTTCGGTGTTCGTGGAATCGGAGATAGCCATTCGATGCTTGTAAATGGTCGTTTGAATTGATTCGGCTCTTCAGAATTCAGAGCAGCATCTGCGAGCTTACGCATCTGCTCAACAAAATCCATTCCTTTTTCAATTCCATCAACAATGGTCTGAGGAAAATCGGGCAACACTTGGAGCGTCTGTTGTATCGCCACCACGTCCCATATGGCTTCTTCTTTCTTCACCTTGGGACCGAAACGAATTTGACCTTCATAACGAAAAGAAACGATTTTCATACACTGACACTCCCTCTGAATGAAATTTTGTTTAATTCAGTCTACGATACTTCGACAAATTTTTCATCGATTTTTTTTATTTAATTTTTCCAT
Source organism: Paenisporosarcina sp. FSL H8-0542 (assembly GCF_038632915.1). Lineage (NCBI taxonomy): Bacteria > Bacillati > Bacillota > Bacilli > Caryophanales > Caryophanaceae > Paenisporosarcina > Paenisporosarcina sp. FSL H8-0542. The sequence continues at coordinate 2,634,796 of NZ_CP152050.1, forward strand.
ACGTCGCTCTTTTCCAGAGCATTTCAATCGGTCCTTGCTTAAACTTGGATAACCAGATTTCTGCGAATATTATTTGGACGATAAAGATTCCGACAGCTAGCCAAGTTCCTGTCAATACATCCACTTTGCCATACAAGCCAAACCCATAAGAATAAAAGATGGTGGTGGCAATGACTGATTGTGTTAAATATGTCGTCATGGACATTCTTCCAACTTTAGCAACAGGCGAGAAGAGCTTACGGAAGACAGTTAATTGACATAACAGTGCAATCAGTCCTGCATAGCCAATAGCGACCAAGGGACCTCCAAATATATCTTGCACATACATTGTGAAAAAGTCCGCTTCTTTTGTGAAAGGCAAGAACTTGATGAAATAGCCCACTGCCAATGTTAGTACCGTCAATCCAATCCAAAAAATCTTCTTCTCTGATGTGCGTTCAATCAATTTCGCTTTAGCCGCCGCAGCACCAAGCAGCATATAAGGGAAAATCGTTATACCTATTAATAATAAGGTCCCCGACTCAATATTGGCATAGCTCCAATCGGCTGCCCGCTGAATGAAAATATCAGTCCAGCTTCCAGAACCAAATGCCAGGATAGAAGATTCAATCTCCTGTACACCGGCATAAAATTCTTGGCCAGTTTGCGCTGCGTAATAAAGTAAAAACGAGAAACCTAAGTTCGGTATGAGATAAAGAGGTAACGCAATTCCAAGTAACCAGCCACTTGAAAGTCGCAACAACAAAATGATAATAAACCCACTCAGTGCATATGTGATCAATATGTCACCTGACCAAATAAGGAAAGCATGTAGAATTCCGATGATCAATAATACGCTTAACCTGCGTATTGCAAGTGGTAGGAAAGATCCTCCTCGTTGCTTTGATTTAAGGAATTGCATCATCAATCCATAGCCAAATAGCATGGAAAATAAAGGATATACACTTCCTTGTAACACTATATCTATCCATTGAAACGTTTCTTTATCACTCAGATCTGTATACCAAGTGTACGGATTTATGTAGTAATAGGGAGTATGAAACGCCAGCATATTGACGATAAAAATCCCTAGGAGTGAGAAGCCGCGCATCATATCGATTGCAACGACCCGTTCCTGTAATTCTGTAGGTCTTAAATTCACCTTCAATCCTCCAATACAATGATTTGATTCGAGTCAAACAAATACAATATTTTTTCCTTGATGGTGATGGAAAGAATATTTTCTATAGCTTTTTGATAGAGCGACAGCTGTAAACCATAGCGATGCTGCATTTCCCGCAAAATCGAAGTCTCGTTATGGAAAACACCTTTAATTCGATCGGTTTTATAGTCGAGTAATACCCACTGTCCATCTTCTTCCTGGAATAAGCAATCTGCGATACCCTGCAAAATTTGAATGTCCCCATCCTCGTCTTTCATACCATACGTAAAAGGTACTTCACGCAGGACTTCGGAAGCATGACGCAATCTGTCCACAAGCGGTGATTGCAGGAAGTTTTCAATGGCATTCACTTTTATGGCTTTTGCTTCATTTGTAGTCAACAACTGACGATCTGCAAGCAGTTGAATAAAGGATTCAATCATTTCCCTGCCAGGATGTAAATTGAAATCGAGGTGCTGCATGGCCGTATGCATCGCTGTACCAATTTCTGCACTAGTTAGTTTGTGCTCCCCTTGTTGTAGAAAAGCAGGCCGTTTATGAACACTGGTAATGGCTTGCTGAACTTCTTTCGTCCTGAAAAATTCGGGTTCTTCTTCTTTTCGCAGTTGATCAATTCGTTTCAGTTCACTTACCGATTGCTTGGAACGTTTGACGGTTGAACGCTCGTGAATATAGACTGTATTGAATCGACGTTCCACTTCACTCATTATTTCCGGGGAAATTCCTTTTTGCTTCGTGGCATCAGACGGCTCTGAAGTAGTATCGATTGCAATGACCTGTCGTAATTCTTCTACATGAATCGTTTCAAACGACCATTTTGATGGATGTTGCAATGCATCTGAATCCACCTGTCCTTGCCACAACGCGAAGTCATGATGTCTAGCGACGGCAGGACCAATCCAATCCAGGAACCCCTTCGCACGTGAACGTACATATTCCGGTAACATATCGCCACTGGAAGCGGAAATATCCTGCCACTTGTCAATCGATTTTTGTGCATCCTTAACAGTCGCGACGAGCATTAACTTTTCCTTTGCTCGTGTCATCGCTACGTATAAAACCCGCATTTCTTCCGACTTCAGCTCCAGCTGCTTCTTTTCTTTCATGGCCAAAAATGGCAGTGATGTAAAGGAAATTCGTTTATCCGGATCCACTGCTTTTACAGCCAAACCGAACGTCTGATCAAATAAATACAGTTCATTGAAATCCATTTGATTGAAGTCACGGCCAAGACCGGCAATGAACACATAAGGAAATTCAAGTCCCTTGGAAGAATGGATTGTCATTAAACGGACGACGTTTTCTTTTTCACTCATTGCACGTGCTGTTCCCAAGTCGTCTCCACGCTTTTTCATTCGGTCGATAAATCGCAAAAAGCGGAAAAGTCCACGGAAGGACGATTTTTCATAAGACAGTGCACGGTCATGCAACGCACGCAAGTTCGCTTGTCTTTGTTTTCCTCCTGGCATGGCGCCGACCATTTCGTAATAGTGGGTATCCATATAAATTCGCCAGATTAAATCTGCCAATGATCCCCGTCGTGCCAAATCACGCCATTCTTCATAATGAAGGAAGAATCGCTGCAGCTTTTCAGCTGTTTCGGAAGCGATGCCACTGCCACCCATTCGGACGAAGTTTTTAAGTGCTTCATAAAATGGTTCTTTAGGAGCGGATAGACGGATATGGGAAAGCTCTGCTTCCGTTAACCCGACAAATGGTGCCCTTAGCACCGAAGCCAGGGGAATATCCTGATATGGATTATCGACAATACGCAGGGTATTCAACATAATCATCACTTCAAGCGCATCAAAATAACCTTTTGAAAGGTTAGCATATAACGGAATGCCCGCCTGCTTGAATTCTTCCGTTAGATCAGCTGACCAAGTCATAGATCTCGTCAGGATCACTATATCCCGGTATTCAAGTGGACGTTCTTTTTTTGTCCACGCATCGACGACCATCGTTTTCTGATCCATTAATGAGCGAATTTTTCGGATGATATAGCGAGCTTCCCACTGGGATTTTTTCAACTCGTCAATTTCTAAGATTTCTTCATTGATTTCTTTGTCTTCACTCGCACCTTCATCGACATCTTCCGTTTGCTGAGACAGAATCGTAAGCTCTACTGAAGATGGCTGATCCGGATACGGAGCTCCTGCTTTTAAGGCTGCCGCTTCATCGTACTGAATTTCCCCAACTCGTTTCCCCATGATTTGAGAAAATATAAAATTGGTTGCATCCAAAACTTCCGCGCGACTTCGGAAGTTGGCATTTAAATCGATTTTCACACCTGTATGTTGCGGTTCTATCGTAAACTTCAAGTACTTCTCCAGGAACAACATCGGTTCAGCCAATCGGAAGCGATAAATCGATTGTTTGACGTCACCCACCATGAACATATTGCCATTTGCTTCCGTACCGGTTTTGACAATTTGCAAAATGGTTTCTTGCAAACGGTTTGTATCCTGATATTCATCCACTAGAACTTCTTTGTATTGCATCATGATGTCATGTGCCGTGCTTGAAGGAACAAGTTGGCCATCTTCTTCTTCCGTCAATATTTGCAAGGCAAAATGCTCCAAATCCGAGAAATCGACTAACCCTCGCTCACTTTTTGCCAAACGATATTGGTCACCATAAGTTAATGTCAGTTCCACCAATGTTACTAGAAGAGGGTGCATCATTCTCATTTCCTGCAATAATCTTGCTGGTGTTCGTGTGAAATAGGCTTCTTTCACACCATTGACGCGTTTCTTCAATTGATCACGTTTATCTTTCGCTTTTTGAACGAGTTCGTCGTCGAACGTATCTTTCGGGATGCGGGCAGCCGTCGCAAATTTCAACGTTTGGAAAAAGTCAAAAGTCGACTGCCACGATTGTGTGGAAATACGACGAATCGCTTCAGCAATTACGAGTTGATCTTGTTCCACTGTGGTCCCGTAAGGAGCTGGACCTGCCGGAAGCAACGCATATTGACGAATCTCTTCCGTCATCGCATACGCTTCTTCCATAGCATGCTGGATGGTCAGTTTAAGCGCTCCGATAAAGGGCAGATCATCGATTACCATATCGTCAGGCACATTATAGCTTTGTGGGATTGACTGTAACCATTTCTTCGGTTCCGGATGTACACTTGCTGTGTCATATAATTTATCAATCAACGTTTCAATCATTTGATCGTCCCGGTCTGTCGTGAAACTGTCAACAAGTCTGTACAGCGCTTCCGGATTTTCCGCTTTATGCGCCGACTCCAATATCGCAGCCAATACATCATCACGAATTAGAGCTGCTTCCGCTTCGTTTGCCAGTCTGAATCCCGGATCCAAATCGAGGATGTAAGCGTACTGCTTAACAATGGATAAACAAAAAGAGTGAAGTGTCGAGATTTGCGCTTTATTCAATAGACTCAATTGTCTTCTTAAATGACTGGAATTCGGATTTTTCACAAGCGCTTTTTCCAGCGCTTCCGCCATCCGGTGTCGCATTTCGGCCGCCGATGCATTGGTAAATGTCACAACGAGAAGCTCATCCACATCAATCGGATTATCTTCACGAATCATCTTTTGGATTAGACGTTCAATCAGGACAGCCGTTTTTCCTGAGCCAGCTGCCGCTGAAACGAGTATGTCACGTCCTTCTGCAAAAATGGCGCGCCATTGAGCGTCAGTCCATGTAACATCTTGTGGTTTAATCGGTATGAGCATCAGGTGAGACCTCCTCTTTAATTCGTTGCGTGACTTCTTCTAGTGTACCTACCGACAGTTTACGATAGTGCTGTTCAGGATCTGTAGGATCAAACTGGCATACACTACGGAAATTACAATAGTCGCATGCTGTTTTATCCTTCATCCTGTAGGGCAGAACCCGTGTATCGCCAGCGAGCATCCCATCTCCGGCTTGCTGATGCTTTTTACGTACAAATGTCCGCAAATTCGCCATGTCCTGTGTGGACACAACTTTCGAAAAAGATTTGGATATGGAGCCATCTTTATTGATGCGGGCTGGTATAACTTTTGAAGTGCCTGCTATTTCCGTATCCATTTCACTTAAGACGTTGGCATCGTCTATCAGTAAACCGCGCATTTTATATTTCTTAAATACTTCTTCCGCAAGGTCCATGTCAGAAAGCTCTTTAGCCAATTTCAACATTGGATTATGAACATGCATATATAACACGCCTGCCGGACTGGCATCTTCACCTAACCAAATTGCCGAGTTACTGACAGCCACATCCAAATACGTAAGCATCTGCAGGGAAATTCCATAATACACATCATTTAAATCAAGTCCTTTAGCGGACGATTTGTAATCAACGATTCGCACAAATGGCTGGCCATCCACAACAGCTGCGTCCACGCGGTCTATTCGACCACGCATTTTCATGGCGTGACCATTTTTCAATGGGATTTCCAATGTGGGCAATTCTTCTCCAGGACCAAAACCAGCTTCTATCGCGATTGGAACAAAAGTCGAGACACTGGCATGATCACGTAAAGTCGTCATGGTGCGTTGCAAAATCTGGACGAGTTTACGTTGAATATAGGTATATCTTTTTGTGCTGAGTAAAATTTGATGGACAAAAAATGGCGAAATTTCTTCTACTGCTTGTCTCGCCAGTTCCCAAGCCTGAGTAGTTGAAAGCTGTGCCCAAGTTAACCCCAATCGCTTCGTTTCGTCAGAAATCCATTTCAAAGCGGCATGGAATAAATCTCCGATGGCCGGGGCTTCTAGTAAATATTCTGCGCGTTCTTCCAAGCGCAAACCATACGTTGCGAAATGTGCAAAAGGACAACTGTAATATTTCTCGACACGTGACACACTGGATGTAAACGTATCCCCATACAAGGCATTGGTCGTTTCACGGTCCAGACGCTCTGCGATTATTGGATTCGTCAGTGGTCGAATAATCCGTTCGAAAACGCTATGCCAAAATGGATCATTTTCATAATAGGAAGCAACCGCCTGCCATTCTTCCTCCAGATTTCCTTCTACAACCGCTTGTTTTAATTTAGTGGCAAGGTACGGCAAAGTTGCCCGAGGATGTTGGATATAGTAATCTGTACTGTCTTTCAAAACAGCCGGATCAATGACAGCCAGTTCCAATTCGATTTTCGGCAACAATTGTTGCAATCGTTTGATGAATGTCGAAGGAAGCAGTGCTTTCCCTTCTTCATCCGCAACAGCGTATGACACAAACAGTTTTTCGGAAGCTGTTGTCACCGCTCGGTACGCCATATAGGATTCGTCCATCAGACGCATTTTTGACGTCGGAGCCAGCTCAAAGCCAATTTGCATAAACCATTCCCGCTCGGTATCCGAAAGCAACCCTTCCTGTTCGAGTCGTTTTGGAAATACCCCGTCATTGACGCCAATTACAAATGCTGCCCGAATATCAGACAATCGGGATAAATCAACCGTTGCTACGGTTACTTGATCGAGTGACGGTGGAATGCGGGAGAACTCCAACGTGTCAAAACCTTCTTCCAATAGTAGCAAGCTTTCTTTAGGAGTCAGTTTTTCATCACCAAACATCAACACAAATTGATCCAGTACATCTACCCACTGTGACCAGGCCTGGTCATGCTCGGTAGCTAACAAAAGACGCCCCTGTTCATTTTCCTCATCTTTTAACCCTTGCAGCTTATCGTAAATCTGTAACTCTTCGATTAATTCAAATAGTGCCTGTGCGACGTCTCTTCCTGTCCCGCATGCCTCTATTTTCCGTCTAAACTCCTGAAGAGGGGTCAAAACGATGTTTCTCACTGCAGTTATGTCAGCTTGGATAGCACGTTCTTCATCTGTTTGAACTTTTGAATGGAATTCAAGTCCACGGTATTTTTTCACGAGCCAGCGTCGTTCATCCGACCAGCGATCGCCATAAATCCCTTGTGAAATCACGAAATTCTCTAAACGATCTGCGCGTTCACGCCATACTCTTTTATTTGCTTGTAGCGGGAAGAACAAATCCGTTTTGATGGCCCTGAACATTGGCTCATATTGAAAATCATTTAAAACTGCTTCAAAAACAGAACGACTGAATTCGACCAATGGATGATGAAGCATGGCCTTTTTCCGATTGATGAATACAGGAATATCGTATTGAGCAAATGTGGTTTCAATCAATTCATCGTACACTTCGGGTTGGCGATATAAAATCGCAACATCACGATAGCGAAGCTGTTCGTCACGAACAAGACTTCGGATATGTCTTGCAACTGCGTGAATTTCTGCCCTTCTACTGTCCGCTTCCACCACAAGTACATGATTATGATCGTCAATGGATGGTACGGGATAACTATGTAAGTTCGCTTCAATATGTTTAATCTCATTTGTCATAAAACGCTTGTTTTCGTTTAAATGGATTGAAGGTTCAATTGCTATGGATTCAGTACGTGCCACTTCCTTTAAACGTTCTGCAGTCTTAGCGGCACTGTGGAATAATGACTGCTCATCCATCAAATCAAGGCTTTCATCATCCAAAGGCAGTGCAATGGTGACGCGTTTCGCATGTTTAATCAGTTCTCCGATAATTTCGTATTCCCGGGTTGTCATCGTCACAAAACCATCAATATAAACGTCCGCCTCAGCAATTAATTCCGATTGAACAATTTGCTTGGACAGCAAAGCATAGTAACCTTCGCTGTCAATATAAGCAGTTCCAAGCCGTTCCTCCAAAGCACGCAACAAAACCGACAAGTCATGTGACTTATCTTGTAAAGTGCGCGGGGCATTCAGTTGTTTAAGAGATTCCTCAAGAGAAATTAAAGTTGTACCGTCAAGGCAGTATCGGGTGAACTCCTTTAACAGCATTTCCATCTGGTTAGTAAATCCTCGTTTATTGGCGGCTTGCTTAAAAAGAGAGAACTCTTCCTTGTGTTCTTCAAGCAATCGGCGGATTAACATGCGGTAGCCGAATCCACTGATTTCCTGACGGCTTATCCCTCCGGTTTCCTGTAATACACGCCAAGCCAGTCGTTTGAATGTAGTGACTTGTGTACGGATGATTCCTTTTGAATGATCCATTGCTGAAAGTGCAAATTCAGTGGAAAAGGACATTTGGTCAGGTACCACAAAAAATATAGGCGCACCCAGTGGATTACTCATGGCATTTTCAGTTACTTCATGCCGCATGAATTCAGATTTCCCTACACCAGCTCGTCCGGTAATTAATCGTAATGACACATCCATGCCCCCCTATTGAATCATGTATAAAAAACAAACAAAATCCCGAATATTTTCCTTCCCTCTATTGTACCTAACTACTGCAAGAGGGGGAAATTATTCGGGATTTTCACCTGAGAAATTCATTGTTGCTGATTCAAGTGGCCAGTACCTTGCGACTACTTTTCCAACGATATCTTCTTTGTTGACGAATTGAAAATAACGACTGTCCAAACTTTGTCTGCGATTATCACCAAGAACAAAATACGAATCAGGGGGAATACGTACTGCCCCAGTGATTCCTTCAAGCGTAAAGTTCTCTGTTAATCGGTCGTCGGGGTTTTGATAGGCATCATATGACTGCAAATACGGTTCTTCCACTCTTTGGTTGTTGATAAAGAGCTTGTCGTTCTTGTACGTGAGGACATCTCCTGGTATTCCAATGACTCGTTTTACAAAATCTTCATTGTCAGCGGAATGAAAAACCAAAACATCCAGACGATCAATATCACCAACGGAATACGAAATTTTACTCACTAGTACTTTATCCAAATTGTGGAGTGTAGGCTCCATCGAATGGCCAGAGACGGCATAATTCGTGATAAGAAATGAACGAATGATGACAATGATCATTACTCCGATGACAATCGCTTTTAACCATTCCCATGCCTCTTTTTTCATTGAAGTCAAACCGTTGGCCCCTTCCCTTCCTGTCGTTCTTTTTGAACCAATAAAAAGTTAGCTTCCACCCGTGCATTCAATCGACGTTCAATTTGTTTTCCGATGAACCAAAGCAAAATGATTACGCCAATGACTATAGCAGTCCGTATCGGCTGTGTAATTAGGGCTTTGATATCATAACCGATGAAGCTGATTGTCAAAATCATCACAAATTTCCCAGCCAACAATGTCCATAAATAAGAATTCTTTTTCATGTTAGACAATCCTGCTACCAAATTGACTAATGCTGACGGGGTAAAAGGAAAACATAACAGCAAAAATAATGGAGCGAAACCATGGGTCTCAACCCAATGGATTAATTTTTGAACACGCTCGTGTTTGGTCATGAAACGAAGAAAGCGCGCCCGTCCATATTTTCGAACCAGTAAGAAAACTAAATATGAACCCACAACTGTCCCCGCCCACGATAATAAAAACCCTATCCATAAACCATATGCGCTAGCATTTGCAAAAACGAATACAAATAGAGGTAAAAACGGTAAAAATGCTTCTAAAAATGGTAACAGGAAGCCAATGAGAGGTCCCAGTGAACGATAGTCCCTTGTTAGTTCCAATAAATTTTCAGTTGTTAACCAATCGAACATGTTCCTCATCCTCAAAAAAATTATAGTTATCCTTCAGTTTCCCCGTCGACTGCCAACATCAAACATACTGATAATGGATGATTAAATGAATGACCGTCGTTTCTTCGCTATTATTCACATACCGATGTGTCTGATTTCCGGAAAAAACAAGTGTGTCTCCTTTTAGTAAATCAACTTGTTCACTTTCAAGGATGACTTTCAGTTGTCCATCTACTATTGTAAGCGATTCCTCGACACCTTTCAGGTGAGGGGCACTTTCATAAGAACATAAAGGATCCATTTCAATCCGATAAAACTCCCAGCCCCGTTTTGGATCATACGGAATAATGGAAAATACACGGTAACGGCCTTCGTCTTCTGTTAAAAAAGGAATATCTGTAGGTGATATTTTTTTTGCATTCAGCCTCGGTGGTTGCAATAAAGATGAGAAGCTGATTTTAAGTCCGTCTGCAATTTTCCAAATGGTAGAAACCGTAGGATTGGATTCACCTTTTTCCATTTGCGCCAATTGTGCTTTACTTACATCCGTCAGTTTGGCTATATCATCTAAACTCATCCCGCGTTGTTGTCGTATCATTTTTAATTGTAGGCCTAAATTACGTCTCATCTGTTCCATCTCTTCACCTCTTATTGTTTACTTTACCATACAGATGTATAATATATTAAACTTTGAAGCGGGAGGAATTCGACCAATGACATTTATGAATGGAATAAGAGCTGGGTTAAGCATTGCCATTGGCTACTTTCCTATCGCATTAACCTTTGGATTACTAGCAAAAACAACCGGGTTGTCTATGTGGGAAGCAACAGCCATGAGTATATTCGTTTTTGCTGGTGCTGCACAATACATATCGTTAACTCTGATATCAACAGGTGTAGACCCTATCTTAATTGTTCTTAATACGTTTGTTGTCAATATCCGACACTTTCTTATGACGGCCTCATTAAATGAAAAGATGCAACCTGAAGCACGTTGGAAAAAAGCCATATATGCGTTTGGGGTGACGGATGAAACGTTCTCCGTATTAGCAACAAATAAAGCCGACAAAATCCGGACTCCTTTTGCAGCCGGTGTTATTCTGATTTCTTACGGCAGCTGGGTGGTCTTCACTGCTATAGGTCATGTCATTGGTGCCAATTTACCCGAGTTCCTTCAAGCAGCCATGTCGATTGCTTTATACGCAATGTTTGTCGGACTGCTCGTTCCATCCATGAAAGGTAACCGTAAAGTGATGCTGCTGGCTTTCTTCGGTGCAGTGATTCACAGTGCTTTGTATTGGAGCGGCCTCCTTTCAACAGGATGGTCCATTTTAGTAGCGACGCTCGGTTCAGCCATTTTGGTTGAAATGCTGTATGCGAAGAAAGGAAGTGCAAGTTAATGGAAAAATCGTACTGGTGGATGTTACTTGGAATGGCTGTGGTCACCTATATACCACGCGCATTTCCACTAACATTTCTGGAAGGCCGAGAATTGCCTCCCATTGTCAGCGGAATACTGCGTAATATTCCTTACGCTGTTTTGGGCGCACTGATCTTTCCCGCTATGTTGTTTGTACAGGAAGGAAATATGTTATTCGGGCTTATTGGTGCACTTGCCGCTTTTACACTAGCATTTGCTGGAGCGAATGTAATTATCGTTGTCATGGGGTCCATTGCTGTTCTGGCGATATATGGTTTGATAGGTTGATGTAATATATTTGGATTATATGACAAAAAACGAATAGCATCATAGCTATTCGCTTTTTATTATACTTCAATTCATTATATGTTCGGCTAGCGCAAATGTAAGATAAACTAGGCAGTCCCTTAACAAATCCCCTTTTTAAGCTTTTACAAGTTCCAGAACTCGATCCGGATCGAATCCCAAAACCCATTGACCGTTAATATTTGTTTGTGGAACTCCCATTTGCCCAGTTGTTTCCACTAATTTTTGTGCTGCTATAGGATCTGCTTGAACATTCACTTCCGTGAACTCCATTTCATTTTGTTTCAGGAAACTTTTCATCATGTCGCAATATGGACATGTGTTGGTTGAATAAACAGTAATTTGTGGTTTCATTTTGTATACCTCCGATATTATGCTTTTTTATAAGCAACATAATTGCCAGTTAAATGTTTAATATTTTCGCTTGTCTTGCTAATTTATCATAAAAAATGAGATTGAAAATACATTTACTTTCCCTCCAGTTTTTATGAAAATCCACATTTTATTTACAATATACTACTAGGGGTCTACAAGTTCAAATAATTAGTATTCACAATGTTTCCCACAAAAAAAACGTCTCTACACATAAGTGTAAAGACGTTTTGTTAATCATCCTGTCTTTTTCCTCGTTCCATCATACGTGTCGCGTACCAAAATCCGATTGTCAATGATAATGCATCAACAATAAATAACAGCCATGTATGCGTATACCCGACATAGACGGAGGCGGTTATAAGAGCTACGGTTAAAATTAAAGCAACGATATGTGAAAATGTGATTCTTGTAAACAGTACGACGAGCAGTCCTGGTAAAAATAATGCAAATAGTATTTTTGTAAACATTGATTCCATTATTGCTCTCCTATCTTACAACCAATAAACCGAGTCGATGATGATCGTGACGATAAATAACATGTTGTCTTAATCTGACTTCACCTTGATGATCCAATACTTCAAGTCGGCAATGTGCAGCATTTATTTGAATCGCTTCATATAATTCCCGTTCATTCGTGACCGTCTGCCCGTTAACCCTGCGGATACATTCTCCAATAACAAGTCCCATCTTATCCGCTGGAGATTCCGGTAATACGCCTGCAATCATCACACCTGAATCTTGTGGAGAAACGGCGTAATTTCCTTGTCTTTCCTTTATGGCAAAATACATCCATACCCCTATTCTTGCAAAAGCACCTAGAGCTAAACTAATAGCCGCGACAATTGGTAGCCAATAAGCAATGAGTGATAAACCTATTGTGGCCACCCCAACGATGATGACGGCTTTACCTAACTTCGGATATAAATTCACAGGGAGTGTCCTGCGTGCTTTTTGCTGGAACCCGATTACAATTGGAAATAACACAAAAGCAAACGTTTCATTTCCAATTGTAAATTGTGGCCAATAAGTCATGAAATCCGGTACTACACTTCCAGGTACAATGCCCAATACAGGCAACAACCACAGTCGTTTTGATAAATAACTGGCAGATGTCAAACCACGTGCCGATTTTTCCAATATAGGAGATGCCGATTCAGCACCTGTTTTTCGGATTAGCAACCCCTCTGCAATTACCGCTGCCCCCATTAACAGACTGACAGGCAAAGACAGTTCAATCCAATTGCGATCCCCGACCCATTCGAAATTCAAAATTGAAAAACTAGTATTCATTTCATAGCCAATCCACAATGCGCAAGTTGCAAGCGCTGCAGAAATGACGGGCGATCCAATCTGATACATAAAAAGTACGACAATAATCGCACTGATCAAACTGAACGTTACCACCCAATCTGTCGTAAGCGTCAGACCAATACCTGTACTGAGTAAGGATAAAATCAGTGCATACATCCATATATCCGTGAACATTCTCTTAACCTCTGTCCAACCCCAAAGAATCCGTGTACGGAATGAACGTCGTTCCCTCTTTACGCGTACGTATCCTAGAAGCACCGCAAAACAGATTGCCACATAAAATAATGGATTAATAAAAAATTTTCCGATTCCCTTAATCAATTCTAGTCCAATTTCTTGCCACATTTACGAATCACCACCCAATCAACGGTTCGTGCATTTCTTTCCATTGTAACAAACCGTTGATGGAATGCGTATAGGTTTTTTCTACTTTTGAATAGAGTGGAATAAATAGCCTAGAGACATTTGAAGCTGATTATCATGTTTCTTGCTTGATTTATAGGTCATAATGGTCTCTCTGACTTCTTTATAAAAAACGATATCCATTTTCGCTTCTGCCTTGAGTTTCTTTTGTTCCTTGAAAGATTTCACGGCTCTTGCTGTATCTTCATCGAAATAGCCATCGACTCTTGTAACAGGGAATCCTAATGCCTTCAGTACCTTTTGGCCATACTGTACATCTACATTAAAATCTCCTACTTGATAAGTTCCACTCATCGGAAGGGGTTCGAGCTGGTAAAGTTCGCTTGCTTTCACTTCAAAATCCGCCTTAATCCCAGTTCCATGAATCCACTGCTGTTTAGGTGTTAACCATTTGTGCGAAGATAACTTCATTTCTCCCCCATTTGTTAACTCCCATGTTTCTTGCACGGTGCCTTTTCCAAAACTCTTGGAACCGGCGATTAGTGCCCGTTGGTTGGATTTTAAAGCACCACTCAACACTTCACTTGCAGAGGCGCTACCTTCGTTCTGTAATAATACAATCGGAATCTTTTTCATAACTTTTGTATAGTCATCTTCATTTGTTGATTTTACGGCCAATGGCTCGAGTGCACCTTTTGAATCTTGCATGTAAGCAAAGATTTGCCCGCTTTTCAACATGGTGCCAATTACTTGTTCTACACTATGTAAATATCCTCCTGGATTACCACGCACGTCTATCAATAATCCATCAATTCCCTGTGTTACGAGTGTGCGGGTTTGCGTTTCCCATTCTTCTGCTGTTTTTTCTCCAAACACGGAGATGCTTACATAGCCAATCGAAGAACTATCTTGTTCAATTATCTCACTAGTCACCGTTTGTATCTGAAGTGCGGATCTGGTCATCTTTAATTCCACATGTCGATCTTCCGTTTCTCTGAAGACCGTTAATGAGACATTGGTTCCTTTTTTTCCTTTTATGGCCGACAGCAAATCAGCTAAGCTTTTTCCCTCTACTCGCTTCCCATCTACTCTTACAATTTCGTCATACGGTTTAACTCCTGCTTTTTCAGCAGGTGATTCTTTCATCGGTGTCACAACTATAAATCGACCTTTATTTTCTACAATCTCCAGCCCTATTCCCACGCGTTCGTCCGATAAGGATTCACGGTGAGCCTTTGCTTCCTCTTTGGTCATGTATTTGCTATAAGGATCTCCAAGTGTATCTGCCATTCCCCGTAATGCACCTTCAATCAATTGTTTCCCCTCGACGGGATGAACAGAACTTGCCAAGATACGTTCATAAGCCTGATCTATCGGTGACAGTTGGCTGATTGGTACACTTGCCACCTTGTCCTTTTTAAAAGGCGCCCAAAAAATGAGGAATAGAAGAATCAAAATCACTAAAAAACCAAACAAAAAAACCCTGCTTCGTCTCAAAAAATCGCCCCCTACTTTCTTCGTTTCAGTGTATGAACGAATAGGTGACGATAGGACAAGAATAAGCCAGATTTATTTTTATTGGCTATGTTATTTTTCACTGTTGATTTTATGAAAGAATGAATCTGTGCCCTTTCCGCGGACGAACTGGCAAGCCTCCTCGGGCCAACAGGATGTTGGTCACGAAGGCGTTGACACAAAATTGTATTTTGCGACGAGTAACCGCAGGAGCAGGGAGGTGGTGGTGTCCTTAGCCTTCATTCCTTTATCCTCACTGTGGGGTCTTGCCAGCCAAGATTATGGTCAAAGGTGTTTGACCATATCTTTGCGACGAGTAACCGCAGGAGCAGCTTTATTCTTTGCGACGAGTAACCGCAGGAGCAGACCTATTCTTTGCGACGAGTAACCGCAGGAGCAGCCCTATTCTTTGCGACGAGTAACCGCAGGAGCAGCCCTATTCTTTGCGACGAGTAACCGCAGGAGCAGCCCTATTCTTTGCGACGAGTAACCGCAGGAGCAGCCCTATTCTTTGCGACGAGTAACCGCAGGAGCAGCCCTATTCTTTGCGACGAGTAACCGCAGGAGCAGCCCTATTCTTTGCGACGAGTAACCGCAGGAGCAGTACTTTTGAAAAATGAGACCCACAAGTATGTTTTTCATACTTGTGGGTCTCATGCGGAACGTGCGGCAAGCGCAAATGTACGATAAACATCCATACCTATTAACAGATCATTTTTATTCTAAATTAGACACAAAATCTTTAATCATTTGGTCATCCATCGGTCCTACAATCTTGTTCTGAATGCGGCCTTTAGTATCAATCATATATGAAGTAGGTATAGTGATGGCTTCAAAGGTTTGACCAACGGCACCTTCAGTATCCATAGGAATCGGAAAAGTCAGCCCGTAGTCCCGTACAAAATCGTTCACTTTCTCTTCACTGTCTCCGCTTGTTAGATTGACAGCTAATATTTCCACATTTTCTTCTTCTGCGAAATCTTCATAGTAATTTTGCATATGAGGCATTTCGGCCTTACAAGGAGGACACCACGTCGCCCAGAAATTAACGATTACTTTTTTCCCTTGATAGTCAGAGAGCTTCACTTTTTTCCCATCAAGTGTTGTTAATTCAAAATCTGGTGCTGTATCGCCTTTATTCAATCCTTCGGATGCAGCAACACCTGTCATTTCGATACCTAATTGTTCATTTTCAAAGGACTTTGCCTCATCGATGTTATTTTTCACCATCGTCGCGATGACAATCGTTATAAGAACAGCAAGTATCACGAGTCCAAATACTTTTTTGGTCATTTGTTCTCCTCCATTTGTTGTTTATTCAAAAATATAGAAACGGTAAAACCGCAAATCACGAATAGTACCGTGACCATCAGCGGACTTTGGAACACACCTTCAGGCTGTAAAACGGCCGCAAGGATATGTGTAAATAAAAAGAGAGTAAGCAATTGTAATCTCCAAACATTTGATGCAAATGCTTTCTTCCAGGTTAAGGTAGTCATCCCAGTAAAAATAACAATTGTCATCAGTTTCTGCCAAATTTCCGCTTCATTCA
The DNA here is from genome assembly GCF_038632915.1 of Paenisporosarcina sp. FSL H8-0542. Taxonomy (NCBI): domain Bacteria; kingdom Bacillati; phylum Bacillota; class Bacilli; order Caryophanales; family Caryophanaceae; genus Paenisporosarcina; species Paenisporosarcina sp. FSL H8-0542. Next base: position 2,651,265 of record NZ_CP152050.1, read on the forward strand.
TAACAACCATAAGGAATTGATACAAAGATTGCAACAAAACGAACCCAATAAGCATCGCGCCAAACTCGCGTTCAGGCAAACCTCTGCTTCTTATTTGCCATACTAAACGACTAAGTGCTATAACCAATGCAATGTAGAAGCCGGTTTCACCCCCATTGAAATAAAGAATCCCAAGTGGGTATTTAACAATCATATCAAAATCAGTAAACACTACACTAAATTTCCATACAATTAAAAAGAGTATTGCTGCATCCGAAAACCAATCTACTGTATCTTTCCCAAATTTCATCCTTAATACGATTCCCGTAATAAATAACGCCAAAAGTATTGCTATCCACGATGAAGGAATTGTTAGAGACTTGATAATAAACCAATCCGTTACCGGCAACACTTTTCAACTCCTCAAGACATTCCAAATATACCCTATATCGTATATCAAACTACTTAATATGTGGAGAAATATGCTTGTGAACGTCAATAAAAAAGCTCACACTCAGTTTACCTGAGAGTGAGCTCAATTGACTTACTTTAGAATGATACATAACGAATCGGATTGACCGCATTTGAACGTTCACTATTCCAAGGTCCTTCATGAACTTCAAAATGTAAATGAGGTCCAGTCGAACGACCAGTATTTCCCATTCTACCTATCATTTGTCCTTTAGAGACTGATTGACCTGAACTTACATTGTATCCACTTAAATGCGCGTAGACAGTCGTGAAAATTTGACCATTAATAGAATGTGTAACCATAATTACATTTCCGTATGTTCCCATTGGCCCTGCATGAGAAACAATGCCATCCGCTGCTGAGACAATCGGTGTACCGATGCTGTTTGCAATGTCACTGCCGTAATGGAATTCCGCGCCTGATCCGATATTACGACCACCGAAAGTGGAAGAGAAACGTCCTGCAGCAGGGCGTGTCCAATCACCAGAAGATACTACTGGTGGAGGTGTTCCATTTGAATTTGAAGAATTATGTTTATTGCGTTCAGCAGCATCTTTTTTCTTGCGTGCGATTTCAGCTTGACGTGCAACTTCGATTAATCTCTCTTGTTCAGCTACTATTTTACTCTCTACCGCTTTACTGATTTCGAGTGTTTCAGAATATTCTTTTTCAAGTGAATTCTTTTGTTGGATTAATTTTCCTTGTTCCGCTTCTAGTTGGTCTACTAATCTACCTTTTGAAGCTTTTTGGGAATCAAGATTTGATTTAAGACTTACTAATTTATCACGGCTTGTCTTTTGTTGAGCCAATTTTTCTTCAACCGAAGATTTCTGCGCTTCCAATGACTTTTTATCTGCAGCCTGTTCTTCCAAAATCTTGCGGTCTGCATCCATTAGCGTATTTACAGCTGAGAAACGGTCAATGAAATCTGAGAAACTGCTAGCTCCAAGTAACACATCAAGATAATTGACGGAACCGCCACTTTCCTGAACGGAGCGAAGACGCTCTTTAATTAACTCGTCACGATCAGCGATTTTCTTTTCTAAAACCGTAATACTTTCATGCAATTTTTCAATTTCTAAGTTCGTGCGTTTAATGTCTCCAAGCACACGATCTATTTCGCTATTTGTCTCAATAATTTTGCTATCGAGAGCTTGAATTTGAGCAAGCAATTTTTCTTGGTCCGATTGATTTTCTGAAATATCGCCTTTTTTCTGATTAATAGTCGAATTCAATTGTGATTTTTTATGATCCAATTGTTTCTGTTCATTTTTCAAATCGTTCAAGGAGTTAGCCAATGCATCCGCAGGTTGTGTCATAAATAATGAACACCCCAATACTGTTGCAATGGAAACTGCCATCCATTTAGATTGTTTCTTTCTCATGTTCTGCCCCTTTCAAGCTCGCGTTTAAACGCGTAAAAACTTACGTACTGACATAAAACTTCCCCACACACCAATGAAAATGCCCATCAATAAAATGAGGCCGTTAACTTGATACAAAAATGGAGTAAGTGGTAATAAATTAAACAATTCGCCTTTCAAATAAGGTTGAACAGCGTGATATAAGTTGTAATAAAGTAAAGTGACGAGAGTTATTGGCAATATTGCACCAAGGATTCCGATCCACATTCCTTCTAAAACGAACGGTATACGAACAAACCAATTTGACGCTCCTACCAGTTTCATAATTTCAATTTCACGTCGACGTGCAACAATTGTGATACGGATTGTATTCGAAATTAGGAACATCGCAGTAAATAGTAACGCTAGGATTAATACTAAACCTATATTTCTAGCAACATTCAGGAAACTGAATAGTTTCTCAATCTTTCCTTCACCATATTCGACAGAATAGGTGTTTTTAAGACGATCTATTCGTTGAGCAACTTTCTCAGTTTCCTGAGGGTTTTCAGCCTTCACGTAGTAGGCTGCACGAAGCGGGTTATTTTGATCGGACAATCCCATTGTCGCTCCGAAATCTTTTATTAAATCTTTTAATTCAGCTTCTTTTGTTGAATAGACGACTGTTGCAACACCATCTAATTCTTTAATATCTTTTTCTAATTGCGTTGCAGCTTTGTCATCTGCAGTAAGTTCAAGCAACACTTTTATTTCAACATCTTTTTCTAAATCATCAGCCACTTTACTTAAATTCATCATGATCATTACGAATACGCCGACAAGCAACAACGTGACAGTCACTGCACTGGCAGATGCAAAAGTCATCCAGCTATTTCGGCCGAGACTTTTAAAACTTTCACGGAAATGACGTCCTACAGTCCTAGCTTTCATAACCGTAGTCACCTCCGACTTCATCACGTACGACGAGTCCGCCTTCAACTGCAATTACTCGATGTTTGATTGTATTAACAATTTCTTTATTATGGGTGGCCATTATAATGGTTGTCCCACGACGATTGATTTCCTCGAACAAATTCATGATATCCCAAGAAGTTTCAGGATCTAAGTTTCCAGTTGGCTCGTCCGCAATCATCACTTTTGGGATGTTGACAATGGACCGGGCAATCGATACTCGCTGTTGTTCTCCACCAGACAGCTCAGTTGGGAACATACGAGCTTTATGTTTAAGCCCTACCAAATCCAAAACTTCCATAACACGTTTACGAATCACTTTTGGCGATTCTTCAATTACTTCTAAAGCAAATGCTACATTTTCAAAAACATTCAATCTCGGTAATAATTTAAAATCTTGAAAGACAACACCTATTTGTCTTCTTAAATATGGAACTTTTTTCGACTTCAATGTCGCCAAGTTTATGCCATTTACTAGTATATCTCCACTCGTAGGACGCTCTTCTCTGTACATCATTTTGATAAATGTAGATTTACCAGCCCCACTTGGACCTACAACATATACAAATTCACCTTGTTTGATTTCTACATTAATTCCGTTTGCAGCAACAATGCCGTTTGGATATTTTTTGTAGACATTTTTCATTGAAATCATATTTTTGTAACCACCTATGTTTTTTCCTAGCTGTTCGAAATTTTTTCCGACAAGCTCATTATATCAAGTTTGTCGACAAAATTTTATTACAGTACTATTACAAAATTTAGACAGAAACCTTGTGATACCTCCTCATTAGTTCTTTATCCCTAAAATTCAACACGATATTTCGACCTATTAAATACTAAAATTCGGCATTAGGTTCCTGAAATCCTCCTTTTAGTTCGACACTTTTTTGACAAAAACAAAGACCAATGACATAAACAGTCATTGGTCTTTGTTTATTACAATTTATTTTTTATTAGCCAACCATTCTGCAACTACTTCAGCTTCTGCGCCTTCAATAATGTTCGGAGGCATTTGACCACGGCCTTTTTGAATTACCTGTAAAATTTCCTCTTCAGTAAGGCGGGATCCCACATCTGTCAGATTTGGGAAGTTGCCTTGCCCTTCTAAATTACCACCGTGACAGCTTGTGCAATTACCCTGTACAATTTTTTCAGCATCCTGTGTATCAGTTACTTCTCCGCCATTTTCATCATTGGTTGGCGTCGGTTTTTCATCATTTCCACCACCACATGCGGCAAGCATTAGTGCAGAACCAAAAATAGCTGCAAGAAATTTTTTGTTCATCTTGTTCCCTCCCTCAAAATAGTTTATATATACTTTTTAAGTATACCTAAATTATGGACGTTTGAAACCCTCACCGAGTACTTCGTAGGCATCTGAAACAATGACAAATGCTGATGGATCAACCATTTTAACTAATTGTTTCAATTTCGTGAATTCGGTTTGATAAACAACAACAAGTAGCATTGGTCGTTCTTGTTCGGTATAGCCACCAACTGCCGGAAGCTTGGTTACACCACGATTTATTTCGGTATAAATAGCATCCCGTAATTCTTCCTGTTTATTCGTAATAATGTAAACCATTTTCGATTGGCTGAATCCAAGTTGAATAATATCAATGGTTTTGGTTGTCACAAATAGACCAATCAGAGCATATAATCCTTTTTCAATATCGAAAACTAGGGCTGCAGAAAGAACAATCAGTCCGTCAATCAGCATAACGCTAGTTCCAAGGGTAAATCCGGTGTACTTCGCTAAAATTTGAGCCGCTAAATCTGTTCCGCCAGTTGATGCATGTCCTCGGAAGACAATACCCAATCCAACTCCTACTGAAATCCCGCCAAATAGTGCCCCGAGTAACGGATTTAATGTTGCGGGTTCCCATCCTGCAGTTAGTAGGACAAACATGGGAAGCGTAAGTGTTCCGACTAGTGAACGTGCGCCGAATTGTTTACCAAGAAAAATTACTCCTGCAATAAATAAAGGAATATTAAATGCGTATTGCACATATCCTGGATTCCAATTGAACAATCCTTTTAAAATCGTACTGATTCCACTAACTCCGCCAGATGCCACTTCGTTCGGCAATAAGAAAACGTTAAAACCTACAGCGATAATAGCAGCACCGGCGATGATATACATATATTCTAAAACGGAAGCCAAAATAGGATGTGGCTCTACCCGTGTTTTTCTATTCATAAAATTTCCTTCTTTCTATTATGTCCATTTTTCCCTAATGAAGTATAGCAGAGGATATATAGTGTGTGAACTTCATCATGTTAAAGTGAGCCTGTATGAAAATTTTCTTTCAACGTAACAATTGGCATATATACGTTGATTTATCGTACATTTGCGCTGGCCGCATGTTCCGCATGAGCTAACAAGTATGAAAACCACCTACTTAATTGTTTTCCCTTAATTTTAGTAAGCTATGTATTATTTCTTTGTTGTTGTTTAGGGATATGGAGCAAAACAGCAAAAATTAACTGAGCTTTTTTATCCTTCGTAAGAGTTTACAGAACCATAAAAAAACGGACACCTCTGTAGGATGTCCGTTTTTGCCTTAATTCATTTTTGATCGCAAGTAGGAATTGATGAACAAATCGATATCGCCGTCCATTACACCTTGCACATTGCCACTTTCAGCATTTGTACGGTGATCTTTTACCATTGAATAAGGATGGAAGACATATGAACGAATTTGAGATCCCCAACCGATTTCCTTTTGCTCCCCTCGAATTTCGAGCATCTGAGCTTCTTGTTCTTCGATTTTCAATTGATACAATTTCGCTTTTAACATCGTCATTGCTTTTTCACGGTTCTTGATTTGAGAACGTTCTTGTTGACACGTAACGACTGCACCTGTAGGTAAATGAGTGATACGGACAGCGGAGTCAGTCGTATTGATATGCTGACCACCTGCACCACTGGCACGGTACGTATCGATTTTCAAATCTTCCGTACGAATGTCAATTTCGATTTCATCATTAAATTCAGGCATAACTTCACAGGATACGAAAGAAGTATGACGTCGGCCAGAAGAATCGAAAGGAGAAATTCGTACTAAACGATGAACCCCTTTTTCAGCTTTCAAATAGCCGTATGCATTGTGGCCTTTAAAGCCTAGTGTGACGGACTTAATTCCAGCTTCGTCACCAGGTAAATAATCGAGTGTCTCCACTTTGAAGCCACGCTTCTCGCCCCAACGTGTATACATGCGCAGTAGCATGGAGCCCCAATCCTGAGACTCCGTTCCTCCTGCTCCAGGATGAAGTTCAAGAATGGCATTGTTTTTGTCATACGGTTCGCTCAGTAATAATTGCAGTTCAAAATCGCCCAATTTCGCAGTAAACTCTTTCATCTCACTGCTGAGTTCTTCTTGTAATTCCTCGTCAGGTTCTTCGCGTAACAATTCCAATGTCATTTCTAAGTTTTCCTGGGTATCAAGCAATTCGTTATATTCGTTCACAATTTCTTTTAATCCATTTGCTTCACCAATGACCACTTGCGCTGCTTGTTGATCATTCCAAAAGTCAGGCATCGACATATTTTCATCCAACTCAGCAATTCTTGCCTCTTTGTTTTCTAAGTCAAAGAGACCCCCTAAAGTCGGATAATTTTGAAGCTGTTCTGTCTAATTCATTACGTACATCTGATAATTCCATCATGTCTAAATTCCTCCGTTATCTTTCAACAGCACCATGGCAATTTTTGAATTTCTTGCCACTGCCGCATGGGCACATTTCATTTCTTCCTACTGAAGCTTCTGTACGAACTGGCTTTTTCTTGACAGATCCGCCTTCTTCTTTCGGATTAACAGCTTGGCCCTTCGCTACTTCTTCACGTTCCAGGTTATTGCGTATTTCTGCCTTCATAGCATATTTCGCAACATCATCCTGTACAGACTCAACCATCGCTTCGAACATCGCAAATCCTTCGTTTTGATACTCACGAAGTGGATCGATTTGTCCGTAAGCACGCAAGTGAATTCCTTGGCGCAGTTGATCCATCGCATCAATGTGATCAATCCATTTTGAATCAATTGAACGCAACAGGACAACTTTTTCAAATTCACGCATACGTTCAGGAGACATTTCCTCTTCTTTTTCATCATAGCGTTTGTAAACTTCCGCTTTAATAAATTCTGTGATTTCGTCCGCAGATTTACCTTCCAACTGCTCACGAGTTATGGCACCTTCAGATAGTAAATTTGCTTGAATTGTATCTTCCAGACCTTTATAGTTCCAATCTTCGTGCTTGTCTGAAGCAGTATGAGCTGCAACTGATCGTTCAATAACTTCGTCGATCATCGTTTCTACCAATCCACGCATGTTATCGGTTTCCAGCACTTCCAAACGTTCTTTATAAATGATTTCACGTTGTTGACGTAAAACATCATCATATTGAAGCAATCGTTTACGTGCATCAAAGTTATTTCCTTCGACACGTTTTTGTGCTGATTCAACCGCACGTGTCACCATTTTCGACTGGATTGGCTGAGAATCATCCATACCCAATCGAGACATCATAGCACGCATATTATCCGAACCGAAACGGCGCATCAAATCATCTTCCATTGATAAATAGAACTGAGTCACACCAGGATCGCCTTGGCGTCCTGAGCGTCCACGAAGCTGATTGTCAATACGACGGGATTCATGTCGTTCTGTACCTATGACAGCTAATCCACCAACTTCGATGACACCTTCACCAAGTTTGATGTCTGTTCCACGTCCAGCCATGTTCGTAGCAATCGTTACAGATCCTTTATGGCCAGCAGTTGTGATGATTTCAGCTTCACGTTCATGATTTTTCGCATTCAGTACATTGTGGCGAATGCCATGTTTTGTCAACAAGTTCGAAATAATTTCAGAAGTTTCGATAGCCACTGTACCAACAAGAACTGGTTGACCAGCTTTGTGTCGTTGTGCAATATCTTCCGCTACGGCTTTATATTTACCTTCCATTGAAGCGTAAATTAAATCAGCACGATCATCACGTCCAATGACACGATTCGTTGGAATGGCAATGACATTCATATTGTATATATTGCGGAATTCTTCTTCTTCGGTTTTGGCTGTACCCGTCATCCCAGAAAGTTTTTCGTACATACGGAAATAGTTCTGGAATGTAATGGTTGCCATGGTCATCGATTCATTTTGAATCTCAAGGCCTTCTTTCGCTTCAATCGCTTGATGAAGTCCATCCGAATAACGGCGACCTTTCATCAGACGTCCTGTAAAGGAGTCAACAATTACGACGTTGCCTTCTTGAACCACATAATCAACATCGTTATGCATACTTGCATGTGCCTTCAAGGACTGGTTAATGGCATGGTTTAAGCGAACATGTGTTAAATCGAATAAATTGTCGATTCCAAACGCTTTTTCAACCTTTTCAATTCCTGCCTCTGTTAATACGACACCTTTAGTCGACTCATCATATGAAAAGTCTTCTTCCTTACGAAGTACACGGACAAGAGCATTTGATTGTTGGTAAAGTTGAGCAGATTTTGCTGCTTGTCCTGAAATAATCAATGGCGTCCGTGCTTCATCAATTAAAATGGAATCGACTTCATCGATTACTGCATAATAGAGTGGTCGCTGAACATGTTCTTCTTTGTACAACACCATATTGTCACGTAAGTAGTCGAATCCAAGTTCGTTGTTTGTTGAATACGTAATATCAGCTGCATACGCTTCACGTTTCTCGTCCTTATTCAAACTGTTTAAATTCAATCCAACAGTTAATCCTAAGAAATTATACAACTGACCCATTTCGGCAGCATCACGGCTTGCCAAGTACTCATTGACCGTAACCACATGAACTCCTTTTCCAGTGATGGCATTTAAATAAACAGCCATAGTGGACGTCAACGTCTTCCCTTCACCGGTTTTCATCTCTGAAATATTGCCTTCATGAAGTGCAGCCGCACCCATAATTTGAACGCGGAAAGGATACATACCAAGAACTCGTTTGGCTGCTTCCCGAACTACTGCGAATGCCTCCGCTTGAATTTCCGATAAATCGGAACCACTTTCCAATCGCCCTTTAAATTCATCAGTCTTAGCACGTAACTGATCATCAGTTAATGCTTCCATGTCTTTTGCAAACGCCTCTACTTGATCGGCAACTTTTTCTAATCTTTTTAAATCACGCTTATTTAAGTCAAATACTTTATTTAATACTCCAAGCATTTAAATTCACTTCCCATATAGTCTCAAGGTTTTTTTATATAGTCTCAAGGTTTATTTTACCACTGCAACTATAGGGGTGCAAATGACGGCTATATCTCTACAGTGTTTGTCTATCTTTTAGAAAATCATGCAGTTGTGTCCAGTTCAAAGGTTTGCTGCCATAAAACCCTTGAATGACATCTGCATTCAAAGCCTTTATTAAGAAGAGCTGTTTTTGTGTTTCCACCCCTTCTGCAACTACGTTGAATCCTAAATCGTGGGACAAGTCAATGACGGACTTAATAATCGCCTGCACACGCGAATCATTCTCCATTTTCTGAACAAATGAACGGTCAATTTTCACACGGTTTATCGGTAAAATACGCAAATAATTTAATGAGGAATAACCTGTTCCGAAATCATCAAGCGCAATGGAAATGCCCATTTCTCGAATTTTTTCGAGCGTTTCCAACACTTCTTCTCCACCCTCAATAAAGATGGACTCAGTTATCTCGATTTCGATGAGGCCAGGATCTACATGATATTTATTCAACAACGATTTCAAGAGATGAATGAAGGTTGTTTCCCGTAGTTGAATCGTACTGACATTGATCGCTACAGACGACACATGTGGGTATTCCATATGAATACTCTTAATTTCGCGAATGGCTGTTTCAAGTACCCAATCACCTATCTCCTGAATTTTCCCAGACTCTTCCGCCACGGGAATAAACTCGGCAGGAGAAATCATTCCCCATTCTGGATGTCGCCACCGCAGCAATGCTTCCAGACTTTCGGTATTGCCTGTTTTTAGGTTGAACTGTGGTTGGTAAACGAGTGAAAGTTGATTGTACTTGATGGCCTCACGTAAACCTTGCTCCATCATATGCTGTTTTTCGAATGCTTCCTTCATTTCATAATTGAAATAGAGGACTCTGTTTCTTCCTACTGCTTTTGCTTTATAAAGTGCGGTATCTGCATTGATTAGTAATTGCTCACATGATTGAGCATCCGTGGGATAAAGTGAAACTCCTATGGAAGAAGTCACAAAAAACGCTTGTTCATTCAAATAAAATGCTTTTGCGAATGAAGTATGTATTGCAGTAAGGGTTGCTCGGACACCCGGGAATTTGTCTTTTTTGGAATGTAGCAAGACAATGAATTCATCCCCACTGAAGCGACCAAAGCAGCTGTTTTCTGGCAATAAGTCTTTTATCCGATGTGCTACTTGTACTAATAGCGAATCCCCGTAAGCATGTCCTTTCGAATCATTGATTTGTTTAAAATGATCAAGGTCAATAAATGCCACAGTTATCATTTGATCGGAATCGGTTAATTCTTCGATCCATCCGGCAAGTTCACGTTCAATCGAAAAACGGTTTGGCAAGTTCGTTAATGAGTCAAATCTTGCCTGATAGTCAATTTCTTGTACTTGTAGGTTTAGCAAATTGCCCATCTGCTCGATAGATTGTGCAATTTCACCAATTTCGTCCTTACTTTTGATTCCCATCTTAGCGACTAAATTCCCTTGTTCCATTTGACGGACATGCTTCACAATGGTCGGTAAGTCTTTTAACATGGAGCGAAGCAACCAGGATAAGGTGATTAAAATAAGAATTGCTGCGATGATCCATGATAAACCGATGATTTGTCCAAAACCTGCAAGTGGTTGGGTAACTGTTTTTTCGGGTGCATAACTAATCAATTGCCAACCAGTACTATCAATTTCTCGTGTTTGTACATAAAAGTTTCCTTTTGATGTTTTAACTAACTCGAATACATTTTCAGCGAGTGAAATGTTTTCGAATTCACTATTAATGTTGTCAGAGTCAAATAATGTTTGCCCTGTCTCTGTCAATAAAATATGCTTGTTTTCCTTTGTTTCATATGGATCTATCAATTTAGGAATCGTATCCAGGTGCATGTCCAAACCAAAATAACCGAGACGTCTGCCCTCTGATTCGACTGGATAAATGACACTCACGGTTAATTCCTTAGTTGTGTAATCGACATAAAGATCTGAGTATGATAAGCCTTCTGCTTCATTCGCTTTTTTAATCCACGGTCGTTTATGTATATCATAAGCGGCATCGGTAACGTATCCATTATCTGCAATTAAAAAATTCTGCTCGAGAAAGGCCATCCATACTAAACCAACACCATCTGTATTTTCTTGTACTCTTGTCATAAGCTGATTTGCTTGCTGATATGTATTTGACTCCTCTACATTTTCCCGTTCAATTGAAGATTCCATAAGTTCCCGTACATCTTCAAGTTCTCCAAGTTGTTTTGTAATTTCACTTTTACTACTTAACAACGTGTAGATTTGCTGAACCACCAATTCGTTTTCAAGGGCCAATTCTTCTTCCATTTGTGATTCAAATAAGTTTTTTGAATAATTGTATGAAAAAGAAGCCATCACAAAGAGGATTGGGATGACAATTGCACTCATGGCAAATAACACTTTCCCACGAAATCCAAGTCTTTTCCAAAATCGACTTTTCTTCATCCAATCCCCTCCCCTATTTAAGTGAAGTACCTAGCAATTAATAATGTAATAATTCGCTTCATTCGAGTGAATTCCTCCTCAATCGACAAATAAATCAATTTTAAAGGCTATGTTCAGCAATACTGTTGCTTTTGTCCGTTTGTACTAGCCATTCGCTCCGCTTGAGGCATTCTGGCGCAAATCATTTTTTAACATCAACTGCATTTATACAAATCATAATTTTTACTGCTGTTAAATGATGCTGCTGTTTATCGCCATTCGCGCTAGCCGCATGAGCCAACAATTATGCATATCACATATTTGTTAGTCTCACACTTGGGCCAACATGAAGTGGGTCATGAAGGTGTTGCCACAAAATTTCTCGCATTGCATTTTGCAACGAGTAACCGGAGACTCAGGACAAGGCGTTTTTAACCTTCTTCCCCTGGAATGCAGGCGCAAATACACTCTTTCTTATCAACAGCTTTATTTTGCTTAATAAATAAAAAAAGAAAGCCCAATTCTTTCTGGGCTTTCTCATTTATTGATTAAGATTAATTTGTTTCGATTAAACCATACTTACCGTCTCTACGCTTGTAGACGATATTTGTTCCATTAGATTCTGCATCAGTGAATACGTAAAAATTATGTCCAAGCATATCCATTTGAAGAACCGCTTCTTCCTGATCCATTGGTTTCAATTCAAATTGTTTTGTACGGACGATGTGTAATTCTTCTTCACTCTCGTCCTGATATGCCGCTTGCTCAGGAGAAACAACGTTTGCGAAGTATGCACCTACTCCTTCACGTTCACGGAACTTACGGTTTACTTTCGTTTTATATTTACGAATTTGACGCTCAAGTTTATCGACGATTAAATCGACCGCTGCATACATATCATTGTGACGTTCTTCAGCTCGAAGCGTTAAACTCTTCAAAGGAATTGTTACTTCCACTTTCGTTTGACTGTCGTTATACACTTTTAAATTGACATTTGCGTTCGCTTGGAGATCTTCGTTGAAATAGCGCTCTACCTTATTGATTTTGCTTTCAACGTGCTCACGAATCGCAGGAGTTACCTCGACGTTTTCACCACGGATATTAAAATTTAACATGTAAACTCCTCCTTTAATTAAGGCTATGTAAACCTTATTCTACATATCCCCTATAAACTCCTGCTACAAACCAAAAACTTTTCTGGATTTTGTCGAATAAATGCCTTTTTCTGTCGCATCATGCTCGAATCAATGTAATTGCATCTACTGATTCAGCCCCCGCTTTTTTCAAAACAAATGCGGCATGATGCAGTGTGGTGCCTGTTGTATATAAATCGTCGACCAATATAATGTGTTGATTTTGAACACTCTTGGACACGGAAAAAATTAATTCGGAGGACATCCGATCTTTTCTTGTTTTTCCGACTTGTGAACGATTTACAGTTTTGTCCAACACATGCGTATAAGGAACATGTGCAGCCATGAGCAATTGATCCACTTGTGAAAAGGTTCTCTCCTGTAACTTTTCCGGATGTAGAGGAATAGGGACTATCAACTTCTGAACATTTCTTAACGGTTTGAAATCTTCAGCAAAAATCGTTGCCAGCTCCACGTCCAACTGGAATTTGTATTGTTGAAACACATGCTTCATCCAGTCATTGTAAGTGTATATGGATCTGACGGTATCCAGTGCACCTTCATATATTGTCCCCGACCATTCATTTTCAATCTGATTATTTTGTACTTTTTCAAATTTTGCTCTGCAACCATGACAAAGAACGTCCGATTGTTTTAAGAAGAATAGTTTTTGCCAAGAAGCACTTTCTAAAAATGGTGTTGAACAGAGTAAACACGTCATTGCCTGTATCCACCCTGCTTATTGTGAGCTTCTATAGTAGCTTTGGCTGTATCCATGGCAGACGAAATTCCATGATGAAAAAACACCAGATCTCCATCAGGATAATCTATCGCTCGACCGACACGCCCACCTATTTGGATTAATGCACTGCTCGTAAAAATCGTCTCATCAGCACCTACTACTGCTACTTGAACATTAGGAATCGTGATTCCTCGCTCCAAAATGGTCGTTGTCAGCAAGCCACAAACTTTTTTCTGACGCAATTTAATGACCTTATCTTTTCTATCATTGTCTTCTGCATGGACTGACAAAATTTCCGGATGCAACAGCTGAAATAAGGGCAAAGCTTTTTCCATGAGTTCAATAGTAGGGAAGAAAATTAAAAAAGGTCGGGAGTGGTTCAAGCAATTTAAAGTCCACATCTTTAATTTTGGGGGAAGTTTACCTTTCTGAATGTGCTTATGATAATTCCACAACCCGACAAAACGTGGTATCGGTAGAGGAAAACCATGAAACCTTACAGAAATGACCGATTTATTAACAGCTTGTCTTAAAAGTTCATCAGATGGTGTAGCTGTAATAGTATGGACAACAGCTTCTTTCTTTTTCGCTTTTTGCACTGCATATTGCAGAGCTTTATCCACTGTATATGGGAAAGCATCCGCTTCATCGACAAACACGACATCAAAAGCTTCTTCAAATCTGTAAAGTTGATGTGTTGTTGCGATGATGAGCTGTGCGTAGTCCGTGTAACCCGGAGAGCCACCATATAAAGCATGAATAACTGTTTGCGGAAAAACTTGCTGGAATCTCGGCGCAAGCTCCAGTACAACATCTGTCCTTGGAGTAGCCACACATACACGTTGTCCCCTCTCAAGCAAATCAAATACAGCAGGAAACAATAATTCCGTTTTTCCAGCTCCGCATACGGCATGAACTAAATGACTTTGATTTCGACGGACGCTGGCTAGCAATTCATTTGAAGCTCGTTCTTGTTGGGATGTCAATTTGCCAGACCATGAAAACCGATGTGACTGGACTTGTTCAATCACAGGTCCAGTCCATGTTATCAACTCCGTGCAACTGCTCACTCTGCCCATACGAATGCAATGCCTGCAATAAAAGCAAACACCTTTACATTTTGCACAGTGGAAAGAGGTCAATTGGTTAACTCCGCAACGACGACATTGGTGTTGATTGGTTTTTAGTAATGGTGAAAAATGAGTTGATGAAATGCCTTGATGAGGGGTAATAAATCCTTTTTCAATTAAATCTTCTATGTCGGATAAAGGAAATGGGGTTTGTTCCTTCAACCATAATCGGCCACTTAAAAATGTTTGTATCTCTTTCATGAGCATCCCTCCAATACGGATATCTCATTCCTACCATTTAATCATAATCCCCAATTGTGGAACTCGCCAATTTAAGATGGGCATATTGGTGTATGGAGAGGGAAAATTTTTAACAAAGAAGTTGATATTATGAAGGAGTGTATTTGCACCTTAAATGCCGCAAGAGCTTGAAGCGTGTGTTAAGCGGATTTCATACTAGTTAGCTCTGGCGGAAGATTGAAGATAGCTCAAATACGTTGATTTACAGTTTAATGTAACTGGGCCTAAATAATAAGAACCTCGCACTTATGCGAGGTTCTCGTCTTCTTTATTCCGCTACATCACCGATGAAGTAGACACTGCTGACACGCCAGTTTCCATCCTCTTTGGCAAAAACGGTTACTTGTCGACCTGTTCGGTCAAGTTTAGCACCTGTTGACTCCTGTTCAAGCGAGATTGCAAGTGACGCAAAGACCTGTGCTTGGCTTTTGTCATACTTAATGACTGTCACATCTTCAGCTGTCCGTTTAACTTTATATTCTTTAAACGTTTTTTTAATCATCTCTTCTTCTTCCTTGTAATCAAACCCTTCAGGTTCTTTAGCGATGACAGACATATACGTCTCAAAGTCTTCGTTATTAAAAGAAGTCATATAGGTGTCAAACGCAGCCAATATTGCCTTCTTTTCATCTGCTGGCACATCTTGTGCCTCTTCAATATCAGAACCCGACATCTCAAAGCCAACATCAGATTGTTCCTGATCCTGATTCTTCACACCATGTTCTAATGCGTTATTTTCACTTGAAGTTTCCCCATCGGAAACGGAACCTGCACCGCCTCGGTCTTCTTCACTTGCACAAGCAGACAGTAATATTGAAATTAGCGCTAACACCATCATATATTTGAATTTCATTATAATTCGTCCCTCCTACTCGGCTATTTTGTCATAAAATGATTGCCCTTACAATAATTATAGCCGCAATCAGAATAGAGACGACACCCATCATGTGAAAGTTTCGTGTATTAAAGCGTAGGATTGTTGGATGGCTTCGGATTATAGTGGGCTGTTTCCATTTTGTGCAACCTGGAAGGCTAAACTGTCTACCTGGAATCCAATCTGTCTACCTGGATGGGCATTCTGTCTACTTGGAAATCTTTTCTAGTAATTCAGTTGCAACTAGATGGATAAAAATGCTATTTTTACATTATCCCAAAGACTAGAAGGAGTGATATTTTATTGTCGGAAATCGAGAAACACCTAAATCGTTAACGGTTTACCTTCGCTTACTAAATAGAGTACCCAAAGAACATCCGCTTTATAAGGAAATCGAATCGAGAATCAATCGGATTCGTGCTGGGTACAGCGGTGAAACGTATGTGGACAATTTTTTAAAGAATATTGATTTCCCATGTCCATATGTCATCTTTAAAGACATTAATGTTCAAACTTCAGCAAACACAAAAGCCCAGTTTGATACATTAATCATTACACCAAAGTTTGTATGTATATTAGAAATAAAAGCATTGAAAGGTCGAATCTCTTTCCACAAGACTCCTGCCCAATTAGTCAAAGAAGTCGACGGAGTTAAAACTTCAATGAAATGTCCAGAGGAGCAACTGAAACGTCATGAAAGAAGATTGGTTAAATGGTTGAATACAAATCAAATATATCTACCCATACGAAGTGCTATTGTTTTCGCATTTTCTAGCACCCTTGTAGATTTGCCCCCTAGGTATTCCAACATAGTGATGGGCTGTGATGTCGGTTCTTATATTGAAGACCTATTTGATCTCCCTCCCGCACTTACAGAAAAAGAATTCAATTCATTAATCGACTCCCTGCAACAGGCTAAAACGAATTATTCCCCCACCCCACTAGTAAATACTGTCCCAATTCTAGATTCAGAGATTGTCAAAGGATTACTTTGCCCGCAATGCTCTATGAATATTGGCTCTCTTTATAAATGTCCTACCTGCAAAATTACGAGGAAAGTAATCATTGCGAATGCTCTCGAGGATTGGTTTTATCTAATGAAAAGCACTATTACTACAAGAGAATGTCTGGATTTTTTGCAACTAAGGGATAAAACATCTGCATCACATATTTTAAATAGAGCTAAATTGATACCTAAAAACAATGGTCGCTATAGATTTTATAAATTATTTGACGATGACTATGAGGGTTCTTTTTCAATTCGAGCTGAAGCGCTTGAAAAAAAATAGGAGTTTGTGCTTCTTGGACGTTTATTCTGTCCCATGACAAGTTTTACATGAAAATACCATGTCACTTTTCATTTTGTGCAACCTGGATGGCCATTCTGTCAACCTGGAACCCAAAACTGTCTACCTGGATCCTCATTCTGTCAACCTGGATCCTCATTCTGTCTACCTGGAACACTAAACTACACACCCGACCCATTGTCATCTCACTAAAAATCAAAAAACCCCTCACATTTGTGAGGGGTCCAATTAGTAATTAGCGTACTTCAACCCAGCCATTTTTAATAGCTGTTACGACGGCTTGTGTACGGTCGTTTACATTCATTTTTTGAAGAATGCTAGAGACGTGATTTTTCACTGTTTTTTCAGAGATGAACAATGTTTCACCGATCATGCGGTTACTTTGGCCATCTGTTAATAATTGAAGAACTTCACATTCACGTTTTGTTAGTAAATGGAAAGGACGTCGAATTTCGGATTGGTGGAACGTTCCTTTATTTTCACGTTCACTCAAACGACGGAATTCCGCCACTAAATTACGTGTTACTTTTGGATGTAAGTAAGATCCACCTGCTGCAACCACTTTAATGGCTTGTACAATTGCGTCAGCATCCATTTCTTTCAACATGTACCCAAGAGCACCTGTTTTCAGAGCGTGCGTAACGTAAGATTCATCGTCGTGGATAGATAACATGATTACTTTGGCTTCTGGATATTTCGCCATTAGCTCACCTGTTGCTTCTACTCCATTTTTACGTGGCATGTTGATATCCATCAATATAACTTCCGGTGCATATTGCTCATACAAATTTAAAGCGTCGCTTCCATCATCGCCTTCAGCAATTACATCAAATGAATCTTCAAAGTCTAGAATTCGTTTTACCCCTTCACGGAATAATTGGTGATCGTCTATAATTACAATTTTCGTCATCGTCATTTCCTCCTAAATATAAGCAGACCTTATCTCTCTTTTTCCTCAATTAAAGGAATTCGAAACATCATTGTTGTTCCTTTGCCAGGTGAGGATTTCACAACCATTTCACCTTTTAATAGATCGACACGTTCTTGCATTCCAAGTAAACCAAATGAACTATCCCGAACAAGGCGCTGATCAAAACCAATTCCGTTATCTTTCACCGTAACGGCTACTTTGTTCTTATTCCATACAACTTCTACCCAAATTGTTTGGCATTTGCCATGTTTTGTCGCATTCGTCACAGATTCCTGAATCAGGCGAAATAGCGCTACTTCATAATTCGGTAAAAGTCGACGCTGTTCTCCATTTGAATGGAAGTGTATTTTGCACCCCATATTATATTCTTCGATAGTCATTAAGTATTTTTTGAGGGTAGGGACTAAACCTAAATCGTCCAATGCCATTGGTCGCAAGTCATAAATAATTCGTCTTACTTCCGACAGAGCATTTCGTACCATCAATTTTAAACTTGAAATTTCTACTAGTGCCTGATCAACACCTTTTTCACGATAAGTCCGTTCAATCAAATCTGATCGAACTAAAACATTGGCCATCATTTGGGCGGGACCGTCATGTATTTCACGAGATAGCCTTTTTCGTTCTTCTTCTTGTGCTTCAATAATTTTCAAACTGAAATCTTGTTTTAATTTCGCGGTTTCCAATGCTTGTCCAACATTTTTCAAATCCGATGTTAAGTAGTTGGTAACCACGTTGGCCTGTGTAACAAGTTGATCGGCATGCAAAATAGCATCGTTTAATTCATTTAAACGACGTTCCAAATCATCTCTACGTTCCCGTAGTTGGCGATCTTCCGTACGATTAATTGAAAGTTTAATTTGTAAATCGTTTGCTTGTTCATAAGCCTCACGCACTTGTTCTTCCGTAAACGTGTTAAAATGCTTGGATACATCGCCGAGCCGCTTTCTTGAAAGACGGGTATCTTCTTCAAGCAAATCACCTTCTATTAATACATCAGCTAATTTCGAATGGACAATTTCCAATTCTTTTTGCATTTGTAATAAGCTTTGTCGATTTTGTTCGCTTATAATGAAAATATCGTTTTTGGAGCGGTCCATCGTTTCAACCATTTGGCTGAAAATATGATCTAAAGAATTGATATCGACCTTTTTCCCTGACATCGGGTATTCTCCTTTTTCGAGCAACTGTCTGATGAATGCTTAATCATTCATTTCTCTATCTATATAATACGTCATATATGCCTTTATTCCTGCTATGACTGCATTTATTATATCACTATATACACAAAAACATATTAAAATTAGATGACAACTAGATGTCAGCGAGGAGTGGAAAGATTTGAGAAAAGATTATGTCACAGTTAAAGGCTTCGGAGAATCAGAAATTATTATTCAAAAATCCCGATTCCTCACTTACGTAAACCGAGCTGAGACGGAACAACAGGCTCAAGCCTTTATTGATGAAATAAAATCTCAACATAAATCAGCGAATCACAATTGTTCAGCTTACATGATTGGAGAACATGACTCCATTCAAAAAGCAAATGATGACGGGGAACCAAGTGGAACAGCTGGTGTTCCAATGTTGGAAGTTTTAAAAAAACAAGGCTTAAAGGATACTGTCGTTGTCGTAACGCGATACTTTGGCGGTATTAAATTAGGTGGAGGCGGTTTAATTCGTGCGTATGGAAAAGCTACTACCGAAGGAATTCAGGCAGCGCATATTGTCGAACGCCGACTCCACCATTTAATGAAAGTTTCTGTCGATTATACGTGGCTGGGTAAAGTCGAAAATGAAGTGCGTGGGTCCACCTATCCACTCGATCGTATAGATTACGCAGATACTGTTGAAATATTTCTCTACGTGCCTGTATCAACAGAAGAGACATTTGTAGAATGGATAACAGAAATGACGAATGGGCAAGCTAAAATCGAGCAACAATCTTCTAAATTTCTTGAGTTTGACACCTAAATTCGAGCCTTTATTGCGTATATATAGCAGGAAATATTTAACAGATGTAATGATTTTAAAGAAAATGTAAAAAACATTTCCTTTTACGGTATAGGTAAAGCATTGTATAATGAGGAGTGCTGTAGCTAGAGACGAAACAATGACCTAACTTGGGACGTCTTATTGAGTAGTAGGGTTGAACCCTACCCAGAGGAGATTAAAAATGAATCGAAAACAATATAAAACGACAAGTAACGGTACCTCGAAAAAGTCATTAATACTAAAAATTTCAGCTATGCTTGTTGCGTCCCTCCTAATCAGCTTAACTGCTTATGGAATTTATTTAGCTAAAAAAGCAGAATCTGCTGCAGACAATTCTTATGAAGCAGTTCAAGATCGCGCAGGTTCAGAATTACGTGAAGAAGCTGTGAAACCCCTTGAAGATAATGTATCTATTCTTTTCATTGGCGTTGATGATAGTGAAGCACGCGGTCAAGGTGAAGGCAACAGCCGTTCAGATGCATTAATGCTTGCAACACTTAATAACAAAGATAAAACCGTAAAATTAGTCAGCATTCCACGTGACTCACTTGTATACATCCCTGAAGTGGGACACAAAGATAAAATAACTCATGCACTTGCTTATGGCGGCACGAAAGCTTCCATAGAAACTGTTGAAGAATTACTTGATGTACCTGTGGATTATTATGTTCGAATGAACTTTAATGCATTCATCGATGTTGTAGATGCACTAGATGGCATTTATGCACATGTTCCTTATGATCGACTTGAAAAAGATGAAAATGACATATACTCCATACAATTAAAAGAAGGCTATCAGAAATTAGACGGCCGCGAAGCCCTAGCTTTGGCCCGTACCCGTAAACTGGATAATGATATTGAACGTGGCAAACGCCAACAAGAAATATTAAGTGCAATTATGAAGAAAGCATCTTCTGCTTCATCCTTTACAAAGTATGGCGATGTAATTGATGCTGTTGGAGATAACATGAAAACAGATATGACGTTTAGCGAAATGAAATCATTCATTGCCTATATCAAAGATGGTGCTCCTCAAGTTGACACACTGTCGCTTGAAGGTTCAGACGACATGTCGACTGGCGTTTATTACTGGTTATTGGATGAAGAATCATTAAATGAAACGCAAGATGTGCTAAAAAGCCATTTGGGCTTAAATCCTGATGCATCCAGTTACTCCGATAGTGGTTCTGAAACAGACTCAACTGAGTTTGCAAAAGAAGACGATTTAGACAATAATGAATAACTTTAAAATCTCGACACTTCAAACAGTGTCGGGATTTTTTTATGCTTAAAGCGACATCTTTCATCTAATGGCAATTTGTTTCAATATGTTTATCTTTTCCCTATCAAACCATAAAAAAACCTCATGCGAATTTCGCATGAGGTTTTGATCATTTGCCGATCATTCGGACAAAGTTGATTAATGGTTTATAGTTCTTGCCAGCCAAGCCAACTGCTTCTACGAACAATTCGATAGCTACTAACATAACAGCGATTAATAAGATTGCCCCCCACAACGTTGCTTGTGAGAAAATCAAAGCTGCCAGACCAAACATCGATGCCAGTGCATAAATGATAAGAACAGTTTGACTGTGAGTAAATCCTACATTCAATAGGCAGTGATGTAAATGAGATTTATCTGGTGCTGAGAGCGGCTGTTTCAAACGCACGCGTCGCACGATGGCGAAAAATGTATCGGAAATCGGAACACCCAACATAATAATCGGGATAATCAACGAAATCACCGTAACATTTTTGAAACCAAGCAATGCAAGTACACCAATCATATATCCAAGGAACAAAGCCCCTGTATCACCCATGAAAATTTTCGCAGGGTGGAAATTGTAGAATAAGAATCCAGCAGAACTCGCTGCAAGTAGTGCAGCCATTGCAAACACGAACATGTTACCCATCATAAATGCCATTCCTGCAAGTGTGATTAATGCGATTGTAGATACTCCTGCAGCCAATCCATCAAGACCATCAATCAAATTGATTGCATTGGTGATTCCGACAATCCATAAAATCGTTAATGGGATACTGAAGTAACCAAAATCCAATTCCCCACCAAAAGGTAAGTTAATGAAATCAATTTCCAAGCCGCCATAAATGACGATTCCTGCCGCAATGAATTGTCCAAGCAATTTTGCTTTTGCCGTTATTTCAAACATATCATCAAGTACACCTGTAATAATGATCATAAAAGCACCTAAAATAATATAAAGTGCAGTTGGATCTTCCGGGTGTAGCACAAAGTAACCAATTAAAAATGAACCAAATATGGCTAATCCACCTAAACGTGGCATTATACGTGCGTGAACTTTTCTATAATTAGGTCGGTCGACGGCGCCCACCTTAAACGCGATTGCCTTCACCACTGGTGTTAGTAGTATCGAAGCGACAAATGCCAGAACCAAAGATAGGTAGAGCATGTCTTTCCTCCTCAAGTTATTACATAATCGTTTATACATATAAATCCATAAGTATTATAGCATGAAACCGATGATGGTAAACAGTATTCGTAAAAATGAATGTTTCTTCCTATGAATATAACCATTAACTTGTCAAATAAAACACTTTCATCCTATTAGACGTCCGAAGTGATTATATGTTTCATAGTATTTCCTTCAATTTTTTGTTAAAATAAGTAGGTGTATAGAAATAAAAGGAGCGTAAAAATTATGATTTCCCTTTTTAAACGGTCAACAGAAACTAGCGAACGCCAATTAAAGAAGTACCGTAAATTAGTAGATCAAATTAATAACCTGGAAGATACATATTCTCAAAAATCAGATGATGAATTAAGAGAAGCCACTCAAGTGTTCAAAAAACGAATTGAAAATGGCGAAAAAATTCAGGCCATTATTCCAGATGCTTTTGCTGTTGTTCGTGAAGCTTCGAAACGCGTCCTAAATATGCGTCACTTCGATGTCCAGTTAATTGGAGGTCTAGTATTGACTGAAGGCAATATTGCCGAAATGCCAACCGGAGAAGGTAAAACACTCGTTGCATCCCTGCCTTCTTACGTGCGCGCACTTGAAGGGAAAGGCGTTCATGTCATAACGGTAAATGAATATTTAGCGAATCGTGACTTTGAACAAATCGGACAGATCCATCGCTTTTTAGGATTGACAGTCGGCATCAATCTGCCATTGATGCAACCGGCCATGAAACAAGAAGCCTACAATGCGGACATTACGTACGGTGTGGGAACAGAGTTTGGTTTTGACTATTTGCGTGATAATATGGCACCTGACCTTTCCCAAAAAGTTCAACGCCCTTACCATTTTGCCATTATAGATGAAGTGGATAGCGTATTGGTTGATGAAGCCAAAACACCGTTGATTGTGGCCGGCAAAATGTCAGCTGATGCAGATTTACATATGATTGCGGCTCGTTTGGCTAGACGATTTATCATAGAGCGGGACTACGATTTCGATGATGAAACGAAAGCAACATCATTAACTGAAACCGGAATCGAAAAAGTGGAAGCGGCTTTTGGCATTGATAATCTTTATGATTTGGAGCATCAGACTTTGTTCCACTATGTCATTCAGGCAGTTCGTGCTCATGTAATGTTTGAACGCGATGTTGATTATATCGTTAAAGAAGATAAAATCTTCTTAGTCGATATGTTTACTGGACGAATCATGGATGGCCGTACATTGTCTGATGGATTACATCAAGCAATTGAAGCTAAAGAAGGCGTTACGATTACGGAAGAAAATAAAGCCCAAGCCCAAATCACCATTCAAAACTATTTCCGGATGTATCCCCTACTTTGCGGGATGACGGGTACGGCAAAAACGCAGGAAAAAGAATTCCTTGAAGTATATGGAATGCAAGTTCTGCAAATTCCGACAAACCGCCCACGCATTCGTAAAGATGAAACGGATCAAGTCTATGAAACGATTGAGCAGAAATATACAGCTGTTGCCAAGGAAGTAAAAGCCCGTCACACAACTGGACAACCTGTTTTAGTCGGAACTACTTCTATTTTGCAATCAGAAGAAGTAGCGAAATATTTAAAACAACTAGACTTGGAATTCCAACTGTTGAATGCAAAAAGCGTGGAGCAGGAAGTATTCTTGATTTCACAAGCTGGGCAATTAAACCAAATTACCGTTGCCACTAACATGGCTGGTCGAGGAACTGATATCGAACTGGGTGATGGTGTTTCTGATGTAGGCGGACTATTTGTCCTCGGAACTGAAAAGCATGAAAATCGTCGAATTGATAATCAATTACGCGGTCGCTCTGGACGTCAAGGCGATCCAGGTGAGTCTCAATTCTTTATTTCCCTCGAGGATGATATGTTCAAACGTTTTGCAAAAGATGATCTAGAGAAATTCAATAAAAAAGTGAAAACTGATAGCTTAGGTCTTGTCCTTGGTAAAGATGTTCATGAATTGACGGAACGTACACAGCGTATTGTCGAAGGATCTCATTTCTCCATGCGTGAGTACAACCTTAAATTGGATGATGTCATCAATGAACAACGAAAAGTCATTTATACCTTAAGAGACAAAGTGCTTGAAAGAAATGATTTGATTGATCAATTACACAAAATGTTGGATGAAACAGTCGAGTTTGTTGTAGGGGAAAGTTGCTCAGAAGACGAACTTTCTGCACACTGGAATTTCGACCAAATCGAACAAACGATGAATCAAATTCTTCTAGCACCTGTTACATTGAATCGTTCTGTTTCTAAAGTGAAAGATATTATTAAACAACTTCAGCCGGCAGTAAATGAATTGAAAGATTACATGTCCACTTTCTCTGAGCAGCCTGAGGTTATGAATACCATTCCACAAGTGATGCTTGCCTACCTGGATTCGACATGGGTACGACATTTAGAGGCGATGACACGATTGAAAGAAGGTATCGGTTTACGCGCATATCAACAAGAGGACCCAATGCGTATTTACCAAAATGAAGGTCTGGAGCTTTTTGAAATGCATTACCAGGAGCTACGCCGTTCAATCGCAACTGAGATTATCAACTTTATGAAAATTATTTCAACTCGAGAGGAGACGATTTAATGGGCATTTTTTCGATTTTCAAGAAGACCGAAAAAACGGGTGCTGATAGTACCGTTGAGTCAACAGAGTTAGTTAATGGCACTGAACCGAGTGCTCAGTCGGAAGAAGTCACTACAGCATTGTCCCTTCATCCTGCTTGGGATGTACCAAAAGAACAACAATATGTATTCAGCTTCCTTTCGAATGAGCTTGAACCATTAAAACCAAATCAAATTTCTTTATCAGGCATCGATATTGAGCAAGACGACAATACACAAGCTTGGTTGGTTAAAGCATTTTTACGGACATCATTGGCTACTCCCATTACATTGAATACAGCTGAGCTCGTGCTGATCGATCAAAATGAACAAGTGGTGGCAGCAAAAGAATTCAATCTTGCGGAACTAGGCGAATTGCCTGCAACCAGTGCACGACCTTGGGTATTTGTTTTTGAACAGCCGACTTTAAAAGGAGAACTTCCTAAAGATGGTTGGCGTTTAGCTTTCAACGTTCAATCGTTGGTACCACACAAGATCGAATTGGATGCAGCTTGGGAAGAAGCTCTAAGCGACGAACAAAAAGATGGCTTAAAGAAAATTGTTGATTCCCTGCCTAAACTTCATGACAGAGAAGTAAACTTCAGTGGATTCCAAGCAAAAGTTCAGCCAGATGGTACACTTGCGGTCTCACTGTTTATTAGAAATGGGCACTCCCAGCAAATCACATTAGAGCAACTTCCACTGGAAGTGCTCGATGCGAATGGCAAAATTGTGGCACAAGGCGCATTTACGATTGATCAACTTAAGGTTAATGCAAATACTTCTAAACCCTGGACCTTCTTGTTCCCTAAGGAAATGGTCATCAATAAAGATTCTGATATGTCTAAATGGACCGTCAGAGTGCCTCAGAGCGCTTAAAAACCATTTATCGGTAAAAGTTATCATATTAAATAGAAAAAGCATGTGAGCAATCGCTCACATGCTTTTCTTATTGCACTTTAAATTCCGTTATCGAGTCTTTTACCATTCGGACACCTTTTCCATTCGGTACGAAATGTGTAACGACTAGTCGATAGGATTTCCCTTTCACATATCCTCCCGTTGGTGCACTGACGACAACCTTAGTTGCATCACTTCCCGTACGGACGGCTACACTTTGGCGAGCACCGAACTCATCCTCGACATAAACATGCTTCGTGTTGAAAAATGCGGAATTCATTTGTTGATTGAAAGTCACCGTAAATTGTTTATTTGTATCCACGACTCTCGCTGACGAAGAAGGAACAAACGATTTTGTAGGAATTGGTTGATTTGAATAAACGGCTTGGACCTGGTCAATCCAAATCGAACCCTTACCTTTCTTCGCTGAAGAAGTTTCAGCAATATATATCTTGTTCAATTTCACTGGACTTTGGACATTAGTCGGAATCGTTGCTTCAACGTATTTCCAGCCTACCCAATTAAGTCCTCCATCTTGAGTAAAGTCAATCACTGTTTCGCGACCATTAGCATCTGTAATGGCTGCGCGTAACCAATGATTTGCACCATCTCCATACACCCATGCACCAATTTTCTTAGGTGCCGCAGGAATGGACAAACCGTTCGGCCAAGTCAAGTACGATACGGAGGTACCCTCAGCAAAGCTTGAAAAATCATAAGACAACTTAAGGGAACTGGATCCTTCTTTAGCCTGCAACGTTTTTTCTAAACCAATGGTTGCAGATGAACGGATGGTTTCTGCCTTTAATCCAGTGAGTGAATCTAATCCACTGACTTGTAATGATTTATTTGAAACCGTAACAGGAATCGACACACGTGCAGACCCGAATGTTCCTGTGATTGAACCCGTAGCTTCACTATTTCCTGCATTGAAAGTAGTGCCGTTGATTGAACCTACGCCTCCTGTTGTCGTCCAGGAAACAGCTGCAGGATTGAAAATGACTTTTTGATTTTTACTGATTCCATTCACTTGGAAATTAGCTGATTCTCCAAGTCCGACACGAACTTCTGAAGGAGATGCCACTAATTGTTCAATCGTATCGGTAACTGTAACAGGAATTGAAACCGTAGCGGTATCGTATTTTGCGGTGATTTGCCCTGTTCCTGCTTTCACTCCGACGAAGCGATTATTTTCAATCTTCCCTACTCCATTTGAAACTTCCTGAAGTTCTAGTTTCGTAGAATCTACTTTTAAAGGATTATAATATTGATCTAACACATAATTTACTTTGAAACCTAGAGAAGCCCCAACAGCAACGATTCCCTCTTGATCTTGAGAGACATTTACATGAGTGGCTTGTCCATTAGGTGCAGTACTAATTGCTTCCAAAATAGCAGAGACGGAACGTTCAGAACCATCCGAAGGTCGGTTAATTAGAGATGGATATACATTTCCATAACGGCGTGTAACCATTGCCGTTGATCCACCACCATCCAAGTTGATGGCATTATAAGCACCGATTGAGACAAGGTACTTTGAAAATTCAATAAGTGTCATACCTTGGCTGTAACCAGACTGACGACCATCGACCGTTATGAAATATGCACGACTGCCAGTGGCATCGGTCGCAACAGCGGTACGGGGAGTTCTTTCAGTCGCACGACCGGCAGTGATATCAATTGTCAAAGCAGACTTTCCATCCTGTACGAGTAAAGGACCTGATGCCAACATGAATTGTGAGCCTTTCCATGCAGAATCAACATCAACTGTCAGTGAAACGTCATCTCCTATTTTCATAGATGATAATTTAGCACTCGATGTTCCAGATGCGGATAGAACAAAACCATCTTTCGGGATTGTCGAAGAAGTATACTGACCATACGGACGTATAGCGGATACTTTACCGGTCACTTTTTCTCCGAATTTCAACTGGGAGTCTACTTTTTTTGTTACTCCCGTTACAACCACTTCAATTCCATATTGGTTTTGACGGGTTTTATCTTCACGCAAACCTTCCGTGTATAAAATTAATTCGTTATTTGCTCTATCCCGGTTCATATCTGTCGTCTTAAATGACGACCCATTATGTTCAATCGTACGTTCTAACGAATAACGCCCAACTTTCGCTTTATTTTCAGCTGTCACACCAAATGCAGCTGGCACGTACATATAGTCATTAAAATTAGTCGAAACTCTTCCTAAATTAACGATTTGATCATTTTTTGCCAGTAAATATGAAGGATAACGATTTTCGAAGGTGTAAAAAGATGCATTAATTGCACCAACTACATTATGGCTCGGATATGTATGTTCTTTTGATAAATTAGTTACTGTCTTAAGTGTATTGATTGGATTGGATACCCCGTATTCAATTTTAGTATACGGATTTGTGACATCGATGGAGAGTTTGTTTACTTTTTGTGGGTAACCTCCCACTGATGTCGAGATAGTTTCGTGGTGTATACCAGGAGATAACGTGGCGGCAGAAACGGGTAAACTTGAAAAGACTAGAATGAATGCTAGTAGAAAAGCAGGCATTCTTTTAAATTTTAGGTACATGATGCAGCTCCTTTATGTTAGATTCTACTAATAATTATACTAAAATATAGTAAAATAGAAATAGTCTATATGTAATTGTTTTCCATAAACGAAAAAGAATCCACAGGAGACCAGTCCCGTGGATTCTTTTTCGCGCATCAACCAAGTTTTTAAGTTTATGAAAATACAAAACAGGAAGTTTAATACGTTTTCATTGTATCACAATTCAGAATTAGTACAAGATGGTAATTTTTCATTTTACAATTTAATCAACTGAAATTACTTCTGGGGGTGTAAGTGACCCAGCAGTTTCTGCACGGTAGATGAATAAGGCAAATTCACCTCGTGTAATATTTGCTTTAGAACCAAATTCAGTAGCCGTTTTCCCTTGCGTAATATTACTTTCAAGCAAAGCTGCTACAAAAGGTTTCACTGTCGATAGAACATCAGTAAATGGAATATCCATTGAAGTAGCCTTTAAATCGTATGTAAGTGCAATGACCTTCGCCATTTGTTCACGTGACATCGATTGATAACTACCGAATGTATTCGTAGATAATCCGTTCATAATACCATTTGCGGCAAGAGCATTAACAGCCCATTGACGATCTTTAGGTACGTCCGTGAATCCTGCTTGTTGATAATTTCCTTCCGGAGTAAAACCATTTACACGGGCAATCATGACTGCTGCATCAATACGTTTGATTTCGTTGGAAATACCGAATTGCGTTTCACTGATTCCCTGTGCATAACCTTTACTGACAATATGGTCCACAGCTGGTTTATATGTATTATTTACATCTGAAAAAGCCGCAAGAACCGAGTTCAAAGGAAGTAGGACGACAATTGCCAATGACAAAAGCAACAAAGTTTTTTTTAACATTTTACTGCTCACCTCTTTTTAAGTCTCTTATTAGTGTAACAATATATGGAAATGAATACCACCATGTAAATAGTGCCAGGCCCTCCCTCTCTCAGTTGGGACGATTGAGATTCAAACGGAATGACCTGACACTTAGTTTTGAATGCTTTATGGTACTAGTTTATTAACGAGTGGAATTTTTTGAAGAATCCACACGATGACAAATGATGAAAAGAATATAGCAATCCACACTAGCGGCACTGCAAGTACCGGATGAACCCAATATTCGTCAAACCCTATACGGCGACCATATAACTGAATGATGGGATGTAATAAATAGATTCCCATGCTGGCTGCACTGATTTTTTGTATAACAGTATTCGGCTTGAAGACATTCGGAAACTGCTGAAATAATACAAATAAGAAAACAGCAATAGCCACCGTATTCGGTGCAATATACAAATAGAAGAAACCATCCAATCTCCCGTCATTCTGGAGAGTCAAAACATATGTGCCATAGGCTGTTACTGCATACCCGATAACGGCTAACAGTCCAAGTAAAGGCAACCATTTCCGTTTGAGAGGATATAAGATTAAATACGCGCCTAAAATAAAGTAGCCAATATACGTACCGAACAGTCCAGCAGACAAAGCCAGCCCAAAATCGAAGAATTTTGGTACGAATGGAAACAAGCTTGACATGACAAACCAAGCTCCTATAAAGTATTGCAGCATTTGTTTAGAAGAGGAACTGACAATTTGTCTTAAAAACGGGGTCATTAAATATAAACCCAAAATAACGTATAGAAACCATAAATGGAAGAACACAGAGTCCGTCAACACCATTTTAATCATTTGTTTCCACGTATGTTCTTCAAACCACATGAATTTGCGATAGACGATGTAAATAATACTCCACGCCAGTAACGGTATTGCAACCTTACTAACCCGCTTCTTGAAAAAAGGGATTAACGGTTCCTGTTGTTTGCGCGTCAACAATAGTGCCCCACTGATCATGAAAAATAACGGGACACTGTTACGTAAGGCAGAATCCAAAAGATTTGCAAACCACCAAATTTGGTGACCAATCTCCATACTTGATACTAACTGTGCTACTACATGTATACCTACGACTGAAAAGATGGCGAAAACTCTCATCCAGTCCATATAATCATAACGCTCATTCGACATTCTCTCATATCCTTTCTACATCAAAAAATCTTGAACTAACTTCATTTATAAACTTCTTTGCTCTCGCGATTCTATTTCGAAGACTCACATCATATTATTCCATATAAAAACGCCTTATCGCAAATTGAATTTGCGACAAGGCGTATGAGAATGTAAGTTTATTTTTTAGCTGAAGCTACTTGGGATACGTTTGCAACACGCTTAGCGCCAATGTATTTTGAACCCCAGTAGTAGGGATCGTTAAGTTTTGCAATTGAAACACCTTTGCTAGATGATGAGTGAGCGAATTTTCCTCCACCGATGTAAACTCCCACATGAGATACACCCTTACCTGAAGTATTGAAGAAAACCAAATCGCCCGCTTGTAGATTTTTCTTAGCAACTGAAGAGCCTGTTGAGTACATGCCTGCAGATGTTCTTGGAAGATCAACACCTACTTGGTTGTAAACATAACCGATAAATCCTGAGCAATCAAATCCGTTTGCTGTCGTTCCACCACGTAAATACTTTGTTCCCATAACATTATTTGCTGCAGATACAAGCTTGCTTGAATCAACACCACTTGAAGCGTCCACTTCATTTGCTAATGGAGCAACAATTAATAGTATAGCGAAAGTAATCATCGTAAGAACTTTAAGGAACTGAGACTGTAACTTCATGTAGAATCCTCCGGTTTGGCCCATGGCTAAAAATTTTCTGAAAACTTAACTAAAGTCATCTTACCATGAAATATACCTGTTTTATTTTACAGTTGTGTAACAATGTCGTTACATTATGAGTCGAATTTAAGATAATCTTGTAATAATAGAATGTTCAGACTATTAAACATAAAAAAAGCAGTGACCGCTTTGGTCACTGCTTTTGCATGTTATTATTTTAATAAGTACTTACCAAATCCATCTGTACCTTCACCCAAGTAGCTGATATTACCACTAGTAGGAATAACTTCAACCGCTTTTTTAGATGATTCAAACATTACTTTAGCTGATGCAGGCAATGTTGTAAACTTCCAGTTGCCGTCAGCAGAAGGATCTATTGTTTTCTTTTCGATAATGTAGTCGATCACCGCTTGGCGGTTTTCAACAGTATATATTTCGACTTCTTTAGCATTTCGTACGCCCGGGAAATTACCGTTTGCTCGGTAGTTGTTTGTAGCAACGATGAAATCCTGTTTAGGATCGATTGCTTTTCCATCATACTTCAAGTTTTTGATACGTGCTGCATTGGCATTGATTTCTTTGCCATCAGCGTCATATTTTGCTGGTTGTGTTACATCGATTTCATACGTAACTCCATCAATTACGTCAAAGTTGTATGAACGGAAGTTAGTATTGATCAGAGATTGTTCTACTGTTTTCGTTGCGTCGATTTGGTTGAACTGACCTGCAGACATCTCAAGCCATTCTTTCACGTCAGCTCCTGTAAGTTTTAAAGTAGAGACAGTGTTGTCGTATAAGTACAAATCTGCGACGTTCTTGATTGCCAATTCACCTTTTGGTACATATGTGTAATACTCTGGATCGCTGCGGGTACCTGCTTTGAATGGTGCTCCTGCAGATAGAATAGGCAACTTGGCGTCAGCAGTTCCTGCTAATTCTTTTTCAACAAACCATTTTTGAGCATTTGTTACGATTTGAATTGATGGATCATCTTGAACTTGTGAGAAGTAACTATGGATGATGGCAGTCGTTGTTCCTACTGCTTTACGCACATATTTAATTGTTCCTTCGTGTGCAACTTTAACCGCTTCTACTACTGTAGCATCTACATCACTTTCATCTTTTGCAATCGCTCGTACTTCAGCTTTAGAAGAAGAAACTGTCCAATCTTTTCCTTTCTTAGCTAACGTCAAATCGATTACACCCAAATGGCTGCCGAACTTGCCAGACATTACTACAGGTTTTCCGTTGATCGTACCTTGTTCAACATTCACGCCAGTCAATGAAGCATCAACTTTCCCAGGGAAAACTTGATGTGCATGTCCTGTAATGATTGCATCGACGCCTTCAACTTTTGTCATCAAA
Organism: Paenisporosarcina sp. FSL H8-0542; assembly: GCF_038632915.1. NCBI lineage: Bacteria > Bacillati > Bacillota > Bacilli > Caryophanales > Caryophanaceae > Paenisporosarcina > Paenisporosarcina sp. FSL H8-0542. Next base: position 2,683,626 of record NZ_CP152050.1, read on the forward strand.
TATGACACATCTTCTTCGCCTTTTTCGTGAACCATGTCACCCATACCCGAGTGGGACAACACAACAATTACGTCTGCACCGTCTTTTTCCATTTTAGGAATAAGTGCTTCTACAGCATCCACTGAATCGTCTACAGTGACTTTTCCTTCTAAATGAGACTTGTCCCATTTAAGAATCGCTGGAGGGACAATTCCAGTTACACCGACTTTAATGGTCGTTTCTTTTCCTTTAGAATCTTTCACTTTTTTATCAATGATGACATACGGAGTATACATATTCTTCCCTGTCTTAGCGTCTTTCACGTTTGCATTTACATAAGGGAAGCCAGCATCGTCCATCACTTCATTCAAGTATGGAAGACCATAGTTAAACTCATGGTTCCCAAGAGTGGCAACGTCATAATCCAACAAATTAAGAGCCGCTATCGATGGGTGAACTTCCCCATCTTTCAATGGCTCCACTGATGATTTGAATGAGCCTAGTGGAGTCCCTTGAATCAAATCTCCATTGTCGAATAACAAAGTATTGCCATTTTCTTTACGGGCATTTTTGATTAATGTTGCTGTCTTTGCAAGACCCAAGCTGTTGGATGGTGTATCTTTGTAATAATCATAGTTCACTATATTCGTATGGATATCAGAAGTTCCAAGAATTCGTAGCGCTACTGTCGTATTCGCCACAGATGCCTTGTATTCTTTCAGGAAACGTTGCACGAGTGCACGCATTTCCCCTTTGCTTACATGGTGACCTGGTCTTACTGTTTTGTCGGCATATCCAAGTAAGAAGCCCATTCCAACTCCTTTTGAAAGATCAGAGCGTAAACTTCCGCTGATTTTGTTGCCATCCTTGAACTCTTTTAAGTTACTAATCGGAAAACTCTTATCAGTCCCGATACCACGAACCGCAATTACAAATGCTTGTTCACGATTTAGAGTTCCGTTTGGATCAAATTTTGTTGCAGATTTGCCATTGATTAGTTTTAACTCAACTGCTTTTTCAATATACGGTTTCAGTTCATTTGGAACGTCATCAAATTTAATTGTTTTTCCAGTTCCAAGTTCCACGCCCATAGCAGTTATTAGTGCCTTCACATATTCTCCGCGCGTAGCATCTTTTTCTGCAGCAGATGTTTCTTGGCTTATCCCCAGACCACTTACAGCTAACGACATTGCTAATGCTGAAGCGGATACTTTTTTCCACATTGTCATGCAGTTCTCCCCTTAATTCGAAATAGTGAAACAAATCCATTATACCAAATTTAGGATGTCGAAATGTTAAGTCTATGTGACTGTTTTATGAAGTTTTTCTACTATTTTCCTATTCTTAAAGCTCATTTTTTATTGGCTATATTAAATGGTATTGTAGATGTTCCGCAATACCGCTCCGCTTTCGTGGGCGAGCGCAGAGCCTCGGTCTCGACTGTCTCGCTTTCCCACATGAGTCTCCGCTGTTTTGCTGCATATCTCTTTATATGGAAAAATCAAAAGTGACCTTTAACATATCTTCTTTATTATCGATTAATATTAGTTCTTCAAAATAATAGAAAAAGAAAGAACCTATCTTTTTCACAGATAGGCTCCTTATACTCTATTTAGTTAACAGGATAGTACTCAGTTAGTTCACCAGTATTTACATCAAAGACATACGTTGTTTTCCCATTCACCTTAAACAAATCCAGTCCTAATCGAGGTTCTTTTCCTGTATGTTGAATGGAATCAACTTCTTCCTGGTAGTAAAGAGGAATAGCATATTTCAAGTAATCAATTGATTGCTCAATTGTGAGTTTTAGTGGATCTTCTTTAAACGTACGTGGGACGTACGATTTGATTTTCCATGTATCATTGCTTCGTACTAATTCAATCGTGGCACGGTAACCCGAGTTAATCCCATTTGAAGGAACGGTCGCATCCACTTTTAGGACATTGTCCGTTTTCGCAACGACTCTGAATGGTAATCCAAATTGGAAGTCATGTATAACATTTGCGTTATCACAGTTATAACATGAAGCTTCATATCCTTTTAATGCTTGTGATAAGTATGGCTCCACCACTAGCTCTGACAAATCATCCTTAATATCTGCAGCTTTATGATTCGGATGATATTTTTCAAGACCTTGAATCATGATAATTCGTGTTTTGCGAGTAGCTTCATTAATGGCATTCATCACTTCGAAGTCATTATAAGTAGATCCCGGAACCTTTTTAAAGGCACGATACATGAAAGCTGACATTTCACCTCGCGTCAACTTTTTATCCGGTGCAAACGACGTCGCCGTTACACCTTTGGTCACTCCATTGCGGAAAATCGCATCAACGTAAGGCGCCCAACGTTCATTGACATCAGTAAAAGGTACTTTAGCATTCATTGTCACTGAATAATTGAAAGCTCCTGACAAGATGCGCGTCATTTGAGAACGTGTCAATTCAACTTCAGGACGGAATGTCCCATCTTCATAGCCATTGACATACCCTAGTGAAGCAATTGTGGAAATTGCTTCATAATGGGCACTGTCGGATTTAACATCTGGGAAGCTCTTGCTGATTTCTGGCTCCATGCCAAGAAGCATATACAGCATGTATGCTGCTTCCCCACGAGTGACGATTCCAGCGGCGTCAATCAACACTTTACCATCATTCGTATATTCTGCTTCCCATACTTCTTTCATGTTCATGGAATAGACAGCCTCATAAAAAGTGTTGTTCATGGATAAATCGGTATAGATTGAATGTTTTACGCTAGCATCGGCTTCATTAACAAATGAACTTGCAAACAAGACTCCTAGTGCCAAGGATGCAATTGCTTTTTTCATCATCATATCCCTCTTTCCATTATTATATTAATTCCGTTTCCAAGCTTCATTGGCAGCGTGCAAACCGACTTTATGATTCTGTTTCCAAATGCCATCCCAATAAGCAAGTGGAACAGGCGCCTCTCCAGCATACGGAGCAATCTCCACTGTAACACCAGGCATCTTCGTCACTTTAATAAACCAATCCGCGGAAGATCCTGTTCCTTTTCTATAATAAGGTGGGACAACTGTATATCCTGTAATCGATTTGAGCTGATTCACATATTGAACATCCCTGCTCAGTTGCGCTCCTGCTTGGAAATTGAACCAATACAGGACTTGTCCAGAGGAATGATAAGAGACATTGGACATAAACTTATGTTTCTCGACGAAATGCTTCAACGCAACTGCTTCTGGTTCAGAAAACGCACGTGGTCCACGGTAACCCATCCAGTTTGGCTTAGTAATATTATTATCAATATAGCTCCATCCTGCATCAAAGTTTTTGTTTAAATCGACTCCCCGCACATTCGCTTTCCAACGTGCAAAGTTACTCGAACCGTTGATTTTTCGAGCAAGTGCGCCATTTGTAACAGCACCTTGCCCACCCTGAACCAGCGTAACACCGTCAGGATTCATCATTGGAACGAACCAAATGCTCGTTTGATCCAATACCGTTTTAACGTTATATCCAGCAAAGGTTGTTTTGTTATTGTAATGAAGAGAGTAAGTATCAATCATTTCTAAAAGTACATTGGTTGTCATGTGCTCCCGTGCATGCATGGATGCATCAAATAAGATTTCTTTCTTACCATTTCCTACTCTTAAAGCGTAGATCCCCCGTCCTTCTACACTCTTACCGATGAGTTCAAACTTAGTGAACTCCGGGTACATTCCCGCTATTACTTGCATCCAATAGGACATTTCTCTGTGAGAAATGTTTTTCTTTGGTTGAACAAGGTTGGAATGTGTCACATTTTTCAAAGGAATATACGCAACCGAACCAAGAAACTCAATTACGCCTTTATCTTTACTGAAGTTATGTAATGTCAGCATGCTTCCTCGACTCAAATAACCAATCGTAGTTCCCGAGCTGTTAGTGACAGCAGTTTCATTTTCCACTCGTACAGACGCGGGAAACATCGGTTTAGAAGCAGGTTTGATTGTTGCAGCTGTACTAGATGGCCAAGTGCCCTTTACAGGAATTTGATATGTCTTCCCTTTTGCGACAAATTGATGATAACCATTAACCTCTTTCTCACGATTAATGACAAAACCAGAAGCTAAGGATCCGACTTGAATTCGCTCACCACTACGTACTTCATATAACGGAAGCTTAGTTTCTAAGACTTGAATCGACATTGCAGGTTTTGAAAAAGAAATGATGGCATCATTCCCCGGGAAATATCCGATTTTCCCTGCAACCAAAACTTTGAAGAATCCATTTTCGTAGCCAATTGTCGTGAAAGAAACTGCTGAATTCCCACGAACTAACACATTGCTTGACGAAGACTTTTCACCGAAAATTGTAAAGTTGGTTTTTGTATTAATTTGTCTTTCGGTGCCAGTTTGAACGTCCGGCAATACTTTGTCGGTTGGTGCCAAAAATCGACTTTCCATGAAAAAGGTTTTTCCACCGATAGACACTTGCAACATTGCTGCATTTTGTGTCGGCTGGTATTGAACTGTGTTGCCTGCACCTTGCAAAGTTGCGACAGCATTTGTCATTCCCATTGATGAATACAATGGTACTTCATCATTAGTTAATTGACCATGCATCATAGTATCATTTGCGGAAACCAGTTGTGGAAGTGAAAATCCAATTCCGATAACAAATAAAAAGATTAATAGTGATTTTTTCATCTCTTTGCTCCTTCAGTATGTAATATAGGTAAAGTATATTTCATATAGAAGGCAGTTTGTGTGAATATTTACTAAATGAATCTATCTGCTTACTACTTACTACTATACAATATTCATTCCCTGTTACTATTAGTCCTATTTGCTTTACTAGTTAAAGGAATAAATTTAGTGAATATACGATTACAATTTTCTATCCTCATCAAAGGTAAACAGTTTATATATTATCTTATTTTCTATAAATTAAAATACCATCAAAATGTGTTCACTTACTTAATTTATCACAACCTAAGTAATGATTGAACATACTATTTTCTCAGGATGATTCTACCCCAACGGGCAATGTAAGAATGAAAAACCATTTCAATTCTTGTTTCTAGACAAAACAAGTTTAGAGGCTGTTCCTGTTACACTTACAGTTACTGCCTGTGAAGTGTTGTAAGTTGGAACTGTTAATGAAAAGTTTGTTATCTCCTACTACTCCATCAACAACAGCTGTGTAAGCTACTGTATTACCGTTGATTTTAACAACAAAGTCGTTAAAATCTGCAGCTAACAATGCTGCATCAACATTTTCACTGAAAGTAAGTTCAACAGAAGTTGAAAAAAGGAGACCTAAAAGGCCCCCTGTTTCTATTTCATATCATAAAAATTGAGTTTATTTTATTATCTGCAACTTCAACAGTACCAACATATTGGTTTAAATTGTTTCATGATATAGATTTAACTCCTGTTACAGTTAAAACTGCAACTTTTAAAATAAAACTTCACTACGTTCAATTTGAAGTTAGTACTAAATTTAGTCATAAAAAATTGCACCTCCAATTGTTAGTTGTGACTAACAATTGGGGTGCAGTTCATTTACATTTATTATAGAACCATAAAAGAAGCCCTGTAGAGAATTCACTCTACAGGACTTCGAGAAAATCGAGAATTATAATCCCCAACTTTTAATAAAATTAGTTAGCTGTTACAGCAGTTCCTAATTTAATAGTGTTACCAGCAACATCTTTAACAGAAGCAAGAGCAGAATCAGTAGTTACTGAAACAGTAACTGCTTGTGCTGTGTTATAAAGTGCAGTTGTTAATACAAGCTTGTTATCGCCTGCTACATCAGTAGTAGCAGTGTATGCAAATGTTACTCCATTAACTTTAACAACGAAATCGTCGTTAGCAAGTGCAGCTACTGTTGCATCATCAAGAACTTCATCAAAAGTTAATTCTACAGTTGTAGCAGAAGCTTTCTTAGCAGATACTAATGTTGGTAGAACATTATCAACAAATCCAGTAGAAATATTTATAGTTTTTGTAGCAGCTGAAACTTTGCTTCCAGTAGTAGATACTACGCTGTCAGAAAGTGTTAATACAGCACCACCTGATGATTTAACTGATCCAGCTGGAAGTTCAATTTTAACGCTCTCTGTGTCGCCGTCAAAATAGATATTTGTTCCAGCAGGTAAAGCTTTTCCATCAAGTTGATAGTTAGCTAATGTTGTAGCAGAAGTAGTCATAGGTGTACCTGTGAATTCTACTGCAATTACATTTACTGCTGCTGTAGCAGTTGCCGTTACAGTTGCTGCAGATGCAGACTTAGTAATTGCAACATTAGCAGCTGCAGAACTGTTATTTGATGCATCTTTAACAAATCCAGCAGGAAGATTAATATTGTAAGCACCAGCATTAATTGCTCCAGATGTCTTCACATTTGTTGAATCAATACGTAATACTTTATTGTCACCAGCAGCATTTGGTACAACTGTAGCTCCTGTAACATTTTGACGAACACCGTTTTTATCTGTAAGTGTAACTTGGCCAGTAGTACCAACTAAAGTTATTACTTCGTCAAAGTGAATATCGAAGAATTCATTTACAGCAGGTGCAGTTCCAGTATTAGTGATTGTGTTGAAACGGCTTACTACAGTAGGTGCAACTTTATCTTTAGATAAAGTAAGAGCTGAAGAGTAAACGTTTCCTACAATGTTATTAGCTGTCGCTTTAAATCCAGAAACTACAAGCGTTACATTAGAAGTGTCTACACCAGCATCATAAACTGTTACTGGAGGTACATTTGATAATGTTAAAGTAAATGTTTTGTTATCAGTAGTTGCAACAGCTACACCAAGATCATAGCCATTCTTTTTAACTTGGAAGTTACCAGTTCCTACTAGAGTAACAACTTTATCAAAAGTTACTTTAACTGTGTTATCAGCCGATTGTACAACTTTTGATACAGATGGAGCAGTAGTATCACTAGAAATTGTAACAGTAGAATTTAATACTGATGATTTATTACCAGCCGAATCAGTTACACCACTCACTAATACTGAATGTGAACCTGCTGCTAATCCAGTTGCTCCACCAGTAATAGTAATTGTTTTAGTAAGTCCTGCGATAGCTACAACGTTAGAAGTTTTGTCAACGCCATCAACTTTAGCAAGATCTAATGCAGAAACATAGTCATCAAAAGTAACTTCTAAATCGTTACCATTTCTTTCTACACTTGTGATAGTTGTAGCAGTTGTATCTGAGAATACCCAAGTTTTAGCGTAGTCTGCAGCTGCAGCTACTAATGATTTAGAAAGAACAGATTTTTTAACAGTAAGTTGTACCGCTTCATTGTTTGCTAATTTAGCAGCATCAGTTAAAGTTAATACAACTTTCTTAGCATCATCTTCATCAACTACAGCTGTAAAGTTAGCTTCAGTAGCTCCAGCAACCAATAAAGAGTAATTAGACTCATCTTCAGCAGTTACTGCGTCCATAGCTTGATTGAAGTTAATTTCGATTTCTTTTGCGTTAATCGCACTTACTGATACTACTGACGGTGCAGCAGGAACAAACGTTTCAGCACGGTAAACGAACAATGCGAATTGACCGCGTGTTACGTTTTCACCAGTACCGAATTTAGTAGCAGTCAAACCTTTAGCTACACCAGCTTCATTTAAAGCGTCAACATATTGTTTGAAAGTATCAGAAACATCAGTGAATGGGAATGTGTTTGTTGCATCGCCTACGAATTTATAAGCGTTAGCAATAATTTTTGACATTTCTCCACGTGTAGTGAAATCGTTAGCGCCGAATTTTTCAGCTGTTTTACCAGAAACGATTTTCTTTTCAACTAGGAAGTTTACAGCCCATTGACGATCCTTAGGTACGTCAGTGAAACCAGCGTTTGCATAAGTTCCTGTTGGTGAAGCTCCTAGAGCTTTAGCGATCATTACTGCAGCATCTTGACGTTTGATTTTGTCGTCAGTACCGAATTTACCGTTAGGATATCCTTGTGAGATACCTTTAGTAGATAGGTAATCTACTGCTGTTTTGTATTGCTCTGCCACGTCCGAGAATGCAGCCGAAGCTACTGGTGCGATTGCAGATGCAACAAGTGTTGCTGTCGCTGCTGTTGCAACGAATTTTTTGTACGACTTTGGTTGATAAGCCATGTTAAGTATTCCTCCTGTTTTGTGTATAGTCTGTGTTTTGAGAACGGCAATACCGCATCAAAAATATTTCACAGTTTAAATTGTACCAACATTTGCAAGTTCACGCCAGTTTTTTCTATTTACCTAGTAAATATATATCTTCTGCGCAAGAAGAAAGGTTTATAGAAATGGCAGTAAAAGGACAAAGTTTTACAATTAAACTCCTATTTATTCTAACAGATTACATTTACATTTCAACTATTTTATAAAGATTACGTCAAATTAACTGTCGCTTTTTAGGAAATTTCAGATTTTTCTAGTCTAACAGCCTATTTTTATAGGTCTATTAGCTTCTCTCTGACATTTAACATCGCTAAAATGGATGCGATATAGATAGAAACTGCTGGAGCAGTCAGTACATGGCCTGCTGTATATGCAATCCCCACTGCCAATAAGAAGGCCACCCCGTATAAAATATATAGATACGTAAAGTGTGTTTTAATATTTCGTACAAAATGTAGTAAAAACTTCCCTGTATACCAGAAGAATGGAGCCATTAAATAAAAGAAGCCAATCCATCCAAATGAATAGAACAAATCATGGAAGTCCATTTCAATCATTTTCAAGTCTTTTCCTGGTTCAGGTTCTTCATAGTTTCCTGCAAAGCCCATACCGAACAACTTTTGTGTGATTGGTGAAGAATTGAAATCTGCATTGAATTCTTTTTCATACTTTTCTCGTGAACTGAAAATCAAGTTTTGAAGTTGTTCATTTGTTATTTCGGGATCTTCTTCAATAATTTCTTCCCCGTTGGCATCAAATTGGGGTTCATCATTCTCAGAATCTCCGAAAAGATCAATATTCAAGATGTCCAAATGAGCGTACATATTTCCGAAAACAGGTGTAAATGGTGTTGCAGCTGCAAGCAAAACAATTAATCCAAATGAAATGATCAAACTTGATTTTACTTGTTGCGTTTTAAGCTTCATGAACACATACATGATGATGCTACCAATCAGTACTGATAAAAGGACAACCAGTATTCCACCGTAACCAACCTTAGTTCCTAATGCCAGCATTCCTAGTGACAACATGACAAATGGAATCCAGAACCACGGTTTCTTAGCATTTGTTGTTCGTTCGATTGCATACAGTGCAAGAATCGGTAAGATAATCGCCATAATTGCCCCTATTTCGTTTCCTGCATAGAACCAACCGGAGTAACCAACTTTGGTATGTGCATAGTTGGATAAACTCGTGCCAGTAAGCTGAGCTATGATAAATACTGCGCCGATAATAAAACCTGCTAACCACATATATTTCGTCGTATGTTTCTCGATATCCCAATCACGTGCTTGTAATTGTTTATACACAATCATGAATCCAAGGAACACGATATTGAAATATACTACTTTATTGAAGAACTTTAATTCCTGGAATAGATAATAAGGATCTTTAACGCTTATATTCAGGAAAATGTTAATACCAATAATTAGTGCTAAGCCAACTAGGTATATTATGTAGCCGCGTGCCAATTTATTCGAGCGGGCCATCCATAATAAAAATAAACCCATTGTTCCCATATAAGCAAAGCGGAGCATGACTCCGATTGTAATATTCGAGCCCAATAAAAGTTTGGACCCAGCTGTTAATACATCAATGACGGGTTGAAGCACAAGAAAAGCAATAAAATAGATTAGAAATTTAGTTTGATTCATGGCAAGTTAAAATCCTCTTTCGTTAGTTGTTTGTGGATTCAATTCATTAAAAATAGCTGAAAGCTTCGATTGAATTGTTGTTTGTTCATATTGTAAGGCGGTTTCATAAGCTGCTTGAGAAATCTTTTCATATTCTTCATTTGACAGTTCATCAAATTTAACCAATAAATCTTTTAATTGAACAGCGTCCCCTGGGGTAAATAACCATCCATTTTGACCATCTTGAACATAATCAAGGATGCCCCCTATTGCACTTGCAAGAATCGGAGTTTTGCATGCCATTGCTTCTAGTCCAACGAGACCCAGGCTTTCCCCTTTTCTGGTTGTCGGAAATATGAATGCTTCGATGACAGTATAGATATTTGCTAGATCAGATTGTTTCATCAAAGGATAGTGAATGATGACATCTTCAATGCCCAATGATTTCGCAAGTTCTTTAAATGCATCATCTTCTTTACCGGAGCCTACTGCAATAAAACGGGTACGGTCTCTTTCCTCTGGCTTTTCGTTCATATAAAACGAAATGGCCCGCAAATAATGATCCCAACCTTTTCCGACATCCAGTCTCCCTACATATCCGATATAACGGAAAGCAGGATCTAGTTTTAGTTGAGATAAAATATCTATTCGTTGGTTTTTTTTCGGATGGAAGACTTCCGCATTCACCCCACCAGATGGAAACACGCGTATAGGTGTTTTGACACCATATTTTTGTTGCACTAATTTTTCGTAATAATGAGAAGGTGTAATTATGAGTGATGATTGTTGAAGCAGTTTTTTAACTGCCGGTTGGTATTTTTCCTGTGAAGCAACTTCCGGTACCACATCGCTACCATGAACATTTGTCACAATTCGGACAGAAGGCTTCAGCTTTTTCAACCATAAAAGAGGCATGGCATTATGAGAAGCATAGTGCACATAAATTGCATCGTAGTTTCCAGTTAAACCTTTTGATAAGATTTTGCTGTAATAAATAGCGTAACCCAATATTTTAGACAGTTTAGATGTTTTCTTCTGTAAAACAGCTTTATCAACTTGAAAGCCTTCATTTTGTAAAATCTTTTCGGTGTTTTGTACAAAGACACCGTAACTTGGGAAGTTTGAGGATGGATACATATTGGCTACCAATAAAATCTTCATCTCTCACCCTCCTTTCCAATTAGTTCTAGACGCAAGTACATCGCGATTGCTCGCGATGTCTTATTCATACTGTTCAATTTTCTTTTTCATGTAGGCGATTAAATCATCTTTTAAATCTGGACGTTGCAGGGCAAATTCCAAAGTGGTTTCGACAAAACCAAGTTTTTCACCTACATCATAACGATTTCCTTCAAAAGCAAAGCCATAAACGCCTTGTTCCCCGTTCAACTTTTCAATAGCATCCGTTAATTGGATTTCGCCCCCCGCTCCTATTTCCATCTCATCTAAATACTTGAAGATTTCAGGAGTAAACACATAACGACCAATAATCGCCATATTTGAAGGAGCTGTACCTTGTTTTGGCTTTTCTACGAATTTACGAACTTTGTACCGTGAACCGATTTGTTCAGAAGGATCAATGACGCCATAACGGTGTGTTTCTGATTCTGGAACTTCCATTACACCAATCACTGAGGAAGCCGTCTCTTCGTAGTTCTCAATCAACTGTTTCAAGCATGGTGTTTCAGCTTGGACAATATCGTCACCGAGTAAAACCGCAAAAGGTTCATCCCCAATAAACTTACGTGCGGTCCAAACAGCATGTCCCAATCCAAGGGGTGCTTTCTGACGAATGTAATGAATTTCAACTTTTCCGGATTGTTGTACTTCTTCCAATAAGTCAAATTTCTCTTTTGCATATAATGTATTTTCAAGAAGTGGCGCAGAATCGAAATGATCTTCGATGGCACGCTTGTCTTTTCCTGTAACGATGATAATATCTTCAATACCTGAAGCAATAGCCTCTTCTACAATATATTGAATGGTCGGTTTATCAACAATAGGTAGCATCTCTTTTGGCATTGCTTTCGTTGCTGGTAAGAAACGTGTACCTAAACCTGCAGCTGGAATAATTGCTTTGCGTACTTTTTTCATCAACAATGCCTCCCTTAATTCTTGGAATCACCTAAAAGATATACATCAAATCCAGCTGCTTCCCATTTCGCACGATCAATACAGTTTTTAGTATCGATGATGATATGGTTGGTCATATGTGATTTGATTTCTTCAGGATTCAAGTCTCTAAACGCTTGGTGATCAGTTAATACTAAAATCGCCGAAGCATGTTGAAGCGCTACAAATTGATCTTGCGTCTGTTCCGGCAAATTGTTGTGTTTAATATGTGGATCGTATGCTGACAAACTCATTTGTCGCTCACGAAGTTGTTCCACTACGTCAACAGAAGGACTTTCACGCATATCGTCAATGTTGCCTTTAAACGCTAATCCCAGTACAGCAATTTTCGGATCCTTAATGCCTTTTGCATTTAAAATATCTGCCGTTAATTGAGCAGTATAGGATGGCATGCCATCATTTGTTTGTCGTGACAAGTGAATGATCTTCGCTTGTTGCGGATCAAGTTCCACCAAGAACCAAGGATCAACTGCGATACAGTGTCCACCAACACCAGGGCCTGGCATATGAATATTCACCCGAGGATGGAAGTTAGCAAGCTTGATTGCCTCCCAAATATTCACTCCAATATTCTGTGCGATTTTTGCCAATTCATTTGCGAAAGCAATATTAACATCTCGGTAGGTGTTTTCCATTACTTTTACAAGTTCAGCAGTCGTTGCATCGGTTTCATGCATCGTACCTTTTACGAATGATTGATAAAGTGCTGTCGTTTGTTTAGCTGACTCTACATTGACACCACCAATAATACGGTCGTTGGAAACCAATTCTTCAAATACTCGACCTGGGATCACGCGTTCAGGTGAGTGGGACACTAACAATTCCATGCCAATTTCCAAGTTCGCCTTAATCAATTCAGGCATCATTACATCTTCTACCGTGCGTGGAGGAACAGTTGATTCCAAAATAACCAAGTTACCTTTTTCAAGGAAAGGAACTGTAGATGCAGTAGCTATTCTTACATATTCTAAATCAGCTGTTTTGTCCGCTTTGATTGGTGAAGGAACAGCGATAATAAAGACGTCCGCCTTGATTGGTTCTGTAGAAACAGTCAGTGAACCAGAATCAATGGCTTTATCTAAACGCTCCTGTAGACCGTTTTCTTCGATATGTAATTGTTTCTTTTGAATCATTTTAACCGTGTCTTCGTTAACGTCCACTCCGTGAACTTGGTGTCCATGATTTGCAAACATGACAGCAGTCGGTAATCCGATATATCCGAGTCCAACTACGCAAATGGTTTTTTTCATAAGTATTCTCCTTCTGAATGAAAATAAATTAGTTTCTTCTATTATAAGTGTGTTTTGTATTGGTCACTCAAGTACCGCAATTATAGGAACAGAAATCACACGATTTCAATGTTATTTCTTACCTATTAATACTCGCCATAAAAAGATCGGCAAGTTCATTTGACGTTTGATACGTGATGGGTTACTTGCCAAACGATATAACCATTCTAACCCAAACTTACGGAAAAGTGCGGGTGCTCTTTTGACCATTCCCGAAAATACATCAAAACTCCCACCGACCCCTTGAAAAACAAGAACGTTTGGAAGGTTAACCAGGTTTCTCTTTATCCATATTTCCTGTTTTGGGCTGCCGAGTGCAACGAATAATATCTTCGCTCCACTTTCATGAATACGTTGTACCAAAGCTGCCTCATCTTTCTCATAACCATTTGTATATCCAGCAACGGTCAGAAGTGGTCTCTCTTTTTGAATCTCTGAAATCGCTTTAGTCACGACTTCTTCTTTTGCCCCATAAAAATAAACCGGATGGCCTTGTGATGCGGCGAAGTCCAGTAGTTCCCCCATCATGTCTACCCCAGTAACACGGGAAGTAATCTTGCCACCTCTTAGTTTTGATGCCAATAAGACACCAACGCCATCAGGAATCTGGAAAGTTGATTCATTAATTAACGTTTTCACTTGTGGATCCCGATTTGCAGTTATGACTTTTTCCGGGTTTACTGCGATAATTGTTGACTGCTCATTACGAGCCATTTTCTGTTGTAATTCACTGATAATTCCTTCATATGTTAATGGCGATACATCCACGCCTAAGTAGGTCTCTTTCACTATTTACAGCCTCATTTCGTTCACATTCAATTGATATAGTATAGCAGATTCTTTGTTTAGTTGCATAGCATCCGTGACAAGTGATAAAATTTGGACATAAGACGCTTTCACTTCGTTGTGAAAGCTTTTGTTATGGAAATTAAAAAGATAAATTTCTGTTATTATTATGTCTAGCTACAAGCGCCAGCTCACACTTAAGCTTCAGAAACTCATTCGGAAACAGGTTTCCGATTCGCTTCTTCCAGCGCCAGATCCAGTTGCACAGGCCAACCCGCTCCTAAGCTTCGCAACTTCATTCGAAAACAAGTTTTCGATTCAGTTGCTCCAGCGCCAGAGTCGGATTAGATTGGCCTGTTCCACATTTTAGAGCGTTGAGCTATAGTGGCGCTTTCCGCTTTTCTTAAAAGGAGGACTTCATTTGAAAATTGTATTATCCGGCTTCTATGGTCTTGGTAACACAGGAGACGAAGCGATACTAAAAGCGATCGTAGATAATCTGCGTTCTGAATTAAACAATCCTGAGATCACTGTGTTTTCCCTATCGCCTGAATTAACAGCGAAGGAACATGGCGTGAAATCTGTTTATCGTGGATGGAGACATCAAAATAAGGAAAAAGTAAGAGCGTTGCGTGATGCAGACTTATTGATTTCCGGTGGTGGCGGCTTGCTTCAAGACACTTACCCAACGAAGTTTTTATTCGGCCCGCTTCCTTATTATTTACTAATTGTGTTCTTAGCTAAACTTTGTGGAGCAAAAGTAATGTTCTTTTCACAAGGAATCGGCCCCGTTACCTCTACATGGGGTAAGATTTTGATGAAAATCTTTGCTAACCTGGCTGACTTCGTCACGGTTCGTGACCAATATTCAAAAGACTATCTGCATTCACTCGGTGTTAAACGACCTGAAACAGTGGTGACTGCTGATATCGTTTTCGCATTCCGAGCAGACGAAGAAAACTCGGCATATGATTCACTTCCTTTAAAAGGTGACGAAAAAATCGTTGCCGTTACTGTACGTCCATGGTTTGAGCATCCGGACTACATTGAAAAGATGGCTCATTTATTAGATGAGTTAATAGAACAACGTGGCGTTACACCGGTTTTCGTTCCAATGGAAGGAAAATATGATGTACCTGCTTCCAATGATGTATTGTCACATATGAAACATGCAGACAAAACATATATGCTTGGTTCTGATTTTTCACCAAATCAATTCTTAAACTTTATCCGCCATGCGGATTTAACTGTCGGCTTGCGTTTACATGCTTTAATATTCTCAGCACTCAGCAATGTTCCTCATCTTGGGTTCAGTTACGATAAGAAAGTAGAAAGCTTCCTAAAACGTTCTGGCATGTGGGACTACTCATTCCGTTTAGGTGAAATTGATCAGGCAAAACTTCTTGAGAATGCCCTTTATTTACTGGACAACAAAGAAGCTGCACAGAAAACAATGGAACCTAATGTCGATCAACTTCGTCGTGAAGCTATGCGCAACTTGGATTTATTAAAAGAAAAATTCGGAAACTAAAGGAGATTGTCATTCATGAAAATATTATTAGTCACGTCGTATGACTATCCTCATTTAGGTGGCCTTTCGACACATATGACAACATTACAATCCGGGCTTGAAGCTCGTGGACATCAAGTGGATACTTTATCTTTCTCTGATGTACCAAAATGGAAACGTGATTTTATCGCACGTGGTCCGTCGTTTATTTTAAACAAGATTTCTTTAGGTGCTGGTTATGTGTGGACGTTAGAACGTCGCCAGGCATTCCTCGAAAAAATGTTACGTGAAGATAAATATAAAGCGTATGACGTAGTTAATGCGCAAGACGTATTCGCCACTCGCGCTTCTCTTGCAGCAGGTCTTCCGACAGTTACCACTGTTCATGGTTATTTAACGTATGAAGGTATTTCAAAAGGATCTGTTGCTGAAGGATCAAAACATGCGGACAAGCTAATGGCAGTAGAACGTGTAGGTTACACGGCTACGCGCGAAGTCATTACAGTTGATACACGCATTAAAGATTATGTGAAGCGTGAAACAGGCGTTGACGGAACAATGATTAAAAACTTCATTGATGTAGATTCATTTAAACCAGAAGTTGAACGTCGCCGTGAATTCCGTGACAAATATGGCTTAAATCAAGATGAACTTATCTTCTTTGTTCCACGTCGTTTAACTCGTAAAAATGGCGTTATTTATCCAGTATTGTCATTCCCGCCTGTTTTGGAGAAATTCCCGAACGCTCGTGTACTATTTGCAGGCACAGGTGAAATGTTTGATGAAATCAAATCTAAAGCTGCAGAACTAGGCGTAGCAGATAACGTTACATTACTAGGAGCCGTAGCTCATAAAGACATGATCGAGTACTTTGCTCTAAGTGATGTTGTATTAGTTCCTTCTATATATAGTGCAGGAGTTGAAGAAGCGACATCCATTTCTGCTCTTGAAGCAATGGGCTCAGGTGTACCACTAATCGCTTGTGCTGTAGGTGGATTAAAAGAAATTGTTGACCATGAAAAAGATGGTCTACTTGTTGAAGAAAGAAACATTGAAGATCTTTCAAATGCCATGATTCACCTTCTTGAAAACCGTGAAGAAGGATCACAGCTGGCTGATGCTGCGCGCAAAAAAATCGTGGACCAGTATTCTCATTACGCAGCTGCCGAAAAATATGAAAGTATCTATAAACGTGCAATCTCTAAATAATCTAAGGCTCCTTGCTCCTATAGCAAGGAGTTTTTCTAAATAGGTAGGTGTAAGATGAGTAACTTGAAGAAAGCAGCGTTATGGTCAACAGGACTTGCTTTATTACTGAAATTATCAGGGTTCGTTCGTGAAGCAGTAGTCGCGAATGAGTTTGGGGCATCAAATGAAACAGATGGCTACTTCCTCGCTTTCGGTTTTATTACATTAGTGGTGGCCATGATATCTACAGGCTTCAATAATGTATTTTTGCCAATGTATATTAAACGTAAAAAAACTGGATTGGATACTAGTGAACAAAATGCGAATGCCCTCCTGAACTGGACAATGGTCATCTTTGGTTTTATCAGTATTTTGGGATGGTTTTTTGCGAAACAGTTTGTTCCCGTCATTTATCCCAATATGAAGGAAGGCATAGAGCCATATGCCGTTGAAATGACTCAGATTTTCTTTGCATTCATGATGTTAATCGCGTTAACCGGACTATTGGATTCCTATCTTCAGTCCCGGCGCATATTTGTACCTTCACAATTAGCGAAGTTGTTAGCTACATTGATGGCAGCCATTTTCGCCATTTTCTTCAGTGAAGTATGGGGAATTTATTCACTGGTCTACGGATTTTTATTCGGAACGATTTTAGGTGTTGTTATTCAGTTATACTTCCTAGGCCGTTCCGATTATAAATGGCGTATGGATTTCACTATGGAGCCGGATTTCAAGAAAGCTTTCATTATATTGATTATCCCCTCTTTATTGAACTCTGTGGTTGGACAAATAAATCTGTTCGTCAATAAAGCTTTCGCATCTGGTGTGGGTGTCGCTGACGGTGCTGTTACGTATTTAAACAACTCATCGCTTCTAATCAGCATACCGAATGCGATTTATGCGACGACTCTAGCCGCGATTATATTCACTTTGATGAGTGAACAAACGGAAGATATTAAGAAATTTAAAGATACTTTTTTCCGTGGTATGGAAATTTCTCTTGTTACGTTGTTACCAATTACAGTGGGGTTATTGGTTGTTGGTGACGCTGCTGTGTCGTTCATTTATGAGCGTGGAAAATTCTCAGCGCAAGATACAGATAATACGTATATTGCCTTGTTATTTTACCTACCAATTATCGTTTTCCAGGGAATGCAATTGATTCTATCCAAATCGATGTATGCTCGCGGAAAAACAGCTGTTGTATTCCGAATCAGTGTCACTACAATTTTATTAAACTTCTTATTAAACTGGTGGTTAGTTGATGATTACGGCTACCCTGCACTCGCCGTCTCGGCGTCAGTAGTCAGCATTTACTACTTTACAGTGTCTATGATTGTGGTTTACAGAGATTTAGGAATGTCTGAGTTTTCTCGATTTGCTCGTATGAGTGTCAGAGTGATCATACCGGCAGTCCTTATGGGGCTTGTGGTTTGGGGAGCTAAGATCGCTTTAGGTGCAGAGGATTGGTATTCGCTAATCCAGCTAGCAGTGCTTGTGCCAATCGGTATAATCGTATATGCAGCGTCATTAAAAGTCACTTACCCGACTGGCTTCAATCGCATGTTGAGTATGGTGAAACGATCTAAATAATAGTTAGTGAGCTTTTGGCCAGTGCCAGAAGCTTTTTCTTTTGATAAAGTCATTGTTAAACAATCATAATGAGTGAGGAGGCTTGCAAGTTCGTCCGAAGAAAAGAATCTGATTCGCTCTAATTTATATATAAAAAAATTGCCTTAATATAAAACTCAAAAGACCGTTTCGTAAAAATACGAAACGGTCTTTCCTATTTGCTAGTTAATTTTCTTTACAAGTGTGTTGTTTGCATCTTTCTCACGAATCCACCCGAAATCTGCAGGTGAATTTTGATCTGATAACACTTTAAACCACTTATATCCATCCGCGCCAATGATTTCATCTAAAATCACCAATGGATAACCAAAGCTATTGTTAGCACCTAAATCTTTTACTTTGTATGTGAATAATAGATTATCGGATTTGACTTCAGGAGTAGACCTCACGTTGATTACACCATTATGAGCTGTCATTGCCAATTGTTTCGCATTTACTCCACTATCCTTGTAACCTAGTAAAGTATCCCCACGCCACATATATTGAGCAATCTTAGCTCCCCAGTTTGGATCAGAAGCATAATGAACATTCATTCCTGAAGATTTATTTCCAGGCGCCAAACCTTTAGCATATGAGCCAGTAGGTGGACCATAGTTTAAGTTCACATAACGGGTCACGAATGCCACGACACTATCTTCAGGTTTGATATATGATTCTCCATCTTCAGGTGTTGAATCGAATACTTTAATACCGAAAAGATTGTTCTTCGTCTGTGCATTCACACTCATTCCTGAATCACTCTCATGCATCGCCGCACTAAGGATGAAGAGCGCGTTCACATTATACTTACTTTCCACTTCTTTTAAGAAAGCACCTAGCCCAATCAGTTTCGATTTAGTTAATGCCGTAGGATATTTTGAAGAAACAGTCTGTAAACGTTCCATAATGTATAGATTCAATTCATCTGCTGTATAGTTCGTTTTACTTCTTGCTGATAAGTATTGGAAATATGGATAGTGCTGACCTGCGAATACACCATTCTCATGATAGAAATTGACGCCATCCTGAGAATAATATTTTTGAAGATTCGTCATAAATATTGGTGCAGGTCCAATTTGATAGCCACCAAAACCAAATGATTTATTGGCATGATTATAAGTGAAATGTGTTAACACACCTGTAGATGACGGCATGTAGTAATCTTTATTTGTAATCAGCTCTTGCGGAATATATTCAATTTCACTTTGTTTCGCAAAACCAATTGTCCCACCAGCTTGAACTTTTACATATTTGTCATTGGACTCCAGTAATTTTAATTCTCTACCATATTGAATATATGTGACTTGTTTTGAAAAAGTGTTATCTGAATAAATGACAGTAGTTGATCCCGGTGTGTAATGCTTTGCATAAGCAAGGCCATCTTTAATTTGAATCATTTCATTGCCTTTATAGATTGCTTTGGCAGAAGGGTTACTTCTGAAAGCAGCAGCTGCAGCATCATATGTAATATATTCCGATTGCCCTTTCACAAGTTGACCATCTTTAATTATGGCATTGTAGTATTTAGTTGTATCAATAGGTGGCTCAGGTTCAGGTTCAGTGGGTGGTGTTGGCACATAGCTCTCTTTCGCTTCTAAGAAACGTACGATAAATGCGGCTGCTTGCGCTCTAGTCGCATTAGACTTCGGTTCAAATCTCATTGTCCCATCGTCATTCGGAATACCGTTTATAATTCCGTAATTAGTTGCATGAAAAATTGCTAATTTCGTTGCTGATGTCATTAAACTAGCATCTGAAAAAAGGGTTTCTTTTTTTACTAATTCCATTTTACTGTAAATCAATGCATTTTCAATGGTCAAAGCAACTTGCTCACGTGTAATCAAGGCATCAGGATTAAATCTATCTGACGTTACGCCTTGCATAATACCTGCACCAGCCACAGCATTAACAGAAGCAGCTAATGTCATATTTGGTGTAACATCCTTAAAAGTGGCTTGTGCTTCAGGTAAATTTAAAGCTCTTTTTATGAATGCTGCAAATTGAGCACGTGTTACTTGTTCTTCTTGGCCGTATTTTCCTTCTCCATAACCTAACAATATTCCCCGTTTAACAGCTTCTCTCATCTCAGGTGCTAAAGTACCGGTAATATCATCATGGCTATCGGCTTTTACTTTTTGTGTCGTCAATAACATCGTAAATGCCAACGTGAACATGACCACAAGAAGCAAACCCTTCTTTATATGTTTCATTCTCATTTCCTCCAATTATTGTGACTATTTCCATTTTAATAGAATAATTGGTATAATAAAAGGTTTTTTGGGTAATTATAAAATAGATAAAGATTTTTACCCATAAAATGGAACAAAATGAAAAGCCATTCGTCTAAACTAGTACGAATGACTACTTTTTAATTAATAGGTTTAACCCTACAAAATTTGGGGATATTAATAATAAAGAAAAGCCATTTGCCTCATTAGACAAATGACTTCGAACATAATATTATTTTGCCATTATAGCGCTGTACACCGCTGCTGAGAATTCAGCACGAGATGCTTCAGCATTAACTTTGTAATACGATGTTTGGAAAACTGTTGTTTGGTCAATTGTTTTTAATGCAACAATTGGATCGTGAGCCCAATACGTTTTTGGAACATCATTATATATAGAGGCCGTGTGAACTTGATTTTCTGTTGCAGCAGAAATTTTGAATGCACGGTCTAAAATTACGGCTAATTGTGATTTTGTTAAAGAATCATTCATTCCAAATCTTCCTGAAGTATAACCACTTAATATACCTGCTTCGTTCATTGCCGCTATATCTTTAGCAAAAGTATGATTTGTTGGAACATCAGAAAATCGAGATTGATTCTTAGGCGTTAATTTTAATACTCTATTTACCATCGCGGCAGCTTGTCCACGAGTAACTTCAGCATTCGGACGGAATTGTTGGTTTTCAAAACCATTGATTACACCATCCATATTTAGTTCCTTAATTGCTACATAGGCTGGATGCGTTGATTTCACATCCGTGAAATTACCATTTGTTACGGGTGGTGTAGATGCAACTGATGCACTTCCAATTCGTTTAGCACCCATATAATATTTTCCCCAGTAGTATGGGTCGTTTATGCTCGCTATTGCAATTCCTTTAGAAGAAGTTGCTGAGATAAATTGGCTATTTCCAATATAAATTCCTACATGAGATGTGTATCCCAAGTTATCGAAGAAAACTAAGTCTCCCGGTTGAAGATTTGATTTTGAAACAGAAGTGCCCTGTGAATATTGATTGGCAGCTGTTCTATTTAATGATATACCAGCAATATTTTTGAAAACATAAGATGTATATCCAGAGCAGTCAAACCCTGATGGAGTAATTCCACCATATTGGTATGGGACGCCCTGTAATGTTTTAGCGTAGTTCACGATTTCATTTTCTGTTGAAGCACTGGCTTGAGTCGTCATAAATGGCGCCACTGAGATCAGTAACACAGCGATGATCATCTGAGTAATACGTTTCTTCATTTTCCACCTCATGTAATTTTTGGAACCTAGACATAATATCTGGTTCATTTCTATAGTTTTAACAATCTATTTTAAATAATATCAGACATTTCATGATAGTTACTTTACGTTTAGGTTACAATTGTGTAACAATCGACAGAAAATTAAAAAACTCGAGGCGATAATCGCTTCGAGTTTTTCTTTTTTATTTAAAGACTGTCGGTTTTTGGGCTCTTGCTAAGAACACACTGTACGTTGACCTTGTCATTTTTGCATGAGGTTGGAATTGTGTTGTCGAAATACCTTTTGCTATTCCTTGTTGAACTAATGCCTGAATGGCTTCATAACTTGCCATGCCTGTATTCATATCAGAAAAATGTAAACCTTTATTAGGATCACTTGGGAACATGAATGCATTTTGTATGAGAATAGCCATCTCTGCGCGAGTCACAGCTTGATTAGGCTTAAATGTACCATCCGGAAAACCTGATAGAATTCCTTCTTCTAATGCAGACTGGATGTAGCCAGATGCAAAATTACCAGAACCTACATCTTTAAATGAAGTGACTCTCTCCTCCCCATTCAAATCCTTTGCTCGTCCAAGTAATGCTACTGCTTCAGCTCTTGTAATTTCTTTAGTGGGCTTAAATGATCCATCCTTATAACCATTCATTTGTTCTTTAAAGAACAAATAGCTGACATGACTTGAATACCACTGGGATTGATTCAAGTCAGTGAACGCCGGATTTTTTAATGTCACATTAACTTTTTCTGTTACAGCAGCTCCATTTTTCATTACAAAAGTAAAATTAAATGAATAAGTTCCCGCAGGACGATACAATTCCCACTTTGAGCCTGTCACTTCTTTTAGGGTAGTCCCATTTTCTGTTAGCTTCCAACTACTCACAGCATCTTTATTTTGTAATGTAAACAAGATCTGACCATTTGCTACTTTGGATTCCAAGAATGGTAGTTCTGTAATGATAGGCTCATAGGTAGCGACTCCATACCCAAACGTTTCATCTCGTCCTACTGCACCTAAATCCGTGGCTGTCACTTGCAACATTTGACGCAATTTTACATTTGATGCATTTGGGAATCGTTCTTTATAAAGTGCCAACACTCCGGTAACATGTGGAGCAGCCATAGAAGTACCTGATTGAGAAAAATATCCGTTCTTTAGGCCATCCGTTGTATCCAAATTTCTCGGATATGTACTAACTATAGATGAACCTGGTGCTGCAATTTCAACTTCTGGTCCACTTGAAGATTCAAGCAATTTCTCGTTTGTTGCAGTTATAGCAGCAACACCGATGACGCTGTCATATTTTGCGGGATATTGAACACTATCTTTTTGCAAAGACTCTCCTTCGTTCCCAGCAGCGGCAACTAGCACCATCCCACTTTGATACGCTTTATCCAATACCATTCGAAGCGCGGGGTCATCCCCGTTAGTTGTAACACTTATATTTAAAATATCTATATCATTCTTAATGGCCCACTCTACACCAGCGACTAAACTGGCAGTAGAACCGCCTCCATTACGATTTAACGATTTAATTGCAAATAATTCAACATTTGGCGCTACACCTTGAATACCTGCATTATTCTTCAGCGCAGCTATTGTTCCCGCAACATGTGTTCCATGACCGTTGTCATCATCGTAAGACACAGATTGTGGGCATTTCACTTCTAAACTGCAAAAGCCTCCACGAACAAACAAATCGGAATGCTCCGTGTCAATTCCTGTATCCAGAATACCTACCTTAACGCCTTTTCCTGTATAGGGTGTAACTTGTGTAGGCGTAACTTTAAGTTGTTTAAAGGATACTGGGACTGAATCCGCTGAAATTTGATAATCAAAATCTGGCAGGATTTGAACATTTGATGAATCCATCTTAAGTTCATTCAGTTGTGAAGATGTTACTTCAAGTTCAAATACCGGGATAGTGTCGAATTCACGCAGTATCTTGTAATTATCGAGTAAATCTTTCTGGCTATCGTTTACTTTTACTAGAATGTGATGCGTTGTTTCCGCAACTACTTCATGATTGGGTAAACTACCAAAAAGTAAAAGCGCAGACAAAGCAATACTCCCAATGTATTTCACGCTATCGCCCCCTATCTCTTTTTCTCATTATACTTTTAATTGACTCATATGAAAAACGCTGACCTAAATTTTCTTTAGATCAGCGTTTTTGGTTTAATGAAGTTTAGGAGAAGGTTTGCCGTTTACCGTGTTATATAATGGCAACACATCTTTTCGCCCTTCATAGTGGTAGAAATAGTCAAGAGTTGCCATGAAGATAGCTTTTGCCATTTGGTCACGACGTGTAGATGATGCGATATACGCATTATCAGTCTTGTTATCGATAAATCCGATTTCTGCTAAAGCTGCAGGCATTGTATTCTCACGTAATACATAGTAGTTCCCAGGTCTAGCACCACGATCTGCCAAATCCCATGCTTCTAGCATACGATTTTGAATATATGTGGCAAGAGCCTTGGAATCATTTACATATGGATTAGTTGCAGCTGTTCGATAATAATAAGTTTCTGTTCCATTCGCTGAACCATTCAGTGCATTTGCATGCATACTGATGAAAATATCACCATTGTTTTGCGAAGCAAATTTAGTACGTGCGCCCAACTCAAGAAAAACATCTGTGGATCTTGTCAATTTTGCCTGAATTGGTGTTTTATCGAAATATGTCTTAATTAATTTGGAAATGCTCAATACGACATCTTTTTCTTTATAACCAAACCCCTGAGCGCCTGGATCGTGTGCACCGTGACCTGGATCGATGATGACAACTAAATCGCTAGGTACAGTAGTAGGTGGCGGTGTTACGACAGGAGGCGTTGGATTATTCGGATCTGGCACATCTATTTGGATATATGAACTATGTACAAATCCTTCTTTTCCATTTACACGTATGAAAGACCAATCTCCAATTGTATATCCATATTCAACGACTTGTCCCTTGTTTACTTTTACCAAAGAAGGGTATTGTGTATTAGGACCAGTGCGGACGTTTAAACTATCTACATTTACATACATAGGACGGTTAAACGTTTGTTCATCAGACGTACGGAATTGACTATGAATTCCACGAGCTAAGAATACAGAGAAGTCTGCTCGAATAATCGTCTCAGATGCACCAAATGAACCGTCAGCATAACCTTGTGCGATTCCTTTTTCCATCAGACGAGAAGAAGCAATTGATACAGAGTTTGCTCCATAGCCAAATGAACGACTAATTAAAAGAGCCATTTCACCTCGTGTCAAAGTTTTGTTAGGTTGGAATTGACCATTAGGATAACCTGAAATAATCCCCTTATTTACCATTTGTTGAATATAACCAGATGCAAAATAGTTTGAAGAGACATCCGAAAAGGATGTTGGCTTTTTCTCTCCATTCAAACCAAGTGCACGCCCTAGCATAGCAGCAGCCTGTCCACGCGTTACTTGTTGGTTCGGTGAGAAGGATGTCGAAGAAATTCCGTTCGCAATTCCCCCTTCTACTAAATAATAGATTTCCTCTTGGGCCCTATGAGTAGTTCCAACATCACTAAATGATGTGTTAGCCGAAGCTTGTGTTACAGGAAACCCTAATCCAATGAATACTGCAGCAAAGAAAGCATACAACCATAATTTTTTCAAATCGCAAAATTCTCCTTTTTCTATGTTGTAACGGAATCGTAACATAAAATTTGCCAAATTTCTATGTTTCTATTGGTCTATATTTTACCAATAATCGACTTTTCACTCTAGTTTGCTGTATTTTAATAGGAAAAAGACCTCACTCTGTGAGGTCTTTTGTAATTTAGTTAATGAATTTGACAGATTGTAAGAAGTTATAAAGAATTTTTGCCATTTGGCCACGTTCAGTATCTTGTGAAGGACCAAACGTTCCATTGCTGTAACCATTGATGTATCCAGCTTGATAAACTTTTTGAACGTGTGGTCGTGCAGTGTTACCGATGTAACGGTAATCTGTAAAATTCGTAATCTTTTTAGTCGTGTCTACTTTAACGCCATCAGTGCCGATAAAATCAAGTGCACGGCTAATCATGATTGCCGCTTCATCACGAGAAATTTCATCATATGGACGGAATTTACCTTTCGCATCACCCTTAACAATTCCAGCTTCAACTACTGCTGCAATTTCACCATTAAGATTGAAAGCTTGTTTTGAAGAGACATCAGTAAATTTAACATTTGAAGATTTCGAAATTAATCCAAGACCACGAGATAAAATTGCAGCAAACTCACCACGTGTAATTTCACGGTTTGGAGAGAATGTTGTTGCAGTCGTCCCTTTAACTACCATACGAGAAGCTAATTTCTCAACATATTCTTCTGACCAGTTTTTACCGTTATTTACATCATTAAATGTCTTGAAGTTCTCAATTAGTGTGTAAACCGAGTTACTGTTACGGTAAAGATTAGCTCCTTTATCTTCTACAAATGTCGGAACTGCTACGACTGAACCGTCAGCATTGACTACCACACCAACTGTTGTTAATGGGTTTAAGGTTGTAGGAGTACTAATTGAACGTTGAACAGGTTTACTGAAGTTTTTCAATTCGATTGTTTTATTATCCGGTGCTACTAAAGAAAGTTTGAAATCAATTGCATCAGATAGTGTTTTAAACCCAGCTTTTCCTGCTAGTGGGTTTGCGACTTCATCAACTGTTACTACAAATTTTAATTCAGCAGAAGCAACACCTAGCGACGCAGCAGCTGCCAAAAGGTCAATCTGCGAAACAGGAACTTCATATGTAGCGTCTCCAGAAACGATAACAACAACAGCCTCGTTATTTTTGTTTTCAAGAGCAGCTAGGATTGTTGCAGGAATATTAACAACTACAACCCCAGCATCTAATTTAACAACTAACGCTTCAACAGTTGCCGCTTTCGTAATTGCATCGATTACAGATTGTGGATTTGACTCAATTGTTGATCCACCCGTTGATACCTCACCTTTATTTACCTCAACTGGAGGTGGTGTTGGTCCTGGAGTACCACCGCCTGGATTTCCTGTGTCGACACCGAATTTTCCGTCATAAATAGTCGCAACTTTTGCAAAAGCAGGTTTAGCGTCATTAATTATTCCAACACTCAAGATATCTTGGAGCTCATCAAAAACTCTAGTTAATACGAACTTATCTGTAATTGCTTTTTTTACATCTGGATAACTTGTTGGGGAAATTAGTGCATTCACAAATTCGTTAAATAAAGTTGTCCCTTTTGTATTGTTCGCATAGTTAGTAAAAACTTTAGTTTCAGTTTCTACTAAGAATGAAGTAAAAGTAGCTTTTGTAAATGTAGTAGAACCTACTTGTACATCAAATGCTTTTTGTAATTCAGCATCACTTACCTTTGAGTAGAAACTATTAATAGAAGCTTTTAAGTTAGTTGTTGTACTTGCGGCAAATAAAGGAAGAAGATACGTAAGAACTTTCTGCTCTTCAGCAGTTAAAGTACTTTTATTAAGCATTCTTTCTGCAACATCTACCCAGTCACTTTTGGCAGCTAAGTAATTTCGGGCTGCATGTAATTTAGATAAGTCATCTTTAGTCAAACTTGGATCCGCATAAACTACATCTAATTGATTAAGGAACGTTTCCACGTTACTAGGTAGAGAATCCTGCTCTGCTGCACTAGTCTTCTCAGCATTTATACCTACTGCTATCACGGGTGTGAATGCAACCGCTCCTGCGATTATTGCTTTTATAGTCTTATTATCACTAGAAAATTTAATCATTATATCACCTCTTGGTTATATTTGCTTATTACGTAGTGTTTATTATAGTCCATAGATTTTCCAACCACAACCGAATTTACCAAATATATTGAAATTGGATTGTCTTTTCAATAATTCTACTTGGTTCATGTCGAATTATGGTAATCTTATAGTAGAATTTATTTAGGAGGCGTCTGCGCGTGAAAAAGCATTGGAAGAAAATATTAGCTGCTTTCGTAGCTTTATTTTTAATCGTTGGTGGATATTTAATTTACATTTTTCAAATTAAGGAATATGATATAGCCGATTCAGAAGTCACAGAAATTACTAAAGAAACATATAAAATTGACTTACCAGATGGCACTACTATTGAATTAGATGAAGATGGCAACATTGTTGAATCGGAGGTTAACAATAATATTCCGGTCGTGTCTACTGACAATGGATCTTCAGGTACAAATTCTAGTAACGGAACAACAAATGACGACTCTTCTTCTGGTACAAAAACGAGTACAACTGGTAATGCGGGGAATTCATCAAAGGGAGGATCCAGCACAGGCAACACCCCTGATAGTGGTGTAACAGTTGCTTCTATTAAACAGAAATATGAACCCGTAATGTCGAGTCTGCAATCTCAGGCAAATAGCCGTATTGATGCATTAGTTGGTCGTGCATATTCAGAGTATCAAGGAAAAAAAGCAAATGGTGAATCAATTAACTACGCTTACTTCTACAACAAATACACTTCAGCTGCTTCTGAATTGGAAGGCCGAACAGACAAAGTATTTTACTCAGCAATTTCAGTTATTGAAAAGGAACTTGTAGCAAATGGTTATGGAAAGTCCCACGCTCAAAGTTTAATAAATGACTATGAAGCTGAAAAAGAAGCTCGACGTAGCGCACTATTAGATAAGGCAATGAATAGATAATAAGTCTTCCTGACCGAAATACCGGTCAGGATTTTTTAATAGAAAAATTATCTATTAAACATTACTATTATTGAGTTGTATATTATAAACTCTTTTTTAAAATACAATGACATACCCTCACTCATTTCATCCTTAAAAAAACAATAACCCCGACATCAAAAGATGCCGGGGTTATTTTACAATTTATTAATTACTCAATTAGTTAGCAGCAGGAGTAGCAACGTCAACGATGCGACCTTCTACTTTTGGATCAACTTTATCCAATGTCTTGATGTAATCGATGAAGCTTGTGTAATCAACGATACCTGGTTCAGACACACGGCC
The DNA here is from genome assembly GCF_038632915.1 of Paenisporosarcina sp. FSL H8-0542. Lineage (NCBI taxonomy): Bacteria > Bacillati > Bacillota > Bacilli > Caryophanales > Caryophanaceae > Paenisporosarcina > Paenisporosarcina sp. FSL H8-0542. Next base: position 2,712,375 of record NZ_CP152050.1, read on the forward strand.
TTCATTGTAAGCCGTTTTGAACATTTCGTAACCGTCCCCACCTTTAGCAGTGAATGTGTTAGTTGCTACGAAGTAGTTTTTCGCATCTTCAAGAGCCACATATTCAGGTCCAACTTTTACTTGAACTTTTGTTACACGTTTGCCCGCTTCTTTTGAACTATCATACTCAAATTTCATGCCAGCTACGTGTAAGAATGCACCGTTTTCTTTTGGTGCTTGAGACACTGAATGTTCCAAAGCAGCTTTGATTTCAGAGCCTTTAAGGTCTATGATTGCCAATGCATTACCAAAAGGCATAACTTTCAATACTTCACCAACTGTAATGTCACCCGCATCGATTGAACTACGGATACCCCCTCCGTTTTGAAGAGCGATTACCGTATCTTTATTGATAACTTTTGCTTTTGCAAGCATACCGTCAGTCATCAAGTTTCCAAGGTTTGTTTCATTGAAGCGGACACTTGACTTGCCTTCTGTATCACCAGCACGTTGTCCATCTAACATCGCTACTGCTGTTGTACCTGTAGATTGAGTTTTAATAGCTTCAACTTCTGCTTTATACGGAGCTAATAATTTCACAGCGCCTTCATCAGCAGCAAAGTTTTCAGCCTTCATTTCTAAATATTCTCCAGCAAAGACTGAAACTTCGCCTTTTTTATTGAAAGTAACATCAAGAGTTCCTAATAATTTACCATATTCATTTGCCGTTACGATAACTGTTGGAGCGTCGAACGCTTTAGATACTACCGGAGCAGAAATTTTCGAATGTGTATGGCCACCAACAATAACATCGATACCTTCAACTTGTTTCGCTAATTCCAAGTCATTATCAAATTTCAAGGAATCATCTAAACCAAGATGAGTAAGTGCGACAATTTTATCTACGCCTTGTTCTTGAAGTGCTTTTACAGACGCTTTTGCTGATTCAATGTAGTTTTTGAATTCAACTTTCCCTGTTGAAGAAATTGTTGGTGTTTCTTCAGTTGTTAAGCCAAACACACCTACTTTTTCACCATTAACATCTAAAACCACACCATTATAGATTTGTCCATCTTTGTATGATGAAGCGTAAGTTTTTGATTGAAGTCCGTCAAACAATGGGTCTTTCGAGAAATCCACGTTAGCAGATACCAATGGGAATTTTGCATTTTTGATGAATTCCGTTAAAGACTTGTGGCCATCTTTTGAAGATCCCAAATCGAATTCATGATTACCAAAAGTCATGGCATCATAACCAAGGTAGTTCATCATCTCAACGTCTGCAGCGCCTTCAAATGCGTTGAAGTAAAGATCTCCAGAGAATACGTCACCAGCATCTAGTAAAATATTGTTTTCATTTTCTGCACGTACTTCTTTAATTGCAGTAGCACGGAATGGAGCTGTTTCCAGGTATGCATGTGTATCATTTGTATGCATGACAGTTAAATCATAGAAACCAAAATGTTCTTTTGCACGATCAAGGAACAACGCAAGTTCACCACGTCTCACTGCGTACCATGAACCATACTTTGTTTCTGTTTGTCCATTTGTGATTCCAGCTTTAACAAGTGCATCAACATATTTTGCAAATCTAGGATTTACATCTGTAAATTTAGTCTTTGTAACGCTCTCATCGATTGGTAGCTTAGCAGCATTTGCTAATATCTTAGAAGTTTCATCACGAGTCAAATCGTCATAAGAGCCAAACGATTTATTCGTCTTACCGTTTACAATCTTCGCTTCTACCAATGCATCAACTGCCCATTTTGCACGAGCTGGTACATCAGTGAATCCAGAGCTCTTATACTTTCCATCTTCAGAAAAACCTAATGCACGTGCAACTTGAACCGCTGCATCTACTCGGTCAATGTTTTTGCTAACACCGAATTGTGTATCAGTTAGCCCTTTAGATATACCGCTTCCCACCAAAAAGTTAACCGCATCACTATATTTCTCACCTACATCAGTGAATTTCACTTCGTCAGCTGATGCAACTGGTGCAAATGCCATGGCTACGGCCGCAGCAGTAACAGTAGTAGCTAAGAATTTCTTATTAGACAATTTCGACATGTACAAATTTCCTCCTTCGAATATGTAGGTTATTAGGTAAAAACTCTTACCCTATTAATTTTACCAATATTCCCATTAATAATATAGTTTATTTACAAAATCTTCATTTTTTTGCAAGCGTTTTCTTATCATGTAAAAAAGAAGCCCATTTTAAATGGACTTCTTTTTTTTAGACCTATACTTTTCAATGAAATAAATAGAGATTAATGCCAAACCCGCACCAAATGAATCCAACAAAACATCATGTATCGTGGGTGTCCGCCCGCCTGTCAGTGATTGATGAAATTCATCAGCAATCGCCAGTACTACTGTAAGGATGAATGCCATCCTTAAGCGACCTACCATGATATACGCGGCAATAGCAAGAGCACCAAACGTAACAACATGTGCTCCTTTTCTGATTATAAATTCAATAAATGCATGGTACCCACGTTCTTCCACAGAAACGATTGTCCCCCAATAAGGAATTTGCAAAAGAGATAAACCACCTTTAAAAGGTTCGTTCGGGAGCCATCTAATGAGGTCAGGAATCAACGACTGTTCTTCATACGTTTGAGCAGAAGAATAAAATAGTGTTGCTAGGATGAAGATAAATAGAATGTACTTTTTCATATTTTCAAGTTTAGCACACTTCCTAGATTTATTCGTGCTGAAGGGTGATTGTGGATCAGGAGTTGGAAATCTGCATTTCGTGCATGGTTATCTAGATTTCGATTAGCGTTATCTTGAATTCGTGGTGTGTTTTCAGGAATTGGTATCAAAGTAAATTGGTATCTACATTTGGTGCGCAGATATCTGTATTTCGTGATGACTTATCTAGATTTCGATTAGCGTTATCTAGAATTCGTGATGTGTATTCTGGAATTGGTGTCAAAGTAAATTGTTATCTACATTTGGGGCGCAGATATCTGTATTTCGTGATGACTTATCTAGATTTCGATTAGCGTTATCTAGAACTCGTGGTGTGTTTTCTGGAATTGGTATCGAAGTAAATTGTTATCTACATTTCGTCCGACGTTATCTGTATTTCGTGCTGACTTATCTAGATTTCGATAAGCGTTATCTTGAATTCGTGGTGTGTTATCTGGAATTGATGTCAAAGTAACTTGTTATCTACATTTGGTGCGTAGATATCTGTATTTCGTGCTGACTTATCTGGAATTGGTTACACCCTTCATAACATTGAAAAATGGCAGTCTAAGTTAGACTGCCACATAATTTCTCATATCTATTTACTTGAAAACATATGAACCCAATAGATTCGGCCATTTGAATCTTTCTTTATTCCAGCACCGATATTGGTATAGTCTTTGTTTAAAATATTGGCTTTATGACCTGGTGAATTCATCCACGCAGTTACAACTTCCTGCGGTGTTCGTTGACCATATGCAATGTTTTCTCCGAAGCTGCTATAACTATAGCCGAACTTCTCAGCCATATCCCAAGGCTTCCCATACGTTGGAGAGGTATGATCGAAATAATTGTTTTTTACCATGTCTTCCGCTTTTACTGTAGCTATTTTAGATAATGGTGCATCTGCCACTAATGCAGGAAGACCCGCTTTCGCGCGTTCAAGATTCACCAAGTGAATGGTTTGTTTTGCGGTATCATCAATTGCAAGCGTGGAATCGACATAGACTTTATTTGTGCTGTCATACTTAATCACACCTGAATCTCGTTTTTGATCCCAAGTCATCGCACGATCGATGAAGACCGACAATTGCGCACGTGTGACTTTGGCGTACGGACTGAAATAGTTCCATGAAACTCCTTCAGAAATTTTCACTTCTGCCAAAGTAGTAATGAATGGTTTCCAGTTGTCTTGTGGCACGTCTTTGAAAGTAACTTGGTGATTATCGTCAATTTTAATTTGGTATGCCACTACCAGAACTTTAGCCATTTGCGCACGACTCAATGGTGCATCAGGGTTAAATGTTGTCGCATTTGAAAAGATTCCTTTTTCAGTTAAAGCGCGTATTTCTTTAAATGCCCAGTGCGTTGAAGGTACATCTTGATAACTCGTTTTGAAAGTTGAATCAAGCGGTAGCTTTAACGCACTCGCCAATATTTTTGCGGCTTGTGCACGGGTAACTTGATTGTTCGGACCAAACGTCCCATTACTATATCCATTAATTATTTTTGCATTTGAAAGCGTTATAATTGAGCTATATGCCCAATGTTCCGTTGAAACATCCGGAAAACCAGCAGCTTGACTACTTGTCGGAACGAACAAAGTAATAGCGAGTAATGCCGCAACAATAAACTTTACGGGTTTCATTCTCCCACATCCTCTCCATATTACTCTACCAAAAAATAGAATAATTTTAATGAGGATAAGGAGGCACGAAAATAAATCTATGATATTGGAAGATTGTTGAAATTTGAAGGGATTTATGTTGGTGTAGGGTGATAAGTTTTAATAAATCTTGTGAGATATCATAATATTTGATAAATTCATAAAAAGGAGATGATTTTTATTCAACTAAATCGAGATATTCCTGCAGGATTATTTTCTCTTCGGCGATTGCATCGTCGATTATCGGTAAATCACCCCCAATTTACCGACATTAATCAAGATTTGTATAATTCCAACGCAGGTCATGCTGGAGAAGCATATATTGATTCTGTCTTATCGACCATTCACTTCCCTATCCCCCATATATTACTTCCCAATATTCGAATCCATGAAAAAGACATTCCTTCCACCCAAATTGATATTTTAATATTCACAACCGCTTATGCATTAATAATAGAAGTAAAGAATTGGAGTGGAACAATATCCTTCCAACAAGTCGGACAAGTATTACAAACAAAAGATGGCATCGTAAGATCAATGGATTGTCCTACCGTTCAAGCAGATTACTATGTCGGGAATTTGCTAGATTGGTTTGTAAAGCATGATACACAATTACCTGTACATCGAATTGTCAGTTTCCCCTTTGCTTCCACCTTACTAATTGGAGCTGAGAATCGGGGTATTCATTCTGCAAAAGAGTTACCTATAATTCTTCGGAAATTAAATAAGCTCCCGCAGCAACTTACTCATTATCAATTTCAAACACTTTCTAGGAAATTACAAGAAGCAAATCTACCTTTCGAACACGCAACTGCATGCCAAAAATATGGAATACATCCCTCTGATCTTCTGAAAGGAATTTTCTGCCCGAAGTGTGAGAGCCGCTTATTGAAAAAAAGTAATCGAGTATATGTATGCTCCTCATGTCTTCATATTCCTGACAACCCTTTTTACGATACGATGATAGATTGGTTTACATTGGTCGGTAATCAGATTACAAATAGACAATTACGTTTATTCGCAGGTGTAGACAAATCCTATACGGTCGGTTATTTTATGAAAAAATCAAACTTCCCTTACTCAGGTCAAAATAAGGGAACAATCTATCATGTAAATGCTGAAGAAATGCATCGCTTTCTATCCAAAAAGGAAAAAGCTTGCTTCCGGAAATGACCGGAAGCTTTTCTATTGTAAGTAAGAATTATTGATTGATAAACTTCATGCAATTTGCTGCCAAATGCATATTTTTTGCCGTAAGAAATTTTCGGTTTTCATGAATTTTAGATATGAGTACTCGATTTCTAGATAAACACTGTCCAATGCGAGATATCACCTATTGAAATGTAGATATCACACGTCGAATCCTCGATATCCACCCGCGAATCCATGATTCCAGCGATAAACCCACAGCAACGTGCCATTTGCGGTGCAAATGGCACCATTTCAGCGCGTTTGAATTGTACGGTTTTCGTGAATTTTAGATATGAGACCTTGATTTCTAGATAAACACTGGCCATTTCAAGATATCCCTTTCTGAAATGTAGATATTACACGACGAATACTCGATATCCACCCGCGAATCCTTGATTCCAGCGATTAACCCACAGCAACGTGCCATTTGCGGTGCAAATGGCACCATTTCAGCGCGTTTGAATTGTGTGGATTTAGTGAATTTTAGATATGAGTACTCGATTTCTAGATAAACACTGGCCAATTTGAGATATCACCTATTGAAATGTAGATTTCACACGATGAATCCTCGATATCCACCCGCGAATCCTTGATTCCAGCGATTAACCCACAGCAACGTGCCATTTGCGGTGCAAATGGCACCATTTCAGCGCGTTTGAATTGTGTGGATTTAGTGAATTTTAGATATGAGTACTCGATTTCTAGATAAACACTGGCCAATTTGAGATATCACCTATTGAAATGTAGATATCACACAACGAATCCTCGATAGCCACCCGCGAATCCTTGATTCCAGCGATACACCCACAGCAACGTGCCATTTGCGACGCAAATGGCACCATTTCAGCGCGTTTGAATTGTGCGGATTTCGTGAATTTTAGATATCTGTATTCGATTCCTAGATAACCCAGGCACATTTCAAGATATCCCTTTCTGAAATGTAGATATCACACGACGAATCCTCGATATCCACCCGCGAATCCTTGATTCCAGTGAAAAACCCTCAGCAACGTGCCATTTGCGATTCAAATGGCACCAATTCAGCGCGTTTAAATTGTGCGGATTTCGTGAATTTTAGATATCTGTATTCGATTCCTAGATAACCCAGGCACATTTCAAGATATCCCTTTCTGAAATGTAGATATCACAAGGTGAATCCTCGATATCCACCCGCGAATCCTTGATATCCCCAGCCTGATATCCCCACTCGATATCCCCAGCTGATATCCTGAAAAGTATTACAAAAATCCCCCACTCTTTCAGAGAGTGAGGGATTGGGTCAGGCTTCTATTTTTTCCAAAAGGACTTTTTTCACTAAATTCTCGAGTAACTGTGGCAATTCAACGAATGCACTTTGGATGTGAAGCCGTTCCGTACGTTTGTGTGCGTCTTTTCCGAAGGGTCCCACGTTGAGAACTGGAGCTTTTAGATTTCGCATTTCATTAAAGGGAATGGAGTACGTATCGCCCCATACAGGTGTGTTGGCTTCAAACACCTGCCATCCCCCATTTGTATCTTCGTAGTTCACGTAACTCAAATCAGAGATTCCATTAAAATAATGAATCTGTTCAATCGCTAGATTAAATTCCGATTTACCCAGCTCTTTTATAAATTCCATACACTCTTCCACTAACGGATCGTCACTCGTATTGACTGCAGGATAATATGGTGGGGCAAAAAGGAGTACGATTGCAGGTGCCAACTCCTGACATTGAATCATCAGTGTATCAACGATTCGGAATGATTTTTCACGATCATCCAATTCCTGTTGATCCCGAACGGTCGTTTTGACTAATTCTACATAATCGTAGCCAAATTTCGAAACTGCGTGATTCATCAATTCCTCGTACTTCAATACCCGTATCTCACCAACTGGTGCTACATCCTCACGAGTACAAATCGCTTGATAGCTTGAGTTGCAATCATCCGCAGCTTCATTCGCTACACCTTCAAAAATCGACATGATTTCAGCAGCATTGCGTTTCATCAGAAACACATTATATAATGCTTTCGCACGATACGGTGTCTGCGCTGAATACTCCATTTTCAAATCTTTTTGCTGAATGGTTACGGGTAATGGAGTCTTCTCACCTAGAACAGTTTCCTGAAATAATGGATTATATTCCATACGCTGCGTTAAAAATGAAGCAATATAATTGGCCGTAATTCCACTAAGCGGTTCTCCCACATGTGTCTCCATGCCGTAAAAAAGGGCTGACGGCATAATTTTTCCGATGGATCCCGAATACAAATAATATTTATCGTCACCCGGTTGTTGTGCGAAAACGGGCTCGCTGTTTAAAAATAGCTTGTATGTGAGATCATGTTGCTCACGATATTCATTCAATTTAGATACTGCCGCTCTCATGCCAGAGCTGTTTACTTCTTCGTCTGGAACCGTCAATAACAGGATATTGACCGGCCATTGTTCATGACATGCTTTTTCGATAAGGCTCATGTGCAATACTAGACCCATCTTCATATCCATCGTGCCACGACCAAATAAATAATTACCTGATTCCAAATCAAGTCGGGCGTCTTCAGGCAATTCTTCTTTTACATCATGCAAGGCTTTCGTCAACATTTCCGGTTCAAAAGCCAATGCTTCGAGGTCACCGTATTCTTCGGTATTAACCGTATCGAAATGACTAATTAGCACAATCGTTTCTTTCGCTTCTGGATGTTTATATAAAGCAGTGAGAAACTTCCGACCAAGATCTGCCTCGCTTAATTCAATGTTTTTATAATGATCTTGGAAGTATGGAATATCCTGCAGTTTCGCTTGAACCTTAAACGGAAATTCTCGTTCTCCATCTGATAGCGTCATACTTTTCCAACTGACTACTTCACATAACAAGGTACGGAGTGCTTCTGGTGTTGACCACATAAGTTCTGTCATGATGTATTCCCCCTGTTTTTAAGACAAATATCTTTTAATGGTGCCCTAACCTATACGATTTTAAGTAATTCCCTTTGTTTTGAAATGAATGCTTCCATTCGATCCATTCCTTTTTCCAATACCGGCATTGCATATGCATATGAAATGCGAAGGAACCCTTCACCATATTCACTGAAGGCACTGCCTGGCACACATGCAACGCCTCCTTCTTTCAACAGACTTGTTGCAAAATCAAAGGACGTCATTCCGAATTCTTTAATAGAAGGAAAAATATAAAAAGCGCCATTTGGTTTAACCACATCAAGTCCCATATCAATCAGTCGGCCATATACGTAATCACGGCGGACAATGTACTCTTTATTCATTTCAGCAGGAACATCCCTGCTGTTGCTTAGCGCCTCGATTGCTGCATATTGGCTTGGAACTGGTGCACAAACGGAATTATATTGATGAATTTTAATGCAATGTTGCATTAGTGCTTCAGGACCTAATAAAAATCCGATGCGCCAGCCTGTCATAGAGTGAGATTTTGATAATCCGTGAATGAGGAACAAACGGTCTCTTAATTCTGGATAAGAACCAAATGAACGATGTTCGCCAGAAAAAGTGTTTTCACTGTATATTTCATCGGACAATACATAGATTTCCTGCTCTTTCAATACATCCGCCAAGGCATCCATTTGCTTGGAATCAATGGTGACACCTGTCGGATTTGATGGGAAATTGAATAGAACTGCTTTCGTCTTCTCGCTAATTAAAGCTTTCAGACGTTCGGGAGATGGTTGGAAGTCTGTATCTGAAGTATCTAAGTACTTTACCTTTGCACCACACATGGTAATGATTGGAGCGTAACCTGTATAGCATGGCGCCGGCAAAATCACTTCGTCTCCTTCTTCCAGGATGGTTCGGAAAACCGCATCAATGGCTTCGCTTGCACCTATTGTGACGATAACTTCAGTTTCCGCTTTATATGCAAATTCATATTTCTCCAAGAAAAAGCGACTGACAGCATTGCGCAACTCAATCATGCCGGCATTATGGGAATACCCAGTCAAGTCATTTGAAATAGCTGCAATCCCTGCTTGTTTGACGGCTTCAGGTGTTGGGAAATCTGGTTGGCCTATCGTTAAATTCACTGCATCCGGATAATGTACAAGCTGATTGGAAAACTGACGGATGCCTGAAACGGCAATTTTGGTAATGCGCTCATTTATCGTAAGTGGCATGGAATCTTCAACCCTTCTCATAGTAATGAAGAAATCTTCTTTCAATATTATCCATATGTTCCAGCATGGCATTTATGGCACTAGATACGTCTTGTTTTTCAAGAGCGTTGACGATGTCTTCATGCTCCCCGCTAGCTTCCATTGCAGAAACGGGGTACGTATTCGCAAGGATTAAAAAGGCACGATTAACACCAGTATTGATGGTATAAATCATTTCACATAATTTTGTATTCGGATTTTGATCAGCCAATAATAGGTGAAACTCCCGATCCAGTTCAATAAATTCATGAAAGTCATTTTTCTCCGCTGCCCGTTTTTGAAGCTTAAGATTACTCTTCAGAGATTTAAGAAATTCTGGCGTTGTAAATTTGGCAACTTGCTCAATATTGTACGTTTCGAGTAACTTACGGACTTCCATATGATGAAGTGCATCCTCTTTCGTGAAGGATGAAACACTCGCTGGTTTGCCAGTTTGTAAGACCACGAGTCCATCAGTTGCTAACCGGCGAATTGCTTCCCGAAGTGGTGTACGACTTATGCCCAATTCCAATGCGAATTTTTCTTCACGCAGTTCTTCATTAGGCGCAAGAGTACCCGTCAAAATATCTTTGCGGATTAAATCATAGGCTTGATCCGCTAATGAATCGGGTTTTTTTATCTTTCTCAACAGATGTCAACCTCTTTCAAAAACAACTTGTATTCTGTATACAGTATATGTGAATTATAACGTACAGGTGTCTCAAAGTATAGAGTGATTGTTTGATAAATTCTGTCATAATTTATCAAATGCAGATGAAGACAACATTGTATTACTAATTATCCACGATATTTTATAACAATAAATAATTATTAATTAAGAATTATTAATATTTTTTCAACCCATTTATTAGCATATTGTGTAAAATGATAGATAAGTGATAGTGTGCGTCATTAAGTAACTGAATGGGGGTTTAGAACATGGACTTTCCAAAAGAGGAAGTTGGTAAAAGAATTAGGTATTTAAGAAAATCGCAAGGATTTACTGCGGATGATTTAGCGAAAAAAGCTGGGGTCAGCCAAAGTATGATATCTCAAATAGAACGTGGACAAGTATCGCCTTCACTGGATACATTGTGGAAAATGAGTCATTGCTTAAAAGTTCCCGTCTTCACATTCTTTGTAGAAGAAGAGCAAGAAATCGTTACAGTTCTACGTAATAATGAACAGCCTGAAATGAAGCAACTGCGTCCGAATGTTACATATCAACACCTGTCACCTACTCAAGGGAAACAAATCAACTTTTTTAAATTGATTTTAGAACCAGGTGAACAATCAGAAAATCCCTTGATGTTTCACACGGGGGAAGAATGTGGGTATTTATTGACAGGGCAAATTCGTGTAGAGGTCGATGGAGAAGTATATGAGCTTTTTGAAGGGGACAGTATTTACTTCAACAGCAATCTACCTCATCGTTTTGAAAATGTCAGTCCACAAATAGCAACAGCAATTTGGGCCATGACTCATCCTTTTTGAATCTTTTTCGCCTGTGGTCCGTATACTAATGTATCGGAATCAAAAGGAGGAATAATTCATGCTAAAAAACCCAGGCATTGCCGCTGTATTAAGTTTCTTTTGGACCGGCGTCGGGCAAATATATAACGGCCAAATCATGAAAGGCTTAATCTTGATTGGCGTTCAACTAATCAACTCATTATTAATGTTCGTATTGATTGGCTTCATCACTTTCCCGCTTGTTTGGATATGGGGAATGTACGACGCATACCAAGTTGCCGATCGAATGAATAAACGCACTTACTGACCACTTCCAATTGGGAGTGGTTTTTTTATTCGCGGTTTTGAGTGATCTATTCGCGTTATTGTTCTTTCAATTCGCGGTGTCGACTCTTCTATTCTTCTTGTCCCATCAAAAAAGAGCCTTCCACAAATTCGGAAGACCCTCATTTTATATCCTTCTCACTCTGAGAGGGACTTTTTCAATTTATATTTTCTCCAAATATCTTCAGCAGCACCAGAGCCCAATATTACGCCTGCGACAATCAAAACAAGTCCGTAAATATGACGACTTGTGATGGTTTCATTAAGAAATACAGACGAACCCACCAAGGTGAACAATGTATTCAAATTCATGAAAATGGCTGCTTTAGAAGGGCCTGCCTTTCCTACTGAATAGTTATATAGCATATGTCCAACTGCTGTTCCAATCATGCCACTTCCAAAGAATGCTACCCAAAACATCGGTGGAACTTCTAAAAATGCTCGAATTTCGCCAGGTTCCTGGAACAAACTGATCAAGAACAATACGAATGATCCGATTAAGAACATGTAAGCTGTAAGCAACCTGGGATCCAGTGTTTTTGCAGCTTTACTGATAACCAAGTAACTGAAAACCTGTGTCAATATGGCTAGGAACACGAATACGTCACCAAAAGATAACCCAGAGGTTCCTTCTCCTGCAGCTAGTACTGTTGCGCTAACTCCGAACAATCCGAGTATTACTCCTACCCATTGCAATCTAGAGGGATAAATCCTCATAATCATTGACACTAATACCGCGGTTAGTACTGGACCTGTGCCAAGAATTAACCCGGCATTCGAACTTGTCGTCATGGTCAGTCCGATCGACAAAAAGTAATGGTGGCACACAACATTAAGAAGTGCACCAAGGACAATGAATTTCCATTCTTGTTTTGTCGGTTTTCTGACGATGCGAAGTACCGCTAAAATCGAAAATACGGTTAAACTGGCTAAAAAAATGCGAAAGGCAGTCATTGTTACAGGACGCACTTCGCTAACTAAATATTTTACGGCAGGCAAATTAAAGCCCCATATGAACATAACGAAAACGAGTATGCCATAGATTTTCCATTGTTTCACGTGGTTTTCACCTCACCATTTCTTCGTTTCTATGAAAAGCCTAAAGCGCTACTTTAGCCCGACGCCGGCGCTGGAAAGGTTCCCTTTGCGACGAGTAACCGCAGGAGCAAGATTCCCTTTGCGACGAGTAACCGCAGGAGCAAGAACCGATGCGATAGCCTACTTTCGCCTGAAGGTCTGAAGCTAAGGTGTGAGCTAGCGCTTGGGGCTAGACATAGCAATTCTATAATTTTAGATACCCCTTAAATAATTTAGCATGTTGATTGTAGCTAAAAAACAATAGAACAACCATCTTAATCCTTTAACTGACTAAAGTAAATGATTTATTTCTCGATATCGTATTGTTGTCTATTACAACATACTTTGCCACACAAGAGCTTTGCCCTAAAATCGATTCTTCCATATAATACTTTTAAAAATTTACTTACTCTTATTATCCCAAAAAAGAGCATCCACATGGATACTCTATCGTCTGGTTTTATCATGAATTATGACTTATTCTTCTAAATTAGGTTTTTGCTTTTGACTGCGCAGAGGAACTTCTTTAATGGTAAATGTCAAAAGTGTAGCGATCGCCATGACAATTGCCGCTACTAAAAATACATTTGATAAAGCAAATGTTAATGATTGTTGTAAGTGCAACATTAAATCATTAAATAGTGGCAACATTTGTTCAGGTAACTGTGCCCGAATGGACTCGAGTTGTGTATGATCCAATAATAAATTGGGGTTTTGGAATTTGCTTAATGTTTCTCTTGCAGCTTCAGGTACATTGCTTGAATCGAATGAAGCCATTTTATCTTTCATCGATGTATTCAATACTGTTCCGAGAACTGCCACACCAACTGTTCCTCCCAGGGATCGGAAAAGTTGAGTAGATGCTGTTGCTACACCCAAATATTCAGATCCAACGGAATTCTGAACAGTCATAGTAAATACGGTCAAGCCCATTCCGATACCAAAGCCCACCAAAATTAAGTAAAGCACAAGTAGCCACTGGGAAATGTCCATGTCCATTTGGGACAATAATAATAGACCAACGACAGAAACCGCCAGACCAAAAGTTGCTTGTCGCTTATATTTCCCTGTTTTTGTAATCAATTGTCCACCCCATGCACTCGCTCCGACTAAACCAAGAGTCATGGTCATCGAAATGAAGCTGGAATGTGTTGCGGAATATCCTAGTACGCCTTGAACGAAATAAGGCACATACATGAGACCACCGAACATGCCTATTCCTACCGCAAAGCCAATAATATTTGAGAATGTAAAATTGGCATATTTAAACAAGTGCAAAGGCAATATTGGACTCTTCGCTCGGTTTTCAGCCCAAATAAACAACCCCAAGGAAACAATCGATCCTGCGAATAACGACAAGATGATGTCTGATGACCAATCATATTTAGAACCAGCCCATGAAAACGCAAGCAACATTGGAACCAATGTTCCGGTAAGGAAGAAAGTGCCTAAATAGTCAATGGTCTCATTTTGGCGTCTTTCTGTTTTAGGGAACAGCCTTAATATCAATACAAAAGCGACAATACCTAGTGGCAAGAACACCCAAAATACCCATCGCCAGTCTAGATTATCGACAATATATCCACCAATAGTTGGTCCAAGAACACTGGATATACCAAATACAGAACTCATAATACCTTGCCATTTTCCACGTTCTCGAGGGGCAAACAAGTCTCCCACTGCCGCAAAGGCTGTAGGAATAATAAGGCCTGCACCCACACCCTGGATGGCACGATAAATGATCAACTGTTCAATATAAGCGGATGTGCCACACAAAAATGCGCCAACAGAGAATATTAAAATACCGATCAGAAAAAACGGCTTTCTTCCATAGATATCCGAAAGTTTACCAGCAACGACTGTCATAATAGCACTCGTTAACATAAAGCTGGTAAATACCCAACTGTAATAATTCAAACCACCTAAATCAGAAATGATTTTTGGCAAAGCATTGCTGACGATTGTTTGGTTAACTGCTGCAAAAAATAGTGCCCCAATAATCGCAATCATAATAGTTACTTTTTCTTTTTGTTTTAAATGTTCCATGTAGAAATCAAACCTTTCTCTCGTTTGGCTTAATTTTCTGAAGAATATTCATGACTGAGAGCATTTCTTCATTTGAAATATCGCCAAACGTTTTACTGAAATATGCAAACATTATTTCGTCCATTTTCTTCACGAGCGTTAATCCTTCATCAGTCAAAGTCATATAAACCGTACGTCGATCTGAATCATTGCGTTCGCGGATGAGATATCCTTTTTGCACCAATTTATCACTCGTCAATGTGACATAACTATTGGTTGAATTCAATCTTCGTGCCACATCGGACACACGAAGTGTACGATCTTCTTCCAATGCACGTAGGACCGTAAATTCATTAAATGGTATATATCCTTCAAATTCGACCGCAAAATCTTGTCGAGTACTTCTTATTAAATAGCGGAAAGATCGGACAAACTCCTGAATTATTTCTTTGCGATCGTTCATGGAAAAACCCCTTCAACATTAAATAGTTTAGTAACTTAACTACTTTAGTATAGTAAGCTTGGAACTGACAGTTGTCAAATTGTGTTGCTTTCCAAAACAAAAGTCAAAATTGTGCACACAAAAAAATCCATTCAACAGAAACCTGTCAAATAGAGTGAATAAGGCAGGACTGATAAATCTTGACCCAAATATATATAATATTAAGCAAGTATTGACGAAATAGCAGAATATTATTATGATACTATTTGTGTTAACTAAAATTAATAAATAGTTCACTTAATGAAAAGAGGTTATACATATGAGAAACGAACACCTTAAGATGTTAATTGTTACCGCTCTATTCGCAGCAATTATTGGGATTATGGCACAAATAACTATTCCCCTTCCACTAGTTCCAATTACTGGACAAACCCTTGCTGTTGGACTGGCGGCTACCATTTTAGGCAAGCGTTATGGGGTATTGTCCGTCTTAGTCTATATAATGTTGGGAATTGCAGGATTACCTGTATTTAGTGAAATGTCATCAGGGATCGGAGTAGTTTTTGGTCCTACTGGAGGCTATATAATTGGATTCATTCCAGCAGCCTTCTTAATAGGCTGGCTACTGGAGCGATTCGGATTTACAGTTAAAAATGCTGTCATCGCAAATATCATTGCGATGATTATTACTCTATCATTTGGTGCTGTTTGGTTGAAATTCGTCGCTGAACTAAGTTGGACTGCAGCTTTAACTGGCGGTGTAACTCCATTTATTCTGGTGGGAATAATTAAAGCAATACTTGCTGCAACTACAGGGATTCTAGTTCGTAAACGTCTAACATCTGCAAAGCTATTACCAGCTACAATTTCATAAGCGAAGACAATTGATTAACCCCGTATCTAAAAAAGAGCTTTGTAGATATGGGTTATTTACGCCCATCGAGTTTTCGATTCTCAAGGAACTATTTTACATAACGGAAAGTTAAAACAAGCACTGGAGATACTCACTCCGGTGCTTGTTTTCATTTAGTCCGTTACAACATTAAAACGTTTAAACGCGACAAAGTGTAGTTGCCAATACGGATTATCAAGTTTTGTGATTTCTACACCTTTTGATCCGGCATGAACAAATGTATTTTCTCCCATATAAATGCCCATATGGGAAATTCCTTCTTTGTATGTATCTTTAAAGAATACTAAATCACCTACTACAGGTACATTCACTTTGGATGATAATTTGAAATAATCTTCACTACTCATCCGAAGTATATCCAGCCCCGCAAACTGATGAACGTAATGAATAAAACCACTACAATCAAAGCCAGCAGGCGTTTTCCCACCGAAAACATATGGCGTTCCGACAAAGTTAGGAGCGATCGAAGCAATATTTGCATATACTGCTTGTCCAGTTATAGAAACTGGTTTGGCAATCGGCTCAACTGTTTGAGTTTTTTTCTTGAAAATAGAAGATTTCTTTAACTGTGCCATAGTTGAAGTATGTGTTTTTGTTGTGCTGTATGCCTCTACAATCGGACTTAAAGTTAAACTGAAAGTCGATAACATTAGACAAATTATTATTATTTTTTTCTTCACTATCTCTATCCCCCATCTAATCTCTGAAAATCTTATACTCATCATATTAAAATACGAAAATTCAGTCAATATAATTTATATTATAGAAACAACTCGTATTAAGAATAATTTTGTCAGTAATTACTCTCGTGATTTGTTATTGCCCGGGAAATATTTGGAGACTATTGTCATTTACAGGTAGAAAGGACAATTGCCAATAGCAGCTTCACACAATTTCTTAGTTTTTCAGAAACTATGTTATTGGCTGTATGTCCACTCAAAATCGACTTAATTACTCCATCTTTCATCGACAAATCATTTGAAAGTACACCGATTTTCTTTTGACTATCACTCTTCAAGTAATTCCAATGATTATTAAGCAGTTTTAATCCATTCTCAACAGAAGTAAATATATTTTCCCATTCTCCTATTGAAAGTCAGCTTAGGCGGACTTGTTGGAAACATCATTTATATGACGGATTTTCATTCTACTATCGCCAATATTCTAAACGCACAAAACCCCTTACAGCCGCTGAATTCTGTAAGGGGTTTTTCTATAAGGAGGTCATCTTATAGCAATAGTATGGGCAGCATGGCTACCATTTATTAAAATAATTTGCTGTTTGGGGGAACTTCACGAAGATATTTATCTCTATCTAAGCTTTCCTCATATTGATTCGTTGTAACATCTTCATCTTCATCGACACCACCTAAGGGAATTTCATTCTCAGTAGAATTCGTGTCGAATGCAAATGCATTGCCATGTCCTTCATTTTCGTAACCAGTTTCTCTATACTCTGGCTCTTCGGATGTGTTGTACTTATTTAAAGCTTTTTCTTCAGATTGATTAGTTGGTTCGTTATGTTTACCTGCTGTATACTCAGTCCCAAAAACTCGTTTTTCTTCCGTTCGAGGATCTCTATCAAAATCGTGTTTCATTTCCTCAGTGGATTTATCATTATTTAATTCACTACCAAATGCTGCAGGTCCTAAATTAGGGTCTGCACCAGGAGATTGGAATCCATCTGTCTGTTGTTCATTCTTAATCGTATCCTGAATATTCGGACGATTCTCCCGAACCATTCTATCTTCCTGCATTGAATGACCAATATGGTCTTCTTCTTTGGCCAAATATGGATCCGTAGCGAAAGTTTCTCCTCGCCCAAAACGATCTGTAGGTTCGTCGAAACGACCATCTGTCTCATTAACAAAATCATTTGTTGACGGTTCAAATCCCTTTTCTTTAGCATATTCTCTTTGAGGATTTTTACCACTGTCAAAAGTCATTTCGCTTCGCGGTTCTTCTGCACTAAAGGTTGTGGAATCTCCAGTAAGATTTTTATCTGTTTCATTGAATCGTGATTCAACAAAGTCTGTACGTGCTGAAGCGGTAAACTCATTTGAATGTCTTGTCGCTTCGTTACGAGTCGTGTCTTCGAAACCTGGTTCAATTGGTTGAACTGCCCGCTCTTCTCCATGATAAGATTCATAACTGTTTCCAGTTGATCCAAACGTATCATAGCCTTCTTCAAACTCATTCTGGTGAGAATCTGTGACTCTATCGTTTAGCGATGCATCGGTGTACAGTAAAAACCCACCACTAGCAACATCTTTTGAATAGCGATCAGTTTCTGCGTCATTTAAATCTAATTTCCTCAGACCTTCTTTAACGGAATCTTCTCCCGTAAACCATGATTTGAATTTATCCATGAATGTACCCGCTTCATGCGTCGAAACTTCAGAATAGCGATTTAATGTACTCATGTGTGCATGATCTTTTGAAATGACATGTATATCACTCTCGGAATAACCTTGTGCTTTTAGTTGTTCTAATTTTTCATACATTTCATCCTCTGTACGAGCAACTTCAATTTTACGATTTGATTCAAAGTTCATGGGGTTACCTCCTATTTTTTGATTTACATTCTATCTACCCAACGCTTTATTAAAGTTAAACACTTTTGAAAACTTTTAATCAGACTGTAATATGATTGCACAAAAAAACCTGTGCTCAGCTGAGCACAGGTTTATCTTAGTCTATTTCATTTGTAATGCTTGGGATAGATTTCCAGCTATATGGATGTCTTTGAAGTTCAAACCCAGATGAACTGCTGTCAAAGCGATTTCTGGTCGAACTCCGGATAATGTAGTCTTAACTCCGACAATCTTCAATGCATCTATTAATTGGAAAATTTGCATGGCTACCATTGTATCAATTACATTTACACCTGATAAATCTACATACAAATGAGTAATGCATTTTTTCGTGCATTCCATCAATGTATTCTCCAACAAATATTTAGCTCGTTGCGTATCGATTTCACCCACTACAGGAAGTAAACCAACATCTTGATGTAATTTAATCACCGGAGCACTCAAGTCATTAATCAATTCTTGCTGACTTTTTAGCCTTCGCAAAGATAGCTGATCGTGTACTTCTACAAATCTAGTCATAACCCTACTGAACGCTTTTAGAATAATATGATTCCATGAATAAATTTGTTCTTTTGTATAAGTTCCTTCATTCTCTCTTTCAAAACTCTCAATCATACTAAGATATTGTCTTTGTACATTGAGGAATTCCTGCAAAATTATATGAGTGGGTGTAGATTGATGACCATTATCGGTAACAATTTCGTTTAACCAAACTTCAAAAGCTTTAAAGAATTCATGTTCATCTTCCAAAAAAACCTGAATTAAATGTTCATGAAAACTATAATTTTGAGATTTTAAACGATTAATATCTTTTGCATCTTTAGATGCATATACACCTACTGCAGTAGATTGATCAATCGATTTGTACCAGTCATCAGTTAATTTTTCGGCTTTTGTTATTAAGTATTTATAAAGATCCATATTCCTGTGCATGCTGAGGGCACTCCTTCACATTTTAGAATCCTTTCTGTGACGATATGTAGAAAGGAGATGATTTCGGTTGGTCTTGGATTTACTTTCTTCTCAAACCTCAATTCGTACATATAAAAACAAGAAATTGTCAAAAGAAGAAGTTTTGAACTTATTTCAGTTGCTCAACATGCAGCGAGTTCTCATTTTGTACAAGCTTATAGTGTTATTTGGATAACGGACGAAGTTATCAAGAACAAATTGGGGCAATTATCAAAAAAACCGACACAAATGAAAACAGCTGGAGCTATTTGTTTGTTTTGTTGATTTTAAGAGACTTCAAATTGCTGGTGTAATTAATGATACTACTATTGTAGCGGATACAACAGAAAATGTAATCGTCAGAACAACGAATGTTGCAATTTTCTCACAAATTTTCGCTATAACGGCTGAATCAAAAGAGGACCAACTGTACCCAATCAATGGCTAAGTTTTTAGGGGAAGCCCGTCTGTAACATATGAAAGATTTCCTGAAAAAACAAGGTTTTACTTGGAAATAATTTGATTGAATTCATAGTGATTAAAACGAAATCTGTGAAACATCTATGCTCTTGTTTCTGCATCGCTTCGCTAGATTCGAAACATGAAAGGACGTTGCATCGCTTCGTTAGCTTCGTCGCAAAGATTATGACCAAAGTAAGTTTGCCCATATTCTTTGGCATTACCAAAATTATGTTCTTTTTTTCAACAAAAATACGAACATATATTCTGTTTATGTTATAATAAAAGAAACAATTGTAGATGACAGGTAGCGGATGATCACTTCCAGGGAATGGAGGTGATGCCTATGACAAGTTTTGAATCGATGAGTTTGCTTATGCAGCTTGCAACTGTAATGATCGGGGGCTTTTCAATCGTTGTATCATTAGTCATTTTTTTCGCTAAAAAGAAATAGCCGTCCCCACTGATTAGGCGAGACGGCTTTTTCTGAATTAATCTGGATCAACCGCTATTTTGTACATTAGCGATTGTTGACTAGGTGCTGACACACCTAGTCTTTCTAATTTAAGTATACACTATTTTTTGCACTTCTCAAAGGTTTCTTATGTCTAATCTACTACTTGTTTTTGAGAAGCGACTGCTCTTGTTCAATTGTCGGCCCCGCCTTTAACTCTCGATTTATTGCCCATTGTCTTGTATCCTGTGCAGTCGTGGCTAAAGGTCTAATGGTCAGCCCGTTGTCGATTGCTCGTTGATTTTCAACAATGATAAAACCTTCGGGATAGTCTTGTGAAATGGATACCCAAAAAGGATATCTTCGGGAACCCAAGTCCGTTGATTCCAAAACGGCGTCAGGAATCCATTGTTTTTCAATTGTAGCTGTCGTTATACTGTCAATGAATTTTTCCATTGACAGTGGATTTGAAGCTGCATTAAATGTACCAGTTGTCCCATTTTCAATCATTTGCACAATCCAACTAGCCATATCCCTTACATCAATCCATTGGACCATGCGATGAGGTTCATTCCCACCGGGTAAAGCAACTTTCCCGTTTTCCATTAACCTTTTCGCATAGTACGTGAATCGGTCTGTAGGATCATGCGGACCTACAACGATACATGGACGAATAATCAATGCACGGTCCTTAAAGGTTTCGTTGATTAATTTTTCGCACATAACTTTTAATGGTCCATAAGTTTCACCAGTCACTTCATCTGACTCGATTTTTTGTGCAAAAGTAGAACTTGACTCATTAGGTCTGCCTTTTTTGTAATCGTCATAAACCGAAATGGTCGAAATGAACATATAACGATTTGTTTTATTTTTCAATACGCTTATCACTGGATGCAGGTCTTGAGGAGAATAAGCACATGTATCTAAGACTGCATCCCACTCTTTTTCACGTAACTTCTCCGCATCTTTCCGCCGATCTCCTTGAATATGCCTTAACTGTTTGAACACTTCAGGATTCGTTTTTCCCCGGTTAAATAATACCACTTCATGTCCGTTTTTGACTGCCGCTTCCACTAAGTGACGTCCTACAAAAGATGTTCCACCAAGCACTAAAATTTTCATTTTCCCATCTCCTCTACTTCTTACAATTTCTTCGCATATTAAAAAAAACCTTTAAAAATTTCAGTTAAAGCATTGCTTCTTGTTTTTAAAGCATACTAAATACGACATAGGACGTTTTAGTTAGATATAAAAATGGATATAGGGTATGGAGTAGCAAACCGTGTGGGAAAATACTCGCATTTTGTCGAACTGTGCTATAGATTCAATGCGTGCAATGTTAAACTTACCTAATCTTATTGAAGATAAAGGAGCATTTCATGGATATTCAATGGACTCAACTTCCTCAAATAAAAGCGCTCCACGTATATGGACCGTCTATGCAGCTAACGGTTGGGATTGTGTACGATTCAAGAGATGTACAAAATCAGTATGCCTTTTTTTGCATTATAGGAGAAGAAACCGACGGTCACTTATACATAGATGAAGCAATTCAAAACGGCGCTACCACTATCGTAGGTTCAGACAAAAGTACCCTCGAATCTTATGCTTCTTCCCATCCCCTATTATCTTTTGTATTAGTGCATGATTCACAGGAAGCCTTGGCTTTTATAGCGATTGAATTTAATCATTATGTCTCAGATAAATTATTCAAAGTCGGTGTTACCGGTACGAATGGAAAAACAACAGTTGCTACATATGTAAGAAACTTATTAAATTTACTCGGTTTGCCTTGTGGGATGCTCGGTACGAATGGCATTTTCACTTCAGATGAACAACTTCATATCAAGAAAAGCACGCCTACCACCCCGATGTCGTCGGATGTACAAGCTATTTTCACTGAGCTTGTGAACCATGGGGACAAAGCGGCATCCATGGAAGTGTCTTCGATTGCATTAGATCAGCATCGTGTAAGTGGATTTGAATTTGATGTAGCAATTCATACAAATATTTCAGAAGAGCACATGGAATATCATAAGACGTTCGAACATTATAAGATGTGCAAGCTTCGATTGTTTACACAGGCGAAAGCAAGTGTTATTAATTTGGACGATGACGGGATGAGTCAAGACATTATTCAAGCCGTACAAGGATCTATACTGACATATTCCAGTAATGTGGAATCCAATGCAGATTTAGTATGGACAAACATACAGCATCATCTTGATGGAATGTCTTTCGATTTAATTTACGAAGACCAGACTTATCGTATTAATGTCCCCATCTACGGGGAATATAATGTAGGTAATTTAGTTTCCGCGATTGGTGCTGCTTTATTTGCGAATGTCTCCCTACAGGAAATATTGCAAGTCCTCCCCAAGATGCAACAAGTAGATGGCCGCTTCCAAGTTATTCACGGTCCTGAAAATAGAACAATCGTTTTGGATTATGCACATACACCTGTTGCATTAGAAGCGATTATGCGGGCTGTAAAAAAATTGCCTCATAACCGATTAATCACTTTAATTACTGGAATAGGCATTAGAGATTTCTCTAAGATGCCCAAAATGGCAAAAACAGCAGAAGGAAAAGCAGATGCGTTGATTGTCACAGTTGATCATCCTGGCTATAATGATCCTTGGAATGTTGTTGACGCTGTCCTGAAGGGTTTTACCGAACCATATTTACAAGAAGTTTTGACCGCTTCTTCAAGACATGAGGGCGTTATGAAAGCGTTGGAAGCAAGTGAACCTGGTGATATTGTTTTACTGACGAGTGGATGTATAAACGGCTCCCAAATTGTAAAAGGGGAATATATTCCTCATTCGGATGAAGAAATTATTCACAATTATTTTTACAATACAAAATTGAGCGTATAAAACTTGTTGGCCTCGCGCCAACAGGTTTTTTGTTTCTTAAATGAAACTAAAAAAGAACTGCCAATAAGCCGGCAGTTCTTTTTGGTTTAGTTATTCTTCTCTTTTCGTTTAATCGCTGCATCAATATATGCCTTAAAGACTCGTTTAGACGGTTCATCTCCAGCTATTGCAAATTCCTCTGGATGCCATTGAAAAGCAAAAACGAAGGAATGCTCCGTACTTTCCACGCCTTCAATGATGCCATCTTTAGCTCGTGCTACTACTTTTAACGGTCCACCTACTTCATGACAGGCTTGATGGTGGAAAGAATTCACTCTGAACTCTTCTTCTTTAAGCATTTCAAACATTCGACTATCTTTGTCTACTTTTACTGGATGAGAACGATGAGTACGCTCTGCTTGTTGTTTATGTTGCATTACTGCTTCTTCTCTTTGAGAGTGAATACTTTGGTAGAGAGAACCTCCTGTTGCAACGTTTAACATGTGTAAACCGCGGCATACACCGATATATGGTTTATCAAGCTCCAACATTTTTTGCACTAAAGCATGCTCCATCGCGTCCAAACGTGGAGCGATTTTCCCTAAATGCACATGAGGATCTTGGTCATAATAAGAAGGATCTATATCTTCCCCTCCTGTTACAAACAGTGCATCAATTTGTTCACAAAGTGCATCGATATCTTCTCCCGGAATAAGAGGAATCACTAAAGGAATTCCACCTGCCTGTGTCACAGCATCTGGATAGATGCTGGGCATGAAATATCCTCCTCCCTCTGTAATTTCTGCGGTAATTCCAACAATTGGTTTCATGTATATTCTCCGTTCTATTAATAAAAGTTCTTATTCCTTTATCTACCCTCTTAGATTCAGGAAAAACGTAACTAAATATTCCAAATGTCATCATTTATGTGTTGAATGAGGAAGTTAAATCCATCGCCAATGGAAAAACTTTCAATAAATAGTTCGAGGGAGACACTAACGGTCCCAATACTGGAAATAGGAAATGGCATTCTTACAGATAGCTTTTCGCATAAGGAAGGATGCGCAGAAATTTTGATTGAAAAAGCAGGAGTATACGAAATCCACTTTCAAATTTCGGGTCTTCATCGAAATAAATTCTCCATTATCATAAATAATAATCCGATTCCGCATACTACCTTCATCTCTCCTGAAGGATATCCCCCTCCTTAATACTGGTTTAGTCATTCTTACTTTAGAATCTAATAGTAAATTGACAATATGAAATCAAACATCATCTTCTACTTATGTAGACTTACAGACTGATATCGAAAGTGATGAGATCATCTTAAACGCAGCAATCACTATTAAGAAACTTGTATGAATCAAACGTTGTCATAAAGGCAACGTTTTTTCACGTTTGAATCAGCCTGTGAAGGGAATAATTTTTATATATCATAATTTTTGAGGAGGCGTATCATGGCAAAAGATAAATACGAAAAAATTCACGAAGAAATTAAAGGTCAAACCCAAGATCACCAACCTGGAATTGAATCAAAAATGAATCCCGAACCGATTTACGACGATATAGATTATAAAGGATCTGGCAAACTGACTGGAAAAGTGGCACTCATTACAGGTGGAGATAGTGGTATCGGTCGTGCGATTGCCGTGGCTTATGCCAAAGAAGGTGCGAATATTGCTATCGCCTATTTAGACGAGCATGATGATGCTGAAAAAACGGTGAAGCTGGTTGAAGGATATGGCGGTAGAGGGATGAAAATTGCAACTGATTTGAGTGATGATGAAAATTGCCATGACGCCATTGACCAGGTGATTGCAGAATTTGGTCAGCTAAATATATTGGTGAATAATGCTGGTAAGCAATTTCCTACAGGGGACTTCTTGAAAATCACTCCGGACCAATTGCAAGAAACATTTTCAACAAATATCTTCTCGATGTTTTACTTATCTCAGGCAGCACTTCCCCATTTATCAAAAGGGGACACCATTATCAACACGTCTTCAGTTACTGCTTACAGAGGATCGCCACATTTAATCGATTACTCGTCCACAAAAGGTGCCATCACTACATTCACCCGCTCCCTGGCACTGAACTTGATCGATAAAGGTATTCGAGTGAATGCAGTAGCGCCAGGACCGATTTGGACCCCTTTGATTCCTGCAACATTTTGCAAAGAAGAAGTAGCTAAGGCGGGAGACGACACACCAATGGCAAGACGTGGACAACCTGCAGAGAATGCTCCGGCTTACGTTTTCTTAGCATCTTCTGACTCAAGCTACATGATCGGACAAACGATACATGTAAATGGTGGAGACTTCGTTACTTCGTAGAAAATCATAAAATAAGAAAAAGCACATCATCAAAGATGTGCTTTTTCTTATGGTTATTTGTTTAACGTTCGCAAGCAATCAGATCGTTGTCACGATCACTCTTAGTATTTAAATCATACAATTTCTGATTAACGAAAGGTTTGTACTTAGTTGCCCCACCTTTATTTTTCACTGTTGATGACCGTGCAATCCCACCTGGATAAATCTTATTAATTTCTTTGCAGTTACTATATTCCTTTACTGTCACCTTAGGAGCTGCTTCCACTTGTGTATGTCCTACCATTCCTCCGATTAATGCAACAGAAAGAAGAAGACTAGTTATTCTCTTTTTCATTAATATTCCTCCAACACTACTTAATTACCAATATCATACATTAAAAATAGACTATTTGTCCAGAGAATCTAATTTATTTGTAATTATCAAGTGTGCTTTACTAATCTCCCTTTTAATTTTTTCATCACTTTTAAAATCGATACACTCACTTCTAATTGCCACTATTGCTGGATATATTGTGAAGAGAGGTGTTGAAATACAAGTGAAATGGATGTTGGGTCATAAGCTTATCACGATCGTTAGTTTCTTATTTCTGGTTACAGGATTTGCAATTTATCATGTCTATTCAACTGTTGAATCCACAGTTGAACAAATGCACGAACCCTTAAAATTTCCTGAGTCTACTTTCCGATCTACGCCTATACTAATTGAAGAGAAGCCCCCACTTTCTTTTCTGTTATTGGGAGTGGATGAGAGAGAAAACGACAGAGGACGAGCGGATACAATGATTGTAGTCACCGTAAATCCAACTGATAATACGACGAAAATCATTAGCATCCCTCGAGATACCTATACAACATTGATCGGATTGAACAAAGAAGATAAAATTAATCACTCCTATGCTTTTGGTGGTGTAGAAATGGTCAAAGCTACCGTTGAAAATTTAATGCAGATTCCTATAGATTATACAGTTTCGATTAATATGGAAGGATTTATCGGTTTAGTTGATGCCGTTGAAGGTGTAGACGTAGAAAACAATTTAACTTTTGAAGTGGATGATTTTAAGTATCAACTTGGTCCCATTCATTTACAAGGTGAACAAGCATTGGCATTCGTTCGAATGAGGTATGATGACCCAAATGGGGATTTCGGAAGACAAGAACGTCAAAAAATAGTACTTAATGCTATTTTCAACAAACTGAAATCTTTCAATAGTGTGTGGAAATATAAAGAATTGTTAGCTGTTGCAGGCGACAATGTGCACACGAATTTAACGTTTGATGAAATGAAGAAAATTTTTAAAGATTATAAAGAGGCTTTTAGTCATCTAGAATCACTTTCTTTACAAGAAGGACATGGGCAAATTTCGGATGGTGTCTGGTATTACGTGTTAGATACACATGAACTTGAAAAGATACAGCTACAATTGCAGACACATTTAGAATTGAAAGATTGAAAAAAGCTCTATTCAAAATTGAAGAAGCTTATTTGTATGATTTCTGATGCAATTTTAAAAAATCCCGCCCTATTTTAAATAGAGGCGGGATTTACAAATTAATTAGCTAACGTTACTGAATAAAATTCATTAATATCTTTATAATATTTATTTAATGAATGAGTTGATACTCCATACCACTCAGCTATTTCTTTAACGCTCCAATATGGTCCTTCAAACAATTGATGCTCTTGCCCAAATCGAATGGCACCTGCAGCTACGGCCGCTTCTTTTCTGGCATTCGGTTGATTAGTTACCAAATAATCTTCGATGATATTCAACAATTGCTTAGGATTACGATTTTGTTTCTCGAGTCGATCCATTACTTCAAGTAGGATACCAGCTTCAAAATCGGTAAATTCGCCGCCAGCGTAACCGTTTGCCCCTAATAGTTCCCAAAAATCGATGAGGTGTGTTTGCAAGAAGTTGGCTGCCTCTTCCTTTGTACTGACAGCATTTGTTTGTGCGTAGGTATTGATAACATCCCGATGGTCAGTTGGGAGGAATATTAAGCTTGAAACCGCCAAGAAGTGATTGTCTTTTAAACTGATATCCGGCAGCATGAAGCAGAAAACATGCACGCCAACAGGAACAGGCTTTTCACTTTCACGTTTTAAATAAAGTGTTTCATTCGTAAGGATATTTTTTACTTTCATAAACTCTTGTGCTACTTCTACGACTTCTCCCAAAAGTACGGAAGGCGTTTTCCAATGCTCCAGAACATTGATAACAGATGGTCGCACCGCTTTCTTTTGTTGCTTTTCAACATATTTCAACCAGATTTCTGGTTTATGATGGAAGAAGAATTCATCGATTGCAATAGCTTCTATCATTTCTTCAAGCAAATACTTCTCTAGCTTCGATTTCCATTCCTTAATTACACTTAGCAATGCTGGAAAATCCTTGCGTTCGGGATACTCGTCATAAAATGATTGGAGCATTCTATCCAACTCTTCCGAACGAACAGCTTCAATTGATGGCTCCTGATTGCGTTCACAACATTTTTTAAATTTTTTCCCGCTTCCACATGGACACGGATCATTACGTCCTACCATTCAAACACGTCCTTCGATTAATAAAGTTTACGCCCTAGTGTAACATGCAATCCAGCATGAATACAGGGTACGAAGGATGTGGGACTTACGGAATAGCGCGGATATGGATAAATTCATTATTAAGATATGCACGCTGACAGGGATTAGCTGTAAACAAAATTGTCATACAACAAGAGTTGGATACTTTTTGATGATTTTTCTGTCTATTCGTGGTTTCCTCAGATCTATTCGCGAATCCAGGTTCTCTATTCGCGGTTTCCTGTCGACTATTCTCGCTCAGGTACATTCTATTCTCGTTTCAATAAATTTAAACAAATCTTGACCTAATTACAAAAGGCATGACTAAATTAACTTTCAACGGTTTTCATTGCTTTATGATTAAATGGACATTTCCCTTTAATGGGTTCAATGTCGTCTCCGATAAAGAATTGTTTCCATTCATTATGCTCTGGATCACCGAAATGGCTGATATCCGGATGCGTTGGCAGGTGGTCCCATGCCTCTACGCGTTCGCGTACTTTTTCGCGGGACATGATGCCACCTTTTTCAGTACCTTCTAACCCTTGGAATATTTTTCGTGGCTGGAAACCGAGCACCATGGAGTTACCTAAATGTCGTGTTTTTCTTTGTTTGTAAGCTGGAGCATTACCAAAAACAAAAATAGGTTCCCCATGAAAACGGAAATCCCATAAATGGTGGGCTGGATTCCGTGGTGCATCTTCAGGCCATTCCACTGGGTCGACTTCGTGTAAATACTGAAGAATGTCCCAAAATTGTTTGCGGTATTGCTCTAATTTGCCTTCGACTTCAAATGGTTCAACAAAAACAAATAAGCCATGACGCTTATGTTTAGGGTTATTAAACAAGTCCAAGAAACCTTCCAACGTTTTGGGTAGATTTGACCAATCGTCCTGTGTGATATAGCCATAACGCAATTCGCCTTTTAACTCTCCACTCATCCCGAAATAACAGGGAAAAGTTTTATCCGTAACTGTATTATGAAAAGTTTGATATTCATCGAGTAACCATTGTGGTAGATCCGATCGTGTAGAAAAATCCTCTTTTGTCAATAAAGCCAGTTCCTTTCTTATCATCCAAATTCCCTCCACCAAATAGCATGTATGTCATATTTTATTAATCAAATACCCTCTACCTTTGATTCGAAACAATCTCATCTAAATATTGAAAAATTTTTTCTTTCTTTTTATGTTAATTTATTACCGTTACGGGAATAACAGAAGAAACCATTACAATTTCATGGAGGATGAAAGATGAGCATTGAAAGTACCGATTCTATTCAAACGAGTTGCCAAAGTGAATATGACACTTTGCGAAAAGTTATTGTTTGTGAACCCCAATTTATGTCGATTGATGAAATTATCAACGATGTTCAAAAAAAATATAAAGATGAAAACATCAATATTGAACGTGCTTTGAATCAACATCATGATTTTGTTGAGAAAATGCGTGCAGAAGGCGTCGACGTCATTACACTGCCTGCTAATGCCTCTTATCCTGAACAAGTTTTTACACGGGATATAGGATTCACTCTTGGCAATCAGACCTTTGTATCTGAAATGGCAAGCAGTATCCGACAAGGAGAAGAAACCGTTCTAGAGAAGTGGTTAAACACACATCATGTACCTTTCCAAAAATTATCTCAAAACCATATTGAAGGTGGAGATGTCATTATTGACGATAGGACAATCTATATAGGGCTTAGTCATCGTACATGTAATTCAGCAATTGAACAGCTTCGCTCCGATTTGCCGAATTATGAAATAGTTGCGATTCCATTTGACCCTAAATATTTACACTTGGATTGTGTATTCAATATACTTTCCCCCACCGATGCATTAATATTCCCACAAGCACTAGACGCGGAAACTGTATCATTTTTAACAAACCGCTATCACTTAATTGAAGTAAGTAAGGAAGAACAATTTACGATGGGTACGAATGTGTTATCCATTGGACATAAAAGAGTTTTCAGTTTGCCTATCAACGCCCAAGTAAACAACAAAATGCGGAGGCAAGGCTATAAAGTGATTGAAGTGGACTTTTCAGAAATCATCAAATCTGGGGGATCTTTCAGATGTTGTACTATGCCAATTGCACGAGGATAAAGTGGCAGTTTTATAAAATTGCATACTAAATCACAATAAAAAGAATCCATTTTGATCAGTCTTGCTTCAAAATGGATTCTTTTTGTTTAATACAATATAATACCCTAAAGAAACACTTTCATTTATCACATGTTTATATGGTGGTTATCATTGAAACGGTTAAACAGTATGAGTTCTATAGTGTCATTTAATATCTTCTGTGCCAGCAGAAGATATTAAATTACTAATCAATCTTTCAAATCTAATACACCGTTAATCATTCACCCTAGGATTATGGAATGAAGTGATCATAAATACATGATTTTTGTAACTACTTCTCTAGGGCTCAGACTAAAGAATTCTTATGCACATTCAGCCCAAACGCTGACTCCCCACTGGGACCATTTCCAGTTGCCTGTGAATTTTTTGCCTTGATACACAACACACCAAATCATTAGACCTGCAAAAATAGTAAATGCCAAACCTAATAATACTGCTGCAAAGATTAAAAACCAAGCATCACTTTTAACCATTTGCTTTTGAAAAGAGTTAATAGCTTTCACCTTCATGGTTTGTAGAAAAACCAAAATACCGATTAAACTGTTATTTATGGACATTGTCAATTTATTCACCTCCTTTCAATTGAGAACTGAGATATGCTTTAATAATCATCATCCCGTCTCCAAAGGGAGGCAAGAGAAAGATTATGTGTAGAAGAAAAATATAAGAGACATACATCATTAACTGAGAACTAGCTGTCATGAAAAGAATCAACCCTATAGTGAAACAAATCAATGGTCCCATCATAGCCATCATCACTATCTGATAGTTACTTAGGTGAAAAAGAGGGATAATCGAAATTCGCAAAAATGTACTCTCAATTCGCACAGCACCTTTTTTTTTCAAAATCTTAAATGATAAGATATGAAAGTATTCATGCAGCATGAATGAAATAAGCAACGAACTAATCAAGGTGAATTGTTGGACTGTTAAAAAAGCAACTTCTAGTTTCAAAAACAGTGGCATTGGTAATAAGATGCTTACCATGATCATTATCACCAGTGGCTTATTGATTTTAAGGAATAACCATGAAAAATTCATAAGATTTATGTCTTCTACTGTTTTTGTGACTTGTTTCATGGCCTAATTATGGCTATTTTTAAGTTGGATTTGTTTTTGTCGTAAAAGTTTATAAGTAAAGAAAACAATCATATAAAATATAGTAAGTATAATCACTGTAAGGATTGCTGGAAGATAATTTTCAACTCCAAAGTGTAAAGAAACGGAACCATCAGCCTTATCGGCTGAATCGAAGAAAAGAGTGTCAAAGTAAACTGTTCTCTTTCCTAATTTGCCGCCATCACTGAACAACATGTAAAGAAATGAAAGAACTAGAATTACTAAAGTTGTGACAAAGGCCCCCAAAAACGCATTGAATCCTATAAAGACTTTTTTCATTTTATACTTCCTCCCTTATTTTTTTCAAGCCAAATATACTGAAATATATAATTACAAAAAAGATAAAACCGACAAATATAAAATTTTGGGTAGTAGACAATTGAAGAATTGCTATCCCTATCGCCAAAACAATTATTATCGTGAAAATAATTACGAAACTGATAATAACAGAGAATGGATTATCATCGTATGGTGGAAAAAGGATACCCACCAGTGTAAATAAAAAAACAGCAACAGTTACAGATGCTAAAGCCATAAAGTTTGTTGTTAGGCTTGTATTAAAAATTAATACAATTATCACCAATGGTAATGAAATGAACAGTATATATAAAATCTGACTACTAATAAGGAATACGTAGTCTTTCCAAACCGTATAATTCGTTTTCCACCATAATTTTCTAATAGAATTGGTATTTACATAATGATAAATTCCATTAAACGCCAAAGGTAGAAGTGCATATAATGAGTATTCACTTTTATTATCCATAAATAAATAGAGGAAGATGATATACGAAACACCTATGTAATTAAAGGTATCTTTCTTCCTGAGAATACTATACACATAGGAGACCAATAGGTTATTAAATCGTTTAAATAATTCAATTTTCAAATAATTTTGCGTAGACATGTACGCTTTATCAGGTATTTTGATATTCAAGAAACTCAAAAGTAAAAACGATATAATAAAAGTGACCAAAATAATCCAAAAGTCGAATCGTTCAAAGAAAATCGACCATGATATTAAAATATTAAATCCAACATCCTTTTCGTCGAGATATGCATATACAACTGACTCTGCCACAGAATTAGCATCTTGGTATAAAAAGAAGAACACTAGGCTAAAAATAAAGATTGTCACGATGTCTTTTAAAGGATTCAGGTTGAAAAAATTGAGAATAAAGACGATGACTTTATTAATAAGTTGTAAGATTAAATACGTAATAATACTAGAGAAGAAGACTGTACTAATTAATAACAAAATGAATTGAGTTCCATATGTAAGGATCAGTGAAAGGACAACAGCACTTGACAACAATGAGATTAAAATAATAGATATCACCGTTTCAAAAATTAAAAGTGCGCTATTTCTTTCATTCATCGTTACAGGAAGAGTGGTTGTCATCTTAAGAAAACTGTTGGACTTCATAAAAAGTATTTTGACAAACATAAAAATAATTAAAGACCAAAACATGATTGTCATACTATAAACTCTTAAGATAAGTGGAACTTCAAGGTTTTCATTCCCAATTAGATTAAAGAATGAATACAACATAAAAGTGAAAATACCGAGCATCATTACTAGGACTAATAGAAAGATAACTCTAAATGCTTTGCTTTTTAGAGGACCGATGTTAAAAACCTTTCTGGTGAAATATAAGCTAATCAGATGTACTAAATTGAAAACTTGTGCGGATCTCATTTTTCACCTCCTCTAAATTCATCAACTCTTTAAATGAATCTGAGAGTGATCGTGTAAGATTGCTTACGAGATCGTCCAGATATACTTCCCCTTTATAAAAAAGAATCACCCTATTACTTATCTCCTGCATCAACTCTAAATCATGTGAACAAATTATAATGGTGCCACCATTTTTCGTATACTCATTGAGTAATATTTTTATAATTTCTTTCGCCTCAACATCAATGCCATTTAAGGTTTCATCTATAATCATTAATGGAGGATTTAATAAAAGAGCATTTATTAATTGAAGCTTTTTTTTCATTCCATGGGAATAGGATTCCACCATCTCCGAAAGTTTCTTATTCATGCTTAAGTGAGATGAAATTACTTGTAAATTTTGTTCGTCTATGTTCTTTTTATATAACTTGGACATTAACATAATATACTCTCGACCTGTTAAAAATTCAGGAATATAATCGTCACTAGGTAAATAGACAATTTTACTCTGTACAGACAAAGAAGTATGAGATGTTCCATTGAAAGTGATGGAACCCTTTTGTAGCTTCAGTAAATTGCATACCAGTTTAATTAAAGTGGTTTTTCCTGATCCATTGGGTCCAGCAATTGCTACAAATTCTCCTCTCTTAATTTCCAAATTGATATCATTAAAAATTGGCTGTTCTTTATCATAAGAATGGTGAATTTTTTGAATAGATAGCATTTTTTACCCCCCGCAAGGCATATTAAAATCCATTTATTGGTAATGAGTAAATTTTAAGTTAAAAAATGGTATTTTTAATGTAGCATAAAGGAAAAATTAGTCAATGATTTATTTCAGAATATTTAAAATTTATTATAAAAAACTTTAAAAAATGCTTTTTGTTTATTTAACTGAGAAATGTAAAATGACAAATAGGAAAAATTCTTGATGGCTACTCGTTTTGTAATCTATATACTTATTTTACTATTATAGAAAAAAAAGGCTACTTATTTAAGTTGAGAAACTTTTTCCGAAAAAGCATTATTTTCCATAATTTTATAAATAAATTTCCCATTTTTTACTCTAAATTTAGTTATTAGAAATAGTAGGTATTACGATTACTTTTCACAAGTGGCTATGATATGCATGCTTAGATTATTGAATATAAAACGTGAGAGTGTATTACGCCTTGCATGCCGCAAGTGCGTGAAGAATGAGACCCACAAGTATGTGGTCTTCATACTTGTGGGCTCACGCGGAACATGCGGCTTAGCATAAATGTAGGATTACAACACATTAATGTTTACATATCCAATTACAAAACAAACACCGTAGCTTTTCGCTATGGTGTTTGTTTTGATTTAATAGATTTCTCGGATAGCACTGTAATGCAAATCGATATCGCCTTTTTCAAATCTTTGTGCGACCAGCTTGGGATGTTTCCATGTTGGATGGCTAATTCATGGGAAGCTGGTATATGAATAAATCCGGATGGGATATTTAAGTTGGTTGTATGAATTGTATGTAGTCCTTCGTACATCACGTTATTGCACAAATATGTACCCGCAGTATTTGAAATGGATGCAGGAAATCCGGATTCGTTTAATTTTTCTACCATCCCTCGAATCGGTAACGTAGAAAAGTAGGCTGCTGGACCTTCAGGATGAATAAGTTCGTCCACAGGTGTATGTCCTTCGTTATCTGCAGCACCATCTTTCACATTGATCGCGATGCGTTCTGGTGTTATTTTTGAGCGACCTCCTGCCAATCCCAATGAAATGACTGCATCCGGCTGTAACTCTTCTA
Organism: Paenisporosarcina sp. FSL H8-0542; assembly: GCF_038632915.1. Lineage (NCBI taxonomy): Bacteria > Bacillati > Bacillota > Bacilli > Caryophanales > Caryophanaceae > Paenisporosarcina > Paenisporosarcina sp. FSL H8-0542. The sequence goes on from NZ_CP152050.1 coordinate 2,747,253, forward strand.
TCAATGCGACTAATTGGTCCCCTGATGACTTAAAATCAACCGTCATCGTTTTCCCTATAATTTGATAATCTCCAATCGTTTGTCCGTTTAATTCCTCCACTATTTTCATAGTTGGATTTACCGTGAACTTTAAAAAGGGTTCAAAACCTGTCAGTAACAAAGTTTTCTTCATAAGCTAGTAACCTCCTTTTCCCGTAATTTTATTGTACCGTATAGCTTCTTTTATTTCGAAAAGCAAACAATTTATGGATAATATTATTTGGAATTTTATCGATTTCAGTCCAAATAGATAGACCACTCCATTGGTATTTCTTCGTATAAAATGAAATTCAATTAACAAATCTGAGTAATAAGTATCACTCTGTAATGTTCATATAAATTCGAAAGATATTTTTACGCATAATTATTAGAAGTACAATTTTGATTTTGAGTTGAATTAAAGTTATTCAATTCAAAAAGATGTACAACACGAAATCTCCTAAATACCATCGTATATACCTTTCATCCTTACGATTAAATAGTATCCATCAGAATTATTTTAGGAAAGCAAATTGGAATTATGAAAGAAAATGTGTGATTGTTTGTGAAAGTGGGTATCATATAAGATAACTGATTTTTAACAACAATTGGAGGGATGACGATGTCTAGAGGAAATACACGTTCATTATTAATTGGAGGTCTTGCAGCTACGGCTTATATGTTTCTACAGAAAGCAGAAAATCGTGAAAAAGCCAAAATCATGATGAATAATACGATGACAAAAGTGTCCTCATTCATGGATTCAAAAAATGTAAAACAATGCCAAATGACAAAATCAGGTTTCTCAGATCCTAACGATCCGGATGACAATCGTATGGTGGAAGAAGGCGCCATGACCAGTGTTCAATATTATATCGAAAGTGTACTAAGCAAGGACACTAAGAAAGAAGCAAAACAAGCTTTCCCAAAATCTCAGCATAAAGCTGCACCAAAATCAAAAGAATCACTGCCTGAAGATAACAATGACTCACCAGCGAAACAAGAAAATGCAAAAAGATTGCCAAATGAATAAACAAAAACCGTGATCCTTATGGGATCACGGTTTTTTGATTAGTACCCTCCACGCTCATCCAAGTGATGGTTATTCTGACCATCTTTCACTTGAAGTTTTTCTTTTTCTTCTTTACTTAGCTGGTCTTCTTTTTGTGTTTGTTCAGTAGCTGATTGATTTGCAAATTCTTTTGCAGATTGTTTTTCATTGTCTTTCACTTTTTTTCACCTCTCCATTATAAAATTTCCGTCATAGTTGATTTTCCCCTAATAATCAAACTTATAACATGAAATTTAAATATTTATGTATGAAGAGTTAGATTACATCGAAAGTACTATTCGTTTACAAACGGTTTAATTTCACAATAATCCATGCAATTTTGATTTTTGTTTGTCAATGAATAGCTCATATTTTCTTTCAACAATTCACTCATGAATCCTGTCCAATAACTCAGCATTATAATACATTCTTGATCTTTATTAATTGATTTGAAAACCCTATGTTCCCAGCTATTGTGAAGTTCAATAATCACCTTTCTATCTTCTTTGGAAAACTTAGTGATTTTTCACATTTCCCCAACCGGCATTGCGATAATATCACTGAATTGAATTAAAATATTTTCAAGATCCATCCGTTCAGAATAGTACTTACTTGCTATTGCTCCCATGCGAAATCCAAAGTCCTTCAATATTGTATTGCTCTTTTCGATATCCAAGTGTTTATCCAAAGTTTGCAATAAGATTTCAATTTCTAAGTCCCATAATACGATTGCAGAGGCATCATTTTGAAAGAATAGTCCTCTTTCCATTTTCCATATAAACTCATCTCTGTTAATACTAAATTCTGTGATAGAGTCTGTCATTCACGAACTCCCCTTAAAATAAATTTTTCCTACAACAGTTTAATAGATAATTTCAAACATTCAATGCGGAATTTCCTGATTTTTTAACTTATTCATAGAGAAAACCGATTCTATTAGCTTTACGAAAAAATTACATATTTACTCAAATTTCAAAAAGTAGTCTTAATTGCACGTGAAACTTAGTTGTTTCAACATTGTTAAGAAGTAAATTTTGTAAACTTTCGAATGAATTACCCTTTTAATAGGTTAATAGTCTTGTATCTTTAGTTAGCTATTATGATAATAGTAGTGTTAAAATGATAATGTGATGGAATATTCATATATTTCTAAACAAAAATAACCAAACGGGGGATTGACGAATGTCTATTCATGTTAAAAGGTATCAAAAGTTCGTTGCTACAGCAGCCACAGCAGCTTTAGTCGCATCTACACTTCCGATTGCCGCTTCTGCAGCATACAGTGACGTACCAAGTACACTTAAAGCAGCAGTCAATTACGTAACAACCGAAAGTATCTCACAAGGGTATAGCGAATCAACATTTGGAACAAACGATTCATTAAAACGTGGAGATGCGGCAATCATGATTGCTAAAGCAATCGGTCTTAATGTGGCCACCGCACCAAAATCTACTTTCACAGATTTAAATGTACGAGTTGAAGGTTCAGTTAACGCTCTATTTGCAGCTGGAATAATTAATGGAAAAACGAAAACATCTTTCGATCCAGATGCTAAAATCACTCGTGGCGAAATGGCTAAAGTTTTAGCAATTGCATACAAGTTAGATGGCACGGGGGTTAACAACACATTTACAGATGTAAATAATCGCTGGGATTCATATGTAAACGCACTATTAAAAGCTGGTTTGACTGAAGGGAAAACAGACACTACATTTGGTTCAAACTTAGCGGTGACTCGTGGCGAAATGGCTATGTTCCTATATCGTGGTAAAGACATGAACCAAACAACTGACAAAGTAGCACCTACTTTCACTTACACAGGAGCTACTTCTATAAATGTTGCACACAATGGCCAATTTGCTGTTCCAGTTGTTACAGCTACTGATAACAAAGATGCTAGCGTTCCCGTTAAAACAACAATTCGTAACAGTGAAGGTGCTGAAATCAGCACGATTAACACAGCTAACTCAGGTACGTACACGATAACATATAGTGCGGAAGATAAAGCTGGAAACAAAGCAACTAACTTAGTGTTAACAGTTACTGTTGCGGCACCAGTAGTGGTTACACCACCAATAACACCCGGTAATCCAAATCCTTTCACACTATCACTAATGCATACAAACGATACACATGCAAATTTGGATAATGTGGCAAAACGCATCACGGCAATAAAAGAAGTGCGCGCTGCGAAGCCAAACGCTCTATTACTTGATGCTGGGGATGTTTTCTCGGGAACTTTATATTTCAATAAGTTCCAGGGAAAAGCAGACTTAGATTTCATGAATTTAGCTAAATACGACATGATGACATTAGGTAACCATGAGTTCGATCTTGGTTCTACTCCAGAAGGTCACAAAGCGCTTGCTGATTTCATCAAAGATGCTGAATTCCCAATTGTCAGCAGTAACGTTGATTTCTCAGCAGATGCTAACTTAAAAGATTTAAAAAATAGCGGCGTTGGAATTAATCCTACAGGCGGCAAAATGTATAACACAGTTATTAAAAATGTAAATGGAGAACGTATTGGATTCTTCGGATTAACAACAGAAGAAACGGCTGAAATTTCAAGTGCAAAAGATGTGAAATTTAAAAATTACATTACATCTGCAAACTCAGCTGTAGATGAGTTGACACGTCAAGGTGTAAACAAAATCATCGCAATCACTCACCTTGGCTATGATGACAATCCTGCATTCGACAATGATCTACTTCTTGCGAAATATGTTGATGGAATTGACGTAATCGTAGGCGGTCACAGCCATACAAAATTGGATGCACCAGTTCAAGTAAACTTGGATGAATATGGTGTAGCGAAGAGCCCGACAATTATCGTACAAGCCTACCAATACAGTGAATTCCTTGGAACACTGGATGTAACGTTTGACAAAAACGGAATTGTAACAGGTAAAACAGGTGGATTAATCACGATCTCTTCAAAAACTGAAGATGCTGAAGCGAAAGCTTTGCTGCAACCTTATGCTGATCAAATCGCAACAATTAAACTCGAAGAAACTGGAGCTACAGCTGTTTCAGCTTTAGACAACCCACGATCAAGTGATACCGGTCCAAGTGTTCGTTCAAACGAAACTAAATTAGGTAACTTGATTGCAGACGGTATGCTTTGGAAAGCAAAACAATTCAATCCAAACGTGGTCATATCAATGCAAAATGGTGGCGGTATTCGCGCTCCTATCAACTCTGGTCCAATTACAGTCGGTGAAGTATTAACAACTTTGCCATTCGGTAACACATTGGCAACAATGAACCTTTCTGGTACTGAAATCAAAACAGCTTTAGAGCACAGTGTTAGCCAATCACCGAAAGAAAGCGGTGGATTCTTGCATATTTCTGGTATGAAATTTACTTACGACAGCACACTTGCAGTCGGTAGCCGTGTTACTTCAATGAAAGTTGAAAATACTGACGGTTCATTCTCAGATATTGTTCCAGCAAGCAACTATGTAATCGCGACAAACGCATTTACAGCTAAAGGCGGAGACGGCTACACAGTTTTCAAGAATGCATATGAAGCAGGCCGCGTAACCGACCTTGGCGCTGCTGACTGGGAGAACCTTCGTGACTACGTTAAAAACTTAGGCACAGTCGACCCTCAAATTGAAGGTCGTATCGTAAACACAGCATCAGTAGTTATTCCAGGTCCTTTTACGTTGTCATTGATGCACACCAATGATACTCACGCTCGTTTAGACAATGCTGCAAAACGCTTAACCGCCATTAAAGAAGTTCGTGCAGCAAAACCTGATGCATTGTTACTTGACGCTGGGGATGTCTTCTCTGGAACATTATATTTCAACAAGTTCCAGGGACAAGCGGACCTTGCTTTTATGAATTTGGCCCAATATGATTTCATGACTCTTGGAAATCACGAATTCGATCTTGGCTCATCACCTGATGGCCATCAAGCACTGGCTAATTTTATTAAAGACGCAGAATTCCCGATTGTCTCAAGTAACGTGGACTTTTCGGCAGATGCAAACTTAAAAGATTTGTTCAACGATTCGACTGGTATTGATCCGGTCGGCGGTAAAATGTACAACACGATTATTAAGAATATTAATGGTCAGCGAGTTGGATTCTTTGGTTTGACAACGGAAGAAACAGTTCAAATTTCAAGTGCCAATGATGTGACGTTCAAAAATTACATCACTTCTGCAAATGAAGCAGTAGAAGAACTGGAAAGCCAAGGCGTAAACAAAATCGTGGCAATTACCCACTTAGGTTTTGATGATAATCCTGCCTTCGATAACGATCAATTATTAGCGAAGCATGTAGATGGCATTGATGTAATAGTCGGTGGCCATAGTCATACACAATTAAAAGCTCCTGTCGAAGTGGCAGTAGACGAAAATGGTGTGGCAAAGGACTTAACAATCATCGTACAAGCCTACCAATATGGTGACTTCTTAGGCACGCTGGATGTGACTTTTGATAAATCAGGTATCATTACTGCGCACAATGGACAATTGATCGCAACTGCTGGCAAAGCGGAAGATGCGCAAGCAAAAGAATTGCTTCAACCTTACGCTGATGAAGTTGCCACAATTAAAAATGAACCGACAGGCGCTACTGCACTTGAAGAACTAGCGAACCCACGCCTTGGACCTACTAGTATGGAGAGTGTCCGGGCAAATGAAACAAAACTTGGAAATCTAATCACTGACGGCATGCTTGATAAAGCGAAAGAATATAACTCCAAAGTTGTGATTGCAATGCAAAACGGCGGAGGAATTCGAAATCCAATAGACGCAGGACCAATCACAGTTGGCGAAGTGTTGACTACCCTTCCATTCGGTAATACGCTTGCAACCATGACACTGTCAGGTGCGGAAATCAAAATGGCACTTGAACAAAGCGTCAGTCTAGCACCAGGCGAAAACGGTGGATTCTTGCATATTTCTGGTATGAAATTTACTTACGACAGCCGCCTAGCAGCTGGAAATCGTGTTACTTCGATGAAAGTCAAAAACACAGATGGCTCTTTCTCGGATATCAATTTAACATCTGATTATGTAATTGCGACGAACGCATTCACTGCAAAAGGTGGAGACGGCTTTACAATTTTCAAAAATGCTTACGACCAAGGTCGTGTTACAGATTTAGGTTTATCAGATTGGGAAAATTTACGAGACTATGTTCAAAAATTAGGTACTGTAAATCCACAAATTGAAGAACGTATTTTGGACGATGCTAAAGCTCCTGTTGAACCGACTGGACCATTTGAAGTTACTCCGGAAGAATTTTCTGGATCTGCTGAGACACCAAAAACATTTATTGGCGATGTTATTGTAACCATGGAAAACGCTCAATTACTTCAACATGCAACAATTACAGGCGACCTGGTGCTCAAAGGAACTTCTTCAACTAACTTGTCATTCTTGAACATTCAAGTTGAAGGCAATATGGACCTTTCTGGACTAGATTTAAACAATGTTAGCCTTGATGGCATTCAAGTGGATGGCGACATCATTTTCTAAGCACCCAGAAAAAATTCAAATAGACTGGAGCGTACTTAATGACTTACTTAAAACGTAAAAAGACTAGTCTCCTTGGACTGGTTTTCATCTTATTACTCAGTATGGTCATACCTTACACATTACAAGTGGCAAAAGCCGAAGAAGTTAAGACAGTGTCAGATGCCATTGCCAACAACAGCGGTAAAGCAACCGTTCGCGGCTATATTATCGGACATATTAACAGTGCCACAAATGTCTCCAAAACTAATCTGCCTGACGATTTCAACTTCGCTATTGCAGATCGTGCAGACGAGACAAATGTAAATAACATGCTTTTCGTAGCTGTAACTTCTAGTTTCCGAAGTGATTGGGGATTAAACTCAAACCCTTCACTTATCGGAAAACAAGTTGACATTTCAGGTGACCTGACAGCGTACTTTACAAAGCCTGGTTTGAAAAACCCTTCAGCTATTGCATTTTCAACCATTGAAGAACCAATTGAGGTAACACCGATTACACCAGAAAAAACATTCAATTTCACAAATATACAAACGAATAAAATCACTATCGATGACCCAAGTATTTCCGTTACGATGGACAGTTCTTCGAAAATCACAGAAGGCCTCTTTGTAATAGGAGCATATGGTGAATTTCATGGACAAGGATTCTCGTCGAACAAACTGACACTTAATCCAGTATCTGCAGAAGCAATTTTTGATTTCAAAGGTAATATTGCTTCCAAAGTTGTGGTGGATGGACCGAACGTCAAGGAAATCCGTGGCGCTGAAAACATTCAAGCCCTAACTTTCATTAACGGTGCTAATCCTGAAACAATCGCATATACGAACGTAAAAGGCGAGGTAATTGACTACCCTGCAGATCCGAATGCAAACCATTCACCAATCCTGGCAAATACATTCACGAACAAATCAGTGAAAACAGGTGAAACCATCACCATAAACCTAGCTGAACATTTCACAGATGTGGATAACGATGAGTTAACCTACACGTCTACACTTGGTACAATTACAGATTGCGTATTGACATTATCACTAGCTGAAGGCTCGTATATTGTCGGAGTTACAGCAACTGATGGCGAATTCGAAGTAACAGGAAGCTTCTCAGTAACTGTATCAGATACTGAAATCCCACCTACCGCTGGTGATTATTACAAAGATGCAGAAGGTAAACAAGGTCAAACGCTAAAAACAGCTTTACACGATATCATAAAAAATCACAAAGTCCTATCATATGACGCGGTTTGGGCAGCTCTCCGCGAAACAGACGAGGATCCGAACAACCCGAACAACGTCATCTTGTTCTACTCAAAAGTATCAAGCCCGAAAAGCAATAACGGCGGGAACACAACTAACTGGAACCGGGAACACGTTTGGGCAAAATCACATGGCAACTTCGGCACAAGCAACGGCCCAGGTACTGATATCCATCACTTGCGACCAACCAACGTTCAAGTTAACAGCTCCCGAGGAAACCTTGACTTCGATAACGGCGGAAGTCCAGTAAGTGGCTGTAATGGTTGTTTAAAAACAGGCAGTTCATTCGAGCCACCTGATAGCGTCAAAGGCGACGTTGCTCGCATGCTCTTCTACATGGCAACACGCTATGAAAAAGGAGATAAAGTGGATTTAGAACTGAACAACAATTTAAACAATGGTTCAGCACCATACCATGGTAAACTGTCCATATTGCTACAATGGCACAACCAGGATCCTGTTGATGCATTCGAAGCGAACCGCAACAATGTCATTTACAGCATCCAAGGAAACCGCAATCCTTTCATCGATAACCCACAATGGGTAGAATCAATTTGGAATGCAGCTAATCCAAACGAATTGGAAGAAGCATCATAAACAAGCCTCCTCCCCTTCATCATCATGATGAAGGGGCTTTTTTTGCAATGTAAGACTCAAAATTCTTACCCCCTCCCTCCCTCCCTCCCTCTCTGTCGTATTGGACATGCTGCCTATTTACATAGAAGAAACTCATTTCACATATTAAATTTTCCCAAGGATTGTTCCGTTTTTATATTGGAACAATTCTTTTTACAATCTATTGCTACTGTAATTCTTAATAAAATCCGTATGATATTTTTACAATTTTCACACAAAAAATCACACCAGCTTAATATAACCAGTCTACAATGACTTTAGTAGTGAGTAATTAGACTGGGAGGAGAGGTATTTACTGGTTTTTATTTATTTTATTTGAACTATAAAAGAGGAGGAAGAAAGAATGAAGCGCCAAGTAACTAGTTTATTTATTGTATCCGCTGTTTTATCGGGTAGTTTATTTGCTCCCGTAGCAATTAATGAAGCACATGCTGCAGTCGTGCAACAAAATATGACTGTAAAAAAAGAAATGGTCTTAGTTGAGGGTATGGAAAAATCAGTTTCATTTATTGAGATCAACAAGATTAAGCTTCACTCCGTACAAGAATTGGCTAAAATGATGTCTGCTTCCATCACTTACAATCAAAAAACAAAAACATATACGATTACAAAAGGAATCGGGAAAAACAAAAAAACAATCCAGTTAACTCAAAACTCCAATGTTTATGTAGTGAATGGTAAAAAAAGTAAGTTAGGGATTCCAGCAAAGCTAGAACAAAAAACATTATTTGTCCAAGCAACACCCCTCGTTAAAGCATTAGGTGGAGATATATTAACAGATAAAAACCTATTAATCTCTGTAAATGGTAGTTTTAAACTTGGATCTTCCAAATTAATGGTAGACGGTACCGGAAAACAAGTGAATACGTTCACTGTAAACGGCAAACAGCTTTATTCTGTTCAAGATATCTCAAAATTATTTTCTGCAACCACAACAATCGGAAAGAATAATGAAATCACTCTTTCTAAGCAAGGTAAAACTTTGAAATTTAAATTATTAAGCAAGGTATTACAAAATAATGGAACATCCATGAAGTTAGTAGCAAGTCCTGTCCACGTGAAAGGCATTGTTTACGCTGATCTGAACGATATTGTTACTGCATTTGGAGGTGATGTTCAAAAGTTAAATAGCAGTTTATTTGTTGCAACTTCTGGTTTAGTAAGTGGAGATACGTTTGCGCCACAATTCATTAATGAAAAAACACTGTTAGTTACTAATAATGATCGTTCAGTGCTATTAGACACCCAAACTAAAAAAGCAAGCTGGACAATTAATGCAACAGATTTAATTGTTTCACCCAATGGCAAAAAAGCTGTTTATTCGGACGAAACAGGATTTATGCATTTAGTCGACTTTGAAACGAAAATGGATACTGTTGTAAATGCAGAAGATGACTCACTTAAAGTTGAATTTGTTTGGTCATCTGATGGAACAAAGGTTTACTTCCTTCAAGGAGATAAAAACGAAAAAATTTCATATATGACAATTACTGATGGTAAGGTTACAAAAGTTTTTGAAGATAAGCTGACCTACAAGTCGGATTTACATTTATCTTTTGATGGAAAAAAAGTTCTGTATGTAGTGGGTAAAGAAGGAACGACAAAATATACAGATGATGACAAAACAGATGTGGACTCTATCGATTTAACTGGCACTGAGCCTCAGATTTACTCTATAGACCTTGAGAGCAAAGAAGTGAAAGCAGATCAATTGACCACGACGAATGATAATAAAGTTTTCTCTATGTTCCTAAAAAATGCGGGCATCGTGTATTTAAGTGCTAAGACAGATAGTGAAGAGCTTCCAGAGTTAAAGATTTTATATGGAGTGGATGAAACGACTGTACTTGTTAAGAACAAAGACATTATTTCATCTCTGGTAACACCACAAGGAAAACTAGTGATTCTAGTTGCTGAAGAAAACAGCATGAGCACACTTTACGAAGTAAATACAGATACAAAAGGGTTAAGAAAATTAGCTCAAACTAACCTTCAATTAACATCATTCACAACTTCTCCTGACGGTAAGTCACTTGTTGCGACTACACCGGGTGAAGACGGCGAAATTGTGGTTGTATGGAAAAACGGTCAATTTGAAGCATTAACGAAAAATAAAGGAGCGAATAACAAATGAATATCTTGAAACGATTTACAGCAGCGGCACTAGTGGTTGTCGCATCAGTGGGTTTAACTTTTGGTGGAATAACAACAACAGCTCAGGCAGCAACAAGTGGGAAAATCGTCGTTGCAGGTTCTTCTGCTTTATTACCTTTAACACAACAAGCTGCAAAAGAATTTAAAAAAGCTAATCCTAAAGTTTCTATTTCGGTATCAGGTTCTTCTTCAATTGCTGGTCCTCAATCTGTTATGAAAGGTTCAGCAACAATAGGCGCAGCTGACTGGGATGCAACCAAAGCTGTTCCTGGATTCAGCGCATTTGATAGTTTAAAAGCTCACAAAATTGCAGTTATTCCATTTGCAACAATCACTCACAAATCAAATCCGGTAAAAAATTTATCAACAAAACAGCTTCAAGATATTTTTTCAGGGAAAATTAAAAACTGGAAGCAAGTTGGTGGAGACGATTCAGAAATCGTTGTAGTAAATCGTAAACATGGTTCTGGTACACGTGTTAACTATCAAATGAAGGCTTTAGCTGGAAATGATTTTATGTCAAAAGGTGAAAATTATAAAGAAGTTAGCAGTAATGGAGATATGGTTAAAAATGTCGGAGCAAATCCAAATGCTATCGGTTATACAGATTTAGCTTATGTAAAAGGTGATATTAAGGCTCTTAGCTTCAACGGTGTATCTGCAACTACGACAAACGTTGTGAATGGTAACTATAAAATTTGGGGTTATGGATACTTATTGACAAAAGGCACTCCTAAAGGTGCTGAAGCTGCATTTATTAAGTTCATTCAAAGCAGTAAATTCCAAAATGGTTCTTTAAAGAAACTAAAGTTTATTCCTATTAGTGCAATGAATTAAGTTAAATCTATGTTTACCATAAACATAGAAAGCCAGCTCTAATCAGAGCTGGCTTTAAATTAGTTTGGAGGATTTTTATGGCAAAGATCGCACATCCACTACCCACTGTAAATGTTTCATTTGCAAAAAATCAAATGAAGAAAATGAAACTTAACTACTTTAATAATCGATTATTTCAAGTCTTCTGTTTTACTAGCGCACTTTTCATGGGACTTGTTCTTTTCGCTCTTGTTCTTTTTATCGGGCGGACAGGATTTTTAGTCTTTAATGATGTTTCTCTGACTGAATTTCTCTTTTCTACGACTTGGGAGCCTTATGAAGAAAAGTATGGTGCTGCCGTCTTTATCATAGGTACACTTTCTTTGACCGCATTAACCCTGTTGTTTGCTGCACCGATTTCCATAGGACTAGCAATATTCACGGTTGAAATCGCACCAGAATCACTAAAACGTATAATTCGGCCTGTTTTGGATTTACTCGTGGGGATTCCGTCTATTGTCTATGGCTACTTAGGTTTGACCATTCTTTTGCCGTTTTTAAGACAAGTGACTGGAAGTCTGTTAGGAGATGGTTTGTTAGCTGCAGCGATTGTTTTGACGATTATGGTATTACCTACGATTTCAAGAATTAGTGATGATGCGATCACTGCTGTTCCTCGGGAGCTAAGAGAAGCGAGTTATGCTATGGGGAGCACAAGATTTCAAACAGTGTTTGGGATTGTTTTGCCAGCAGCAAAATCGGGGATATTTACTGCAATCATTTTAGGGATGGCTCGGGCCATTGGTGAAACGATGGCTGTTGTTATGGTGATAGGGAATACAGCACAACTACCAACTGATTTGGTCACACCAACCGCTGTACTTACCAGTAATATCGTTAACCAAATCATTGATGTTGAATTTGAATCAACATGGAGTAATGCCTTGTACATGATGGCTTTCATTTTATTAATTATCTCGTCACTTATGATTGTCCTAATCCGCAAACTTCGTCCAAAAGGGGTATAAGTATGAGAAGTGGTATTTCAAACGAACTGATAAAAAATAAAAAATCAAGATACCTTGTTGATCGTATACTGACAATTAGCTTATGGATATTAACAGTGATCGTTCTTTTTCTCATCGCTGCGTTACTTCTATTTATTCTTTCAAAGGGTTTACCAAAATTGACTCCTCACTTTTTCTTTGGATTACCAGATGAAATTTTAGCTGGAGGAGGTGTTGGGCCGTTTCTGATTAACTCCTTTTACGTCTTATTTATTTCATTGGTCATTTCGATTCCAATTGGTGTTGGTTCAGGGATTTATCTATCAGAGTACGCGCCAAATAATCGATTAACTGAATTTATACGAACATGTGTTGAGAGTTTAGCAACCGTACCTTCGATTGTATTTGGATTATTTGGCTATGTTGTATTTGTAGATATCTTTAATATAGGTTTAACCATTTTAGGAGCTGGTGTTGCCTTATCGTTGCTTAATTTACCTGTTATTACACGAGTAACAGAGGTGTCGCTTCAAGCTGTTCCAGCCGAGTTAAGAGAAGCATCCTATGCGTTAGGATCAACCAAATCAAAGTCGATTGTCAATGTAGTCGTTCCTGTGGCCATGGGTGGGATATTAACTGGATTAAGCTTGGCCACCTGCCGTGCTTTCGGTGAATCTGCTGTTATTTTACTTGTTGGTGGAACGGGGACATCGGGGAATATGTGGGACTTTAACTTGCTTTCGCAAGGTGGGACCTTACCTGTCCATCTTTGGTATCTTCAATCAAGCGCGATTGTAGAAGATGCTGCAGATATTGCAGACATGTCTGCAGCGGTTCTAGTGTTAATCGTCTTAATAATTAGTTTAACGATGAGATTTCCACTCTGGTTGAGAGATTACAAAATGAGAAGTCGTATGAAATAGGCAGTAACACCTCATTACTCCATAAAAAAAGCTCCCTCTTAAGGCAGCTGGTTCTTCTTACTATGGATGACAACTTCACTTATGAAGAAGTAACCCATCTTTTGCGTCTAACTAAAGGATGGGTTATTTGTTTCGGGGTAAATGACAGAAATGACACGATTAATGCTGCAAATGTTACCGCAAACATCTTATCAAGACTAATCTTAAAAATTTAAGTTTCTCTAATTCTTCCTAACATCCTTCTTACGCTAACCTGCTGCGTTAGTTTAACAAGAGTTTATTAACAAATCTTGTGTAGCACTTTTTTTAAAAAAATAGTTCGGAAAATAAACTACTTAATATTTTTATTACTTTCTAATTGTTTTTGAATACCTGACCTATCAATCTGAATCCAATACTCTGCAATTTTTTCATTTTCTATTTTATATACAGCACTCGCAATTTCAATTACTGGCAGACCCGTTGGGGGAAAACCATCGATTTCTCCTACGTGTTTACCTACTTGTTTCCAACGTACATATACTTTATTTCCTTGTACTAAAAATTCTTGAATTTCTAAAGAAAAATTACCATATGCTTCAATCATTTCTCTTACGTGTTCAGCATAATCTTTAGGTGTCCTCAAAACTGTTTGTTCTACTTCAGATACAATTTGATGTGCCAATACTTGTTCTGCCATTAATTGATTTGAGTAATCAGGATTATTACCTGAACGTACTTCTTCAAAAAATTCTCTAACAATTTGTTCTGGTGTCATTTAAAAACCCCCTTGTTAATAAATTCAAAACTAATAATATCATAGGTGATTTTATTCTAACTATTAAACTAGCGAGTGCGTTAGTTTAACAAGAAAAAAGAGCCGTCTATGCAGCTCATTGATCTTCTACTAACGCACCCGATAGTTTAAGTGTAATACTTCACAATTCCCTCCAGAATAAATAAAAATGGCGAGAAAAATGTCACAGGAAGGTGTATTACTCCTTAACTTCACCATTAATTTAAATGGATAATTTCCCAATTAATAAAGGGTCCCCCCTGCTACTTAATCAAGAACATCTCCCCTTTTTCATCAAATGCATGCTTAAAATCAAATGCAAAAGGAGTGGGACCATGCTGAATATAATAGTTGTATCTCTTGAATGCCTCCTCCCATGAGACATCATTAACCTTTTCTGTCCACCAAACTACATAAGAAAGGTGTTTCTTTGGATACGGCTCGATCCATCTGCTTCTATCTCGTAATGCTTGCATATGCTGTCCTGAATAGGTAAAGCGATATAAGGATTGAAGGCTTCTCCATACTGTTAGTGTAAGAATAGGAGAACCAATTCCCTTTACGGTTTCTTCAGGGAAAGGGACTCCTTCAGGTGAAAACGCCTCAATAAGTCCTGACTTAGTTGCCTGACGATATACTTCATTTCCCACTTGAAAAAATTCACGAGAGGCAGGGTGGTCATTGTGGTGGTTTAGCCTACCAACAGTATAGATTGAAACTAATGCCATAAACAGCCCTCCATCTATAGTCTTTTCCTAGATATATTCAAGTAAAAATGTGAAAATTCCTTCTTCAGCTAACCTGCCTCGTTAGTTGAAGAAGAAATACGATCTGTAACATATCTATTCTATCGCTGAACGAGTGTGCTGCATGCACTCCTAGTAGACATAACACCCGGATTGGGAAGTATTCGATTTCATTACTCCATAAGAAAAGCTGCCCTTTAAAGGCAGCTGGCTTCACATTTGTATATATACCAACTGACATAATGTTAAATAAAAAAATCGTCCGTTCTATCGGACGATTTTTTCTTATTGTGCTACTTCGCTGGCAATGCTTGATTCTGCTAAGCCAACTTCTTTAAGTACCTCATTTAATTCAGCTTCAGCCTCTTCAAATTTAGCATTTGCCTCATCTAATACAACGTCACCTTCTGCAGCTAATGCGTCTGCTTTCATTGTATAAGCTTCTTGCATTTTGTTTAATGCTGAGTCAATTGTTTCTTGGTGATCTTTTAATTCAGCAGGAACTTCTAATTCTTCTACTTTAACCGCAGTATTTGCAGCAGCTGTTTTTGCAGCATCCCGCATTTTTTTTAGCTCAGCAGCTTCTGGAGGTGCTTCTACATCTACATTTTCAAAAGCATTTAGATCTGCATCTACAGCATTAATAGATTGAGAGATTGATAAGTAAAACTTCATCATATCTCCAGCAGGGTTCGCTTTTTCTTCAGATGCAGTTTCTTCAGATTTAGTTCCTACAGTCGTTGTAACTTTTTTCTCTTCTTTGTCTTCTTTGTCTTCAGTACAAGCTGCAAGCACTAAAGAAAGTGAAGCAATAAGCAATAATAGTTTTTTCATCATTCAATCTCCTTTAATCTTGGGAATATTTAGTTATATTACCACAGATAAACTCCCTTGTAAATGAATTACCAAATAATTCGCCATTTAGTAACGTTTTCAAAGATCTTATAAAGACCGATTCAATCACTGAACCGAAGGGTTTTGTTCAGTAAATCAGGAGTTAATGAACACCCTATATTTACAGTGTTTTGTGAGGTTAATTCTTTTATTAATGTTCAAGAACTCGTTCAATAATCTAAGTTCAGTAACCTATACGACACCTAAGTATAGTTACACGATTAAATCTAGGCCATAAGAAAAAACCGCCTTGTAAGGCTGTCGGTTATTCAACTAAAGCGCCCGTTAGTTGAATATGAAAAAAGCAATTTATCACATATTAAATTTAGGAGTCTTCATTAATCTTTGGAAAAAGTAGTCCCGTCCAGTCGGAATTGGCTGATGGCTGCTTTATAGCAAGCTGCATCACCAGTGAAGCATCGATTCCAGGAGTCGTTGCAGTAGGCGATTTATTGAAACATGACTGCATTTAATTTGATTGCAGGTACATTTCAAGACGCAGCCAACACCATTAACAAAGTTAAGCAATACATCCAACCGGATGCTGCTAGTCTGGGGATGATTTCATCTCACAATGAGGTCTTTAAAACTCGTAATAAAGAATTAATAAAAGATTTGATTAAAGAAAAATACAAGTTTGAATGAACCACGAAAATGCATCAAAGAAGAATGTATTCACTTACACATAGCCTTTCACACTTAGCAGACTGTATTTTCTCTTGAAGCGTTCCAAGATTTTCGTCCAGCTTGCCCCGAAAACTAAAATGAAAAATACATTCGATAATCCATGCGCCAAATCGAAATAGATGCTGGAGACATAGACACCGACAAAAAATTCCCTTGTCAAAATCTCCATGTTGCTTACAATGATCCACATGTTCATGAACCAACCGAATAAATATCCCCAAAGGAACCCGAAGATGCACTTACCCCACATTTTCTTCATCCACCAAACGTTACGCAACAGACCGGCACTCATCCCAAGCATTCCCCACGCATACATTTGCCATGGAGTCCAAGGTCCTTGTCCCAAGAAGATGTTGGAAACGACCGCTGCGACAGCCCCTACGATGAAGCCCGATTCCGCCCCGAAAACAAGACCGGCCATCATGATGACGAATGAGGTGGGCTGGACACTGGGCAGGCCCGCAAAAGGAACGCGGCTAACCGCCGCAATGGCCGCGAGCATCGCCAAAATGACGATTTCCCGCCCTGCCAATTCCCTGAATTCAAAACGGGAAAAGAAGGGGAGCATGGTACACGCGATAATCGCAAGGCTCAGCAGCAGATAGGCATTGTAATCGAAATAAACGATGGAAACAATGAGCATGGTGAGCACAATAAAAGAAGCGGCCATCAAGTAAATGTGGGAGCGGGCCATGTTTCGATCGCCTCCTCTAACGTAAGTGCTTCATATACATTGCTTGACCTTGTCGCCCGGTTGATTGCCGTGGTGTAGAAGTAATTCCCTTTGAATAATTGATCCGCCGTGCCGGCAACCGTTATTTCCCCATCAAACATGATAGCGCATCTTTGTGCATTCCGGGCAGCGAACTCGATGTCATGCGTCACCATCATGATGGTCAATCCTTCACGATGGAGCCTATAGAGCACTTCGGAAAAGCGCTTTTTCGAGATGGGATCCAGCCCTTTTGTCGGTTCATCGATGAACAGGATATCAGGAGAGCCAATCAGCATGCAGGCAAGTGCCGCCCTTTGTATTTCTCCGCCTGAGCAATCATACGGATGGCGATCCCGCAGATGTGTGATATTGAATGCCTTCATCAATTCCTCCATTTTGGCAGTGCCGTTTTTCACATCGTGTCGCACGACCGCTTCTTCCAATTCCTTCACAATGGTATCATGGACGAAATAGGTCCGTGGATTTTGGGGAAGGTAGGCCATTCTTTCATACAGTTTCCTGCCCTTCAGCTTACTTACTTCCATTCCTTCATAGCATACTGTTCCCCGTTTCGGCTTGATGCTTCCAATGCACGCCTTCATAACAGTGGATTTTCCTGAACCGTTCCCTCCGACCAATGCAAAGAATTCCCCTTTGAAAATATCCAGCGAAAGACTTTTCAAGATCATCGATCCTTTTTTCTCGTATTGGAAATATACATCCTTCATTTCCAGTACCCGCTGCCTCCCAGTTCCCTTAGTGGCATCGGCATCCGCAACTTCAAGTGCAGGATATACCGGCAGTGTTCGGATCCACTCTTTGCTTTCCTTCACGTTCAATGGTATGCCATCCAGTCTTGGCCAAACTTCTTTTTCCATATAAAGCCTAGATATTGAAGGTACGTAAGGGATGAATCGTTCGTCTCCCCGCGCATATAGTTCAGTGATGACCGCTTTGCTGTTTCCATCATAAACGATTTTCCCGTCCTCCATCATAAGTACCCGATCCGCAACCCCGAACAGTTCTTCCAACCGATGTTCGACAAGAATGACCGTCATGCCCATTTCCTTGTTCAACCTTTCCAGAATGAGAATCAACTCTTTGGCCGCAATCGGATCAAGCTGGGAAGTCGGTTCATCCAGTAGCAGCACCTTGGGCTTCAATAACAGAACGGAAAGCAAATTCAGCATCTGCTTCTGGCCACCGGATAGTTCCGATGGCTTCAATCTCAGCAATCCTTCCACTCCAAAAAAATGGACCATCTCTGCAACCCTTTTGCGCATTTCGAAATTCGAGTAGCCCAGATTTTCCAAGCCGAACACAATTTCCTGCATCACTTCATCCATGACGATTTGATTGTCGGGATCTTGAAAAACAAGGCCAATTTGTTCAATCAATAACCTTTCTTCCCAGTCCTCCAAACGCTTTCCTTCGTAATAGATTTCCCCTTTCCTCCTGCCTGCAGGGGCAAGCTCTTTTTTCAAAAGACGCAGCAATGTCGTCTTGCCGCAGCCGCTCGGGCCGCATAGCACTACAAATTCCCCTTCCCTCACACTTAAATGGATATCCTTCAGCGCTTTCCATTCCATGTCGGGAAAGCCGAATGTCATTTCTTCTATACGGAAAATTTCCACTTCAATTGTTCTCTCCCTTCAACGAGCAATGGAAATGATACCAATAACATCATACAAATAAGCAGGACCCAATCCAGGAAATAAAGGTGCAATGTCCCCAGAGCTGGATAGATAATGATTTTGCCGTACCCAAGCATCCCGCCTGTTACACATAGCGCAAAAAGAGCAGTCATTGTCACGAGCCACCCCTTATCCCGTTTGTTCATTCTGTAGGGAATATAAGGATTCCGCTTGCCCGTCCCGTATCCCCTCGCCTTCATTGAATCCGCCGTGTCCAATGATTCTTGCAAGGACCATGTCAACAAAATCTGCAGCATGGTCATCCCATTTCCCACTCGCTCCCATACGGTTCCTGTCGAGGCTGTCGTCCCTTTGATGCGCTGCACGTCGCTTATTTCATCCAGCCTTCTTTTCAAAAGGGGGACGAAACGGATGGCCAGCATGGTCAAAAAGGCGGTTCTTGGCAAGAATGAAGAAAAAACGAACAGAAATTTATTGCCGTTCAAAATGATGTTGAATGAAATGAACATCAGCAGGATCATGACAATCGACTGCGCCATTACGACACCGTACATCGTGGCTTCCAGGGTAACCTGCTTCCCTCGAAAGTAGAAGAAAATGTGCGTACCCCTCGAATTCAACAATGGATTCAAGACAATAATGGCAACGCTCATCCAGACGAGTGATGGAATCCATTTCCTGAGCGCTTTGCCGCCGCCATGGGCAAGATTGGCCCCAAACAGCAGCAAGCACGCCACAAGCAGAAATGCTGGATGATTGAAATACATGGCGAGAAAGCCGACACATAAATAATAGAAGAAAACCACGAATGGGTGGCAGCTGCGAAAGCCACTTTCCATATTTGTACACCTTCTTTCATTTAACGTTTCTCATGCAGAAAACCGGCCGCATTGCACTGGCCGGTTTTCGCTTGGCTGAATTAACGGCGAAAAGGTTTCAGGTCGGCTTTCAGGTCCTCCCCAAGACTGGTCGTATAGAGCCATTCGACATGATCATCCACCATTAACGGGACCGTGCCTGCCCCACGATCCGGAAATACCCCATTTACACGGTACATCCAGCCGCTCCCCTGTCCACGATCAAATTCATAGACATTGGCGATACCTTCCACGTAAGCACTGGCGCCTTTCCCGCCACGGTAATCCATTTGGATTTTATGTTTTTTCGTGATTTGGATCAATGCGTCCAGTACGGTATCCCCTTCCTTGAATTCCATTTTTACAGGAGTCAGAGGGACCTCACTTGACGAGATGACGATTGAGAAGACGATTGTGGATGCTTGCTCTTCAGGTTCCTTTTCTTTTTCAGCGGGGCTTTCCACAGGCGGTGCCGGTGGCTTGGAAGGGACCTGTACGGGTGCTGCCGTTTTTGGGAGATTGCCGGCAGTGGCGTTTGAAGGTTGCTTGCCATCTTCCCCTAAAGGCCCTGACGTATGATTTTCGGCTTGTCCTGGCTGCTTTTTAGCCTGCTCCTTTGCATGAGTAGGCTGCTGCACTTCTTTCTTTGCCGACGCAACCGTTTTTTCCTGCTCATTTTCCACCCGTACCTTGGTTTCTCCTGCTTTTTCTTGCTCTTCCTTGCGGGAATCCGTTATTGATTCTTCAGAGATGCCCTCGTTCTCTTCTACGGGTTCCTGTTCCGTCAGCTCCTCGCTTGCATCCGTTTCCTGGCTGCTCTGCGGTTTTTCCAGCCCTGTCGGTTTCTGCAGTGACGATCCGCATGCGCCCAGCAAAAGAACCAATACAAAAGCGGCGGCCAAATTTCCGAAGAACTTCACATGGTTCCTCAACGATAGTCCCCCTTTACTTACATTCTTTGAATTGAATGTCCTCCATATTGCAGACAATCCAGCACCTTAGTGGAGGAATGCTGGACCGTCCTTGAAATACGATATTTAATGTGAACACTTGATAAAATGAACGCGACACTGTTTATTTCTTGTTGTTCAGTGAACGGGAAAGGAACACGGCAAAATGCGCGCGGGAGACAGACCCTTTAGGATCGAAATTTCCGTTCCCATTCCCAAGCGTGATACCATTTTGATATAAAATTTCTGCATCTTTCCGATGTGCATCCGACACACTGTCCAGATCAGCCAATTTCACTTTTTCATTTGTGGCTTTCAATCCAAAAGCTCGGACAAGCACGGAAGCCATTTGTTCACGATTCAGTTTTTCACCAGCACCGAAAGTTTCCCCGATCCCCTGACCTCTGAAAATGCCTGCCGCTTTCGCAGCATGTGCGGCTTCATAGAATACGCTAGATTTGGCTACATCCTTGAATCCTGCCGGCGACTCCGGAGCTTTCAAATCCAGTGCTCTGGCAAATAAAATCGCCGCTTCCCCTCGGTTCAATTCTAGGTTTGGCTTGAACGTCCCATCCAAGAAGCCAGCAATTACACCTTTTTCAGCAAGCTCCTGTATTTCTTTTTCCCCAAAAGATCCTTTCTTGACATCCGGGAATGAAAGATTCGGGGCCGATGCCTTTACGTCTCCCATATCATACAGGCCGGTTTTGCCAGTTTTGAGACGGTCATAGGCGACCAAAGCCATCATCCCTTGCTGGGTGGCCATGTAGTTGCTTTCCGCGCCTTTCGTATGGGAAATCCCCCCGTCCATATTGACAAAGGTTTGAAGTGCCGAAAGCAAATCGCCTTTCTCTTTCTTGAAGCGATTGTCTTCCAAGTCAATCCCAAGACTTGACAGCGCAATGATTACTTGCGAAACGCTTTCACTGTTGACTGATCCTGCCGACTGGAATCCACCTTCAGCCAGTTGTTGCTTGGACAGCCAATCCAATCCTTTATTCGTTGCATCCTTTGCTTCTTTCGTTTGCTGGTATTTCGCTAGAGCTTGCAGCGCCATGGCAGTCATGTCGATATCACTTGCAGCTCCATCCGTCAGCGGAAAGCCACCATCGCCGTTCTGTTCCGCAAGCAGCCAATCCACCAGCTTTGCTTTCGTCCATACCGCATTCGCAGGAACTTCGTAATTTTTTGAGTCCAAGGCAAGCAAAGCGAAAATGACACCGTTTGTCCCTTGCATCGTCATGCGTTCATTGTTGTAGATTTTTTCAATGAAGTCATATCCCGCGATATTTCTCGGATTTTTCCCGATCGAGGTGATGGCCAACGCCATCCGCTCATAGTCGGTGACTTTCCTGAACTCTCCTTTTTCCGCCTTTACATAGCTCTCGAACGCAGCGTAGTAAGAAGCTGGAACTTTTTGAGCCGCCCTCGCCAAACCAAGTACATCCCAATCGATGAAATGATCATAATTAGTGAAATCACGGGTTTTTTCGATCCATTTTGCTGCATTGGCAATTGATTTTTGTATCTCGATCTGGTTGTTTCCATTGCTATTGCCGTTTCCGGGACTGCCGCCCCCTCCGTTATCCGGAATATTTCCTTGTCCTAGATCATGCCCAAGATCCTTCGTATATTGCCAGCGGAGAACATCTCCGTCTTTCAACACATAGTTCCCTGCACTGTATTCCGGGAAGGTTCCGTTGACCGAATACATCCAACCACTTTGTGAACCATGGTCAAACTCCCCAAGATTTTCTATCGCCTGAACGTAAAGCCCAGCCCCGGATCCAATATAATCAATGGATACCCCTTTTTGGTCGGCCACTCTTTTCAATAATGTGAACGCAGTATCACCATTTTGCAGTGCCACTTCCATAGGCACGATGATATCTCCCAGACCTATTGTGCGCTTCTCGACGGACAGTGTGACCGTTTTGTCCGACGGGATGGCACCGCTGTCGGGGTCTTCCTCAATGATGATCTTACTTGATTGGCGCAGGAGCCTTGGATAACTACCGTTAATGTCTTTCGTGACCTTCAGCTCATACGTCCCGACCCTTGCTTTTTCACCAGGTATGCGTGCGACTCCGTTGGCATCCGTTCTGAATGTCTCCCCATTGAAGTGGATGGCCGCGTCCTTGATCTTCGCTACCTCGTTCTCTTTTTCCAGTTCCCAGGAACGGTTGTACACATTGTATTCTGCCGTCACCGTAACTTCAATTTCATCGCCTTCAAGTAATTTCGGCGCAATTGAAATGTTTGGGCGGAGGGTCAATTCCTCCACTTCATCGGCTATATCGATATCTTGGTAAATGTCCCCCACGTTCCCGTAAAACCAGACGATTTCATCTCCGTCTTCAATCGGGTACTCTCCGACAGACACACCCGGATAGTCATCATTCACTATATACTGCCAGCCATCCCAGGCCCCGAACGTCGCTTGTTCCTCTGGCCCTATTTTGGCAATATAGGAACTCGATCCTTCAAACGGGATGCTTGCTTCGGCAAGCGCCTGCTCCGTCGCATCGAAAGCATCGGCGGCTTCCATGAATGTCTCCACTTGGACATCTTTATTCATGAGTAGCGTATCGTTGATTCCTTCCACTCTTACCGAGACATTCGTTTGCTTGTCCAGTTCTTGCTCCTTGTAGTCTTTCAGCCGCACGAAAGTCGACTTTCCTGCAACGGCATCAGAGATGGCAAGCAATCCTTGCTCGGTTGCCAACTGCCAGGAGCCCAAAGTGTTCTCCTGCCAAGTAAATCTGCCATCAGCCATTTGATAGCGGTCCACAAATCGTTCAATCAGGTTGACCGATCCGAGCTGCGTCGTTTCCATGGTCCACTTTTCCGAGAAGAGGTCCTCGCCTACCGCCGCCAAGCCATTGATGATAGGCGCGACGCTATTGGAGTTTTCCCCGAACATCTGCCCCATGACTTCGCCCGTGGCTTTGTTCCGGTTGTCATGTATCCCTTGGACCGCCTTGTCGACAGCGGCTTTCACATCCGGCCGGTCCAAATGTGGGGCTAGGGCGATCAGTATCCACCCTGTCACATCGGAATCGCCAAAGTATCCTGTCGTGGCATTTTGCTTACTCAATATATATTGGATATGTTTATCCTGGTCATACTCCGCTTCCATCAGATCAAGCGCGACCATTGCCCAAGGCTCTCCCCAAATAGTAAAGAAAGATCCGTTCTCTTTCTGCTTCGCAACTAAATCATGCACTATGTCCCGTGTCCCGAATTTATATGGGTTTTTGCCCAAAACGATGGAACCGATAACAATTCCTGCATCCTCGTTCGAGGAAGTAGTCACCTTTTCCTTGCCGACGGTCCAATAAGACGCTGGATTCCATGGGGAAGCATTTTCTTTCCATGGAACGTCGTTTTCCAAGTCCGTCCCTGCACCCCATAAAGCGGACATCAGCCAATAATTGCTATGTGAAGTCCCTTTGGAATAGTCAGGGGGGTTCTGTATGTAGTAGTTTTTCGTTTTCTCGATTGCTTGTTCCACTTTTGCTCTTATCTCGGCGCTACGGTCGGTTTGTGTCGACTGCGTTTGTGTATTAATTTGCCCTTCGGCAAGCTGGCCTCTCGTCTCCTGAGGCAGCGAAGCATTTCCGCTTTCCCCTATGGCTCCTGCCTGGATCGGTGAAATCAAGGACCCGAGCATAATCAATGCCAATAATGCAGGAAGAAGGCGTCGCAATTTCTGTGTGTAGGTAGTCAAGTGATGATTCTCCATTTCTCATAGAATTTTTGATTAACGTGTTGTTGCGGTTCCGTGAAATCCTCCCTTTTTCGAAATCAAACAAAAAAAGCGCTTACCCCCGGAAGAAAGGTAAGAGCCTTTGTATTCTCACAAATTCAAAAAGAAATTCAATGATCCACAATGCAACCTTTTCCCGGAAGGTATTCTACATCTATATTTAGGCAAGTCTCCTGACTTATGAGGTTGGTACGTTTCTTCCGCCTTCCCAGTTTTTCAACTAGTGGCTCATGGAAGTCACTCCCTCAATTACAGTGGCCGGACCGTCCAGGATTTTAACCTGGTTCCTTTTTAATCTTTACCCGCAAGTAAAGAACCAAAATATATAACTATTCAATTATTAAATCGCTTTCATTATAGTTTAATGGAAATAGAATTACAATAATTGAATTGGTAAAGTTTGCCTACAAAAAACGGATGATTTTTTATATAGAGATAAAGTGGGGGTTATCGCTCCTACGATTAAAAAGTCTCCAGGACTCATCATCCTCTTCTGAAGTGTCTGGGAATAATTCCAATATATAACTTTTCGATAAATAGACCTTTAGCCCACCTACTTCATCTGAGTCAATGATTTCAACAATCAAATGTTCTTTTCCTAAAATATCCTGCTATGCGTTGGTAGTACCATTAGTTCAAAATGCTTCTTATTCATTTGGTAAATTAATCCTCTTATTGAACTAACCTGCCTCGTTTGTTCAATAAGAAAAAGCTGCCTAAGCAGCACGAGGATCTTCAACTAAAGCACCCGTTAGTTGAATAAGAAGTTTTATTTAATTCTCTTGATGTTTTTTCTTATACATCTCTTTTAGTACATCTACATATTTATCGCTTGTAAAGTCATCTTTTCCGTCTTTTGCCATTTCCAAATATGCGGCGGTCATCATTTCAATGCTTTTTAGCATCTGACTCATCTAAGGCAATGATTTTTTCTTTTGTTTTTCTAAATCCAACATAAATTATCTCCTTAGTTCTGAATGAAACTATAGTAAATTCGCTATAAGGGGTAGCGTCAGGAAAATGCAGATTTACAACGTTAAGGAAGTTTCAATATTAAAAAACCTAATTTCTCATTTAATGCTGAAAAATTAGGTTTTTTCATTAATAGAAAAAGACTTATAAGTATTTATCACTAATCACTTTCATATGGTGTAACTCGTGCCCGGCAATACCATATGCAATGGTACCTATCGAAACTGGGCTGTTCATTACAGTTCCATTACGAACCCACGCTGCATCATCAATGGTTGAAATAAGGCTTAACGTGTTGGAGCGTACTGTGTCAAAACCAGCTAGTAACTGCTCCCAGGATAATTTGTTGAAGTTTGCCGCAGCAACGTATTGATCCTGATCCATTGCTGGGAGTGGTGCACTTTCATTTCGTGCAATGGCAAGCATTCGATACGACATCACACGTTCCGAGTCGGTCATATGCCCAATCACTTCTTTTAAAGTCCATTTCCCTGGAGCGTACGACTTCCTTGCTGCCTCCTCTGATACGCTGCTTAAGAGGGTAATGGTCTTAGTTCGTTGCTTACTAAGTATTTCTTCAATATCTCCATCTGGCACAAGACTAACAAACCTAGCATGCTCTGGATTTTCAATAAATAATGGTCGTGGACGCACAAGAATCCTCCTCATCGGAATAGTTAATTATGGTTCTAGGCAAATATTCGACAGTAAGAAGATATTTCCTTCATTATCTGTACAACTGATTTATGCAGTTAACATAATACAGATAATAATGGATTAATTCACTTTTTATTCCACTAACCTGCCCCGTTAGTTCAATAAGAAAAAAGAGCTGCCAAAGCAACTCCACGATCTTTAACTAAAGCACCCGTTAGTTGAATAAGGAAAATGTTTATCTCTTTCGCTTTTCTAGCCAAGGTTGGATTTTCTTTTCAATTAATTTAACTCCAATATAAGCATCCAAGACACCAACTAATAAAACAATAATTATCATACTTATACCAGTAGAATCAGCATTTACAATCGGTTTGAAAATTCTAAAAACGACAGATAAAAGAATGGGTGATGTTATTACAACCCAAACAACTACAAAAATGTTAACCACTTCAAACGCCTCTTTTAATATTTATTTTAGGATAAGATAAAAGTTTTCTTTAGCTAACATGCCCCGTTAGATGAAAAAGAAAAAAGGGCTACCAAAGCAGCCCAAAGATTTTTACAAAAGCACCCTTTAGTTGAATAAGAAAATATCCGTCTTATTCAATAACCAAAAGCTTAACTTGCTTCCAACCTCTAATAAATATTAGTAGAAGGAAAAATGTAATAGCAAATGTAATCGGTCCGTACAATGCTAATTCCCCTATCAATTGTTCTCTCGAGGGCATGGCTAAATCAGTCAAATTTGGAGAATCGAATGTACTCAAAAGAATAGCTACAAGGTTTATTACTGCATGTAAAATAATTGGTATCCAAATGTTTTGTTTCAATAGATAAAAATAAGCTAACATACATCCCATAAGAAATGCATGAGCTATTCCAATGAAACCACTATGTACTATGGCGAAAATAAGAGAAGAAATTAATATTGCAGTAATAGGCTTAAATCTTTTTGTTAACTTTCTTAGCACTATACCTCTAAAAAACAGCTCTTCCCATATTGGAGTTAATATCGCTGTAGAGATTATAGGTATTATTAAACTTAATGCACTCCTAGATACGGGTTCAATATTTTGTTCAGAAAGAAAGTTAATAAAATAATCAAAAAGTGATGGGAATAGAATAACGAACAGCGTAAAACTAATTGCTGCTATGAAAGTAAAATTAATTTTTAAAATGATACTCAAAGAGACATATTTTGCCCATTTGATACCTGACATACTCTTTTTAAGAGAAACATTATTAAATTCAATTCTATACTTTTTAATTTGGTAGATGAAATAAATCAAGATGGCTATTTTTAAAACTAACACAAGTGTTCCGTTTGGATAATTCTTTAACATAAAACCAAAAAAAATTATTCCCGAAATCACTATAGACATATAAAAAAGAACAAATGACGTAATATTAAATTTCCGATAATTGTCTACATCCATTTACAAATCTCCCCCACTAAATTTTACCACAAAAAATCTTATCTCTTATTGAACTAACCTGCCCCGTTAGTTGAAGATGAAAACGGAATACTATTTCACCAATTTAATATCAACATTAAAATGCTTGAAATGAGGAATACAACAAAAAAGGCAAGGATGTAATATGTTTTTCCTTGTTGCTGTGTCTTATGTTTCTTTTCATAATCCTTCCAACCAATAAACACACCCAAAAACATTCCTATAATTCCAAAACGTAAAATCGCTATAAAATAATCAAGAAACGGTTTATACGTAATTAGTTGACCACCGTTATCTACCTCTTGAATTTCTTTGTAACTAACAAATAGAATGGAAACAGCCAATCCGAACACTAACCCATACAGACCTGATTTTCTTAATACTTTTTCCATAGTTCTCCCATCTCCCTTCTCCACAAAATGTCCCAATTGTTGAACAAAAGTTATACCACACTCTTCAACTAACCTGCCCCTTTAGTTCAATAAGAAAAAAGGCTTCACCCCTTATTGAAGTAAAGCATCCGTTAGTTTAAGTACAATTTTTCACAAACTTCGTTAATTATTTACTATATTTTGTTCCCCAAACTTTTCCTTCGTGTTTATTAAAACTAAAATCATATTTACTACACTTAATAATAGAACAACTAAAAACATATAGAAGATAATTGGGTCTCCTCCAGATGGAACTTCATCCGCTATATATCCCGAAATAAACATATTTACTCCCGATACGATACAAGAAACAAATACCAACATACTGACTGAATATCCACTTATAACGGACTTTTTCAATAATATTAAAATTAATGTAACTAACAAACTAAAAATAAAAACACCAATTGAAAATTTAAGATAATAAAAAACATCTACTAACATTAATTCAGCTCCTTTTCAAATTTGACGTTTACACATATTACCAAGTTCCACAATGATAACCCTACTCATTATTTTCATAATTCCTCGAGCAGTTATTCAACTAGACTGCCCCGTTAGTTCAATAAGAAAAAGGGCTGAATAATCAGCCCGATGATCTTTAACTAAAGCACCAGTTAAATAGTTGAAGTGTAAAGTCATCAATTTAGTTTATATAGTGGTTCTGCAAGAAAAATATAAAGTTGTTTTAACTTAAATTATTTCCCCATAAAGCATTTAGAAATACCATATATAACGTGAAGAATCCTGTTAATATAGTGAAGCTTAACGGGATAATTCTTAAGGTTTCGTTTTTTCTAATTGTTATTATAAAAATAGCAAAAGAAAGGATTGCAACAACATAAAAAAGATAAATCATAAGATAGTGAGTTAGTGGTCCCAAAAATAATCCAAGTACCGCAAATTGAATTAAAAAGGCTAATATAGAAATAGCAACCCACTTTAGTCTACTTTTGATGGATACTATATTTTTAATTGAGAAAAGTACTGAAATTAATACAATTGCAACAAGCAGCCATTCATACAAGTAGAACAATGATTCTTTGTGGACGGCAAAATAATATCCAAGAGCGGATAATGGTATGATTGTGAGCAGTAAATATCCATTTAGTTTGAGATAAAAGGTTTCGTTAATTTTCTTCTCCTCCTTTTAAATTCCCCATTTACGCCCAGTATTAAGATAACAGTCCAATTAATTTTAACAGATAATTCCATAAATCAAAATAATTTCTTTTAGTAAACTGACCTCTAAGCCACCCATGCAGCGAATAATCACTGCACCACAAAGGATGAAAATTTGTTCTTAATGGGTATAAATCACTACGGATGACGAAGAAGGTCGATGAACTATGGTGCCATAGAGCCCAACCGTTAGTCTGACTCCAACGACCACGGTGCATCACAAAACTGTCGCCCCAATATGAGTAGCACTTACGGGATATTTATCCTACTTTAGTTACTGCACCAGACTTGCCTTTATTCTTAGTAGATTGGAGATACTTCTCGATTTACTTACCAACTCCAAATAATTTCTCTTAAGGCTCAGCTTTTTTCGGGGTCCTTTTGATATGCACTATTATTGATTTTGAGCGTTTTTTAATTTTCATGTGAGTTCAATAAGTTAAAAAAAGAGCGTTATTCCTACTCGGATCATCGCAACTTTATTTCAAAACTACAATAGAATAAAAA
This sequence comes from Paenisporosarcina sp. FSL H8-0542, assembly GCF_038632915.1. Classification (NCBI taxonomy): domain Bacteria; kingdom Bacillati; phylum Bacillota; class Bacilli; order Caryophanales; family Caryophanaceae; genus Paenisporosarcina; species Paenisporosarcina sp. FSL H8-0542. The sequence goes on from NZ_CP152050.1 coordinate 2,776,861, forward strand.
CCTCGTATTTTGTTTGATCAAAATACGAGGTTTCACCTGTTAATTACTATTCATTTTTATTTAATAGCTCCCAGCTAAACTGGCCAAAAGCCTTTTCTGATTGTGACACCCTACGTTCATATTGTCGAACTAACCTATCGAACGCAATAAATTCACTTCACAAATTGGATTGATTTCTGATTCCTCTGCCACACGACACTTACCAAGATTGTAATCCCTAGTACGACGAATCCTAGCAAGAAAGGATATATAATATTCACGTCATATAAAACACCAGCAAGTAGCGGTCCAACTACGTTACCAATACTCATATAGGCGTTATTCATCCCCATCGCGAAGCCTTGTTCATTACCTGCTAGCTTTGAGATCAGCGTATTCAGCACTGGTCTCAAAATAGAAGTTGCAAGGAACACCACTAACGTAATCATAAAGAACAGCACATAGGTGGAGGCAAATAAAGATAAGAAGAAACATAAAGCTGTCAGGGCGATAAAGAAATTCAAAATGATTCCTTCACCATACCTTCGAACGAGACGATCCACCACCAATAATTGCATCACAACGCTGACAATCCCTGTTGACGTCACCATCACTGCAATCTGTTTCGGTGTTGCGCCAAATTGATTATCCACAAACAGACCTAATACCGATTCATATGCCATCAACCCAAAACTCATGACGAGTGTAATAACAAGTGGGATAAAATAAGGCTTTTGTACAGACTGTGCAAGTTTTTTCACCATTGATTCCTGTTTAACTGCGCCTAAAACATCTCCAGTTTCCCTGCTTTCCTTCAATACAATTATTGAGAATATCACAGACAACAACGATACCAATGCGGAAACGAGTAATGGAAGCTTCAAGTCATAATCCGCCAAAAACCCTCCGATTCCAGGTCCAATGACAATTCCGAGTGACATCGCTGCGGAAATGTAACTATTCCCTTTTGCACGCTGATCCATAGTCGTAATATCTGCTACATAAGCGAAAATCGCAGGAATTAATAAGGCTGCTCCGATACCGCCTATCACTCGCGATGTATACAGCACCCATATTGAATCCGAGAAATAAAACACAAACATGGAAAGCGTTAATCCGCTTAGACCTGCAATAATCATCTTCCGTCGACCAACTTGATCTGCCCACTTACCGGCAATCGGTGACATGACGAACTGTGCCCCCGCAAAGATGGCAATCATAAGACCTGCCGCCATGCCCCCTTCACCAATCGACATTAGATAGGCTGGCAGTATCGGAATGATTATGCCAAAACTCCCTATTGCGATAAACATATTTATCATTAAAACAATTATTTTCTTTCGTTGATCTTGCATCATAACTATTCCTCATCTCATTTAACATACTTTCCTATCTAACCCTACCTACCAGTCAAACGTCAACTCTTTCGGTTCATTTACTTGAAATGTAATCTTTTTTTATGTTGGGTACGATTGTGACGAATTAAACAACTTTTTCGACTATATTCGACTTTATTCATTATTTGGTAGGTAAAATCCTTCTTATCAACTATAATAAAAAGGAGTACTAGCTACTATAATACAAAAATATTGTTATATATTGTAAAACCTTGAATTATTTACTTAAGACACTTTGCAAAAACCTTATTATAAAGGGGGGATTTGAATGCAAGCACAACAATTAAATTTACAGCTAATTGAACAGTCGAAAATGCGATGTGAAGAATGGGGATTGGATCCGACGATTATTCCCGACCCTTTTGAAATTGGCCATGAACAACTACAACAAATTCAAAAAGAAAATAAAGAAGTCTTGAAAGTGGTGGAATTTTTTATTCCAGAATTTTTGAAGATGGTAAAAGGAACTCCACTTTTGATTGTTGTTACCGATAATCAGGGCATCGTTACCTATATGGAAGGTGACAATACGATTAAAGATGTCATTCAACAACTTGGCTTCAGAACAGGCGTTCAGTTTACGGAGAAATACAATGGAACGAATTGTATCAGTCTTGCACTGAACCACAATCAACCGGTGGAAGTAGTAGGCTCTCAACATTATCATGATTTCCTCTATCAGTCGGCTTGTTATTCCGTGCCAGTTACAGATCATCGTACGAACGGCACTCTTGGAACAGTTTCCATTATGACCGCTTTGAATTTTGAAGACCCTCTACTCCTTTCCTTGCTTTCGATTGTCGGAACGAGTATCGAACGTGAAATCCAATTGCAAGAACAAAACAAAGATTTGAATGTGCTGAACCAAGTGTTAACGGAATCCTCACATACTGCCATGATTTTGACGGATCATTATGGTCGTATTATGGAATTTAATCCATATGCAGAAAAACTGACAGGATTGAAACGCCAAGATGTGATTAAAAAGCCTGCGTCTGAGCTGGCTATTCTTAAGGATTGGATAGATCAAATCATCCAAACGAAAGAAAGCTTCTCCGATATCGAAGTGAAATTCCAAAAACCGGATTCGTCAAAAGAAACCATATGTCTATTTGACGGCCGTCCAATTTACAGTGTGAATCAATATTTCATCGGGACAGTCTGCAGTTTCCGGGACATAACGGAACGCTATGAAAACCAATTGATCATGCAACATCACGCACATCATGATGATTTAACAACATTGCCTAATAGACGCTATTTCCATAACTATATAAATGGCATTCTGGATTCATCCGATGGGAAAAATATTTCATTGGCGGTTTTCCTGCTAGATCTTGATCGTTTTAAATTAATCAATGATACATTGGGTCATGCAAAAGGTGATACGTTACTTGTTGAAATCGCTCAAAGATTAAATCATTATTTACTCGACAAAGGAAAGCTGTTTCGAATGGGTGGCGATGAGTTTACCATCGCTTTGACAGATTTCAATTCAGTTGATGAAATAAAAAAAATTGCCGACGATATTATTGAAGTCGTTCGGAAACCATTTTTCCTTCAAAACCTGGAGTTTCATGTTAGCACGAGTATCGGTATCGCCCTCTATCCAAATGACGGGTCAGATATCAATACCCTATTCCTACATGCAGATACTGCTATGTACCGTGCAAAAGATCAAGGGAAAAACGGTTACTGCATATACAATTCGGATATGAACGAGGAATCTCTCAAGAAACTGACGCTCGAATCGGAGCTCGAATTAGCCATAAAAAATAACGATCTTATCCTGCATTACCAACCGCAGATTGATTTGCACACTAAGCAAATTGTGGGAGTTGAAGCCTTATTACGCTGGAATCATCCTGAACTCGGACTTATTCCTCCAGCTGATTTCATTCCACTAGCTGAAGAAATGGGATTGATGGTACATCTTGGTGAATGGGTACTCAATCACGGCTGCCGTCAAATGAAAAAGTGGCACGATCAAGGCATGACGTCATTGAAACTATCCATCAACTTGTCTCCTCAGGAATTTTTAAAGCAACGTCTTGTGGATAAAGTCAAACAAGTATTGCAAGAAACTGGGCTTGCACCACATGGTTTGGAACTGGAAATCACGGAATCTATGACAATGGATGTTATTCGTTCCACATCAATCTTGGAAGAATTGCATGAGCTTGGTATCCAGATAGCCATGGATGACTTTGGTACAGGCTACAGTTCACTTAACTACTTGAAGAACTTCCATATTCATCGTCTGAAAATTGATCGAAGTTTCATTCGTGACATGCTGAATGGACCGAAAGATGGCCAAATCGTTAGCACCATCATTTCCATCGCACATGCGCTGAATCTAAAAGTCATTGCAGAAGGCGTAGAAACAAAAGAACAGCTTCATTTCCTTGAAAAATTACAATGTGACGAAATACAAGGCTACTATTACAGCAAACCGTTATCAGCTACCGATCTCGAAAAAAAATATGAATTTAATTCATCTAGAGGTGTCATTCATCCATGAAATCAATTGCATCATTATTGGTCGAACACTTAAAATCATTTCAAGTAACTCACGCATTCGGTATTCCCGGTAAAGCGGTTGTTCCTCTTCTCCTTGCAATGGAAAAGAACGAACTTGAATTCGTATTAAGCAGACACGAATCTGGCGCTGGCTTCATGGCTGCAGGTTATGCACGCCAGAACAATACGCTTGGGGTCGCGGTCGGAACTTCAGGACCAGGTGGCACGAACTTGCTGACTGCTGCTGGACAAGCAAAAGCCTTCCACCTGCCGGTACTTTTCATTACTGGACATCCTTCAGTCAAAGATTCAGGACGTGCCATGGGTCAGGATTCCAGTATTTTCGGGACAGATCTTGTAAAAATGTTTGAACCAGTTACTCTTTTCAGCGCAAGAGTCGAACGAGCTGATCAGTTCCAAGTATACTTCCAGCATGCACTTCAAAAAGCACTGACTGGAACAAAAGGTCCTGTTCATCTTTCCATCCCTGCTGACGTGTTGATGGAAGAAATCGAGCCCTTTACATTATCGCTTCCGGCCTTGGAACCGGCGGTCTCGCCATACATGGGAGAAGTGAAATCCTTGCTGGAGCAAGCGAAAAGACCTCTCCTGTTCCTAGGGAAAGGTGTGCATATTTCACAGGCTTATGACGAAGTTAGCCAACTTTCACTTCAATACAATGTGCCCGTCATCACTACACCGGGCGGAAAAGGAACAATTCGCACTGACCATCCGGGTTACCTCGGTCCTTTCGGATTGGGGGGAACGCAAGCTGCGACTGATTATTTAAATGAAGGCGTTGACTTGTTAATTGTCATCGGAACGAAACTGACGGATATGACGTTAGCCGGTTTCACTCTGGACATGGCGCCTGAACAAATCATTCAATTTGATATTGAAGCGACATTTATCGGCCGGTCACTACCTGTTCCTACCCTGCCTGTCATTGGGGATGCAAAAACGAATCTACATGCCATTCTTGACCCGGCATTTCGTGAAATTGCGGCAACAACTTTCGCTGAGAAAGAAGCAATTGAAGTTGACATTCTTCCTTCAACTACCGAAAGATTGTCAGCAGTTACTGCTGTCCAATTGATGCGCAAACATCTGCCCTCAGAGACCATACTGTATGGGGACGATGGAAGTCATACTTTCTACGCAATCGAGAATTTCACGATTGAACAAGAAGGTACATTCTTTATGGATGATGTCTTCGGGACAATGGGACATGCAATCGGCTACGCCATCGGTGCTAAATTTGCAGATCCCAACCAAGCCATCGCCTGTCTGACTGGCGACGGCTGCATGATGATGCACGGCACAGAAATATCAGCCGCTGCATGCCATGACCTGCAAATTCCATTTATCATCCTGAACAACGGTCGCTTAGACATGGTCGACAAAGGCATGCGCTATAATTTAGGGCGATCAGTCGGAACGGTTTACGAATACCCAGCAAACTTAAGCCTATTCGGCGAATCACTGGGTGCAGCATCTTTCCGTTGCTTCACTGCTCAACAAGTTGAAGAAGCCCTGACCTTCGCAAATGCTAACAAAGGGCCAACCGTCATCGAAATAATGGTGGACCCTGAAGAAATCCCACCTACTCTGAAACGCGGTTAATAGATACCCCACCAACTTTTTTCGAGTTGGTGGGGCTTTGTTTTGTTAACTAAAGAAGTGTCACGTTAATTTTGATAAGAGGTTGCTGTTGTTTGTTGGAAAATGCCGTTTCAAACAAAAGTTGCGTTTTTTCCAACTAACATTTCAGATTCCCTAACTAACAATCAGAATTTTCCGACTAATTAGCAGTGGTTATGTTCGGAAGTCTATAATGGGTGTCTGGTATTTTTCTTTATATTAGAATTATAAAAGATTCCATAAATACAAAGAATTTCATGATAAACTAGAATTATCAGAACAGGAGTGATCACAATGCGCGTAGCCATTTTCGACTTTGACGGTACACTGTACCCGCAAGAAACATTTACATTAATGATGAACTATATGAAGAAACACCCTGTCCACTCATCAAAATATCAATCATTTTACCGAGCGCTTATGAAGCCATACCTTGCCTATAAAATGAAAATATACCCTGAAAATAAAATGAAAGCCAAATCAATGCAACTCTATCTAGACGCATTCAAAGGTATGTATCAACGTGAAATCGAAAAATACTTTGAGGATATGTCCCGTGATATGCACAAAGACCTTAACTGGAATGTTGTCGATCGTTTGCAAAAGCATTTAATCGAAGGTGACCATGTCCTTCTCGTGTCAGGTGCTTTCACTCCCATGCTAAACGAAGTTACCCGTGACTTTGCTATTCACGATGTCATTGGTACAGAAATTCCAATGCGAAACGGCAAAATCGATACAGATACTGGCATTTACCATATCCAAGGAGAACGAAAAAACGAAATGATAGAGAAAGCACTTGAAGGCATGGAGATTGACTGGGAAAACAGTTCAGCTTATGGCGACAGTATTTCAGACATCACCGTTTTGGAACTTGTTGGAAATCCGGTGGCGGTCCGTCCCGAATCCCGACTGAAAGCAGTAGCTGAAGAACGCAAATGGGAGATTATTTGGTAGACAGAAAAGTGGAGAAGCCCACTATAGCTCGACTCCAACGCTGGAATGGCCGAATCGAAAAACCTGTTTTCAAATGTTGTTAGGAAGGAAGGCTAAGAGCCCGACATCGTGTCGGAACGCCTTCATGATCAACATCCGATTGAACCAAGCTTAGGTGCGGGCTGGCACTTGTAGCTGGACCGCACAATTAATGTAAAAGCGACTGAAGATATAATTTCAGTCGCTTTTTCTTTTCCCGAAGCCTACTCAAGAGTGTTTCAGACGCGAGTGATGATTTTTCCGATGTCACCATCTTTTCCTCAAACTGAGATTTCGCACTAGTAAAGTTCAATGAATAGCCACCCCCGTGCACTGGTACGTATGATACACTTAAAAGAAAAAAGGAAGTATTCATAAATGAAACGTTTTAAATTTATCATTCCGATTATGGTAGTCGTCGCGGTTCTTTCGTTATGGCACTTAAGCACAGATTATTCAGAGGTTCCTCTTGCAACACGTATTTTGATTGCAGCAGGCGGTTCCGTCGTGTCAGGCATTATCTCCTACTTTATGCTGAGAAAAGATGTTCATAAAGTCGACCCAAAACCTGCAGAACCTACCAATAAAAAACGCTAAATATATTTACGTGCACTATAAATATGGACAACAAATACTACCTCCAATTGTTAGTTGTGTCTAACAATTGGAGGTGCAGTTCATTTTGACGGTGCTTTCTCTTTCCTTTCGAGACTTCTTAAAAATCTCATAGACACCTTTTACCTCAAAATTTATCGCTCAAGCACATCTCAACACCAACTTCACTTGTTGAGACACCTCTCACCTCAAAACAAAAAAACCTTCCCTAATCGGGAAGGTTCATAATTATTTCATTTGATATATACGTGTTTCAAATGGTGCCATCTCGAAACTATTCATTTCTTCGTGAGGTTGCACGTCTTTGTTCGCCAATAATAAGTTATCGAAATTAAATGCGGACTCCGCCATTTTTTCAATGGACACGGTATTTGCTCCCAAATTGGAAATGACAACTACTTGTTCGTCACCCAAAGTACGCGAATAAGCATATACGTATTCATAATCAGGCAGCAATAAATCGTACGTGCCATACGTAAAAACATCGTGTGATTTTTTCAGTTGAATCATTTTTTTGTAAAAATGATAGATGGACTGTTCATCTTTCAACTGGTTTTCAACGTTGATGTCAACATAGTTTGGATTGATGCCAATCCAAGGAGATGCTGTAGAGAAGCCAGCGTTTTGTTCAGACGACCATTGCATCGGGGTACGTGAATTATCACGGCTTGATGACCAAATGATGTCCATGATTTCTTCATGCGTCTTGCCTTCACTTATCTTAGAAGCGTACATCCCTTTGATGGCCACATCATTATAATCTTCAATCGATGCGAACTGTACATTGGTCATGCCGATTTCCTGACCTTGATAAATGAATGGCGTTCCTTGCATGAAGAAATACATAGCTGCGATAGATGTTGCACTTTCGTACCAGTACTCTTTGTCGTTCCCCCATGTGGAGACGATGCGGGCTTTGTCATGATTTTCGATGAACAATGCGTTCCAGCCATTGTTCTCAAGCCCCTTCTGCCAACGCGTCAACACTTCTTTAAGACCTTGGATATCCAGTGTTTTCTTACCTTCAGCATCCCATAATCCCAAGTGATCGAATTGGAACACCATATTGAACTTACCGTTCTCTTCTCCAACCCATTGATCGATTTCGTCGAGACTGACACCGTTTGCTTCGCCAACAGTCATGATATCATATTTTGAAAACGTCTCTTGCTTGAGTTCTTCAAGGAATGGTTGGATTCCCTCGACGTTCATATATTTTTCCCATGCGTGAATATATGGTTGATCCGTAACGTTTTCCATATCTGAAAACGTTTGGTCTTTTTTAATATGGCTGATTGCATCCACTCGGAAACCATCAATGCCTTGATCCAGCCACCAATTAATCATGTCATAAAGGGCTGTTCGCACGTCACCATTTTCCCAGTTCAGGTCAGGTTGTTTTGTCGAGAAGATGTGTAAATAATATTGCCCACTTTCTTCATCCAATTCCCATGTTGAACCGTTGAAAATACTTTCCCAGTTGTTCGGCTCTTTGCCATCTTTGCCGTCACGCCATACGTACCAATCACGTTTCGGATTGTCTTTTGACGATTTGGACTCGATAAACCATTGATGCTCATCACTCGTATGATTAATAACCAAATCAATAATCAGCTTCATCCCACGTGCGTGAACTTCTGACAACAATTGAGTGAAATCGGCCATCGTGCCAAACTCATCCATGATGTCCTGATAATCGCTTATGTCATAGCCATTGTCATCATTTGGTGATTTGTACATCGGACAGATCCAGATAACATCAATGCCTAAATCTTTCAGATAATCCAATTTTGAAATGATTCCTTGAAGATCGCCAATGCCATCTCCATTTGAATCCATAAAACTACGAGGATACACTTGATAAACAATTGCTTCTTTCCACCAGTTTCTAGTCAAATCTTTACCTCCTTCAGTCTTTCAAGATAACTGCACATTTCATTTTTCATTTAACTTTTTTCAACTTACCTGTTTTACTTCACATCACCAGCCGCTTCTCCTAAGATCCCTCTCGGTCGAAAACTTATTAAGACTATTTGTAACAATTTCATATGTATTAATCATTCTGTAAGGGGTCTCAACTTTGCCCCATCGATGTTGATATTGAATTTCCAAAATACGAAGAACAATGGAATCATGATTCATTGGAACGGATACCATATACTTTTCTTACGAGAAAGTATGTATGCTGCCATCGAAGAGATAATGATGATAAGAATGATTACGCTCGGGGTCATAATCATGAGGGTATTGAAAAAAATATTGGAACGAAATCCAAACGCTCTAAAATATCATTGTCATCATCCATATGAAAACAACGAAACATATAAAGTTCATTGTCCCAGCAAATAGAACATTTCTTAAAATATGAAAACGCTTGCATAAACTTTCCAGGAATCTGTGCAAACGTTTTCACAAATAGGTAAACTTATCGTATCACATGACGTTTCTTCATTCAATAACACTTTTTATATTATTCAATTACTTTATTTTACTTAATGCGTAATTCACTTTCTTTATCAAAGAAGTGTCCTTTTTCCAAGTTGAATGCAAGATTGATTATATCGCCAGGCTGAACATTGCTGCTAGCATCTATTCGTGAGATGAATTCTTGATTGTCGATGTTCGAGTAAACCATCAATTCCGCCCCAGTAAGTTCTGATACTTCCACTTTTACAGGCAAAGTTGGTGATCCAACAGGTGCTTCATTTGAAATATGTTCAGGACGAATTCCTAAGATTACTTCCTTACCTTCGTAGCCTTGCTCTTTTAAGTAAGTTGCATGTGAAGCTGGAATTTCAAGAGAAGTTTCCCCAATCACAAAATGTCCTTTCACGACTTTTCCATTGAAGAAATTCATAGAAGGTGAACCGATGAAACCACCAACGAATACATTATCCGGCTTATCATATACTTCTTTTGGCGTGCCGATTTGCTGAACGAGCCCGTCTTTCATAATGACAATACGTGAAGCCATTGTCATTGCTTCTGTTTGATCATGTGTTACATAAATAGTTGTTGTCTTCAGTCGTAAATGTAATTTGGCAATTTCAGCACGCATTTGAACACGCAACTTCGAATCAAGGTTCGATAATGGCTCATCCATCAAGAATAGATTGGCATCACGGACAATCGCACGACCTAGTGCCACGCGCTGACGTTGACCGCCTGATAGTGCTTTTGGTTTGCGATCCAAATAAGGTTCCAAACCAAGAATTTCAGCAGCATTTTTTACACGTTCTGCAATTTCATCTTTCGGGAACTTACGCAATTTCAATCCGAACGCCATATTTTCAAATACCGTCATGTGAGGGTAAAGTGCGTAGTTTTGGAAAACCATTGCAATATCACGCTCTTTTGGCGGAACATCGTTCATGCGTTTGCCATCGATATAAAAATTACCATGCGAAATATCTTCAAGACCGGCAATCATACGCAATGTGGTTGACTTCCCACACCCTGAAGGACCAACGAAAACAATAAATTCTTGTTCTTCTACATGCAAGTCAAAATTTGAAACGGCAGTAACGTTGTTATCGTAAACTTTTGATATGTTTTCCAACACTAATTTTGCCAATCCATACACGTCCTTTACTTATTTTTTCTCTTCTTCGCCTGACCATACCAGTAAAGCAGCACCAAGCATACCTGCTTCATTGCCAAACGTCGCTCTTCTTACTTCCAACGGCTTCAGCAACAACGGTTCGAGTGCCTCCAGTAAGTGAGACCACCATCCATCTGCCGATTCGGAAACACCGCCGCCGATTACAACACAATCCATATCAAGGACTGCCTGTAACGAACTGATAACAATAGCCAAATCACCCGTGAATTTTTTCGTGATAGCTAATGCTTCCGTATGGCCTTCACCAGCAAGTTCAAACATTCGGTTCGGTGACACTAACTGATTTTGATTATCCACAATATTACGTTCAGCAATAAAGCGTCGCAGCGCCGTCCCTGAAACATATTGTTCACTGCAACCCGGTCGACCACATGCACAGACGTGACCATTCGGATATAAAATCATATGACCGACTTCCCCCGCACCGCCGTGGGCTCCATTCATAACGTGACCATCGATGACAAAACCGCCACCCAGTCCAGTACCAACCGTTAAACAAACCGTGCGTCGGAAACCTTTTGCTGCGCCAAGTCGATGTTCAGCAAGACCGGCACAGTTCGCATCATTATTGACCTCGACTCGAAGTCCTGTCGCTTTCTGTAAAAGCGCTTTCACTTCTGTGCCTTGCCAGCCGGGCAATGTCTCGGTTTCGAAAGTGATCACGCCTTGTTCCGCGTCCACCATGCCTCTCGTGCCAATCCCAATCGCCTCGATGTGCGGATGGTTCTGTAAAAATTCGACTACTTTTTCTTCTAAATAAGGATACAAAGGGATCTGAGTTGGAACAACATGATCTTCAATCACTTGTCCCGTCGAATCGACAACGCCGAATCGAATCTTCGTCCCTCCAATATCCACACCAAGGACTACCATCTACTCTTGACCTCCATTATATTGAAATCTATTAAACGATGAAGTTATCTTTTTTATCATACATGATTTTACCGATTCGTCTATATTTGATTTTTCACAAAATTCATTCCGACGCAGATGAGTAAAAAATCAATGCCTCATATGGTCGCAACTCAATTTTATCAAGCAGATCAACAGAAGGATAATTATGGCTGATCAGTTTACTATTACAAATATAGTTTTTCACGACATCATCTTTTAGTAAAATTTCATCCTTACTGAAATTACATAACACCAACAGGCTTTCTTTCTCAGCTCTGCGTTCATAAGCAAATAGCTGTGCATGATCCTTGAATAATATTTTGAAGTCACCGATTGTGATAACGTCCAGCTGTTTTCTCAACTTGATCAGCTGCTGATAATGTGCAAACACCGACTGTTCACTCTGTAAATCATTCGCCACATTAATTTCTGAATAACTCGGATTAACTTCGATCCACGGAGTCCCCGTTGTAAAACCACCATTTTTTTCAGATGACCACTGCATCGGTGTGCGTGCATTATCGCGACCTTTTGCATAAATGGATTGCATAACGGTATCGTGATTGGCACCCTGCTCCATTTTTTCATGATACATATTTAATGTTTCCAAATCTTTGTATTGGTCAATTGTTTCGAATGCCACATTCGTCATGCCAATTTCTTCGCCTTGGTAAATATAAGGTGTCCCTTGCATCATATGTAAGCAAGTTGCGAGCATTTTTGCTGACTCCACACGATACTCCCCATCGTTGCCGAAACGCGACACAATCCGTGGTTGATCATGGTTATTCCAATAAAGACTATTCCACCCTTTGTCTTGAAGCGAGATTTGCCACTTTTCAAGATTGTCCTTCAGATCGATTAAATTCAAAGGTTTTAGATCCCATTTACCATTAGAACCATTATCTAAATCCATATGTTCAAATGTGAAAATCATATTCACTTCTTTATTTTCAGGGTTCGTGTAATCGATTGCTTCCTTTGGTGAAGCTCCTGGCATTTCGCCAACTGTCAAAACGTCATAATGCGAAAGCACTTCTTGATTCATCTCTTGTAAAAAGTCATGTATCTTCGGACCGTTAATGAAATAGGGACTGCCATCCCCGTAGACTTGTCCTTCATTTTGTGCACCATTAGGCAAACCTGGCTCCTTAGAAATGAAATTGATTACATCCATACGGAATCCGCCAATCCCTTTATCCAGCCAAAAACGCATCATGTCATACACCGATTGTCGCAATTCATCATTTTCCCAGTTTAAATCAGGCTGTTTTTTAGAGAACAAATGAAGGTAATAATCTTGTGTTGCGTCGTTCAATTGCCAAGCGGACCCACCAAAAACCGATCCCCAATTGTTAGGCGGCTGTCCGTTTTTACCCTGTGCCCATATGTAAAAATCTCGTTTAGGATTATCTACACTCGACTTCGACTCAACAAACCACGCATGTTCATCCGATGTATGATTGACGACCAGATCCATAATAATTTGGAGATTCCGTTCCTTTGCCGCTTCCAATAACTCATCAAAATCCGCCATGCTTCCGAATTCATCCATGATGGATTGATAATCCCGGATATCATAGCCGTTGTCATCATTTGGAGAATCGTATATCGGACTCAGCCAAATCACATCCACACCAAGCTCCACCAAATAATCCAATTTTGAAATGATTCCTTGTAAATCGCCGATTCCATCACCATTAGAATCATAAAAACTGCGTGGATACACTTGATACACAACACTTTTTTTCCACCAGTTAGTTTCAATATTCATGTCATTTCCCCCGTTAATTTTTGAAACTAGCGTACCATAATTTTCACTAGACCGAAAATTTTCATTTTTCTCTTATCTTGAGGCATAAAAAAAGAACCTACAATGTTTAGACGCTTGAAGATTCTCTTTAACGATATTTTAATTGTATGACACAAAATTAAAGCTCAATTATATTCCTTGGTATCTATTCAGTAATGAATCAAGCTCCTGGCTGCATGCGACTACGCTGGAATGCGTAAAACCAAAATGCTTTGCTTTGTAATACATTACTCTCCTTTTAATATTGATTTGTCCAAGTAAAAACATTTTAAGGTGAATATTTGTCATGATTACCCTTTCCTCCACTTAATAATTTTTGGTATTTTTTGTATACGAATTAGAGACGTTGTACACTCAAAGAACATCTTAACTAATTGGCTTTGTAAAAAAATGTCGCATTGTGGTGAGTTTTTAAAAATTCACTAATTTGTCACATTCACTAAATTATTTGATGTTTAATATTGAAAAAACATGTTTTTTCTGATTCGCAATTTTAGTAATACGAAATAATATTTTGTTCATCCAGGTGCTTCATGAATTTTATTTGTATTTGAATTTCCGGCAAGAGATTTACACAGTAAAAATGCTAATAGGATACCAATCATATCAACGCCTACATCAAAAAGTCTCCCATTGCGTTGAAAATATAGCTGTAGGATTTCTGTAAAAAACGCAAACATACTGCATAACATAAACGCATGGCCAAACCTTTTGATCGTTGTAAAAAGGAAGAAAAACAGAAGTCCAAAAGCAGAAATGTGACCGATTTTTTGTATCACATAGAACTCTTTCTCGAGGTGAATATCATGTGTAATAAACAAGTCACGAAAATTCGGTTTGACATCCAGATGAAAACTGATTGCTTGCTCATATAAAAAAGCGTGAGCATCCGCGGTACAGCCTGCGACTAATATCGTGACTATCCAGAATAACAGGAGGAGTGGTTTTAAACATGTGGAAAGCGCCATGTTAGTTCAACTCCAGCCCAGGTAGAAATATACTCTTAATAAAATTTTTAAGCTTTATTAATAAATAAAACAAAACCGCACATCCTTTCATCGAATGTCATGTAAAGCGGATATGAGGAAAGACTATCTGTGGCTATTGAAAAGGTTGACCACAATTTCTATCAGTTATTCGCACAAAATAAATAAAAGCCGACAGAATGAACTGTCGGCCCGTGTTTTATGAATTTTGGTTACCTCTTAATTGTTGTTGGGCTTGTGCTACTAATCGCTTAGTGATTTCTCCGCCAACGGAACCGTTAGCACGCGATGTAGCGTTTTCGCCTAATTGTACTCCAAATTCTTGTGCAATTTCATACTTCATTTGATCCAAAGCTTGTTTTGCACCTGGTACTGACAATTTGTTGCTTGAATTGTTGTTTGCCATGTTACTCACCTCCTTGTTGCATATAGAATGTCTCATTTTTAAAAAATCATACAAGAAGGTTATATATTTTGTTCAAGAATGGATGTTTTTTATGAAGCGATTTAGGCTGACCATTGTTTTGTTGGAACAATAGAGGGTTTAGTTGAAAAAAAGTGTGGCTTAATTGGAAAAAAGGAGATTTTAGTTGGAAAAATTGCAGCAATCGTTGGAATTATACCTATAGTGAAATCTATATGTGCCTATATTATTAATAACTCCTTTCATATATATAGAAACAGAAGGAGGATTCCGATGAACAAAGTGATGTATACCGTATATGAATGTTATAAAGAAGTTTTCAACCCACTTGAAATAGTGACGTCTATTTTTAGATACATTAAAATAACCAGTTGGAAAAACCGTTTGATTCTTGCTACCATGCCAACTTCGTTACTTGTCTGTCTATTTCTGTATTTCAATAATTATTTTGTCCTAGCCACACTAACTATTTTCACGGGATATTTAGTATATGCCATATTTGAATGTTATTTAAAACATGATATTTCCATTAACAACTCTATTTATCATTTCAAACAGGACTATGAAGAAGAAGTATCGACGTGGATTAACTTACTGGAACAGAAACTTCACTTTTCTCTTATGGATCTGAATAATCTCCAAATGCTAGAGGTCATTGTTCGAAATGAAATTGAAAATACCATGACCAAAAAATCGTTTGGAACCCGTATGAGTAGTTCCATTCAAATTTATTTAATTCCTTTACTAAGCTTTTTAGGCGGGATTCTCTTTTCCCAATCGATTACGATTCAATATTTGGACATGGTGTTCCTGGGAATTGTCTGGTTTTTCCTTCTCCTCGCAATTATTAATGTGATGGCACATACAATCTTTGATTTCTCGAGTCAAACGAAACTTCGGGATATTTTATCCTTGCTTTTGGAAATCAAACTCAACATTATTTCCTCACAGAAAAAATGATATTCCACACGAATTTAATTAGGCAATTCGATTGATTTTTAGATATGTTTGAATGATTTCCAGATAAACCACGTTGATTTAGAGATATCACCATGCGAAATATTGATATGTACGAATGAATTTCAGATATCCACTTGTGAATTTCAGATAATCTATAAAAGACCTATTTTTCAACACAAAAAAACCTTTTGGAACTCAAGCCAGAAGGTTTTTGCTTTGATTATAAGGAAATAATGCTTACATTTCTTCTGACAAGGTAAGAGAGTTCTTAAGGTTAACCGAGAATAATAAAATAATGAAACGACACATTTACACAAGGAGGTACATATGAATGAACAAAATATCACTAATTTAGTTGCTATCCTGCAAGACATTCAAATTGAGCTACATCACATCAGTGATTCGTTACATACGTTAGCACACCATCCTCCCATCCACGATAAAAGTTTCAACGGAATGGAAGAAAAATTAAGGCGCATCGCCTGTTTTCTGGAGGATATCTCATATAAAAAATAAATGATATGTAAATTTTTTGATACAAAAACCCACTAGAACCAGCTCTAGTGGGTTTCGTGCGTAAACTCTTTATTCATTTCACAGATACGCGATTGCGACCTGCTCCTTTTGATAAATAAAGAGCTGCATCCGCTTTAGAAAATAATATACTGGAATCGTTGCCTTTTTCATACGTTGTCACACCAATACTGACAGTCACACGTTTTTGAGTCCAGGAGCCATGATCGAGATTCAGTCGAATCCGTTCCGCCATCACCCGTGCGCTTTCTTCATTCGTATTCGGAAGCAAGATTATGAACTCTTCTCCACCCATGCGGGCAACAACGTCATGCTCTCTAGTCTCTCTTAAAAGCTTCCATGACAGCTCGCGAAGCACGGCATCGCCCATTGGATGGCCAAACGTATCATTGATCTGTTTGAAATGGTCGACGTCAATCAGCAACAAGGAAAAAGTCTCATTCTCTGAACTCTCCGCTAACTCAACGAGATCCATTAGTTTTTTCTCCAAGAAACGACGATTCTTCAATCCCGTCAGTGCATCCGTCATTGCAAGTTCCTGCAATTCCACATTTAAATCCAACAATTCCTGTTGTTTCCCTTCGACTTCTTTCAGTAACTCTTGCAATTTTCTGTTGGCTTCATCTGTATCATGAAGAATCCGCTCAGCATTTCGTCGAGCAAGCAACAGCTCATTCTCATACTCATCGCGGACTGCCATCTGAACCAGTACACAAGCAAATTGGTCATTGTGTTTAATCGCATTCATCAAAACCGGAAGATGATGTTCTTTACCTTTTAACATCAAATACATCTCATTGACTTTTCCGTGCAACATAATAGATGGAGCGAAGTAAGTTTGAAAATAAATGCGGGAAGGCACCGTCAAAATGTCATGTAAGTGAATAGGTGTATCTTCTACACCGAGCATATCACGCAAGGTACGATTCATTTCCACCACGTGAAAGCTTTGATTCATCACCAAATAACCACAAGGCGCCAAATCCAATTGCTCTTCCATTTAATTTCCTCCCTTCACTTCGTCAAATACGCTTTTATGCACGTCACAGTCTCTTCAGGATAACTAAGATGCGGATTGTGTCCTGTAGCTTCCATCAGCACAAACTCACTTGTAGTAATTTTCGTATGTAGGTATTCGCCTACTGCCACCGGGGCAATAGCATCGAATTGTGTCTGTAAAATTAAGGTTGGTGACGTAATTTCACCAAGTATATCACGCGAATCGGAAGTAAACGTCACTTCAGCAAACTTCCGTGAAATGACAGGATCATTCGAGCACAACGTGTTCTCAAAATTCTTTGTTATTGTTGAATCCGAATCTTCACCCATTACAACTGGCGCTAAATATTTCGCCCATTCCCGATAATTAATTTCCATCATATCTAGCAACGCATCAACATCCGATTTATCAAAGCCGCCAACATATCCTGGTTCATTCAAATAATGTGGTGAAGGACCAATCATTATTAATTTTTCTATTATCCCGGGTCTCTCAATACTAGCCAATGCACCGATCATACTACTGACAGAATGCCCAACGAATACGATATTTTCCAACTCAAGTGCGTCACACACATCAATTACATCTTGGGCATACCCATTCAAAGAATCGTATCGTTCTGTCGAATACCTAGACTTATCACTGTTGCCAGAACCGACATAATCAAACAGGACTACACGATAATCCGTTGAAAATGCTGGTGCTACATCACGCCAAACGGACTGATCACAGCCAAAACCATGAGCAAACAATATAGTCTTTTGACCTTCCCCAAACACTTTCACATTATTCCGTTCAACTATATCATTGTACATTTACCTAATTTCTCCTTCGTGACGTATTCCATTATAGGTTAATTATACCATAATAAACTCCACAATATGGTAACTTACCATCTATTTTAACAACTTCAAATATACATCTATTTACTGCTTGCTTAACATAAAAAAATAGAATTAACAAAACAACAGAACCCAGCGAATAAAACCTGGCATGGAGAAAGCTGTATCTTTCCTAGAGTCTCGCAGGTATGGAGCGATGTTAGATGCGACTTCCGAGTTTAACAAGATGGAAGGAATTGCAGAAGATAGTAAAGCCTATATCGCAATATCTTGCATTTTATTCTATGACGAATGTTACAACACAAAAACACTTCCAGTTACATGCACCGGAAGCGTCTATCAATCGCCTATCAACTTAAAAAATTCTACCTCGAGCTGTTCAGGACGAATCGGTTTACTGAAAAAATATCCTTGGCCCATCGGACAGTCCAATTCCGCAAGAAGATGAAGATGCTCCTCTTTCTCAATCCCTTCAGCGACAACATTGAGATTGAAGGTTTGTCCGATTGAAATGATGGTCTTAACCAGAGATAGGTCCTGGCTATTGCCAATCAAATCACGAATAAACGATTGATCGATTTTCAACGTATCAAATGGCAAGTTCTTCAGCATACTCAGCGACGAATACCCTGTACCGAAATCATCAATCGAAATACCTACTCCAAGAGCTTTCAGCGAATTAATTTTGGGCATAACCAAATCAATATTTTCGATTACACTTTCCGTTACTTCAAATTCCAAATATTTTGCTTCAATACTATAAGAATAAAGACACGACTCGATAAAAGGAACGAAATTATTATCACGGAATTGGCGCTGGGATACGTTCACTGAAACTTTAACAGGCGAATACCCTTTGTCCTGCCATCTTCGCATCTGGTACAGAACATCATTGATGATCCAGTTACCAATCTCATTGATCAACCCTGTATCTTCAGCTACCGGAATAAATTCCATCGGCGAAACCATGCCAAGAACCGGATTGTCCCATCGTATTAAGGCTTCAATGCCTGCCAGTTTGGAATTGTGCAAATCAAACTTCGGTTGATACACCACATAAAGCTCCTCATTGCGAATTGCTCTTCTCAATTCTATTTCTATGAGCGTTCTTCTTTCACGCTGCTCTTTTAACTCATTATTGAAGAATTTATAGGTGTTTTTTCCATCCAATTTTGCATAATACATCGCAGTGTCTGCCATTGTAATTAATTCATTCATATCGTCCGTATGTTCTGGACTGCCGCTAATGCCTATACTGGCCGTCACAAAGATTTCATTGCCTTTAAGATAGAAAGGCTCTTTTATGTATTCTCCAATGTCCATTGCGATATTTTTAACGAAATCCATGTTCTCTTTAAGAATCAGGACAACAAACTCGTCGCCACCTAAGTGATACGTCTTAATCATACGATTACTGAAGAAATTCAATCGTTCCGCTACCTCAATTAGTAATTTATCTCCCACTTCGCGGCCCATTGTATCGTTGGTTATTTTAAATCGGTCCAAATCAATAAACAACAACGATGATTCTAAAGATTGTTCTTTGAATATTTCTAGATCTTGATTCAACTTGCGGCGATTTGGAAGATGAGTCAATTCATTATGTTCAGCTTTATACTTCACCATGGCTTCGTATTGTTTTTTCTTTGTTATATCTCGAATAATCACGAGTGTTTTTTGAGTTTCATTTAATAGTGACATCGTGATTTCCAAAGGAAACGTGGACCCATCACTTTTAAGTCCGGTTGCTTCACTTCTGTCATACCCATTTTTTTTAACTTCAGAAAAGAAGTTTTCATGAAAGTAATCGATGGATTCTTGTGTAAAAAGTTTTTCCCAATGTATTGTTAAAAGCTCGTCCTTTTGATAACCATACAATCTCGCCAATTCTTCATTGACAAATTCATGGTTTCCTTCTTCATTCGTTATCCCAATCGCATCAACCGACGAATCCAATGCATACGTATAATCAACCAACACACTTTTCGTCGAATCAAGTTCTCTCTTCGAATGCAAATACTTATCAATCTGTAGCCCAACTACCCACCCTAAAAACAAATTAACCGGTAATGTAGCCAGACGCCACCACGAAAAGTTTTCTTGAATGACCAAGACGATTAAATTTAGGAGTAGTGCAATAGATGTAATTAATATTCGCCATTTAAATCGCTTTGATATACCCACTCACCCCTATCATGTTTTTCCTTAACAACAACGAATTGATTAAATTCGCCTTCGTTGATTTCAAGGCAATTTAACTGATGCCCATATACACAAGCCCCATCTATGCCGATTTTCTTATTTCCAAAATATATATCAGCCTTTTCATGTAAATAAATCGCTGGAGTATGACCATGAATAATCGTTTTGTCAAACTTGTGATTGACGGTCAAAAACGGTTCCCTTATCCAAACTAGATCATACTCACTTGTCGTCTTCCAATCTTCGTACTCTGGATTAATCCCTGCGTGAACAAAGATAAATTCCTCTGTTTCAAAATAATATGGTAGGTCTTCGATAAAGTTAACAATCTCTTCGTTTGATTCTAAAATCTCCTTTGCCCACTTCTCATAAGTCGAATCAACAGGGTTATCTATATTAATTTTACCGAGAAAAGAAATAATGGTTTCCAATCCACCACTCCTAAAATAAGTATGTTGTTTACCGATTGGATCTTTTAACCAATCATAAAATAGCTGGTCATGATTCCCTTTTAATGCAATCGCTTTTTGACGCTCTACCAATTCTTTGACGAAATAGATGACGTCCTTACTATATCTCCCTCTATCCATATAGTCACCTAGTAAAATTAAGTCATCTTTAGCAGAATCATAATTCACCAATGTTAGTAATTCTTTAAATTCATCTAAACAACCGTGTATATCGCTAATGGCAAGTATTCTTTTGCTAATGGTAATCAACCTCATCTTCATCGTAATTTCCCTGTTACATAAGATAGGAACGATAATTGCTTTATTACTTCCGTAATCAACTTGTGCTTTAATTTAAGATAGCCAAGTTACTTGTCCACACTCTCAAAGTATTTTTTAACATATTCTCTTATAAAGCTGTCTCTCTTCAGCAAATCTTCTTCCTTACGGAAAAACCCGACTTTTTTCATCTTTTGCTCAATCGGCAGCTGTTTCCATTCTTCAATCGCTTTTCCTTCAATTTCATAACCCTTCCGAACGGAAGAAATCATGATATCTATTTTTTCGGCTCTAATTTCTTGGGCTGTTTTTGGGACTTCCAACCTGTTCAATACCTGTTATTCAAGTTCCTTTTTCTCTATTATCATAATTCATCAACCTGAAAAAAGTCTATGTTTTCTAGCAATTTTGTAAATATCTTCATATGGTAGAGTGCGAAATTAAACACAAAAAATGGCCGTTCGAAACTGCCATCCTTTTTAAGCTAAAACTACCTAACACTCAACCATATGCTTAGTTGCCGCTTCCCGTGAATCATCACTTTCCCTCGTTGTTCGATGGTGTAAACACTGTTATGATTTCATGTATTTTTTACATCTTTTAACATCTTAAATTGCATATTTAACCTATTGATGCTTCGCATCCATTTTTCAATTCAAAGGGGGTATTTTGTCACTTTTCCAACTAAACCTACATTTTTTCCAACTAAACTTTTAATAACTCCAACTAAACCTGAGATTTTTCCAACTAATGCCCATTTCTTACACAGAAGCCCCAGCGCCATTTGTAAAAACTTGTCTCTTCTATTACGTAACAATTCTCTTAAAGTAACGATCCGTCACTAAACCAAACACCGAAGCCAATGTCTGTTGAAAAAGCATCCCCATGATAACTGGCACAGCAACTGCTGCCGGGAAGTATGAAATCGCGAGCACCGCACCCGCACTGATATTTCGCATGCCGCCATTGAACATTAGCGCAATCACAGTCTCTTTATCCTGCTTAAACAATTTTCCAGCGAAAAAGGAAATCAAATATCCGCTACACGCTATGAAAAATACAACGACCGCTATGGCAATCAGCTTCCCGCTTACGTCAAGCAAATACGGCGCAACTACCGCTCCATTCAACATCACAACAAAACCCATCCCAATTTTCGAAAAAGGTGAAAGGCTATCACTTAATCTCTTCACCTTATCACCGGTCGTCAGTTGATTCAGCATCATCCCCACAATCGAAGGAATCACAATCATCAAAATCAATCCTTGGGTCATACTGATAACATCCATTTCGATGTTTCCACCCACCAACAACGACATCGTAAGTGGCACAATCAACGGTGACAGCAATGTATCAATCAAAATAACTGATAGCGACAGCGCTATATTGCCTTTATAAATAGCGACCCACACAACACTCGAAATACCAGTTGGTATGGCCATCGACAACACCAAACCAGTTATGGTAAACATATCACCACTAAACACCACGTGACCTATCCCAAGCGCCAATAGTGGCATAAATACATGCAACACGAAGATTGTTAGCACCAAAGGCAAAGGAGAAAGCATTGCTTGTTTCATCGATGCAAAATTCGAATTCAAACTGCCGGCAAACGTCATGAACGCAAATATCCATGGAATCAGTCCCGAAAAATCGTGAAGCGTCGCAGAAAAAATAACCCCAATTACCAAACTGATTGGGATGAACAACGACATTATTTTTTCCAACTTTTTATTTATTCTATTTAACATGCAACCAAATCCCCTAAAAAATACGAAGTCTTTACACATTATAATCCCATTTGGTCTTTCGTGACCCTAAGAAAATATTTTTTTAAAACGTCACATGATAATGCTGATTCAAACTCAAACTAATTCAAACTGAATAGGCAACTTGATTAAGGAGGAATTCACATGGAACTGAACCGCATCAAACAAATCGTCAACTCTCCAAATGATATCGAAGTCACGTACAACGGAGTTTCCGTCTGGATCGACCAAGTTCACGAAAACGGCAAACTCGCAACAGTCCATCTTCGTCGCTCACTCGAAGAGCGTTCTGAAGTCGACATCTCCGAACTAAACGAAGTGGTACACTAATACGCCGATGTCTATTTTTCCAACTAACACGGAGTTTTTTCCAACTAAGCTTTACCCCCCTGCTGTAAACGAAAGAATTATCTCCATATTTCCATAAAACAGGCGGCTGAAGATGCAATTTCAGCCGCCTCCTCACTTTCTCCATAAAAAGAACCCAACAACTTAAAGTTGCTGGATTCTATCATCACTTTCTTTATCCTTCAGCCCCCTCCCCCTCAAACAAAACATCAAAGAGCATAATGGAATCCATAAAAAAAGGCAGTCGAATATGAAATTACGACCGCTTTACTGTTAATCTTACAATCGATTACTGCCATAAACATCGAGTCTAAACCACAAAAAAACGACCGAAATAAAAATTTCGACCGTTCATTTCATTTATTTAACTTTCGAGAGTGAATCCAATTTTCTTTATTGATTTCACGTAAATTAAGCACGCTATATCCCCAATTCATCTCTCCTAATCTATTATTTTTTTATTAAATTTGTAATATTGATGACTTTTTTTCCATAAATTATATCTTATTATCATTATTACTATTATACTAAAAATAAAAACACATAATTAGGAGTTTGGACATCATTAAATTAAATATTAGGCACTTCACTATGGTTTTTCTATTAATTATTACACTATTTTGTAATCCTTTTGAATCAAAAGCACAAGAATCACTTTCACAGGGTATCAAACCGTTATTCAATATCGGTGGATATGTACATATGGGCAATGAAAAAATGGGTTTTGCGACGTTTATGAAAGGACAAACATACTACATAGAGTCAGAGGATGAAAAATTTTATCACGTTTCATTTGGTAATGGATTTGTTAATGTAGATAAAAATCATGCTGAAAAAGTAGAGTTCCCAAATAAACAAGTTTTAGAATCAGGTACATCTTCTGTCATCGCAAAGAATAGACTTGTGGTTTTTTCACAACCTAAAAGCTCACCTTCACTGGGATATGTGAATTCTAATGTTCGCATACCTATCATTAAAGAGGACAAAGAGTTTTATGAAATTAATTTCGGTGGTTCAAAAGGATATATCAAAAAGTTGCAAACACGCACAGATAATGGCATTCCTGTGTTGATGTATCATCACATGATGCATAACAAAGCTCAATCTAATCAAGCTTTTAATAATATGACGATTGAATACAAGCAATTTGAGGATCAAATGCGCTACTTGAAAGAGAATAAGTGGAAAACAATATCCATGCAGCAACTAGATGATTGGCTGACTTATCAAACGAACCTTCCTGAAAAAGTCGTTGCCATTACGTTTGATGATGGAATAACCTCAACTGTGGACTTAGCGTATCCTCTGTTAAAAGATTTGGACTTTCATGCTACGTCATTCGTTATTACAGGAAAAATTCGGCAATCTTCAGATTACTGGATTGCGAGTGATTTGCAATATGTAGGGCTAAAAGAAATTAGAGAAACTTCCGATGTATATGACTACCAACATCATTCCAATGACATGCACCTATACAAACCTGGTGCTAGATCGGGCATGTACACAACGGAATCTTATGACGCAATCTTAAAAGATATTCAAAAGGGCACTGCCCAATTGGGAAAAGCATTTTCAAATGACCTTCTCAGAACAAAATATCTTGCCTATCCATTTGGTCATTACAATCAAACGACCATACAAGCTACTCAAGATGCCGGCATACGATTGGCGTTTACGACCATGACGGGAAATGTAAAATTAAGTGACTCTCCATACGAATTGAAAAGACAAGGCATTGCTCCCTATCATTCGATGGAAGACTTCATTCGTAAACTAGAAGGCACCTATTAAAATTTTATGATAAACACAAAAAAGGCGGCCGGTAATTCGGCTGCCTTTGCAATTTATATTATTCAAATCAATCCCAGGAAACGCGGTCTGATCCTTCCAAGCGATGTCCATATTTACGTTTTTTCCGTCGCTCATCATTCTCAAGCTTCGCTGCAATAAGTCCATAAGCGATTCCAAATAATGCGCCACCCAGTACTTCAATTGGTTGATGGCCAAGTAGTTCTTTAAGCTCACCTTCACGCTCCGTGTACTGGAAACTTGGATAATCACCAGAAAATGCGACCAATTCATCTTCTAAATCATTTACCAGTTGTGCAATCTCACCCGTATGACGACGAATTCCTTGCGCATCATACATAACGATAAAGCCAAAAACGACGGCAAGAGCCGTTTCAGTGTGACGAGTCCCTTTATTCGCTGCAACGTAAGAAGCAAGTGCCGCTACACCAGCTGAATGTGAACTCGGCATGCCACCCGTCTGAAACAATGGTCGCCAATCCCATACACCTGTATTTTTCTTATGTGTAAAAACCTTTAACCCTTGCGCAACGCCAATGGCAGATAGTGCCGTAATGATTCCACGATTCATCTTTTTCATTCTCATCACCCTCAGCTCTTTTATTGTTGAAAATGCTTTTAAATATTTTCTTCTTCCTTTTATTACCCCACTTGCTCATTTTTATTCTAATATTTTTTGGAAAGAAAAAATCCAGCAAAAAGATTTGCTGGATTTCCACTTATTCTTTCTCAGGATTAACCGTTTCAACTGCAAAGTAGATTTTTTCAAATCCTAAGTACGTTTTCTGTGAATCGCCGATTTTCACTTTTGTTAAAATCAAGAGCGAATCACTTTTCGCATCAAAGAACATATAATCAATTTCACCGTATGAAGTCAATTGATAAATCGATTCAAACGTATCGTAATCATAAACAGTAATTAGGTTCTTGCCGTTCGATGTATACAGCTCGCCGTATGTCAAATCATAGGCTGCAGCTGTAAATGGACGATCCAATTTGCCAACATACGTCATATCAGCAGCTGTATTGACACTAGCACGGAAAATCCCACCAAGACCATTGAATAAATAACGGCCATCTGGAGAAACTTCCAAATGTTTACTCAGATCATAGTCTCCATGATAAGGAGAATCTTTTTCAGGTTGAAGCTTGCCATCAACAATCGTATATGCCGCGAAATCTCTCGGTGAAGAATCGGTATCAATTGCATAAATTTTGTCTTGTTTTGGAGTCATATCGATATAAGAACGTTGGCGAATCATTTGGGAAGACAAAATTGCACCAGTTTCTCCATTGTAGCTTTCTATGCGTGTCCATTGACTAGATCCACTTGAAATATAAACGACGCCTTGATTATCTGCTTCAATGTCATATGGATCCAAACCGATATGGATTAGTTTCAGGCTTTCCAAAGTGTCCGCACTATACACACCAAATGCGCCTTGCTGTTGATCTTCATCCATATTTGAACTATGTGGGACCTTCACTTGTGTCACATAAACCTTACCGTTTGCATATGCAAGCTTTTCAGCTGGGTATGGTAATTCTACTGTAATACTTTCATACGTGTCCGTGTTGATCGCGTTCAATGTATTATCATTTCCATCGATTATATACACGATTGGTTCAGTCGGATGCTTGATAGCGTCTGTTGCAAGCATATCCCATGCATCTTCCAAATACGCATCCGCCACTGATGGTGAATACGGTTTGAACGCAGGATTCAAAATACGTGCCATAAATGCTGCAAACTGTGCACGATCAATCGTTACACCCGGCTTAAATGTACCGTCAGGATAACCAACTGTTACATTGTTTGCCGCTAAGGACGAAATAAACGGGTATGCCCAGTATCGAGTCGGAACATCCTTGAAACCTTTTGGATAAATACTGCCAAGCTCATATGCATTCACTAGAACCTTCGCCATTTCCGCTCGAGTCAATTTCCCTTGCGGATCAAAACGATTGCCCTCTTTCCCAGAAATAATGCCTAGTTCAACAGCAGCTGCCACTTCGGCATATCCGCGGTCAGCTGGCTTGATATCCACAAAACCAGGATCTTTAGGTGTTTCATTTGGCATACCCAAGTCGCGCATGATCATCATGACCGCTTGGACGCGTAGAATCGGTGCAGACGGACGATACGTCCCATCTGGGAAACCATTAATTATACCGGCTTCTGTTAAATACTCAATTTCCGTTTTAAAACTCGAAACATCACTAAAACTAGCAGCAGAAACACTATGGGTAGATGACAACATCATCAAACCTACCATCAATAAAGCCAGTCCGGCTCTCAAACTCTTTAGCACTTTCAACTTCCTCTCAAATTACAAATTCAATTTATTATAATGTTCTAGTAAATAATTTTCTTATGGCATTGGAACTATTTTTTCACAATAGCTTCAAAGTTTTGACAAGCAATTTTATTATCTATTTGAGCTTCATACCATTATTGAGGATAAATAAAAAAGGACTCCATTTGGAATCCTTTTTCTTAACTATTATCTAGATAATAAAGAGATGACCCACGTGAATGAACCGTCCATTTCCTGTGCAACTCCTACGCCCATTTCTTTGCGACTTGCGTCATACAAATAAGGTTCATTGATTGCCTGAGACAATATTTGTTGTAATGCAGATTCCACTGAGCCATTTGCATAACGCTCACTATAATCTCCGTTTAGTTTCTCTCCATATTTATCTTCATAAAATTTATATATGTCCATGACTCTCTCATCAGATGGATATTTAGCCATCGCTCTAATTTTCAAACCAGCCATATCCTGTAAACGCTCATTTAAAACGATTGGTTCATACCCCTTTTTTATACGGGCATTGTTAATCAACTCAATCATTTCAGTTTCCATTGCATTCAATTGTTGTTCTGTCAGCCATGTCGTTTTCACCCGCTGCAGAGTGTCCGGGTCGTAATGAACATATTCCATATACATTGGGTTAAATTCTTTTTTTACTGTTCGTCCAAGGAATCCTGCAAACTCTTGTCGGGTAATTTTTGCATAGGGCTTAAAGTACAAATTTTCATAGCCAAATGATATTCCGCCATTGAATAACGCATCGATTTCCTTCTTCCCAGTTGTAGTTGAAGAAACATCTTTAAAAGGAATGTCCCTACGATCTAGCGGAATATCATACGCACGTGCCAATATGATGGCCATTTCCGCACGAGTCAAGGAACCACTCGGATCAAAATAGCGTGTACCATCCTTGGCCACTTTCCCTTGAATCACACCATGTTCAACAGCTTCAGCTACTTCTGTATAAAAACCGTCACCTTTTTTAAAATCTGTAAAGCCTGGATCCTTAGCACCATCCCATCGTATTCCAAGTTCACGGACAATCATCACTACGGCTTCGCCTCTAGAGACAGTTGCATTGACTCCAAACGTACCATTAGTATATCCTTTTGCCACATTGCGCATCGCCAAATACGTTATTTCTTTCTCAAAACGTGGTCCGACGTCCGAAAACTTTCCGGCTGCCCCTGCAGACAGTGGCAAGACAAGCGACAAAGACAATGCCGATAAAGCGATTTTCCATTTCCACTTCTTCAACGTTAAAACCTCCATTATTCGTTTATGTTGGAAGAGAAATCACCAAGAATGTAATTAAAATCCCCTAATGCCTAAACCTTCCATTTGAAGTATATAGGAAATTTCACTATAAATGGCAGTGTCCTTCCAAAACCATCCCTTATACCTACACATTTCTTTGATTCCCCCATTTAATTGGGATTGCACGCTTCGCTTTCTAATCTTTACTGTTGGCGTAATGTTTCACTTAATTATCCTACTTCTAAGTTGACAGAACGGGTCTCCAGTTTGCACAATACCTTATCATCAAAATGAGAGAAACGACATGGTCGCTTCTCTCATCCTCACTTCTTATAAATAAACCCTAAACGCTTCATACCCGAAATACACCGAAAGAACCGACAGTGCAGCGAGCACGAGTGATTCCACTGTGCCACCTGTTTTAGTCGTCAATGGGAATCGTACACGTATTTTGAATGGAAATAGCAACTTAATGCCATTACGTGTCATCATGTCCAGCACATAATGACTGACCATCCCGACCAAAATTCCTTCTATCACTGCTTCATTTGTTACAAATGATTTCATTAGAATCGAAATGATGAATAAAAATAACAAGCTGTGAGTGAAAGAACGATGTCCGAAAATCACATTAATCATTTTCGAAATGAACGGGAATGTTCGTCCAATTTTACTGCCGCCATGACAAATATCCGGAATCAACGCTCCGATAACCCCCGCCCCTACCAATAGTACGGGATCAGATGTTGTAAATTGTGCGTATGCAAGACTTGCTGTCAAACCGCCTATGATGTGTGTCTTTCCTGTCATGCTTTTGCTCCTTTTTCATTGGTTTCTATACGGAACCAAACGATTTCATCCAATCGATGCCCTGTCCAAACTTTTCCATCAATAACTCTACAACAAGTCAATTATTCGAAACAAGCGGCTGAAGATGCATTTTCAAGTTCTATGGCGAAAAAGTTAAATTTTACGGTAAGGTTATTCAAGTGATGGAAGGCGATGGTGAAACCCAAGTTCGAATTGCCGTCAATGACGATTACGATAAGATTATTTATGCAAGTTACGTTTCATATATAGTAGATTCTCGTATTTTAGAAGACGACTTGATTACTTTGATGGGTACATCAGATGGTTTGTTAACTTACGAATCGACAATGGGTGGAGAAATCACCATACCGAGTATTATCATCGATAAAATCGAACAGTAACAACTGCTTCTCGGATTACCCACCACACGTAACAAATTACATGTGGTGGTGGGTTTTGTTATGACTTAAAGACAAAAATCCAGTAGCCTGAAAAGCTACTGGATTTTCATTTCTATCATGTGTTTGAAAAGGACCTTTTAGCTCTCAACTCGATAAACCAGTGTACGAATAAATTGATCCATATCCGATAAATATTCATATTTTTTCCCGTTCAATTCAAGTTCATAAATACCCGATTCCCTAATTGTAAAGGTGTTATCCCCTAAAAATTCACCCGCACGGTCTGTCGGGATCTCGTCATCGACATAACTGATGAACATGCTCATTGTATGAAAAATGGCGGCACTATCCGGACCGGTATCATGACAGATAAGCCTCATTTCAATGATTTCTTCGGTTTCGTTATTTACCGTGTAGACCAAGCTGATTTTCACCGCAGTGTTGAACTCATGCGAAAACGTCGTAACTTCATCATTGGATTTCATTTCATCTTTTACTATCCGAGACGCATCAAACCTGAACTCAGGATACCTCTCTATGAACTCAGATGCTGTCGCATTCCATTTTGCAACCTCGTTTTCCGCGTTCGGCAAGGTTTCCAACTGCTCGACTTTTTCAGGCTGTTCAACTACAGGCAGTTCATCGTCTTCCTTAGGTACGTTCCCCTGTACTTTTACAGTCTCTTCTTTCTTAGCCACTCGATCCAACGCAAAAAAACCAACAAACAACATCCCCATACTCATCATCATACCTACAATTATCGTCACTGCTTTACTTTTCACAGGATTCCCCTAACTGTAAAACCTTCATTCTCACGCCAAACTAAACATTACAAAATACTGCCGCTTTCCACTCGCTGTTCCCGCAACAAGAACTTTTGAATTTTCCCACTAGCATTTCGCGGCAATTCATTAACAAACTGATAATGCCTCGGACGTTTATAACCAGCCAGTTTGTCGTTTCCTTTACAGAATTTTTCAAGCTCTTCCGCCGTAAGTTCAGGATTCTGCGTCACGATAAACGCCAGCACCGACTCCCCCCACTTCTCATCAGGAATCCCAAGCACCGCTACATCCTGCACCGATTCGTGTTCATGCAGCACATCTTCCACTTCACGCGGATAAATATTTTCGCCACCACTGATGATCATGTCATCCACACGGTCTGCCACATACAAATAGCCGTCTTCATCCATGTACCCCAAATCACTTGAATGGTACCAACCTTTATACAGCGCCTTTTCAGTCGCGTCCTCGCGATTGAAATAACCGGCCATCATGCAAGGACCTTTTACGATGATTTCGCCCACTTGGCCCGGTTTCAAAATAGCATCTGGCTCGGAAGGCCCAATCTCATTCGGCTGGACAATGCGGATTTCATGATTGTATGCAGGTTTCCCAGCTGAACCCACTTTAGTTAGCTGCTCGTCTTCCTCTAGAAACGTAATCGCCGGCCCCATTTCCGTCTGGCCATATGCCTGAATCAAATCGATACCCAGAACTTCTTTTACTTTCTTAACAAGAATGGGAGCCATTGGCGCAGCACCATACAACCCTCGTTGCAACGTCCCGACTTTCGACGCTGCCCCTTCAAGGTCCGCCATCATGCTCCACATCGTTGGAACCGCGAACATCACCGACACTTTTTCTTGCTCGATCGTATCAAGCGCAACTTGCGGATGGAATTGATGCATAATAACGCTCTTCGCACCTGCCTGAATCCTCGGAATCACACAGCAATGCAGTTCAGCACAATGAAACATCGGTGCCGTTACAAGCCCAACATCATTTTTCGTATACTTCAACACCGCCGTGCAAATAAGACTTTGCTCCGCCATATCACGGTGACGGTGAATCACGCCTTTCGGACGCCCCGTCGTTCCACTCGTATACATGATGGCATACGTATCCGACTCGTCTACTTCCACTGCTGGAGCAGTCGACTGCGCACTGCCAACCTCCGAGTGATAGCTGATTGCGAAATCTGGTGTATTCTCATTAATAAACCAAAACTGAATCTCTGGAAACTGTGGCTGAATCACTGCCACCTGATCCTTCAGAATATCTTCAAACATCACAACTTTTGGTTTTGCATCATTTAAAATATATGCCACTTCCTCCGACTTCAACCGGAAATTTATTGGATTAAAAATAGCCCCAATTTTGGCACACGCAAATAAAGTCGTCGCAAGCTCACTCGTGTTGAACAAAAACGTCGACACCCGATCTCCTCTTCCAACCCCAGCCGAACTCAGCGCATTCGCCAAACGGTGTACTTCGTCCCGCCACTCCCCATACGTCCAACGCTGCCCCCGCTTCAAATCCACAAGCGCCTCTCGATTCGGAAAATTACTCACCGTCTGATCGAAAATACTCCCTAAAGTCGCATACATCATCCCAACCCCCATCAGTCTGAATCTTCATTCATTTCATTTTGTCAGAAAAGAATGAAGATTTCAATAACTTTTCAGTTTACTAAAGAAGCGTCACACCATTTCA
This sequence comes from Paenisporosarcina sp. FSL H8-0542, assembly GCF_038632915.1. NCBI lineage: Bacteria > Bacillati > Bacillota > Bacilli > Caryophanales > Caryophanaceae > Paenisporosarcina > Paenisporosarcina sp. FSL H8-0542. The sequence goes on from NZ_CP152050.1 coordinate 2,809,206, forward strand.
CAAAAGAAGGCGGCTGAAGATGCAATTTCAGCCGCCCCCTTGCCTTAGATATATGCTCCACTTCTCCCATTTTTCCAACTAAGTTAACTCTAGACACAAAAAATGGCTTTTGTACCTATCCTCTTCTATTAAATTTTCAGTAAAATGGAAATCTAGGGGGAAATAACCATGAATAACTGGAAACTCGCCACCATCATACTTGCTATCCTGCTCGGCATATCACTTATGTGGAGCGTTCAACAGCGCGCCAACTTTGAAAAAACACAACTCAAAGCATATGTACTCGAGTACGCCCAGCTTGAATACGCTCTAAAGGATACGATTGAAAGTTACGAACAAGGCGGAAGTCAAAAAGAGCTGGGAGAACGGCTACACTGGTTGTCTGGATTTGTCGTTAACATTAATCCAGCAGGACAAACCGTAGCTTATCATAGCTTTGACTTCGATTATGACACTAACGTTGTTCTCAGCGAAGTCCACCGCAAAGCAAGAGGCAACCAAGCCACAGAAGAAGATATAGATCGCCTTAAAACATTGCATCAACTAATCAATAGATTCCAAAAATCCGCACTCGACAACGTCGAACACAAAACCGTCGCCGATTACGAAGCCGACTTTATTGAATTTATGAAGTACTACGAAACCCAAAAAGAATACCTGTTTAAATAGAAAAGCAGCCGAAGATGTATTTTAAAAGCCTTCGGGTTACGAAAGAATAGACAACTTCATACCTAGAAAGGAAGCTGCCGAAAATACAATTTCGGCAGCTTTCTGCATTTCATATAGCCTAAACGGCTTCACTTTCGATTAATTGACACCGGCTGCTAATTAATCCGCATCGACTGCAATTTAATCGGCATCAAACCTGTGTTAATCCTTTCCATCCAGTTTCTCCGACCAAATATGATGTAACAACTAACATTCAAATATATTTCCCCACCCTATCAAATACTGGCATGTCCCTGCATATACTCCACAAAGGAGGCGGTACATATGTCGTATTATTTAGCGCTTACAATTGGGTTTATATTGTGTTTGGCCATGCTCGGGGGTGCGTTTTTTTATTTCCTTTCCCATGGATTAAAAACTCGTGATGCAACGAAAATCGATCCGAAATAAGAGAATTAAAGTTTCATAAAACAAGCACCCGTCGATAAAGATGAGGTGCTTGTTGCTTTGTTTATTTCGGTTGAATATAAACCTCGTCTGTGTGTCTCCCCACTCCAAGCAAGCAGTGTGACATATGCTGAAGGGTAGATTACGAGGAATGAGGTAGAAGTTTTGACAAATAATCCTTTTTATCGGAATGGAGATGAATTTGATTCATCACGCTTTCCACAAGGGTTCCAACAAGAGCTCTCAAATGATTATGTTGAGCCACCCCCATTTGGATCCCCACCCGGTGCTACCCTCCCACCAATGGTACCACCCCCTGACTTCTCTCCACCGATCCCCGCATGGCAGGTCGGACCCAGCAGAATCAGGAATTGTTTATACCGCAACACCTATATTTGGCTAAGAAACAGCAGAAGCTTTTGGTTTTCCCCTACCTTCGTAGGAAGACAAATAATCGTTGCTATCGCTGGAGAAGAAGGCGGGGATGGACATATCACATTTTGAATACGCACAAGATTCGTTCCTATCAATGCTTCTAAACGTAAAAGAACGTGGCCAACCATTTGAAATAGTTATCATTCATATAATTGGTTGATTCTCATAAGGTGAAAAATGAAAACAAGGTACGGAGTGAACATTCACTCCGTACCTTGTTTTTTGCATCAAAAATTTCGTTGTATTAGAGAGAATTCACTATTAATTTGACAACCGATACATAAACACTGCCAATTGACCACGGGTTATCGAATTAGAAACGCCATATTTCGTAGGAGAGATACCATCTGTAATATAGTTTGCAACCAAAGCGCCGACTGCATCGCTGTATTTCGGAGATACATCAGAAAAAGGGTATTTACTTCCGTCAGAAGAAAGCTTGTACGCACGTTGAAGGATAATGGCCACTTCTCCACGAGTCAATGTATCGTAAGCTCCGAATCTCGTGGTCGTTTTACCACCAACGATTCCTGCTTCTTTAAGTGCATTGACTGCCCCAATCGCGCGGTCTGGTACGTCCGTAAATCCAGATGCTTTTGCAGTTTCCTTATTCAAGCCAAGTTCTTTGGCCAACCAGATGGCTGCATCCGCGCGTTTGATATTTTTCGATACGCCAAATTCAGTCGTAGATATGCCACGTGTAATTTGATTTTGGACCAAATACGTAACTGCTGGTGAATAGAAAGATGTGACATCCTGGAACTCCGGAGCCGCTTGTGGATTTGCTTTTTGGAAATCAACCGGATCCAGGAAAGAAGCTGCCTGGATAAAACCGTAACCAAAATACGGATCTCTCCCTGCCGCGCCTAGATCCTTAGTATGTTCAATCAGAACGAGTCGAAGCTGCTCATTTGTCAATTCAGGATATGCTTGCTTTAACAACGCAAGTTGACCTGTCACATATGGCGTCGCCATTGACGTTCCGCTCATATAAGCATATTGATTGTCTAAATAGGTACTCAATATTTCCACACCTGGAGCTGCCACTTCGACTTCTGGACCAGTGGAGGAAAAGGGTGCCCGTTCAAAAAAACTGTTAACAGCACCGACACCGATTACCGAAGCATAACGCGCTGGAAAATCGACCGTGTCACCCAGACCATTCGGGGCTCCATCATTTCCAGCGGCCGCCACAATCAATAACCCACTGTCATAGGCCTTGTTAACGACATTAAGGAATGAACGAGTACTTGTTTGTGTTCCTGAACTCAAATTGATGATGTCCATGCCGTTTGCAATCGACCAATCGATTCCCTCGATTAAATCCGATAAGTAAGCCTCGCCGTTACGGTCAAATGCCTTTACTGCATAAATTTCCGTCTCATAGGCGACTCCTCTCACCCCAAAACTATTATTGCGTGCACCTATGATTCCAGCCACATGCGTTCCATGTCCTTGATCATCTTTGTAGGAAGAGGTGTAACCAACCGTCGAAATACCTCCAGCAATGTCAAGGTCACTATGCGGAGAAATTCCTGAATCTATGACTGCGACTTTGATTCCTTTACCTGTAAATCCAGAATCCCAAGCTGTTGGAACTCTAGTAGACGCAATCCCCCAATCTTCCCATTGGTTATTGAGCTTGAGGATGATATCTTCCTCGACAAGGTGCACAAAAGGGTCTTTTCTTAGATTTTCAGCTTCTACTGAAGTCAAATCGACCGACGCCATATCCACCTCTGTATAGGCTTCTGTCATTTCACCGCCAGCTTCCAACACCGTCTCTTTCATTTCCTGCTCATTAAGTTCTTCATCAAATACAACGAGCATTCGTTTCTCTTCGTACTCTTCGGCAGAAACAGTGGCATTTCCATAAGAGCATAATAGCCAAGTCACAGATAAACCCATAACGAAACTTTTCAATGTGACTTCCCCTTTCAAGTAAACTTGGCATTGTAAAAACAAGTTCAAGAAAAACATTCTATATGTATGAATAGCGCTATTATTCTCGACATCTCTTATCATTTTAATTACCTATAACGAAACCGACAACAAAATCTTTTTAGTAACTTCCCACTACTATTTTTATTATCGGTTAAAAGCTTTCACTATGAACAAAAAAACGAACGTTTATTAAAGCTCGGACCCCATTCGCTACTCTATTTGTTTATATAATTTCCAATATTTATATTTTCATAGTGCTTTTATTACGCACATATGGTATTAATTGTATTGTTGAAATATTGCAACGAGAGGAATTGTTATCATTGAAAAAGTTAATTATTTTGTTGTTATCTGCTTTTTTATTTTTCACAGTCTCAAGTACGCCCGTTTCTGCAGCGTCGAAAAACATGTGGGGCAAGATTGAGATTCAAACTGGGATGGTCGGTAAAATCCAGATTTTGAAGGATACTGATTTATATTCGGTTAGTAATGGTAAGTTGAAATTTGTGAAGAAGTTGAAAAAAGGAAATGAGCATGGGATTTTTGGAGAGTCAAAAAGCTTTGGTGGTGTCTATAAGCTGACTGGGAGTAATGTTGTTAAGAAGTCTTCTTCCATTAAGTATATACCAGTTCCAAAAGCAACCAAAAAAGTCTATACAACAAAAGAAATTGTAAGCTTAAACGATGCCAAGATTGTGCTTATTGATACTGATCAAGGACAAGGCAGTGGAATCGTCGTTGGAAATGGCTTGATTTTAACAAACCACCATGTCATGGATGGTGTGACGAATGCGACTGTCACTTTCACTAACGGTCAAAAGTTGGATGTAAAAGGCATTGTGGAATCCGATGCCAAAAAAGATATTGCCTTAATCAAAACAACGAAAACGTTCAAAACAGCAACTGTTGCAATTCGTCCTTCCAGCAAAGGGCTCGCTAAAGGTGAAAAAGTAGTTGCAATCGGAAGCCCCATCGGCTTGCAAAATACAGTTTCGGAAGGCATTATTAGTTCGTTCCGTACAATTAATGGCGTTTCATTGATTCAAACTAATGCAGATATTGACCACGGCAGTTCTGGTGGTGGATTATTTGATACGAGTGGGCAACTAATCGGGATGACAAGCAGTGGTTTTGATAGTTTGAGTGCTAACCTGAATTTCGCGATTTCCACAGAAGTGTTTATGCCTTTAGTGAAGAAATATAGCAGTAAAACCCATGCGAGCATTAACGCTTCGTTCCCAATACAAGTACAAACTCCCACCCTTGATAAGATTTCACTTGGGATGACGATGGAACAAGTCAAGAGCCTCTCAGGTGGTGTTTTCTACAGTCAAGAAAATGAGTATTTGACCTACACGGATGTAACGGTTTACGGATTAATGGCGGACGTGGATTACGAATTCGAAAACAACAAACTCGTCTCCATATCGGTTTATCACTATGTGGCAGATAATGCGCCTGACTTAGAAACAATTGAGAACTATTTCGACTACATGTACGATCAGCTTCGTTTAACATACGGGGAAGCTGATGAACTTGAATCGGATTGGGTAGAGGTGGATGATGGTTATCGTTTAGCTGCTTACTGGGCAAACAATAAACATGACGCTTTTCTATTGGTTCAAGTATTCTTGAATGACGAAACGTTTGGTGGCGTTCAGTTCACCATTTTAGAACAATAATGAAAAGCAGCCCCAGAAATCGATATAGATTTCCAAGGCTGCTTCTTTTATATGCTTTATTATTTCCTACTCTACCTTCAACTCACTAGTCGCCAGTATCTCAATCCCATTCAATGCCTGCGTCGCTAATCGGTCCGCTTCGGCATTCGATTTACGTGGAACCAATTGGTATTCGGGCTGGAGACCAAGTTCATTTAGCTTTTCGTCAATCCGGTCTGCCCACTGGGAGAGATTAGATTCGAGCGCTGGCCATTCCCCATTCAACTGATTGATGACCACTTGGGAATCCCCAACGATTTTAACCGGGAGATGATGGACGTTCAAGAGCTCGAGTTCCTGCAGGCATAAGTAAAGTGCCGCATATTCCGCCTCATTATTTGAAATCAGTTCGGCAGAAGGCGCGTTCCGTCGCAATCTGTATGACTTCCCGCTCTGTTCATAATAGATGACGCAGCCTAATCCAGAACTGTTTGTCGCGACATCAAACCCACCATCGAAATGAACCGTGATGTTATGTGGTTCGGTTTCAAGCCCTTTCAAGTATTGTTTCATTTCTTTCACCGTCCACGTGCTATCGTGCTCATCCGTGTACGTTACCTTTTTTGTACGCTTCGTCCGCTCTAAATCTTCCGCAATCAGCAAAGCATGCGCAATCGGCAATTCTTCGGATTGGAAGAAGGTTTCGGTTCCTTTCGGTGTTCTGTAATTCCATTCGATTCTGATTTTCATGGCCAGTCCTCCCTTTTCAACAAAACTATGTATGTATATTATTCCCTTTTTGCCCCGTCTAAACAATATGAGTTTTCCCAAGGCTGTTTATGTATATGCAAGTTCCGTTGGGCAAACGAAAGAATTGAAAGCTTATTTACAAAAAGGAAGCGGCCGAAGATGCAATTTCGGCCGCTCCTATGCTTTTGATTATGAATAAAAATTAAACCAGCGCTCATCCTTTCTCCATTTTGAGATAGGGTGGCTTTTCTGTTTTAATGGCCCTGTTAAACGATTTTGTAGATTTTCGTTACAGGCGGACGCTTTCCGCGGGCGGTCTGTAAGCCTCCTCGTCGCAAGCGCCTGCGGGGTCTCACCTGGACACGCTTTTCCCGCTGGAGTCGCCGCCTTTCACTACAATCACCTACTAAATTTAAATGATCAGAGATTTAGGGCATAGTTTTTGTATAATAAAAGTACTTAATATAGGTGGTGTTTTGAATGATTTCAAATCAACAGTCTCTTATTTAAAGGGAAAGCAAAATCTCGTTATAAAATTGAAGCAAAAAACAGTGAGTTAAAACATAGATATGCAAATACAAGGAACCACCGCCATATTCGCAGTAAATCTCAAACGAATTATAATCTTAATGAAGGAATCAAAGTATAGAATATCAACGGACAAGGAGAGATTTCGTTCAATTTTTGAACGAAATCTCTCCTTTTTTAATTGGAAGCACTTACTCCACTCTCTAACACATCTTTTTCAGTTGCCTCCCTATGAGGTAAATCACTTCTTTCTATTGAAAATCATATATGTCTACAATATTGTCCGCTCTAACGCGGTTATGACAAAGCTTGAACAACTGAGTCAAAAAATCCTCGATTTCCACAGTTGATGTTGGAAATGGAATATTCATTGTCGTCGATCCAAAGATTTGCTTATAATACGACTTCCGAATGTCATTTTTGCCATCCCTTTTTAAAGGGTTGTATTTCCACGATAGAAAGTTGACACCATTTTCTTCGATTATTTTGTTCAGCTCGGCAATTGTAGTGGATTTATCATGCGCATATATCACCAAGTAATAGTTGTCATTTCGATGCCAATCGATGAGTAAGAAATAATAGCTTTCTTCCCCGGGTTTAGCTACGTCATAGGCAGCAATCACCGGCTTGCCATTCGCCCATTGATGGAATTGACTCAAGGTGTTATTAAGTGTAGGCAATTTACTCACTTCATAAGTAGGCTCTTTGTATTGTTCCAGATATATGCTTAAATGATGAGCTAGTTTTTTTTCCATATTCCAGATCCCTTTATGTTGAATTTGAATTTACGTATACTCACTTACTTGTTTAGTAAAACCGTGATAAACTCTTCCAAGATTTTATGACTTACAGTAAAGCCTTTACGTTTATAGAATTCTAATGCGGCTTCGTTACCATTTGAGACAAAGATAAAATAATCCTCCACATCTTCAAATTGTTTCAACCACTCCATCGACAACTTAAAAAGCGTCGACCCAACTCCGTATTGTCTATATTCTTCTTTAATATAAAATTGCGATAAACACCCTACATTCATTCTATTAACACTAGATAGGTCAAAAAAAGTGGCAAATTCATTTGAATATGTTTCTTTAGGAGAGATATTCGAATAGACATACCCAACAATCTGCTCACCATCTTTAACGACTACCGTGTAATTATGTAATGCTTTTTTAACAGAAGGCATCAACCGTGTGTCAAAATTCATGTTGTCAAAGAGTTCTGGAGTTATGTATGCTTTTGACTTTTGAAAAGTCATAAGTTCATTGCAAGTATCTCGAAGGCATTCAATCTTTTCGTCAGGTAAAATTTCATAAGTTAAGTTCATTTTCCCATTCCTTTCTTAATAATAATTACCAATTATTAAACTTTTTTAATTCTATAACAGATTTCAATACAATGATATGTAAACATCACTTCTATATTCCAACCCTCAATTGTGATTAAAATCTCTTCCAATATGGGCCATTTGAGTAAATGCTACTTTTTAGCTTGATGCTTTTATGTCATGCAAGTTGCTCTAACGCTCTCACTCCTTATATCGGAAAAATACGTAAACGAACAACTTTCATATGGTAGTTAATAGGAATTAAGAACAAGCTTTTTTTATGTGAAAATGATTTTTCACTAAAACTTTAATGACCATTTTTAATCTCCTTTTTACTGTTTCGACTTTTAAATACAAAGAAAAATAGGTTATCGACAGAAGATTACAAAACCTCTTATGTACTAATAACTTTTTATGACTTAAATTAAGGTTGTAGGAAAAACGAATCAATGAAAAATGAATCGTTTTATTTTTTGTAAATAGAATAGATATTTATATCTAATTTATTAGTAATAAATGTAAGAGTTTTCATTTTGGGTATAAAGTGAAACTTCACTTTTACTATAAATTATTCTGGTCTATTGGCCCCAAGGGAGAGGTAGAATGAATCAACTTTTCAATTCAGCTTATTCGTAACAACATTTGCATCAGCTATTTGCTCCAATTGTTGCTGACCGTTTTGAAAGAATCGTACAAGCAATTGGAAGGGAGAGGAATTATTGAAAAAGATTTTTGGAATTATTATTGCATCCTCTGTGCTACTTGGTGCAGGAACCATGTATGCAAAAACCGATTCTGCAGCCAACCTTTCTAATTGGTATGAGCATTCATTTCAAAATGAAAGCATGAAATTAGGGGTGGAAACAGGTGCTGGACTCTGGAGAACGTTTTCGAACGTTAAAATCTTTGTAAGCGAAGCCAAACAATCTTTTGATACCTCGCTTGCAAGCTTCACGGCAAAACGTGTTAGTGAAGCAACAACTGAAATTGAACAATACCAAATCGATACAGAAAATCGCTTGGAACAAACAGTTTCAGAATTAAAAGATGAAAACCTCAAAGTGTATTCAAAACAAGCGAATATTAATGAGGATATCGAAGAAGACATCGAACAAAGCGTAGAAGAAATTTTAGAAGAAGTATTAAGTGAGTAGCATTCAAATGGATCTTGCAAAATGCTTGAATTCATTCAAAAAACCAACCACAAAGGGGACATTCAAATGTTAAAAACAATCAAAGGTAAAGTAATCGCAGGAACAGTATCAGTAGTATTATTATCAAGCGCTGGAGCAGCATTTGCTAATTCGGATGCTGGAGCAAAATTGCAAAATTGGTATGCTGGTCAGTTTGGTTTAGCTACTTCAAACATCGTAAATGATGTGGAAGATAATGTGAGTGGAAAAGTTAATGGTTGGGCTAGTGAATATGAAGGCTTAAAAACAGCAGCTGGAACAAGTATTGTAGCTGATGGAACTAGTGCAACTAATAAAGCAAGTGATAATATCGATGCGAAAACTCAAGAACACATCGCTTCTATTGATGCAAAACAAGCACAAATTGAAAGATATATGGATGGTCAGTTTGCAACACTTAAATTTGCGGCAAATGGATTAATCAATGAAGCTGGAAGAGGAGCTTTAGCATATGCAAATTCTGATTTAACTTCTTTCACTGGAGATAAAGGTGTTACTGCACGTGCTAACTTGACTACAGCATTAGAAGCTGATACGGCTTCAGCTGTTGCTGAATTAGAAAAAGCAATTGCTGACGCAAAAGGAGAACTTCAAACTCAATTAGATACAAAAGAAGCAGCAACTACAGAAGCGATTATAGCTGCAATTGATGCTAAGATTGTTGAACTTCGTGGCACCATCACTGCTAAACGTGATGCATTAGTTGCTGCTCAAAAATTACTTATTGACGCAAAAGCACTTGAAATGGAAAATGCTGCAAAAGATGCATTACAAGCTGTTGTTAACGGCATTTAATTAGTAATTTAATACTCAATAAGGACCTCGTAGTTTGGGGTCCTTATTGTTGTAACTGGAGGTAACGAAATGCTGAGCAGACTTGAGAAATATAAAAAGATTCAAAAGAGAAAAAAGATAATTTTGTTGGTAGCCGTAGTAGTGCTAACTCTCGGGATTGGCAGTGGAGTGAAAACTACGTTCGCAGATGCAGATGTAAGCACGCTATTGATTAATTGGTTTAAAAATAAAGAATCCCAATCCCTTAATGAAATTGATAAAGCGATTACGGATGAAAAAACAATACTTCTAGCTCAATTGAAAGTAGAATTGAAAAACGAAATGGATTCTGCTAAACAAGAACTAGATGCATTTACGGAAAAACAGAAGTCTGATCGTATTGCTTCACTCCGTCAGTATGCAAATGAGTTAATTGAGAATTTGAATGTTGATACAACTGAACAACAAGATAAAATTACTGCACAAATCAATTCAATCATGAACGAAGCAATCGCTCAAATGGACCAAGCGGTTATTATTGTTCCTGAAACGATTCCTGAAGTCCCTCCTGTCTCAGAAGGAGAAAATTCATCGAAACCAAATGAAAATGAACAGGAACCAGCAACCGAACCTGTTCAAATTCCTGCACCTTCAACACCGGTTCCTGAACCCGCTCCTATTTCTGACCCTTTGCCAAACCCGGAATCAGATTCCACATCTGCTAATGGTGTTGATAACGTTCAAGCTAATCGCAATCCAAGTACTGAAGACGAATTAGAAAACTCTGTTGAAAACGACTAACGCTATATCACATGAGACTCTCTTTGGAGAGTCTTTTCTTTTTCGATTCATAATGGAGTCAACGGAAAATTGCCATACGGATTTTTATTATGAAGTCTCAATCGGTAGCAGTCTTTAGAGCAACAGTTTTGCGTCTTCAATTTGATGACCGACTTCCCTTCGTGATAGCAGTGATACTACCAACCAATTGCCAATCTCGGTGTCCATCCTACTCTTTGAATTGAAAAAGTTAAGAAAAGGAACTAAGTCATCAACTGACTAGTTCCCTTTTGATTTACAAATCTAATTTAATATAGTCGAAACCATCTAATGCAAATCTTCTTTAATCAAGAAGGTTGCAATCTCTGGGAATATCGACAGTAGGACCATTAATAGTAGCATGATAATAGCATAAGGAATCACGCCTTTTACGATTTCGTCGATGGTATTTGTTCGATCGATTCCTTTCAATACGAACAAGTTCAGTCCGACTGGAGGTGAGATCAAAGCCAGCTCCATGTTGATTACCATGATGATTGCGAACCAGATTGGGTCAAAGCCTAATGCCACGATGATAGGATATAAGATTGGCAATGTTATAACCAAAATCGAAATCGTTTCCAGGAACATACCTAAGATCAATAGCACAATATTAATCAAAATAAAGACGACCCATGGGTTGATGTCCTGTTCAGTTGCATAGGTAGTAATAGTTTGTGGAATCTGCAAGATTGTCATGATATAGCCAAGCAGCATCGCACCGACAATGATGAACAATATCATCGCATTTGTTTTAACAGTAGAAATAATGATTTTCTTGAAGTTTTCCAAGTTCAAATTACGGTAGAAAAATGCAGCAATCGCAAAGCTCAACACGACACCTACTGCAGCCGCTTCAGTTGGAGTAAAAATACCTGTGTAAATCCCTCCAATTACGATTACAGGCAGCATCAATCCCCAGATGGCTGTTTTGGTCGCATCCATTCTCTCTTTCCATGTCGCAGGTGCATCTTTAAGGTGGCGTGCTTGGTAGGCAGCAAATACCATGAAAGAAAGCGTCAGTATGAGTCCAGGTATAATTCCAGCGATGAACAGTTTTCCGATGGATTCACCGGTCACTGATCCATAGATGATCATTGGTACGCTTGGTGGAATCAAAATCCCTAATGTACCACCGGCAGCAAGCAGACCTAATACATGTCTTTTGTTATATCCACGCTTGACCATCTCTGGCAAAGCAACCGAACCAATAGTTATCGCAGTAGCTACACTCGATCCAGATATTGCAGCAAATATGGCACAGCAGAAAAGTGTGGCAATCGCGAGACCGCCTGGGAAATGGCGGAACCAGCGGCTAGCCATTTCGTATAGATCACGGCCAACTCCACTGACCAATAAAACCTGGCTCATCAAAACATACATCGGTAATGCTGTTAGAGAAAAGTCATCAAGTGCCTTATAGGAAATGATTGGAACTTGCATAAAAGAAAAGGTTCCGCCATTAAAGAAGAACATCCCCGCGACTGCGAGAGTAGCAAGAGCAAACGCAACCGGCAGTCCGAGCAATAAGAGAGTTCCCAAACCACCTACAAAGAAAATATTCATATGTGCTCCCCTCCCTTATGTATCCCGCCGTCAACGATCTGCAAAATGAACGCCAGACACAATAGTACGCCACCGATAGGAAGGAACATTTCAGGCAGGTACATCGGAACACGCAACAAAGATGCAGAAGTAACTTCCAGTTCTATGGTATTCATCACGTGATGAATACCATAATAAGTAAAGATGATGCTGAATGCTAATCCCATGGCATTTGATAAATAAGCAAGCAATGTCTTTATGCGATCGTTAACATTGTTGATTAGTAAATCCACTGTTATATGAGAATAGGTTCGTACCGCATATGCACTTCCTAAATAACAACTGGCGATGATTGCATAAATAGACAGTTCAGTAGCCCAGATTGTCGGTTTGTTGAAAAGCCATCTAGAAACGACTTCAAAGAAAATCATGAAAGTTGTCACCATAATGAAAAATCCGGATGCATAAGCACCAAACCTAATGAGCAAATCGGAAAAATTATACAGCGATTTCATTAGTTTTTTCCTCCTTACTGCTCATCAACCATTTCAAGCAGTTCTTTCCCTAAATCGCCAGAGTTTTTAGTGAATGCCTCCCAAGCAGGTTTTGCTGCTTCTTTCCACTGCGGTAAGTCCTCTTCAGGCACTACATAAACTTCCATTCCTTTTTCCTCCAACTGCTTAGCAGTCTTTTCATCTTCTGACTGGGCTTGTGCACGAATCCATTCTTCTGATTCCTTAGCAGTTTCAGTCAATAGCGTTTGTGTTTTTGTAGGAAGTTTATCCCAGAAGTCCTGATTAATTGCCAATAAAAACTCGAGGTACGCATAATTATTGATAGTTAAATATTTTGCTACTTCATCATACTTTCTTTGAACCATTGCCGTTGTTCCTGATGTTGCTCCGTCAACTGTATTTAGTTTAAGTGCCATATATACCTCTCCACCACCCATGAATACAGGGGAAGCTCCATATGCTTTGATCATTTCAGAAGGAATGTCACCGATACTGCGGATCTTCAATCCTTCAAAATCGGAAGGTGATTCCAAAGGACGTTTGTTGTTTGCGAATTGTGCATAACCATAGTCAGCAAACATGAGAACCTTGGCACCCTTTTCTTCCATAGCAGTACGTAATTTATTCCCGAATTCACCGCTTAAAGCCTCACCAGCTTTTTCATAGTCTGAGAATACGTATGGAACATCAAAAATACCCATTGCAGGGACTGTACTTGCCCAAAGCGTCGAAGAATTGACACCCATTTCAACGCCACCAGTAAGAATGGACTGGTTCATATCCTTATCATTTAATAATTGGCCTGCTGGATATACTTGCATTTTTATAGCACCATCAGATTTTTCAGTGACATCTTTCACGAATTTTTCAAGCCCTTTAGCGATGTGGTGATCTGCCGGCAAGTTATAAGCTAATCTGATAGTCGTTTCTTCGTACCCGTCCCCAGTTGCATTGACTGCTTTTGTTTCAGGTTCTTTTGAGTTACATGCTGACAATAAGAACATAGAAATCATTAAGAACATAATTGCCTTCATCCATTTTTTCATGCTAATATCCCCTTTGTTTGTTTTCTTTCTACATGTCTAATGCGACCCAATGGATTTTTCGAAGAAAGACTCGCTGCATAGTCAGCAGCATCAAGTAATTTTTCAAAATCCAACCCTGTGTCGATGTTCATTCGGTGAAATAAATACACTAAATCCTCTGTTGCTAAATTTCCTGCTGCACCCGGTGCAAATGGACAACCACCTATGCCAGATACCGCCGTTTCAAAAATCCGAACGCCTACTTGATAAGCAGCATACGCATTTGCAGATCCGAGCCCCCTTGTATCATGCAAATGTATAGTAACAGGTGTTTCGCCTGCGACTTCAATAACCTTTTTCATCAATCGTTCCACTTGATCTGGAGTGGCAATTCCAATTGTATCGGCAATACCTATTCGATCAGCACCAGCATCTTTCACTCGTTTTACGAGATTCAGAACTTGCTCTTCCGACACTTCACCTTCATATGGACAGCCGAAGCTCACTGCAATTGAAAAGCAAGTTTTGATCCCATCCTTTTTGGCTTGTACCACAAGCGTTTCAAACTGACTAAGGTTTTCATCGATGGATAAACCAATATTTTTCTGGTTAAAACTTTCAGTAGCTGAACTGACCCAGTTAACTTCAGAAAGTGAATGTTCTTTTGCTCGCTCATACCCTTTTAAATTTGGTATAAGGGTTATGGCTTGCAAGCTTGTCCATTTAGTTACCTCTTTCAGTACTTCTGAAGCATCTGCCATCTGAGGCACTTTCGCTGGGTGAACAAATGAAGTTATTTCCACAGTATTTAAACCGGCCTCTAGCAAATGTTTTACTAGATTCACTTTTTCCACGGTTGAAATCAGCTTGGGATCATTTTGCAGCCCATCGCGGGGACTGACATCGATAATTTTCACATCCGCCATTTATATGACTCCTTGTTCTTTCAGTTTTTTGAACTCATCAAAAGAAAAATTCATAAACTCCGTGTAAATTTCCTCGTTGTGTTGACCAAGACTTGGACCGCTCCATTTGATTTCTCCTGGCGTTTCCGAAAGCTTTGGCACAACCCCCGGAACAAGAACTTTAGTTCCGTCAGGCAAGACTATTTCCTGCAGCATTTCCCTTGCCTTGTATTGCTCATCTTCAACAATTTCCTTGATGCCATATATAGGACCTACCGGTACGGATACCTCATCTAATATTCGCTGAGCCTCTTTTAATGGATGCTGTTTCGTCCATTCTTCAATGGTTGAATCAATGAAAATTACATTGTCCGCTCGCCCTTGGTTGGTTGAATAAGTCGGGTCATTCGCCAGGTCATCTCGGCCAATTGCTGTCATTAGACGTTTGAATATCTGATCCCCATTCCCACCAATAACCAAATGCTTTCCATCAGCACATTCATATGTGTTTGAAGGGGCGATTCCTGGTAGTGTACTACCTGTCCGTTCTCTTACCATCCCCGTTAAATCGTATTCGGGTAAAATTCCTTCTAGTAAACTAAAAACAGATTCATAGAGTGCGACATCAACGAGCTGGCCTTGTTTTTCTGGATTTTCTTCTCTTGCACGCAACGCCATCAACGTTCCAATGACTGCATAAAGTCCAGCAACCAAATCTCCTAATGCAATGCCGACCCGCACTGGAGGTAAGTCAGGATAACCGGTTAAATACCTTAAGCCACCAATTGCCTCGGCCACACTTCCAAATCCAGGTTTTTCTCGATATGGACCCGTTTGACCATAACCTGAGACCCTGGTCATGATGATAGATGGATTGACTTTACGTAAATCTTCCAATCCAAGACCCCATCTTTCCAAAGTTCCAGGTTTGAAATTTTCAAGAACTACATCCACTTTCTCTGCAAGTTGACGAATAATATGCTGACCCTCAGGATCACGCATATTCACAGTTATCGATTTCTTATTTCGAGATTGCACATACCACCAAACCGATGTGTCATTGTGCATCACACGCCAATTTCTCAGTGGGTCCCCTTTCGCTGGTTCTTCAACTTTGATAACCTCAGCACCAAACTCGGAAAGGATTTTCCCTGCAAATGGAGCAGCGACCAAGTTTCCTAATTCCAAAATCTTTACACCTTCAAGTGGCAGCTTTTTTGACATTTCTTACCCTCCTAAATCTTTCGAGCAAAATTCCATAAACAAATTGTAATCGCTTTCAATATGAGCTTTCATTAAACGCTTGGCTGCTTCCGCATCCTGATCCACAATTGCCTGAAAAATCTGTTGGTGCTCATGAATGGCATGTTCCATATGGAGCGGATTTTCTTCGAGTATCGATTTGCGGTAAAAACTATTAACTCCTCGAAATGCCGTCAGCATGGTAACGAGAAACTTGTTTCCGGTTGCCATAACAACGGCTTCATGGAAATTCACATTCGTATCATGGACTTTTTTCAGGTTATTCGTTTCTGAAATTTTACCCATCTGCAATAAAGAAGTACGAATGGTCTCAAGTTGTTCATGGGTCCTGCGTTCAGCTGCATAAAAAGCGGCTAGCGGCTCCATCTCAACCCGGCACTCATACAGATGTTGATAATCTTCGATTGACGGCTCAACAACCGTCACCCCGCCAGAATTATTTACGAAAAGCAGCCCATCTTTTTCAAGCATACGGATTGATTCACGAATCGGGCTTCGGCTGACCTGCAATTCCTCTGCAATCTTTTCCTCTATCAATCTTTCACCAGGCTTCAAACGACCCATAAGGATTTGTTCTTTCAAGTAGTCATACACTTGAGTTTTTAAAGTAGCCCTTTTTTTCACGATTGCTTTTATGATCCTCATCTCATTTCTTTTTCGTCGACTGTCGACTGTATACAATTTAGCTTTATGTTAGAATAATCAAAATAATTAAAACCGTCAATAAACTTTTTTATGACATTTTCAGTACTTAACCTTAATACTTACTCCTAACAAGGTTTTTTCCCCCGAAAAATTTTTTCCAAATTAATTTGATTTAATTCAAATAGTCCCTCTCCTAACATTCGCATTGAAAAATCGGATGAAGGAAGTATATGAGTACACTACTTTTTGGGGATATCTCGTAGTATTGTTATATGTCACCAACTCAAAAACATAAAAAAATCCAGAACCAATTGGTTTCTGGATTTCTAAATTAAATTATAAAAAAGTTGTTTGCTGCGGAACAATCATCTTTTTGATTCCCGATACCCAGCAGCCCGCGCTGCGGATTTTGTACAGAAAGTATCTTCAGGTTCTGTTATATCGTAGAAGTCTCCTGAAGGCACATGAAAAATCTTTTCCCCTGAGCTGGAAATATTCCCTTTGATTTTCAAGCAGGAACGTTCTGAATTTTCCTTAGCAGCTTGTTCGGCCTTTTCTCTTGCAGCCTGCGCCGATTTTTCCTTCTCGGCTTGTTCTGCTCTTTCTATAGCAGCCTGTTCAGCCTTTTCTTTTTCATCCTGTTGCTTTTTCTTTTTATCAAAGTCATCAGTCACTTTTACGGGTGCAATTAAACTTGTATCAGACTCTGTATCAGTGTCCGATTCAGATTCACTTACAGGTTATTCATACCATTCTTTATAGTGTTCAATAATGCAAGGAATCAAAAACCATAGCAATAAAAGTAAAGCTAGTATAATCACGAGTCTCCATTGCCATATGGATTGGCCCTTTTTCTTTCTAACCTTGTACCATTTAGCAACTAGCAAAATCAATATGACGAGAAGAATATTCCACCAAGCAGAAAAGATGCACACGATGATAAAGTATATAAATAATAAAACGTATAACAGGAATATCCCTATTAAGCTAAGCAGGTCTAGCAAAAATGTTCCCTCCAAATTTATGTATTGAACCATTAGTTTTTGGAGACTACGATTCCACTTAAATCATTGTTCATCCTTTAGTCCAATAAAACCATGATAATATTATCATAGAAATACATAAATATTGAGAGAAGTAAAAATTACCAATATTTAAAGATGCCTGTTACTCATTTCTAAATGAAGCAACAGGCATCTTTTCATCTTCTTATTAATAAACCAACTGCCCAACTTCATGTAGCATAGTCCCATTTTGTTTAAGGTTGGTATGCCACGAGAAAGCTTTTTCGAGTACGTGTGGGGTCTGGCCGCCACGTGTTAAGGCTTCTGCGTAATATTCCAATAGTTGTGCACGATATGTTGGATGTGCACAGTTTTCAATAATTACTAGTACTCTTTCTCGTGGAGCTAAGCCTCGTAAATCAGCGTAGCCTTGTTCGGTGACCACGATGTCCACGTCGTGTTCGGTATGATCAACATGTGACACAAACGGGACGATGCTTGAAATATTGCCGCCTTTTGCGGTGGATTTCGTAACGAAAATCGCAAGACGTGCGTTTCGGGCAAAGTCGCCGGAGCCTCCGATACCGTTCATCATTTTCGTACCTGATACATGAGTCGAGTTGACGTTTCCGTAAATGTCGAACTCTAAGGCCGTATTGATTGAAATGAGTCCGAGACGACGAATGATTTCCGGGTGATTCGAGATTTCCTGAGGACGCATGATGAGTTTATCGCGGTACTTCTCAAAGTTACCGAACACTTTGTCCATTTTGTCCTCTGATAATGTAATCGAACAGCAAGAAGCTGATTTCACTTTTCCTGCATCAATTAAGTCGAAAACCGAATCCTGTAACACTTCAGAATAGACATCAAGATCGGTGAATTCCGAATCGATCATCCCGAGTAACACAGCATTCGCCACAGAGCCGATTCCTGATTGAAGTGGTGCGAGTTTATCCGTCAGTCTTCCTACGCGAATTTCTGAACGTAGAAATTCGAGTAAATGGTCTGCCATTTGCTTAGTTTCAGCATCTGGAGCGACGATCGTAGAAGGTGAGTCCATCTGATTCGTGAACACGATTCCTTTAATCTTCGCTGGGTCAATCTTAATACCAGAGGTCCCAATTCTGTCATCTGGGTTCATTAACGGAATCGGTTTACGTTCACCTTGTTGTCCAGTGTCATAAATATCATGCAGCCCTTCAAGCATTTCTGTCTGCGCCATATTGATTTCCACAATGATGTGCTTCGCATGTTCCGCGAAAATCGATGAGTTTCCAACCGATGTCGTTGGGATAATCAAGCCATCTTCTGAAATTGAAACCGCTTCCAAAATTGCAAAGTCAATTGGACCAATAACTCCCGCACGAATAAATTCTGCCGTATGCGACAGATGTTGATCGACAAACAGCATTTCCCCATCATTTATTTTGCCACGCATAGTCGGATCTGCTTGGAATGGCAATCGTTTTCCGACAATACCCGCTTCTGCAAAAGCCTTATCGATATCCGAGCCAAGAGAAGCACCAGTATATATATTCACTTTGAATGTTTCAGTTTCGGCACGCTTGATTAACGCAAATGGAACCGCTTTCGCATCTCCTGCACGTGTGAACCCACTTAGGCCTAGCGTCATCCCATCATTAATCCACGTTGCCGCTTCTTCAGGCGTAACTACGCGATTTTTTAAATCCGGATGTTTGATTCGTTTTAATTTTTCTTCCATATTAAAAACCCTCTAATTCATGACTTTTTTAATAATTCTAACAAACAAAATCCTGATTTTGAGGTTTAGGGAAAGAAACAGGGATTTACCCGCTGAAACAGGCAAATCCCTCGCTGAAACAGTAGATTAGAAATCAAGTAACTTCCGAAAATAGCTGGCATAGGATTGACTCACCGGAATTTTCGTTCCGTCATTCATCAGCAACACAAGTGTAGAATGCGTATCCGGAAAGACTTCGCGAATCTGGTGGACATTGACGATAAACGAGCGATGGCAACGAACGAACAACTCACGTGGCAAAATAAATTCAAACGCCTGGAGAGATTTGCGATGAGTACCCGAAACTCCATTTGCTTCTATATACGTTTTCTTCTCTCGCACTTCCAGAAACTTCACATCTGTAAATGGCACTGGAACCCACCCGTCCTGAGTCTTCAGCATGACGACAGACTTCCCTTCCGTGAAAGAAGGATAAATGGCTGTTACGCTTCCAACGACTTTTCCATCACGGTGGAAAGGTACGGCCATGCCATGGTATGGAACAGCAAACACATCACGATTGATGAAGTCCGAGACCTTTTGTCCAGAGGATAGTGCCTTGTGGGCTAGCGAACCTGGTTTTACCATGTCCCCCGCCTTTATTTTCAAATCCACTCGGACGCTTGGACGGTAATACACATAGTGTTCCCCGTCGGATACAGCAATCGAGATTTCATCCGAAAACAACTCCCCAATCACATCCAGCATTTCATAATCCTGAAAATCCTTCATCTTGCAAAAGCACCTCTCTCGTAAACTAACATTCCTTCCTTCAATAATAACTGGTAATGGGGTTGTATGGACAAAGACTGCTCATATAGTACAAAAAACGAAGGATGTGACCACGTCAATTCCTTCGTTTCTGTTTGTCCTTATTTTAAATAATTGATCGCTCGTTTCAGGTAAATATCTATATCTGTTTCGTTAAAATACGAAAAATGATTCCATCCATTTGTAGTGTGAGGAATTTTGATTTCGTTAATGGTCACCATATTGTCCGTATGTACGATCCCGTCATTCAACAGACCCAGATTTTTCCCGACTAATGCAAAGTACTTTTTATTGGCATCTATTAAATCACTTGAATTTAATTGGCTAATAAAATCTGAGTTATTGGCGAGATCATGGAAACCTTGTAAATTCCCTGGCCTTACCAAGTGCCAAAAGTCTTCACTTTTTATTGAGTTTTTGCCCATTATGTTACTAAGTATGCCATAAAGGATTAAGCATTTTCGAGCTAACATTGGGACACTAATCAAGATCGAGCCATTATTCGGTGTTCCAGCCATGATGATTTTATCTATCGGTGCCTTTTGTTCGATATAAGCAGAACGGCTGACCAGTCCCCCCATGCTATGAGCTACGATTAATATTTCCTTATGAGGATACTTCTTCTTTAAACTCTCTACTTCTTTAGCCAAGAAAATCCCATTGTCTCTTATTCTTTCATCTACTGTGAGGTATTCAAAACCAAAAACTTCATAGTCATGACTTAGTGTATTAAACAAATTGAAGAATGAAGCACCTATACTGGATACCAATCCGTGGACGATGATTGCTATAGGTTTGTTTGGATCTATGGGTTCATCAGCTAGTTTTTCCTTTCGGAATGAATCGTCTCCATCTTTTATTAATCTGAAAAGACCGAGTTCACTTGGTTCGCTTTGAAACTTATTTAATACAATGTAAAAACTTTTATCAGAGGATGAACCAATCGTCTTTGAACTTAAACTGTCTACATGACTTGAAATTCTTTCAAGGTCTTCTATCGAATTATTGGTCAAGTAGTTAATCTGTCGTTTAGTAATTTTAGCTTCCACAGCATTATTGCCTTCAGAGTGTCTGAGTACTTCAATTCTCGGAGAAATTTGAGAAAACAACTCAACATTATTCTCAATATTGTCCAGGTCCAGTAACTGAAGAAAATTATCTTGTATCGCTAGAAAGTATTCATCGTTTTTTCCTTTTAACCGAAAAGATTTTTCTATGTTAAAGTTTTTAATATTAACTTTAAACAACTGCTTAGTAGTTGAATGAGGCATGCTGCTCAGGAGGTTGCTACTTCTCTTTTCAACTTGTTCAATGGAAAGTTCTTGATTATTAATTAAAAATGCATCGTCTGCATTTAAACTGTTAACTTGAGGCGAAAGTGTATTAATAATAATTTCATGATCATTTACGTAGATAAATTCCTCATTCATCTTGTCCCCTCCTTGAAACCCTTTGGAACTTCATTCGACAATATGTAATGGAAAACCTTCATTCATTTCATTTTAAGCATAGAACAAGCGACCGAAAAATCATTCGGCCGCTCACAATTTTTTTTATTTAAATACTGCTGAATTGAAACGGTTCAATCATCTTCAATTCGTATATAATTTTTTTAGCTGTTCCAATCTTTGTTTTATATTCATCGTGCGGATTCTTTTTAATGGGTTGTGGCGTTGCCCCTTTGAAACGAGATACACCCATGCAATTAAAGAAACAGTACCAATTAAATAACCAAGAAAAACCAATGTCGCTTTCAACATTATCCAATAGCCCGTCTTCCAATTTACCTCGATTAAAGTTTTTCCTGTATATCCTTCAATCACCTGTGGACCGAATGTAAACATGGCTAAGAATGCACCGGCTAAAACTAATATGAAGCTCCAAATCTTATACGGTTTATACCAGCCAATCCCTAGCATCAGCACAGAAAGGCCCAATGATAGTAATCCGTAACCGCGAAATGACTCCAGAAAAGGATTCAGGACAAACGACAAGACCAGTACAAACATAATAAAGAGGACTGGAATTGACATGACTGCTGTATATCCGAAAACTTCGAAAATTGATCGAATGAAACTGTTACGTTCAATGTTATCAATTTCCTGTACTCGATCTCGCTTCTTCGAATTAAAGATTTTCTTTGTTTTCATTTTCCGGTAATATTCCACTGTTTGATTAAATCGCACAGGTAAATTAAGATTTTTCACTCCACTAATAAATGACCGTATAAAATGCTGAGAATATTTTTTTGCAAAGTTCATGGGAAAACCTCCATCATTTTACAATTAATATCTACAGTCTACGATTCAAGGTGCTTGTTTTATACCTAGTATTATCATTAAAGTAAGCTCTTCTAGAAAACAAAATTAATTTCTCAGCCGATATGACAACAAAAAAGCTCGTGGAAAATTAAAAATAACTGTCCAACTCATATTTATTACATAATTCTTTTATTGATAAAAATTAACATAATTGAATTGTAGCAATTAATCAAAAATCTATTAGTAATAAATTCCCACCTCATATATAATAATAATTGTTTGAATTGGAGGAAATTTTCATGAAAATAGACCCTAGAATTATTGATTTATTAAAAAAAGAAGAAGCGCAAAAAGCCTTATGGAAGGTGGGGGTAGAAGTTTTACCTGATGTGGTCAAAGGGATTCCCTCTTTTGCAAAAGGTAGTGCTAGTAAGGTGAAAAATACCATTATTTTAGGAAAGGATAAAGTAAATGAAGGTTATGAAGCTTTAAATCATGAAAAATTATTTTATAAAAAAATTAAAGATAAAGTTATTCCCTTTCCTTCAAATTACACCAGAGTTGATTTAAAAGATTTTTTGAGTCAATCTTCTATTTATTTAAAGCAAAAAAATATTAAACCAGAGAAAAAAACCATACAAAAGAAATTTGATGAGTATCATACACTACATAGTTTACTCGATGAAACAATTCAAAATAAAGATTATGAAGAGTATATTAAGATTTATATAGGTAAAATTGAGGGTAACTATTTTATTGAAAGTGAAACCTTAAAGAACGATTTTATTAGTGTAAAACATGATTATAGGAAAGTTATCAGTTTCCTATACAATGTTATTGATGGAAAAAAGAGTGAAATGGATATTATGAAAGAATTATCAAAAGAAAAACCTGTAACTAACATTTAAATTATGCATATCTATATATGAAGTATCGATACCCAAAGCGGCTCTGTACATACATCTTCTTCCCTCTTGTGATGAACCTTGGATATGATTCTATAAAAAACACATCCAACGGACTGGATGTGTTTTTGGTCTTTGATATTATATTCCCTCAGATATCATTCGGGATTACTAATTCATCAAATTACTAACCTCCAAAAACCTCGCCAAAATCTTAGCCATTTGATCACGCTTCGTGAAGCCATTCGTATCAAACGTACCGTTACTCTTACCGTCAATGATACCCGCTTGGTAAACGTTTTCGATTCCTGCTTTAGACCAGTCTGTCATTTGCTTGGCATCTTTGAAGTCTGCTAGTTTTTTAGCATGGTCTAATTTTGCAAAATCGAAGTTCAGGAATTTTAGCTCCATTGCTCTTGAAATCATGACGGCTGCTTGGGTGCGTGTCAGTTTTTCGTATGGAGCGAATGTTCCGTCGTGTTTTCCGTTAATGATTCCGTATTGAACGGCTGCCATTAGTTCTCCATTGGCGTTGAACCATTCTGTTCCTTTTACATCTGAGAAGCGTTTGTCATACGCTTTTTCCGGAAGTCCTAGTGCACGAACCAATAATACGGTGAATTCGGCGCGGGAAATTTCTTCTGCTGGTGCGTAAGTTCCGTCTACTTTGCCTTTTATGATGTATTTAGATGCTAGTTTTTCAATCGAGTCTTCTGCCCAGTTGATGTTGTTCACATCCGGAAATGTCTGGTTGTTTTCAACAATCGCATATATTGAGTTTGTCAGTGACTTCACTGTTGCGATTTTGCCGTCAAATAAAGTAGGAAGTGAAGTGAATGTTCCATCTTGATTGAACTTCACTGCGACCATAGTTTTCGGATTGAATTCTTTATCGCCGACAATTTCTCGTTCAACAAATGAACCATATGCTGTGATTGTCACTTTCTTATCTCCAGCAACTGCTTCGACGTGGAATTCAATTGTATTGGATACAATCTTCGCTTTAGTCGAAGGAGATTTGACTACATTCACAGATACCGTGATTTGGACATCACTTTCTGCAACCCCTAGCTTTTTAGCTAAGTCTGCGACATTAATTTCTGATGCAGGAAGCTTGTAGCTTGCTTCATCAGATTGAATCTCGATCATTGCCTGTTTGTTTTTCTTTAACGCTTCTTTAAATAAACTGCCAGGAACCTGTGCTTTCACCGTTTCTCCAGTAGCCGGTTTTTCTAACTTAAGCGCTACGACAAATTTCTCAGGTGTGATTGCATTTACAATTTCCGTTACTTTTCCTGGAACAATTTTAGTTACGACTTCAATCATTCCGGAAGGATTTTTCTCTTTCACTACTTCTGCTGCTTGAGGTGGAAGCACGATTGTGTTCGGTTTTCCATTTGCAGGTGGTTGATACCCATCGTTCCCATTGTTCTTCGGTTCTTCTGTAGCTTTTCGATCCAGTTTGATTACAACTGTTGTTAATGGATCAATCGTCATGTTTTGGTTCGATAAGCTAAATCCTGATTTTTTCGATACGGGATGTGTTCCCGCTTCATCATTGTCTACTAGGACTACACCACCAGTGAAATCATAATCTCCTAATGTTAACGTACGAGCTTTATTGTCAGCATTTACAAATACGTAGTAGTTGCCTGTTTTATCAGTTGAGATATTTTCGTATGCAATAACTAAATCGGAATCTTTCATCTCAGGGAAATCAAGTAGCGATACGTTTGTATCTACTAGCGCTTTTTCACCTAAACGGAAAGCATTGGTTGATTTTCTTAAATCAATTAAGCCTTTCGTGTAAGCATTTGTTGTTGTATTGACTGCAAATTCTTTTTTGTTCGTTGCTTTTTGCCAGTCAAATTTATTGATGGCGTCTGAAGAGTCATAGGAATCATGGACGAAATAGCCAAATGTGTTCCCATCCATATCTTTCAATTCATGATATTTCTGTTCAGGTACACCTTCACCTAACCATTGCTTCGTTCTGCCGTACTCCTGCCCTGCATGAAGGAAAGCAGTGCCTTGTGATGTTAAAATCAATGAGTTCCCGATACGGATTCGTTTATGAATCTCCAAGTCATTTTCAGGAATTGCCGGATCCTTTTTAATGGACTGGGCAATGACATCATATAAAGGCAAGTTGTCGTGCGCTTCGATGTACTGTACCATATCGCCCGGATCATCATCAGCCGTATTGGAAGGCTGTCCTTTAATATTGTTGAAAATCGTATCAATATTTCTTGCGCCACCTGTAATGAATCTAGGCTCACCTTCTGAACCGAAACCAGATTTCAATTCATTGCGGATTTCGTCAGAGAATACACCAACGTCATCTGTTTTATCCATCCAATCCTGGTCTGCACCCATTCCTGCAAGTGCTGGATCAGCCAAATGACCAGCAAATGTTCTCCAGCCTTCTCCAATAAATAAAGCATCAGGATTAACAGAAGCTGCTACGTCATACGCCTTTTGAATGGATGGATACGTTGCGTCACCCATCATATCAAAACGCATGCCGTCAATTTTGTATTCGTCAAACCAATATTTCACTGAATCGACCATTAGTTTTTCAGCCATTATGTGACTTGTTGCCAAGTTGTTACCAAAGCCACCAAGGAAGTTACCTTTCGCATCCTGGTATGCATAGTAATTTGGCACAATGTCATTTAACATACTCGCTTTTGCCATATGCGTGTATACGACGTCAAATACAACACCCATATCCGCATCATGAATGGCATCAATTAATTCTTTCAGCTCTTTCACTCGCAGTTCAGCGTCTTTTGGATTTTCCG
The DNA here is from genome assembly GCF_038632915.1 of Paenisporosarcina sp. FSL H8-0542. Taxonomy (NCBI): domain Bacteria; kingdom Bacillati; phylum Bacillota; class Bacilli; order Caryophanales; family Caryophanaceae; genus Paenisporosarcina; species Paenisporosarcina sp. FSL H8-0542. Next base: position 2,835,161 of record NZ_CP152050.1, read on the forward strand.
AATAGGCACCATCTGGTGAGAAGTAACTGTGAGGGTCATACCCCCAGTTGTATTCATTGCCACCCGCTGAGTAGTCAAGCTCGCGTTCGTCCATCTTCGTTTCATCACCATAATACCAAGCCATGACAGGAAGTAATTGAACATGTGTAACACCTAGAGATTTAATGTAATCAAGCTTGTCGATAAATCCTTTATACGAGCCCCATCTTGATTTCAAATCCTTTTCAATCGAAGGATCTGACGTAAAGTCACGTACGTGAACTTCGTAAATCACAGCATCTTCACGTTTTTCATACCCATCAATTGAAGCATGATCGAAACCTTTAGGGTTCGTGCCGCTTAAGTCGACAATCGCTGCTTTCCCGACCGTATCGCCGTCTGGTCCTGCATCACCTTCTGTATTCACCGTAAAGGTTGCCATGGATTTGGCATAAGGGTCCAATACTGTTTTCATTACGCCATTATTCGTTACTTCGTATTGATAATAGTAGCCTTTAAGATCAGTTACACCCAGATCACTTGGGTTGATATCTTTCGACCAGACACCTTGTTCGCCGAGCGTTAACTCTACAGTGTCAATTGGAGCTGTCGCATCTTCTTTATCGAAGAAGTTCGCCACTACTTTACTTGCTTTAGGCGCCCATAATTTCAATGTGGCACTTCCATTTTTGTACGTTGCACCTAGATCATTTCCATCATAAGCATACAGCTTATCAAGCATTCTCCAGCCTGTAGATGCTGAAACGGTTCTGCCTGAATACGTAATCGACAATGGAAGTTTATCTAAGTTCAGTGTTGCTGTTACTTCAACTGTTGTTGCTCCAGTAATTTCAATGCTTTCAATCGAAACATCTGCTCCATCAACATCTTTAATGGCCAAATCATCTTTCAGTTTTTCTGATGTTAATCCGTCTGTCATCGTGAATCCTAATAAAATCGTATCTTCAGAGATCACTTCACCCGATACAATGCCCGATGCCACTTCTCCATAAGGGGAAATGTAGACGTTATTATCACCTTGTTTAATCCATAAGTGATTATACTTATCCAATAAATTGAATGATTTATCTCCTGCATCTTTTTCTTGCGTCTGTTGATTGACGATGAGGAAGCCTATATCCTTCGCGCCTTCTTTCAGCTCGATATCCGCATATGCACCATAACGATCTGTCCCGTCTAAATCAACTGCTCCAGTTGGCCAACCGTCAGAAGGAGCTGCTGTATCGCCCCAGTTCCAAATGCCAAGGTTTTCGTAGTCAGCATTTTCACGCGTGTAGTGAATGCGGACCGTATTTGCAGGCAAATTAACCGGTTCGTACGTATACACTTTATCTGAACCTTGCTTAATCCATATTTCATTCATCTCAGGTTGAGAAATCGTAAAGCCTTTGTCTCCGCCATCTTTACCGGCGTCACCTTTTGTTATATCCATTACAAGGAAGCCAATATTTTTCGCACCGTTAGCCAGTGGTACGTCAATGTAAGCACCATAGCTATCCGTTTTTTCAAACATCGTTGCACCCACTGGCCAGTTAGCCGAAGGTGAAGCGACATCATTCCACAGCCATGCACCAAAGTTTTCGTACACATTGTCTTGTCGGTTGTAATGAATTCGTATCGTGTTATCAGGAATTGGTTCTACTTCAGGGTTACCGTCAGCCGTAGCAACCGCACCTGTAATATTTCCACCTTCAACTGTCAAAAGAACAGTGCCCCCATCAACTTTAGATGGAAGTGTTAAGTTAATTTCTCCTGTGTCGTTTGCTTCGTAAACTTCGCCTGAATAATAATCAGTCACTACTGCATCCGCCGAATCAACTGTTAACGTCACATCTTTCGCTTCTTCAGCGACGTTCAATCCCACGTATACTGATTGATCTTGATAGTCACGAGAGAATAATAGAAACTTATCTTTATCGGATCCGCCTACAAATGTTCTTTCGCCTTTCGCAAACACTTTTGAATGCTCACTTCTGAAGTTAAGAATCTTTGTGTAGTGTTCCAATACATCATTGTTTTCCACTTGATCCCACGCAAAGTTATAGCGGTTATCATATTGCGGGTAGTTGTTGGCTCCACTTAATCCAAGCTCTTCCCCGTAATAAATGACTGGCTGCCCTTTCGCTGTTGCCTGCAAAGATGCCGCAACTTTCAACTTGCCTTCATCGCCACCTAGTGAATGAAGGAATCCGTCTTCATCGTGGCTACTTAAAAACTGGCCAAATGTTCCAGCATTGTCGATTTTTCCGTTGCGATCAACAAGCGATTCATTTGCTGCTTTCAATTGACCATTTACAAAGTTTCGCGCTGTATTTTTAAACTCAAAATCAAGTAATGAATCCATCGTGCCTGTGTTCAGGTAACCGAGGTTATTATTAACGTTTGCACCCCAAGCTTCACCAATCATCTTAAACTCAGGCATTTTGTCCGTTAACGAATTTTTAAACTTCATCCAAGTAGCATCTTCCACATGCTTGACGGTATCTACACGGAAGTAGTCAATTGTGTTTCCATTTTCTGTAGTTGCTTGCTCAATCCAACTCGTTTGCCAATCAATGATTTGTTGACGAACTGCAGGGTCTTCCGTCTTAATGTCAGGAAGTCCAGCCAATTCACCAACAACCTCATCCGTTCCAACGTCAGCTCCTTGACGGACGATATCACTAAAACTCGCACGCTCTTCGTCTGTCGGGAAACCTGCAGGCTTGTTTGCCATAGCTCCATCGATTTCTTTCAAGCCATAGCCGGTATGATTCACTACGACATCCACCATGATTTTCATATCACGGGCATGCGCTGCATCAATCAGTTCGTGGAAGTCTTCCATCGTTCCAAAGTGCGGATTCAATTTCCCAAAGTCACTTGCCCAGTAGCCATGATAGCCGTAATATGGATCAACAGATGACCCGTTTGTTTCGACAGAACGGACATCATATTTGATGTTTTCTACAATTGGACTAATCCAAATCGTATTCACACCGAGATCATCAAGATAATCCAATTTAGTCGTAATCCCTTTTAAATCCCCACCTTGGTACGTTCCACGTTTAGAAGTATCATAGTTCAAATCGTAAGGGTCATTGTTCGATTCATCACCATCAAAGAATCGATCTGTTAACATAAAGTAAATCACAGACTCGTCCCAATCAAAATCAGACGTTCCTGTCGATTGTCTCGTTTTCACTTCAACTTCCGCTGTTCCTTCATACGTGTTTCCATATGAATCAACGACTGTTAAAGGAATCGTTTTGATGCCAACAGTTGTGTCGTCGTCTACTGCAATCGCAATCTCTTTTAAAGATGGATCAATCTCAAGTTTAGCTGATCCACCTAAAGAAGAAGCATCTGCGGAGATTTTGCTGATTTTCACATCGTCTGTTAGACCTTGAATATCAACAGTTAAGACAGCATTTTGATTATAATCAATCGCTACAGGTTCCACTGATCCTGAAACCGTCAAGTCAGCTTTCTTGAAGTCAATTGTTGAAACTCCGTCTGTTGTATTGTAAGGATCAGTTACTTCTGTTGTAATACCACCTTTTGTTACAAGGAATGAGTATGAGGTTTTACCATTTGGAATGTTGTCGTATGAGAATACAAATCTCTCATTTTCAGGTTCATATGTCATTTCATTCGTTTGGCCATTAAACTTTAACTCTACTTTTTCAATCGTGTCCATGTCGTCACTAGCGAAAAGGGCTTTGTCCCGGTAATAGAAAGTTGCGTCCCCTTTATCAATGACTGGAGCCGAACCATCCGGAACGATGCGAATTTGCTCGACACCGCTAGTAATATAAGCCTTTGTCAGTGAGTCGTTCTTATTCACTTGAATAAAACGATCCCCAAACTCTTTTTGAGCAGTATCCCAGTTATCAGTACTACGAAGAACAAATCCAAGTTGCTTCGTTTCAGGAGCAACCCCAATATTAACTGATGCCACTCCTCCTTCATACGATTCGAAATTGATTTGATCATTTTTAATGCCTGTATTCCATGCCCAAATATTCCAGGTACCATAGTTTTGATCTTCGCGAATATAAGTGAATCGTACATGACGATTCGAAGAGTCCGTTAATTCATTTACAGTTGTCTCTGTTGAACTCGTGGCATGTGCCTGTTGAGCTGGTATAAATGGTAGCCATAAGCTCAAAACCAGTACTGAAACGATAAACATATTTAGTTTGCGTTTAACATCTATTGCATTTCTCACTCAGCATTTCCTCCTTATTCTTTCGGTGTAATAGATTGATAGATTAATGCCAGTCCGCCTCCCTTTCTTGGTTAGATTTGAACCCACAACTCGATGTGAAACCGTTTGCACAAATAAATCAAAAGCGCTAACATATTACATTTGGAAGAAGGAGATTCTAGCTGAATTTATGCAATGAATAATATATGCAAGCGTTTGCAATACATGTAAAATTTTACTTTAAATCTAAATAAACGGCAACTTATAGTTAGAAGATTCAGAATAATATTTTGAGTTTAGTGAGCTAAATAAAGTGGCTGGCAATGGCTATTTGAACAAATACCCCATTTAAGAAAAAGATGTCCTTCTCCTCCTTGACTTCAGTCACTGAGAAAAAGGACACCTTTTTATCGTTTATTCATTAAATATAAATCGTTCCGAAATAGTAGTTTCAATTATCGATTCATCGAGCTAAAATTTGGTGAATGCAAACAGTTCTTCAGTTTCCTCGAAATACGTTCAGGAACTCACTGTTTAACCCTACTGCTAGCCATCAATCCAATAGCTTTCTCGCTTTATTTAACTTATTACTGTGCATTTCAATCTTATTGATAATCTCGTTCCTAAGGATAGGACAGACAGCCCCATTTAACAACGCTTTCTGATAAAACAAACAACACCTGCGCCAAAACATTACCACGCGCATCATCCCCTAATCCCTTATACATTGTAAATATCATAGAATAAATTCAGGAAATATTATGTGGTTAAATAGAATCGTTTTATCAATATAAAGTTATGCCCTTTGGATTGGGAGATATGACTAAATAACCTACATGGACAATTTAAAGTTCTTCTCCCCACGGTTCGTCAAGTAGAATGTACTAGAGAGATGTTCAATCCTTATTGTTTGTCGAAGCTGCCTCCACAAGGAAATCACCTATTTGGTCTCTGTATTTTGCGACCGTTGCGGATGAAACATCAAAATAAGTAGCAAGATCTTTCATCGTTGAATAAACAGGCCCCACCAGCCCGAAGTCATATGCCACTTGAATAGCACCAGCAGCCACAGCTTCCGGTTTCTTTGCTTTGACGCCATGTTCCAACAAAAAGGCACTCAGCAGTTTTTCGACCATTTCTTTGTCGTGACTGTGCTGATCCATATATTGTGCAGCCATATGCATGATTCTACTTTGGAAAGGCGTGAAGGAAAACAGAGATTCGACGTGACCGAATGACGCGTATAAATCTAGATAGTCTACGTCTTTTGCTTTCATTTTTCCTACCAGTTGTTCAACTAAAGAAGATCGGCTTTTCGGAATGAACACAATACCACTGGTTCCGATTAGACCTCGCTCACCTTCTCGTGGATCCAGCAAGACAATGCCAAATAACCACTCACCAATGACGGAATTCAATCCTCCTCCTGGCAATGTATAGTCCTCTTTACTTAACGAGTCCCGCACAACCAATCGGTCTCCTTGTACACCCGTCACTTCGCCGAGGAGCAAGAAAGGATGTTTCCAATCCGTCAACACATCGATTACTTGTTGTCTGCGCTGCTTCGTGATTTGCTTCTCCACAAAGCTCGTCCATAATTCCGAATGCTCCAGATAATAGTAACTATCCATAGCGATGGCTTCGATTAATTCCGGTTCAAAAATCGAACGAAGCTCAGACATCCATTTCCGTACACGCACGTCCAGCTCACCATAAGTACGCGGACCGATCCCCTCGTTCGCAAAACCTTCCATAATGCGTTCTAGTTCACCATCTACCACATCTGATAGATTGACGACATTCGTCTTGCCACAACATTTCTTATATTTTAGCCCGCTTCCACAAGGACAGGCATCATTTCTTCCTACCATATTAGGTCACCCTTTTCTTACTCATTCTACTAGTAAGGGTAACATATGTGTTTGTTTAGATACAATTGAGGTAGAAGCATGGATAATACAGAATTTTATTGTTGTCTCGTTAATTAAAAACTCATCATCTTATTTCGTTTAACAGTACTATTGACTGAGTTTAATTCTTCGAGAGGTGTAACATCTTCTCTTTTCGTATTTTGTCACGTAAAGCCGAAATCTTTCAATTTACTGGATCAAAAAAAATAATTCGTGATTATCGACCAATGTGTTTCTTCCTGCACTTTTGTTACATCATTTAAGATTTTCACTCTAGCGTAAAGAATAAATTTGTATAAGGCAAACGTTCAAAACACTGATTGGAACGGATTTTATGAATGCCCTACAATGAGGCTACCTAGGAATAACCCTAATGTGCGCATTGGCAAGGCAGCTCAAAAATGGACAATTTTAATAAAGTGTTAAATCAGTTTGAACCAATGATTCATGCATGTTTACGCAAGCTCCGTATTTATAAAAATCATGATGCGTTCATACAAGCCGGGCGTATTGGGCTTTGGCAGGCGTGGAAACGCTATGACAAGACTAAAGGAGACTTTGCACCTTTTGCCTATAGATGTATTTATGGAAGTTTACTGGATGAATTGAAAAAAGCGACGACCGAAGAATTGCTTATGCCAGCAGAAGATCAAACGCTGGAGCTTTTATTGAACCAACCCGTTTTGGGATCGGAAAATTGGGAGCAATTGAGTGAGGCCGTGTCTCGTTTGCAGCCCCATGAGCAACAGCTTATTCATTTGTTATACATGATCGGGAGTTCACAGGACGAAGTGGCCAAGCATTTGGGGATTACGAAAGCTGGAGTCAAAAAAAGAAGAGAGCGTACTTTGGCTAAATTAAAACAACTGATGACAACATAAACCTGCTTTCAACATTCAACGAGGTTCTATTATAAACCTGTTACCCAACAATGTGGATGCAAGAGTTTTGAGTGGAGCATCAATCTTTAAATGGACATGCAAATGGTTGTAGCACAAGTTTGCTTCATCATAAAAGGAATAGGAGACAACTTTTATTTTTTAGCAAATTGGCAATCGGTAAACCATCTATGCATGTTGGATGTATTTATGAGTAAATTATGTGATTATTCGTCGGTGGGTGGTGAATCTCTTCGTATGTAAGGTTTCTTTTGTCGGTGGATAAAGCGATAAGTATCTAAGGTGAAGTGGAGTCTTTGCTGTTGTTTCAAAAGGATGTGTTTGGAAACATGGACGGTAATGGACATCCCATTTGGAAACGTCACCAGACATTTCCCCTTTTCAAACTCTTCTACGACGAAGGGGTGATTGAACAGCCAGACACAATCTTGACGTTGATAGGACATCGTCGGAAATGCACCGATTTCCGTCGGTTCGATGAGGATTGGCGTTTTATTGGGATATTTCATAAAAATCCTCGTCGCCTGCATCCGGCCTTCCATTGTAGAAGCATATCGAATACATGCATTATTCAGTAATTCATGAACAGTCATTTTAGAATAATATGTCCCGTGGGTTGTCACGATTTTTGATTTATACTTCCCTGTAAATACAGGCTCAAGCAATAAGGCTTGATTGTCGATTAAATTAGAATCACAGTTTCTCAGAATAAATTCTCCTTTGCGTCTCCTATAGTTAAATTCTACTAAATTATCAGATAATTGTATAGTGTAAATTGACTGAATTATTAATTTTAATAAGATTGTTTTATATTCTGAGGTCTTTTTTCTTAGATAAGTACCTTTGCATTTCCCGTTGAAAAGTACCACCCATTCGAAAATTAATTCTATTTCATTTTATTTCACATAAAATAACTAAAAAGCAAACTGTGAAAGCGGTGATAAATTGAGTAAGAACAACGATTTCCAACCTTTTTCAAATGAGTCTTCTAATTGCTTCAAACCATTTATCAGTGCCAGTCCCATCACTTCATTTCATCCGGTTCCGCGTTACCCACATATTGATGACACCGCATTTATTAGCCCATTTTCCAGTGTGATCGGTGATGTTGTCATTCAAGATAACGTCTATATTGCTCCAAATGTTAGTATCCGTGCGGATGATGGAACACCTTTTCATATTGGGTCTAATGTTAATATTCAGGACGGCGTCATTTTACATGGTTTATTAAATAAACATTATTTGGTGGGAAATCACAGCTATTCGATTTTCATTGGAAATGAAGTGACAATTGCACATGGATCACTTGTACACGGGCCTTGTTTCATTGGAAATAACGTATTTGTTGGATTCAGGGCTATGGTTTATAATGCCATCGTCGAAGAAGGAGCCTTCCTATCTTACGATGCGATTGTAACCAATGGTGTAAGGATTCCACCAAATCGATTCGTACCACCTGGAGCGCATATTGATACGCAAGAAAAAGCAAATATGCTTTCACAAGTACCAAAGGACAGTGAAGAATTTGCAATGGAAGTTCAGCGTGTGAACCAAGAATTCCCATCTTCTTATCACCTACTGTTTGGCACAAATCGTTGTTCTTGCGGGCTTGCCTATACCCATTAAGTGACATTAGTTTGTTTATGGATTTTACGAAAAACCCTATAAATAGAAGAAGCGGTCGAACAATGTCGGCCGCTTCTTCCATTTTCAATAAAGTTGCCATCGTATGCCATGTATAGATTCCGTTACTTTTATCATATGTCACAACCTTATTTTGGAGGACGTGTATCACATCAATCCCCCTGTGATGTTTGTTCACAGGGGGATTGATGTTTTGTCTAGTTACCCTTCCAAATAAGCTCCCCATTTTCCAAGAAAATTTTATTTGGTGAATTTTTTCTTGATAGTTCTAGTAACTTGCCTTCTCTTATAACTTTATTGGAAAAATTTTGTTCAATATAGATTATTCTTAAGGTACAAGCAAAATATTCTTCATAGCCTTCTTCTGTTAATTCTAATCCATTATCAGTTTCATAAATTGTATCCAATTCTGCTTTAACTTTTAATTCGTTTTTCCACTCAACTAAAACTATTGTTCCATTTGGATACTTGTTTAATGCTGAAATTAAATCATCCATTTTCCACACCCACTTTCTATGGTCTTGCAGGTACAATATGGGCTCCGTTTTTCGAATAATGAATAATAACTTTGGTTGTATTAAAACTCTTTTTAGTAATTGGATCAACCCATTTTCCTATTACCAGCCCAATAACAAGGTTTAAATTATCCCTGACGTAATATCTTTTGAAACATTCTCGGTTGATGTTTTTCAAAACCTTTTATCAAGTCTTTTCCAAATATAGTGATGGTCTTTTCCCAAGGGTGTCCTAATAATCCCCATTCAAAATTCTTGTGAATAAAAAAGTAATAATCACCGTTTGGAAAAATAGGTACTGTCCATTCATCAAACTCACTTTTTGGAAACTCCAAACGGGGGTTTACCCAATAACCTGGATGCTGCCAATCTACCGCATACATATATTCATTCTTCTGTGTGAGTTCTTGAAAAACAAACAATGACTGATCCTCTAGGTCATAATAAAATTCATCATAAGTATCTGATTCTCCGGACCAATTTAAATACGGGGATACATCATATGTGATAAATGGATTTGGAACTTCAAAAGATGGGAAGTTTGATATGCTTGGTTCAAAATTAAATTCAACATATATCCTATCCCATACCTCTTTATATTCTAATGCGGATAATTCAATCCAATTTTCCATTTGAATAGCCACCTTTACGATGCTTTTATTGGGGTTACTATATCATTTTTTATTCAACTAACCTGCCTCGCTAGTTGAATAAGAAAAACGAGCTGCTTAACGCAGCCAATCATTTTCCCACAATAATAACCGGAAGTTGTCACTTAATTTTAACGGCTAATGATTCTTCATGTTGTTTCACCAGCTTGTAAAAAGAAGTCTTTTTTAATTCGCTTTTTTTCATGGCTGCTACAGTAAATGTCCCGGATTTCCATTCATTTATAGATTTCAATAAATTCCTCTGAAATTACTGAAGGTCTACCAAACTTAACACCTCATATTTACTACCCTATAACCCAAAGTGATAGAGCCTAGCAAAGTGACTATTTCACTTCGCTAGGCTCTTTTCTTACCGGTAATCTTGAGGTTGGTGTGCGTCTGTCACTTCCCATTGGAAAGCGAACAGTCACGGTTGTACCTTGGTTTATCGCACTCTGGAACCGGATCGTTCCTTTGTACTTTTCAACAATGTTAAAGCAGATCATAAGTCCGAGTCCGGTTCCTTTACTTTTTAATGAGTAAAATGGAGTACCCAAGGCTTGTACCTGTTCTTCTGACATGCCTACACCTTCATCAATTACTTTTATTTCAATTTCTTTGTCTTTTTGCAATGCCCTGATGACAACAAAATCTTCTTTAGTAGAAACTTCAACTGCATTTTTCACTAAGTTCATAAATAATTGTTTAAATTCAATGGTATTGGCATTTATGTATAGGTCTTCATCCACTTGCAAGTCAATCTTATTTTGATGGTAGAGACCATAGGACATAAGCAAACCTGTCACACTTTCCAAGGCATCCCGGACATTTACGGTTTCCATGTGTTGATGTTCATCCGGTTTTGCGATGGCCAAAAATTGGGATAAAACATGTTCCGCCGTCTTCAGCTCATCAATCATCAAAGATAAGTGCGCTTTCCCTTCCTTGCTGAAAGAGTTGTTCGTTTCATAAAACTGTAATAATCCCTTTACTACCGTTAGCGGATTTCTTATTTCATGTGCGACTGCAGCTGCTAATTGGCCGGTTGTTTTCAGCTTCTCTGATTGCTGCAATCTTTCATAATACATTTGCTGTTTTTTGATTCTTTGAGAAGTTAAATGAAAAATGAAATAGAGAATGACTTGTGTCCCCATGAAATTGTTAATATTCCCGAATACGTCCAGCTTGATATGCGCAAACTCATTTCCTTGGTCGAAGAAAATAATATAAATGAACGTCAACGTAATCAACAGGAAATTGATGACAAAAGAGAAATAAAACAGCTTTGAATCGAAAAACAAGATAGAAAAAGCCGGGATAAAACATAGCAAGGTAAAAGATGACCATGTATCAGGATATAAAAAGAAAAGCATATACAAATAAATAGACGCGAATGTAATAATGATCTTTCTAAAAAAATGGTTTTCATACTTCGGATAAATAAACAAACTCGCTGACAATAAAACGACTAATGCACCATGAAAAATGTATCCAGGGTCTGTTCCTCCCAATCTCGGATTGAAGAACAAAACTCCATTCACCATTAGTACAGTAGAAACAAATGCGGTGAGGTAATATAGTTTTTGGTTTCTATCTTGTTTAATATGCTTCACGGATACACACCTTTTGTTTTCTTCATTTCCTCAATTAGTATATTATACTCGTTTTCCGACTGTTTTGACTATATATTCTAGCAATAAATACCCATGGCGCATCTATTAAAAAAAAAGACAAAAAGAGAACTAGATATTTAAGCTAGTTCTCTTTTTGTTCTATTTAGAATGCCATTTCCAAGCACTCTCAATAATCTCTTCTAAATGATACTTTGGCTTCCAACCTAGTGCTTTGTTTATCTTTTCTGAAGAAGCCACTAATACAGACGGATCCCCAGCACGGCGATCAGCATATTCAATGAGAGCTGATTTGCCTGATACTTTCTCACAAACTTCAATAATTTCTTTTACGGAATACCCAGCACCATTTCCTAGGTTATAAACTTCATTAGATACATCACCACTGACTAATCCTTCATAAGCTAGTACATGGGCAGTGGCCAAATCAGTTACATGAATATAATCTCTAACGCATGTCCCATCTATTGTGTCATAATCACTACCATAAACAGAAATCTTATCTCTATGTCCTAGCAGATGTTGTAATACAATTGGAATTAGATGTGTTTCTGGATTATGACTTTCTCCTATGTCACCCAATTCATGTGCTCCAGCTGCATTAAAATATCTCAAAATTACATATTGCAAATCATGAGCATGAGCAACATCGGCCAAGATTTCTTCTACCATAAGCTTAGATCGGCCATAAGGATTAATAGGATTTGTAGCTGTCTCTTCAGTAATTAAATCTGTTTTGGGTATACCATAAGTGGCTGCTGTTGAGGAAAAGATAAATTTCCCCACACCATACTCAACCATCTTCTTTAATAAAGTAATTGTTGAACTCACATTATTAAGATAATACATTAATGGCTTTTCAACAGATTCCCCAACCAAGCTATTTGCTGCGAAATGAAAGACAGCGTTTATCTTGTGTTCAGTAAATACTAAATCAAGTACTTTTTCATCACCTAAGTCTCCGTTAATAAATGTTACCCTATCGTCCAATAAAAAAGGATAACCAGTAGATAAGTTATCCAAGACGACGACTTCGTATTTCCCAATGAGTTCCTTCACTGTATGGCTACCAATATAGCCAGCTCCACCGCATACTAAAATTGACATGTTATTCTCCTTTTACTTTGAACTCTATAGTTTATTTTACAATTATGTAGAGTCTGACTCTTCTCTTGTAGATACATAAACAAATCTATCCGACTTGCACTACTATCAAAGAAATACCGTGTTAATACACTTTCCACCTAGACCTATTATAGGAAAATGTTTGTTCATCGTGTGTGTTAGTCATTTTTATAAAATCCTTTAATTTATAGAAGCGGATTTGGTCACCAAATATATACTACAATGGTTGTTTAAAGAAAATTAGGATCGACCTACTGATTTTTGCTTACTTAAATTATTCATTATCATGATCCATACTAAATATGTTATTAATAATATTGAACCATATATTGTTAAATAGTTTTCAATACTAAGTTTAAAAATTAAAGCAAAATAAAAAATAGAAATTGTTTCAATAAGTAAAATTGATTGAAGAACTAATTCTATTTTTTGCTTCCCTCCTACAATAAAGCTTAGTGATAAACTCGAAGCTACAATTCTAACCGCAAACATGGGTGACAATATTTGAACTATTACACCTGCTCTTCCCCAACCAACACCAAAGGCAAACTCGAAAAATCTTTCTGCAAAAATCATAAGTAATAAAAATAGGGGTACAGAAAGAATAGTAAGACCTAACGCTGTTTTTTTAAAAACATCATGAAAGTTACCATTTAATTGTAATTCCTCACTAGCTTTGGAAAAGAAAACTCTACCCACATTCATACTAATAAGCGTGAGTGGTAGAACTAACATACTATATGCAATTGAATAGTATCCTGCATCCTTAAGACTATATAAACTATTAATAAAAAGAGTCATTAATGAAAAAGACAAACTATTCATTAATATCGCAGGTGAAGAATATAATGGTTGTTTTTTATATTTTTTAACAAGCTTAGTAATTCCAATAGTTTTTGTACGCATATATAATTCATGGAACTTCGGCATAAATTTAGCTTGCTTTTTAAGACCCACAAGGGAAGATAATAATAATGAGATAAGTAAACCTAATATTCCAAATTTCACAATTCCTAAACTTACTTGAGTTATAGCCTTATATAAAGCTTGAGTTACATAAACTGAAGCCATTAAGTTATAATTCTTATGTCTATTATGATAATTTGCTAATATATTTATGAAAGAATTCACGAGCAAAATTGGTAGAGAAAGATATATTAGATTATCTATTCCATTGAAAACAGTGCTATTAACTTGCATAAATATAAACAAACAAAATCCAATTATTATCAAAAAAAGTATTCCAAATAAAAAGCTAACGACTATTAATGATTCGGATTCTTCATCGCTATCAGATAATACGATTGCCATATCATATCTTCCATTAATTACAGGTGTAAAAATACTTACTATAGTAAGAACTGAAAAATATGCACCTAATTGTTCCGGCGCATATAATCTTGTAATAATTGGTGTTGTTATAACATTAATCATTTGTGCAAGTAATGTTCCAGAACTGAGTATAACCATATTTTTAATATATCTATTTTTTAATAGTGATTTTATATTATTCACTCCATTTATACTCGTTTGGAGAAGTTGGATTTTTAATTAATTTAATAATTTCTTGAGCTATTCGATCAGGAGCAAAAAAAGGTGAAGGAACAAATTGTAACTTACTGCATTTTATTTCTCTAATAGCTTTATTTATACTATCTACATTATTTTCACATAAAAAGTATCTATTAAATTGCTGGAAATATTCCCTCAGTTCATTTTTATATTCACCATCTAATATTATTAGTATGGGTTTTTCTGTTCCAGCATAATGATAAACTTTGCCCGGAATTTGTGTGCTATTTTTATTACAAAGGCAAATTAATAAATCACATTCTTTTTCGAATATATTCACCTGTTCTAAATTTACTCTAGGATTAATTTGAATATTTTTTAATTTTTTTATTTCTAAATTACTATTTCCACATATTAGTAAATTGTCTCCTAGAATTGAAACAGCTTCATATAGAGGTGAAATATTTCGATCTTTAGAAAAATAATCGCCGAAATAACCTAATTTAAAAATCTTTATACTTTTATTTTCTATTTCTTTCTCTTCGATCTTATTTTTATTATTTTTCAAATAAGGAATAGGTAAAAAAGAAAACTTCTCCTTAATTAAAGGGAACATTTGTTTTTGTTTTTCCAAAGTGAAAGGAGAAACATAAATAATTTTATCTGCTTTTTTTAGTATTCGATATTCTTCTTTTTTGATTAATCTACGAGGAATTAAAGATTTATTATTAATATCAATTGTAAAAGGATCTCCCCAATATTGAAGCCACATTTTAGATATTTGAGGAGTTCGTTGAATTAACTTCTCAGCTATTAAGTGTGAAGATTTAGGATCTGATGATGAAATAATCAAATCAAAGGTTTCATTTATAGTAAGGTTATTAATTTCAGATGTTAGTTTTTTTCTAGGATCATATATAGAAACAGCATTATAAAGTCTATAAACATTTTTCTTTATGTTTTTTTTAAATCTTGATTTGAAGTTATTTTTTTCATTTTCTTTCTTACTAATGAATTTGGCATGGGTACTACTAATTTCTAAATAATATCGTTTTATTATATTTAACTTATTAATGGATTTATCGTAGTATAAATCGTTTTCATCTGGTCTCGCTGCTAAAATTGAAACTTGATAACCAAGATTTATTAACCCGTAAATTAAAGCAACATTTCGAATATTTGCAGATGAACTATATTCGATCGGAGTACTTACAATGTATAAAATTTTCATATTATCCCATTCCCTTTATTCTTTAACTTTTGATTACTTGTAAAAATAATAGAAATTGAAAGAATTATAAGTATAAAATTCCCTTTAATTATTGGTTCAAGATCTGCAGTTGACACTATTATAAATGTATTTATTACTAACGCTGAGCTTACAAGGTTTTTTGTAATGCCATTTGGTAATTTATTTAAGGATTTATCAATAATTCCGAATATAAATCCTAATATACTAGTAATCAATATTACTCCTATTGTCTTAAACTGGATAAATCCAAAAGTAATAAAGTCATTAGGAATCCCCCCTAATATGTGCCAATTCTCACCTATAAAGTATAAGGATGTATTTTCATATGATTTAGAAAAATCTAGTCCTGGTAACAGACCAATAAATGAAGTAACAAAATCAATGCCATTTCTTAAGCCAAAAATATTCACCATTTCGGTCAAATTCAATATATTTCTAAATGGATGTATAAATTGATAGAGATAAGCTGAGTAATCAATTGTTGTCAATTCAAGTTGATGAGTAGAAAAAAATAAAAACACTTGATCCATAATATCAAGTAAAGGTAGAGATACTACACCTAAAACTATGATTAATGTCCATGACTTACGAATATACTTTTTAATATAAATAAAAGCAAAGCATAACAAAAAAGCGATTAAATGTGTCCTCCCAGCATTAAATAAAAAGAAAATAATGGCTAAAAGAAAAGATATAGAAAAGAATAATAAATATGATGATTTTCTTTTTTCTATTAACAGTAATAAATATAGAAACGGTGTAACTGTAATTAATCTTGCTGGGATAACCAGTAAAGGATACTTAGTAAATTCCTCTAAAGATACTGCAAATGATCGGTTTATTTCTGCAATTTTTAAAGCACTTGTTATCCCACCCATAGATATTAAAAGAAATAAAAAAGCTCCTCCCCCTACTATTAATGTTAATCTAGCAAAAAAAGAATAGATTTTTATTGCCTTCTTTTGATTGTATTCCCTGACAATATTAATTGGATAAATACTAAAATTCCTCTTATATGAAATGTTGTAAAACATTGTAAAAATAAAAAAACATAAAAGAGTTAAAAATAAAGATAAAATATACGACTGAGAATCTTTTTGGACTATAAATGTGTAAATATTGCTATATTTTAAACTCATAGATTCAATATTCGATATCAAAATAATGGGTATAATTATATAATAAATCAACATTGCAAAAACAAAGCCACTATATGTTCCAACCATTTCCAACCTTTTATTATTTCTATATATAGAAAACAGAAATAAAACCCCGAAAAGTATATATATAATCAAAAAACTGGCTATTATTTCCACCCGCTTCATTTATTTCTTTAATATTGTTATCTAACTAGAACTTTTTGTAATGCAGGGTATACATATCTTGTGATTAAATATAAAGATAATTTCTGTTGATATTTCATTAAGTAAAAATATACATATTTATATTTATTTAAATCTTTTGGGTTTATATATCTAATACCATTTTTAAAATCATCATTAGTTAGAATTTCTGATATTAAGTGTATTTTATGCTTTAATTCCCCATTATTTTTAGAATTTCCAACTTCTAATATCCTCCAAAATGCTATAGAGACATTTCTTTTATACACTTGATTCTCCAAATTTGGTTTGTTAGTATATAAGTTTTGAATTGCTTCATTTGCAGAAGTAAACTTATTTTCCATTAAATTAATCATCTTTGTTACAGATTGTTCATTATTCCTATAAATATAAATATGTTCATTTTTGACTTTTACAATTTTACATTTTTGAAGATAAGCTAAATTGAAAATTCCATCTTCATTATATTTGACTCCACTGACAAATCTAATATTGAAATCTCTAATAATACTTGTTTTATACAAACAAGACCATACACTCCCAAATAATATACCGGACATAGTTCCATCATCAATTAATTTATCACTTAAAGAATTAACAGAATAAATTCCCTCTGTTATTCTTGCTATCTTTTTAACCCTGATCCCTGAATAATCATACTCAAAATTACAAACAACTAAATCTGTTTGATTCATTTTGATTTCTTCATACATTATTTCTATTGCTTGATTTTTCAACATATCATCTGAATCCACAAATGTTATGTATTCACCCTTGCTCTCTTTAATTCCTAAATTCCTAGTATCCGATACACCACTGTTTTTTTTTGATAACAACTTAACTCTATTATCACTTTCAACAAACATTTGACAGATTTCAAGAGAACAATCATTTGAACCATCATTAACAAGTATTAACTCTATATTTGAGTAAGATTGATTTAATATGCTTTCAATGCAGTCAAATAAATATTTTTCTGAATTGTAAACTGGAACAACAATAGAAATCAAATCCAATATATTTCACCTACTTATTCCAATTCTTTTCTGTATATTCTTTGCATTTCTAATTTAATTTTTTCAATATCAAAATCTTTAATATCAACTAAATTATTTTCACTCATTTTTTTTCTTACTAAGTCATTAGTTGCAAGCGAGCTAATTGCATTCGCAAATCCTTCTGTATCTCCTGGATTTGCTAGTAATCCATTTCTATTTTCTTTTAATAAATCTGTATTACCCCTGATTTTTGATGCTATACAAGGCAGTCCTGCTGCCATTGCTTCCATTAATGAGCGGGGGAGACCTTCTTGATAAGTTGTAAATAAAAAGATATCTGCTATATTAAGAAGTTCTTTAATATCATTTCGGTAACCTAAGAAATGAATTTGTCTCTCTATTTCTAATTCCTTCGATAAATCCTCTAAATTTTTCAATTCTGGCCCACTGCCACAAATCAATAAATGCAAATTAGGATTAGTAGCTTTAGCTATAGCTTTAATAGAAGTACTATAGTCTTTCCTAGCAATCAAATCACCCATTGAAATGAGCACAATATCATTTGGTTGTAACCCTAATGATTCTCGAATTGGCATTTTATCTATCTCTTCAAGTATGTATTCTTTTGTATTAACTCCTACACCAGGAACATAGTAAACAGTACCTTTATTTCGTAATTTGAATTTTTTTGCCGCTTGATAATCCTCTTGATTTATAGTGATTATTGCATCTGTATAACGAGCCATCCACATTTCAGCCCATTTTAGAATAGTTCTATTAAATAGTGGAGCACCCTCATAAAAATGAAAACCATGTGCGGTATAGATTACTGTTGGTACTTTTGCTAATTTCCCACAAAGACGCCCCATCATGCCGCCTATTGGAGTATTGCAGTGGATAACCTGGATTTCTTCCCTTTTCAAAAGTTCCATTAAATTTTTTAACGCTTTATAGTTGCTTTTAAAGTCGATTAAACTTCTATAAGTACTTGAGTTGTAAAACTTTATATCGTAGTCACATTCAAGATCTTCTGCATTTGTTCTGTTTACACCCATAAACACTTCATAATCCATGTTCATCGCCGCTTCAACACTTGGTAAATTCACATTTGATAACTTAACTTTTTCTCTACTGTTCTGTTGATCAATCGTAGGTTTTGTACTGTTAGAAATAAAAAGGTACTTTTTCATTACGAGCTTCCCATCCCTATTAATATTCTAATTCAATAATAATTTTTTCAATTGCTTCTTCACAAGTCTTGATTGCATTCAGCGTATCATTAGAATGAGCTACCACATATCCAACTCTATCAAGACTACTATTTATTTCCTGTATAGTATCTCCTATAGTTTTGTTTATATATATTTCTTTAACACCATTCATTATCATGGCTTCTTGTTGACCAGAAATGGTTCTAATTTTACCTTTTGGTGTATTAAGATATCGTATCGCTGAACCCATAGAAATACTTTTATCAAAAGCAGGATTTTTACCTAAGGCAATCTGAATGCAGGCTTCTACCATATCAATTCCAGTAGCAAGAGGAACCAAATGTGTTGTAATATTATCCCCACCCAACCGAGCTCCTAACTCAACAACTTTAGGGCCTTCTTTGGTTAAAATAATTTCAGTATGAGATGGTCCATTATTAATACCTACAGCTTTTATTGCAGCTAATGCAACCCTTTCTATTTGCAACTTATTTTCATGAGATACTTGTGAAGGTATAGAATGCCCCATTTCTACAAATTTTGGTGCTCCAGTTGTCATTTTGTCAGTTACCGCAATAATATGAGTTTTCCCATCAAAGCTTAATGTCTCTACACTCACTTCGGGCCCTTCCATATATTCCTCTAATATAATTTCACCGCTTCGAGAGTGCTTTTTACTATACTCAAAAGCATTATTTATGAATTTATCGTTAGTAATATCTTCAACTAACAATACCCCTCGACTCCCTGAATTATCTGCAGGCTTGACAATAAACTTACTAGTGAAGTTGTTAACAGCAAGATTAAATTCATCTAGAGTAATCACCTTGAAAAATATCGGTACAGGAACATTACGCTGTTTCAAAACTGCCCTCATTGAAGCTTTATTAGTTACATTAATAGCTGTTTCATTAGTAATTCCAACTATGTTTAACTCTTCTGAAACTGCTGCCACAGTTCTCATTGGCATATCACTTGCAATGGTTAGTATCCCATCGATCTCATACTTTTTAGCTGCTTCAACAACTTTAGGGATGTCAATAGTACTTATTTCAAGACTTATATCTGCATGTTTAAATCCAATTGCATTTATGTCCATATCCACTGCAATTACTTTTATACCCATTTCTTTTGCTTTTAATATAGCGGGAAGTTGTAATAAACTTGCACCCAAAATCATAAGTTTTTTTTTCATTTTATTGATAACTCCTTTAGAAGAGATTACATACTATTTATTCTCCCCATTACCAAGACATTATGATATTCACCATCTTTATACCAATGTTCTTTTAGCATGCCTTCTAATTCATACCCACATTTTTCAAGCATATTTCTAGAAGCTGAATTGTATTCGAAAAGATAACCATAAACCCTACGAACATTTAATACTTCAAAACAAAAATCAATAATAAGCGAAAATGCTTCTTGCCCTATTCCCTTTCCCTGAATATCTTTTTCACCAATATATATAAATGGGTAGGTTGTTCGATTTATAGAATCATATTCATTATTTCCCACTAATCCAATAATCTTATTACTTTCCCTAATTTGAATAGCAAATGTTTTATTATACTTATCCATTATTTTTGCTTTAAACCACTCTTCATGTTCATATGTAGATACTGGAAATTTAGCACCTGTAAACATTCTAATACTTGGATCATTAACCCATTTTAGTGTCAATTCAAAAGACTCTCTATCTAAGGGAATAAGCTGTACTCTTTTACCCAATATCATAATTATTCTTCTCCCTCACTTTTACCAGTGTATATATTTTTTTTTATAAATACATTCTGTCTAAATAACACGCTAAGAATTGTTTTAAAAATAATCTTCGTGTCTAATAAAAATGATAGATTGTCTACATAATATACGTCGTTATTAAACTTATCTCTAGATAAAACCGAATTCCGGTAATATGCTTGATTATATCCAGTAATACCAGGTCTAACTTTCAATTTTCGCGCTTCAAATGAACTATAAATACTCTTGGCTTCTGGCAAATCCGGTCTTGGCCCAACTATACTCATATCACCTTTTAGAATATTAAGAAGTTGAGGTGTTTCATCAAGACTTGTTTTTCGAATAAACTTCCCTATATTAGTTAATCTAGGATCATCTATTCCATTAAAAGTCGACCCATCTTCATTTCTGAGATCAGGAGCATTCATTTTCATTGATCGGAATTTATACATCTTAAATAACTTGCCATCTTTACCTAGTCGTGAAGCATTATAAAATATTGACCCTTTGTCTTGAAAGTAGATAATTGGTCCAACAACAGCTAATATAATAAACAAAAATGGAAGTACTGCTAATGCTAGAATTAAATCAAATACTCTTTTTAATAAATTCTTATACATTCTTTTTCCCCACTTCAGAGTTCTTTCATTAACTTCATTAAACTCTCAATTACATACTCAACATCCGCATCACTCAACAAAGTATGGAGCGGCAATGTAATCTCATTCTCATACATACCAAATGCATTCGGATAATCCTTAATATCGAACCCTAAATTCTTATAAGCTGTAAACATAGGTAATGGCTTATAATGAACGTTACACGCGATTCCAGCATCAGCCATCTTAACAATAATTTCATTTCTTTCAGATTCTCCAATTCCAGGAATCCTAGCTAAATAAAGATGTCCTGAAGAGGTAAAAACTTCACCATAATGTTGCAAACTCTGTATTCCTATAGGTAGTAAAGCTTTATCATACATCTCAATTATCTCTTTTCGTCTTCTCATTAATTCTTCATATCTCTTTAACTGAATCAAGCCAAATCCAGCCATAATATCGGTCATATTACATTTATACGCTGGATAGACAATATCGTATTCCCAAGCGCCTATTTGTGTTTTAGCCAAGGCATCTTTAGACTGGCCATGCAAACTATACAGCATAAATTGTTTATATAACCAATCATCATCTAAACCAAGACCACTTCCCCAAACAACAGCACCACCTTCGGCTGTTGTTAAGTTCTTAACAGCATGGAATGAATAGCATGTGAAATCTGATACTTGGCCACACTTCAATCCATTTCTTTCTGCTCCAAAAGCATGGGCTCCATCGGTCATTACTATTACTCTATTAAATAATTTTTGAATATCATTATTAGCTTTAAAGAGTTCTTTTTTACTCTCTACTATCTTGAAGATCGTATTGTAATCACACATTTTCCCCGCAATATCAACTGGTATTATTAATTTTGTTTTTTCTGTGATTGCATCTCCAAGTTTTGAATAATCCATCTCAAATGAATCTTTTGCTGTATCTACCAGAACTATCTTTGCTCCTACATGATCAATAATAGAAGCAGAAGCTGTGTAAGTATAAGCAGAAGTAATAACTTCATCTCCTGGGCCAATGCCTAAAATACGAAGAGTGAGTTCCATAGCAGCTGTTGCAGAGTTCAAACAGACTGCTGTATTTACACCAGTAAATTCAGCAATTTTCTTTTCAAATTCTTTAGTTCTAGGTCCAGTTGTTATCCATCCAGACTTCATTGCCTTAATTACTTCACCAATTTCTGCATCTGTGATATCCGGTGGAGAGAAGGGAATATTTCTGACTTTAGTTTTTATCATTATTATCTTCCTCTTAATATAAATATTTTTAGTTGCTTAGTACTTACTTGGAAATTACTCTATTAAATCCAATCAACTACGAAACTACTAAAGTTTCTTCTTTTAATAAGTACCCCGTTCAAATAAGAGAATTAATTAAATAAACGGGGAGCACTAGATTATCTCGCTACTTTAGATAAAATCCCCTCAAGATACTCAACCAACTCATCTCTCAATTCCTCATGTTGTAAAGCAAACTCAATAGTAGTCTTAACAAACCCTATCTTCTCACCAACATCATAACGCTTACCCTCAAAATCGAAAGCAAACACTCGCTGAATTTGATTAAGTTGCTCAATCGCATCCGTTAACTGAATTTCTCCACCCGCTCCTGCACCCTGTTTTTCAAGGAAAGCGAAGATTTCAGGTGTTAATATATAACGACCCATAATTGCAAGATTTGAAGGCGCAGTGCCCAATCGCGGTTTTTCTACAAAATTGTCAACTTTATAAAGTCTTCCGTCTCGTTCTTGCGGTGCAATAATCCCGTAACGATTCGTTTCACTATCAGGTACTTGTTGCACACCAATGACAGAAGCACCAGTTTCATCATATTGATTGATTAATTGTCGTAAACATGGTGTCTCAGCTTGTACTATGTCATCTCCCAATAGAACTGCAAAAGGTTCATCACCTATAAATTTTTTCGCACATAGTACAGCATGTCCCAGTCCAAGTGGTTCTTTTTGACGGATGAAATGAATCTCGACCTTAGAACTTTCTCTTACTTTTTCGAGTAATTCGAACTTTTCTTTTCGAATCAGGTTTTCTTCCAATTCAAAAGCATGATCGAAATGGTCTTCAATTGCTCTTTTTCCTTTTCCTGTCACAATAATGATGTCTTCGATGCCTGAAGCAATCGCTTCTTCAACAATATATTGAATGGTCGGTTTATCAACAATTGGCAGCATTTCTTTCGGCATCGCTTTCGTTGCTGGCAAGAAACGTGTTCCTAAACCTGCAGCAGGAATGATGGCTTTTCTGACTTTCTTCATATTATATATACCTCACAATAATCATATTATTTATCGGAAACCAGCTCTTGGTGAACTTTCCAATTAATAGTCAAAATAAAAGGGCGTATCTCACGCCCAAATCATCCGACTACATTCAACATTTGAAGGGTCTTAACCTCAACATTCCTCCGATTAGCAATCCCAACCAAAGTATCCTTCAACTCTGATCCTGCAAGTGTTGGAATCTTATCCAACAAGAAAAAAAGCTCCTGCTTCGTAATCGGCGTAGCCTTCCCAATATAAATCTTCGGAAACACAACATCGCTCTGACGTTCGCTTTCATTCATCAACTCTTCGAAAAGCTTCTCTCCAGGTCTAATTCCAGTCTCTTTAACTTCGATTTCACCATCGGAATAACCAGAAAGTCGAATCAAGTTCTTTGCTAGATCCACTATCTTAACTGGCTCGCCCATATCCAGTACGAATACTTCCCCACCATTGGCAAGAGTTCCAGCTTGAATCACAAGTCTCGATGCTTCTGGAATCGTCATGAAGTAACGAGTCATACGTGCGTCAGTTATAGTTACAGGACCACCTTTTGCAATTTGCTTCTTAAATAGAGGGACCACACTACCACGAGAACCCAAAACATTCCCAAATCGTACTGCTGCGAACTTTGTCTTACTATCTTTCGCAAGATTCTGAATAATCATTTCCGCAAAACGTTTTGTCGCACCCATCACGTTCGGTGGATTAACTGCCTTATCAGTTGAAACTAATACAAAGTTACTAATGCCGAACGTATCAGCCGCTTCTGCCACATTCTTCGTACCAAAGATATTGTTCTTTACAGCTTCCATTGGGTTATATTCCATTAAAGGCACATGCTTATGTGCCGCAGCATGGTATATCACATCTGGTCTATACTCATCTACAAGGTCGAAGATTCTCGCACGATCTTGCACGTCAGCAATGATTGGACGAATATCTGTCCCTGTTCCTGCAATTATTCGCATTTCCTGATCAATCAAATAAATCGAGTTTTCCCCATGCCCTAACAAAATCAATTGTTTTGGACTGAATCGCATAACTTGTCGGCAAATCTCTGATCCTATGGAACCGCCCGCTCCAGTAACCAAGATTGTTTTGCCAGTAATGTTCTCAGAGATCACTTTCATATCCAGCTGAACTTCTTCTCGTCCTAGTAAATCCTCGATTTTCACATCGCGTATTTCGTTGACTGAAACTTTACCGGTCATCAAGTCTTCAATACGTGGAATCTGCTGTGTTTTAGCGCCCGACGCCACACAAACTTGAAGAATATCAACCATTTCATGTTTTGATAATGATGGAATCGCGAGTACAATATTTTCTACATTATGTTTTTTTACTATTGCTGGAATGTCTTTTATGTATCCTAGTACTTTAATCCCGTAAATCTCCAAGTTTTGTTTGGTGTGTTTGTCGTCTACATAACCAACAGGAATTAGTTCCGCATCGTGACTGTGCATCAACTGCCGAGTAACCATTGTTCCGGCTGCACCCGCTCCGACTATTAACGTTCGTTTCCTTACATCGGTCTTTTCAAATCTGTATCTTGAGTCGGCATAAAGGCGCCAGGAAAATCTGGATCCTCCAATTAAAAACACATGCAGCATCCATGTTAGTGCCAAAACTCGCCAGTAGATGTTTTGTTGTAAAGCATATTGAATGACCATAACCGTTAGGATTGTATAAGTAACAGCACGCACAATGGATAAAACTTCTCCCACCGATGCGTACGTCCATACTTTTCGGTATAAGCCTAAACGCCAGGAAAAAAAGTGATGGGCAAGGAAAATGGTGAGCGAACTGACAACAAGCATATCGTTGTTAAATATGTCCAAATAAGGATGTAGGACGAAATAACATGCATAAATCGAGAAAAGTACGATGATTGAATCTAGAAGAATCAATAAATAGGTACGTTTATGAATAGTCATCGTCGCTACCTCCTTTTGAATGAGTTGATTAAACAAGACCGAACAGCTTCTTTCGTTGTTGAATTCGTTCTGGCGCTAATTTCCGCATCGAACGTCCAAGCAGTACATCTTCTGCTTGAAGATTTACCAGATTCACCATATCTGAGCCAAGTTTTTTATCGAGCTTGTTCATCGCTTGTTTCCAGACACATGCACGATTTGTGATGTTATGAGCATCGGTTGCTACAAAGTGGGCGAGTTGGTGTTCAAGCATATTCAAACTCAATTTCTGTGTTTTCTTACCGAACATACCAGCTACGCTTGCTGCCGTCACTTGAGATAAAGCACCATTTTTAATCAAGCGGTATAGCTTGTCCGAGTTTTCGGCAATTTCCGCATTTCGTTCAGGATGAGCGATGATTGGTGTGTAGCCATTAACGAGCAAGTCATAGAATAATTGCTCCGTATATTTAGGTATATTAGATGAAGGAAATTCAACCAATACATACTCTGAATCATTTAAAGTAAGCAATTCTTCTCCTCGGTTGAAGATGTCGACCATTTCACCAAATAAGCGAATTTCCTGGCCAGCGTATAGATCCAGCTGGATGTTCTGTCTATTTAATTCGGCTTTCACTTCTTGAACTTTAGAAAGAACGTCTTTTTTGTCATTTGTAAAGCTGGGGTGTCTATGATGCGGAGTCGCTATTATCGATGTAATGCCTTCCACAACCGCTTGCTTCGCCATTTCGACACTGTCTGATAAGTTTTTCGACCCATCATCCAGACCCCATAGAATATGTGAATGAATATCAATCATCTAAATCCCCACTTTTCCCTTTTTATTAGTCCTTATTACCCTAACAACGCAACTATAATCATATATTAGCACGATAAAGGCACTATTAATAGGGGATTAGAAGTGAATAAATTGTCGAAATGATAGGTAAATAGTCTCTATTTTTGAAAGAAATTAATCGTTATGTCCATAATAATAATAATACTGTGAATCCTTTGCTTTTTTCATATTAAGCACGGCTCCAATCGTCTTGCCTTTAGCGGAATCCAATAGGTCTTTGGCTTTGCGCGCAGCTTCATGTTCCGTCTTCCCACTACAGATAACTAAAATCGAACCATCGACTTTGTTCGACAAAATTTGTGCATCAGCTACAGCTAACACAGGAGGTGTGTCAAATAAAACTAAATCGAATTCCGTTTTCACCTTTTCAATAAATTGCGACATTGCCTCAGATCCCAGCAATTCTGCCGGGTTAGGAGGAATCGGACCACATGTCAAAATAGATAAGTGTTCCACTTCTGTCTTTTGTACCGCTTCAGCCAATGTCGTTTGTTTAGTCAGGACGTTCGTCAATCCTCTGACGTTTTTCAAATTGAACGTATAATGCACGGTTGGTTTACGTAAATCGGTATCGACAAATAATACTTTCTTTCCTTGTTGGGCAAATGTAATCGCAAGATTGGCTACAGTGGTTGACTTGCCTTCTGCCGGACTTGAAGACGTTACTAAAATCGTTTTGTATTCTGTATCAATGGAAGAGAATTCAATGTTGGTACGTAACGTTCGGTATTGTTCTGTGATGGGCGAACGTGGACTGTCAATAGTAATTAATCGGCGTTCCATTTCTATCGCACGTCTTTTCTTAGCCATTGATAATCTCTCCTTCTGGTTTCAGTTTCTGTTGCACTTTATTCATCTTGTCTTGCTCTTTTTTCTCCATAGAAGAAATGGAGCCAATGACAGAAAGACCTAGTAAAGTTTCAATCTCTTGTTCGGTTTTGATTGTATTGTCCAGGTACTCAAGTAGGAACGCCAAACCAACACCTAACATCAAACCAACAACCATGGCGATTGCCATGTTCAACATTTTGTTTGGTTTAATCGGACTCTGTGTGTCTGTTGCAGTTGCTTTTGCTAGAATACTAACGTTGTTAACGTTCATAATATCCATGATTTCACGTTGGAACACACTTGCCGTTGTATTGGCAATATCACGGGCAACGAACTGGTCAGGATCTTGAACGGTAATCGTTAATACTTGCGATTCACCTACCGCAGAGACGGTGATTTTCGAGTTCAAGTCTTCAGTAGTTAGTTTTTCAAGTGCCAGATCTTCGCGGACGATATCCAAAATCGCCGGGCTCTTGATAATGACGTTATATGTATTAATCAATTGTAAGTTTGTTTGAATCTCACTGACATTTAATATTGGTGTTTCTGTTTTCTCTTGATTGACTAATAGTTGCGTAGACGCTTGATAGATGGGTGTAACAAAAAAGTAACTAACAATTCCGCTGATAAGAGTCGCGAGAATAGTTAGTGACAGGATTAACAGCATTCGTTTTTTTAACGTTTGAAATAATTCTTGTAAGCTGATTGTTTCTTCCATAGTTCAAAAGACCTCCATCGGTACAATAAGTATCCATATTATAGCACATGTAGCTACCGTCGAATTGTCTTGTTTTGTCGAATCGTGTTAGGTAATCGGTACCAAAAGTCTTACATTTCCTTTGCGAACCATAAAATTAAGTAAGGAGTCTTGAATGTTGAATCTACCTATTATGACTTTTTTACCAATCCATGACTTTGGATATAGATTTATATGAAAAACCCACCCAAGCTTCACTTGGGTGGGTTTAGAATGTGATTACTTAATATGTTTGAATTTCCACTTCTTCGATTTGTTGTCGTAGTAAGCTACTTCAATATCTAGCTTCTTACCTTTAGTTGTCGTGATGAAGAAGTAGTCTTTAAATCCGTTCGTGATTTGATTGCCTTTTGTATCAGTGAAGGACAGATCATTTAATTTCAAGTTTTCTTCTTGTTGACCATGATGTTTCTCATGGCCTTTCCCTTTTCCTTGGTGATTGTCATGACCGTTACCATTGCCTGGGTGGTTGTCATGTCCTTTTGGCAAATGATATTCCAGGGTCAATGAAAATGCGCCAGATTTAGCCAACACGTCAAAGTTCTTTGTTGTGATGGTGAATGATGACCCGTTAGCCAGTTTCAAGATGACTGGTTTGTTTACTGCATCGATCTTCTCCACAGCTTCCTCAGTGAATCGAATCTCGACTTTTCCATCGATATGTTGTGCAATTACTTCAATGAAGATGACTGGTTTCGTTGTATCGACATCGTCTGCCGTGACGATTTCAACTCCTTCTTCAGTTGCTAGCACTGTAACTTTGATTGACACTGTGTTTACTCCAACAGTTGCTGTGATTGTCGTCGAGCCAGCAGCTTTTGCTGAGATCAATCCTTTTTCAACTGAGATTACGTCTGTGTCATAGCCACTGTATGTTGCAATAGCAGTTACATCTTTATCAGAAGAAGTTTCATCTGCTTTAGTCGTTGTTTCTGTTACTATCAGTTGCTCCGTTGCACCAATTTCAAGTTCAACTGCTGATTTATTTACCTTCAATGTTTTCACATCTGGTACTTCGTCTTTTAAATCTACTTGAATCAATATTGGGTCATGGTCAGATGCGCGACCGTGAATTTCCATATAGTTTGCATTGATGTGAATCATATCAACTAAAGCTGTATCAGCTAAGTTGTTAGTTACCAACACGTGGTCAAGCACTTGATTGTTTCCTTGGTAGTAATAAGAGAAACGATCGCCAGCTGGTACTTTTTCCACCATGTTTGTCAAAATACCACCTTTAAGTGCTGCAAGTGTTGGTGTAAATTCGAAGTCATTCATGTCACCAGCCACAATTACTTTCAGGTTCGGATCTTGTGCTTGTCCTTTTTTGATAAATTCATTGATCATAGTTGCAAGTTCGATACGTTCTGCTTCAGAACCTAAGAATGGAGGTTGGTTTTTCCCGAATAACGGTTGGTCTCCACCTTTTGAGTTTAAGTGGGCTCCGATGACTACTACTTTTTCACCTTGGAACTCGAACTGAGCTGCCAGTGGTTTACGTGTGTTTGCTTGTGGCAAGTCAAGGATACGACCAGGGTTTTTAGATAGTTCTCCATCTACCCATGTTACCGCTTCAGTTGAACCACCTTTCGTTCCTGTTGCAAGTGATACACGTTCAGGATTGTATAAGTAACCAACGCGAATGTTCCCGCCTGGTTGTCCACCATCTTGATTGTATTCAGGTGCGATGTCAGTCCACTCATAGGCTGGACCTCCTGCCGCTACTATCGCTGCAATCAGACGTTCATAGCTTTCTGTCGCATCAGCGTTGTTAGAAGCCGTTGCTCCGTCATTATCTTGTACTTCTACAAGAGTAATAATGTCAGGTGATTTCATGTTTTCTACGAATGATTTTGCGATTTTCTCCACTTTTTCATCCGGAGTTTGTTCAATATTATTAGAGAAGTTCTCAACGTTGTAAGAAGCAACGTTCAATTTGTCTTCCGCTGGTTTGATATCTGTAATTGTCACTGGTTTTTCAACGCGTGTGATTTGTGGAAGTGTGTTTTCTTTCGTCCACAGTTTGTAGTTACCAAAGCCGAAGCCCATAACTCCAACAATGTTGCCAGTATAGTAGTCTCCAGATTTTGCGTCGTATGATTCGTTATCGAAGTCTACGATGACGCGTTCTGGATTGTAGTCAGTAGCAGAAATATTGATTCCGCCAAGTACGTTGAATACAGTTTTTGTAGAGTTTCCTGCTACAACCACCACTTCACCGTATTTTTGCGGTCCAACTACTTTCGCATTTGGAACTGCTAGACGCATTAATTCAACAGATTCCCAGAAATCAATACCGTCTTCAGCTGGATCGAATGAAGTCAATCCGTCGTTGTCGATGATTTCAGTTGCCGGGAAGATGTCTTCACCGATTACTAATGGTGCAGGAAGTTCATGTGTTCCGTTAGCTACTGTAGCAGTTGCTCTGATACGAGTAACTGGTAAATCATTTGTTTTCATATCTGAATAGCCTTCGTAATACCATTCTTCAACTGTTCCTGCAACGGTAACCAAGTCACCGACTTTAAGGCCATTTGAAGTTTTGTTTACGATGATTGCTTCAGATGTTGTGTTATCATCATCCGGATTTACATCCTGAATAACAAAGTTAGCCGAGTTGTATAGGTGAGTAACAACCCCAGTGATTTCTTTGACGGTAGCCCCTTGGTAATCCGAGTAATGACCTTCACCTTGAATGTCACGGATTTGTAGGTTGTCCACTTTCAATACGTTGTAAGTGAATGTGAATACTTCAGAAGTCGTGTCACTTACTGCGATTGCTTTGATTGTTGTGTCTTTCGTTAATTCGATTGGAGCAGTGTATTCTGCACTTGCAGACGTCGGTGTTGAACCATCTATTGTATAGTAGATTGTCGCACCTTCGATTGGTGAAATTAAAGAGATTTTTGTACCTGCAGACACTGTTCCTGGGAATACATCTGTGTAAACAGCAGGTTTGTTCACTAGGTCAAAGCTTTCAAGCCCTAATGTTTTTACTTGGTAAGTTGTGTTGAATTTAGAAGCAATACCTGAAATGTTTACAAGATCTCCTGCTTTATAGCGTTTGATGAATTCATCGTAAGCCAATCCGTTGCGGTTATCGTTACGGATGACCACTGATTCACCATTTTCATATGTAGCTGTGAATTCGAATGTTCCGAAGTCATTTGATTTTACTAAGTTCGTAATCTTTACGTTGTTTAATAGAATGCGTTCACTTTGTGTTTCTTCATTTACGCCAGCAGGAGTGATTTCTTGTGATGCCGGCAGTTCGTTGCCTGAAGAAATCTTCGTGATTTTCGGTTGTTCCATTTGAAGTTCGCCGCCATAGACGGTTACTTTTCCTTCTAGTTCAACTTTGTCACCAGGAGAGACATCCGCTGTAGAAGTGAAGATATATAGTCCAGCCGTGCTGTCCTGAACATAGAACGCTTTACCGCCCCAGTATCCAGTACCAGTCGTAACTGTTCCTTGTACTTTGATTAATTTATCCGATCCCACTTCTGTACGAGCAGCGGCAAGGTTCTCTTTCAGTTCCGCTTCAGACTGAGGTGGTTCTACTCCTCCATCCAGGAAGCTCATTGCATTAACAGCACTAATACCAGGTACCGAGAAGTAAGCACCTAAAGTACCTGTAATTTCAACTTTTTTCCCTTGATTAGCCGGGTTCGTCAACAATCCAAATTGTGCACGGAAGTTCGTAGCTAAACGGACGGGCATCATTTTCTTAATGTCAGTTTCATTTGGAGAATCCGCAATCACAACATTGGTGTCTGCAGGAAATGGCGCTGTCAAATCCACACTTGTCGTGCTGTTCATATAGCCTACGATATATCCATGGACCGTTGCAGAACCTGTATTATTTGCGATTGCATCGGCAACCGTTATCGGTTCCGCCGCTTGGGCACTTGGTGTTGTGATAAATGGTCCAACCATTGAGATCACCAGTAAGAATGCTAGTAGAATCTTACTGAAAGTATGTCTAAAAATGCCTTCTTTCGTCATCCATTTCACTCCTCAAAGAGAATTTATTGTAATTCCCCTAGATTATAGCAAAGGATTGTTATTATTTTCTTAATTGTTTGTAAGTGTTGTTAAGAAAACCCAAAAACAGTCAGTAAGTCTATTTAGTTGGAAGGAAAATGGTTTTTAACTAATACGAAGTTTCCATACGAATATACCTATAATATCAGGGTGGGTTTATGCTTCTTTTAATAGAAGAAGTTCAAGTTTCAATAAGTCTTTATATTTATACGAAGATTTTCATTTATTCTCCTTCGCTCGATGTGTTTATATCCTTTCGGATGCACTTTATTCCATTTCACACCAGGGTTATTCCTTTTCTACATCGATTTATTCCCTATCACCCAGTTATTCCCATAAAAAAGGAGCCAGCAATCGCTGGCTCCTCTTCGCTACTTAGAATTCATTCATTTTGTCCAGTGCACGATATAGCATGACTGCAGCTTCCGCACGTGTTGCGTTTGCTTTTGCAAAAAATTGATTACCACTACGGCCGTTAACGATTCCTAAGGCCACTGCTTGTTTTACACTAAGTTTCGCGAACACGCTGATGCTAGAATCATCTGCGAATACTTTCGTAGTATCCAGACCATTCAATATTGTAGCATCCGAATAGTTGACAGCGCGGATGATAATAGCCGCGATTTCTTCACGAGTTATTTGAGCGTCCGGCAAGAATGACCCATCCGCTTTCCCGTTTATGATGCCAGCACGGGATGCTGCTTCGATTCCAGCATACGCCCATTTTTTATTTGTGGAAACATCCGAAAACTTGCCCTCGTATTCTTTTACTTCTAATTCCAGAGCGCGTGCAACCAACACGGCAAATTCAGCTCGCGTTAATTTATCTTCCGGTGCAAACAGTTCTTCTGTTTTTCCTAAAAAGATTCCTTTCGATACCAAAGCTTCTATTTCTTTCTTCGCCCAGTGCTTCTCAACATCACCGAACTGTATTATGTCCTCTGGAAGAGGAACTGTCGGTGGCACAACTACTGGTGGTGTAGTCGGCGGTGTTACAGGTGGCGTCACTGGCGGACTAACTACCGGAGGGGCAGTCACCGTAATGTCCACTGAACTTGTTACTCCCTGATATTCAATCGTTACCTTCGTTTTACCTGGTGCTTTTGGCGTTACCAATCCATTAACGACCGATACAATTGATGAATCTGATACTGAATAAGATGCTAGCGTTGTTACATTTTTCACCACATCTGCTTTATTCGGTTCCTTCGTTACTTCCATGACTGCCATTTGATGACCCTCCCCCATTGTTACATTAAGGGATTCTTGATCCACTTGAAGAGAACGGCTGAATACGACTACATTGACATCCACTGTTTGCTTCCCAAATCTGACGGTAATTTTTGTCTTTCCTGCTTTGTGAGCTGTAATGACTCCCGCTTCCATCGAGATAATTGAATTGTCTTCTATTGAATAATTGGCGATTTTTGTTACGTCTTTTTCTTGCTTTTCATCTACACTTATTTCCGTTGTTTCCGTTACCTTTATTGAAAAATTTTTACCAGTTTCAATAAAAACTTCTGGTTCATTGACTGTAAGGGCTACAATTGGTTCCTCAGGCTTTGAAATTGAGTATACTTGCTCTGAAACCTGCGTTTCATTACCAGCGATGTCTTGAATGTTAATAGATACTTTATAGAACTTATCATATTCAAAACTCTCTAAAGGAAACTGAAATGATCCATCTTGATTTAATGTGAATTCACCACGGTCAATTACTTCATACTTGTAGTTTTGAATAACGAAAGATGCTTTTAAGTAATCATTCACATCAAACTCTTTAATGCCAAAATGTTCTTCTAAATCAGATTTGTAATCAACGAATCGATCGTTTACGAATCCCTCCAACATTGGTTTGTCATATGTCAGATAATCAATATGATCTATAAATACAAGTGATTTACTTGATTTAACAATAAACGGTTTTAATTCTGCTTGAGCTTCATCATCTCCTACTGATGTTTCAATTCTCATTCCATATAAACCATCATGCATGTCCCATTTCATATTATATGTTGTGTTAAAATACTTCGCATTCACTACCGCAGTCCCAGATTGTGGGTTTGATGTATCCAATAAGATATATCCCAGTTCATTCGCGTTTGAATCAACAAGCGTACTGAAAATATTGACTCTAACGGGAGAAGTAGGCTTTTCTTTAAATTCGAATGCCAATTGTGCTGAATCCAATCGTCCATCATTGTCTGGGGAAATGGCCATTGTGTTGACTCCGAATGATTTTACAAATGAATTTGATTCCTGGATAGGAGTTGAAGGGCGTAACGCAATCTTCTCTACCTCAACAGGTGTGTCCGGGTCCTGAACCTCTTCTTTTGCAAATATGAAGTCTTCATTTTTGTTACCTGCAGCGTCAACGATTAGAATAGAAATCATTTCTGTTTCTTCGTTTATTGGCGGCAGTTCGAAATCAAATGTTCCATCCTGCTCGAGTTTAAATTCTATAAATCTGCTCGCATTTTCATTAGAGTAAATTTGATAATAAGCCGACAATTTTTCGTTGAGATCATAGCTTAGTCCATGCTTCGCCAATTCAGCGTTATAGTCAATGTATTTATCTATCACTTGACCTTTTATTTTTCCTTCTGCATAGGTTCCTAATATTTGCGGAGTCGTTGTTTTAATCACGATTGGTCCCACATGACTCTGAATGGTTGCAGGATTTCCGGATACGGGCTGTGCAGTAAATTCAATATTATACAAGCCATCCGGAATTAGCTTCCATGGAGTGACATATTTATTTTGTTTGTAACGTCCATCCAGCAACAACAAATGTTTTCCTGCATATAGAGAATCTCCATATTCCAAATAGCCAAGATGGCCGTCTCCCAACTCACCAGCTTTCGGATTCATGAGATCGAAGAGTTGAATACTGTAGGAATTAACATCTCCCGTAGTCTCATATAAAAGAGTCGTCTGATTACTAAAATAGTCATTGCCAACGAATGACAGATCTGATTTTAAAATTTCCATATTTTTTATTTCCGTACCCACTTCAAGTGCCGGTAACATTGAGGGTATACTTCCATCTTCCGTCATAGAGTGGTTAGTATCCGATGCGATACTTTGTTGCGTGATTGGATTTGGACTAACTAGCTTAATAGGTTGTGTTGGTTGCATTGCAGATGCAGAAATTGGTGTTGCCAAAGACAGAACCATAACAGAAGCCAGTAAGCCGCTGAATCCTTTCGCGTACTTACCTATTTTCAATTCTCATTTCCCCTTTTCTCTATATTCCAACAAATTAGAATTGTGTGACTTTATAACATTATCACGAATTTCGAGGAATAAAAATAGTTTTACCAAAATTTTGTACCTATTATTTTTATTGGGAATTAGAAGGGTCTTATAACTCATCTTAAGCTAAGTTCAATATACCCAAATTCAGTTCCTAGCCATGATAATAAAATGAAAAGGAGCCAGCGAATGCTGACTCCTTTTGTGTTCTAAAATTCGTTCATTTTGTCTAATGCTCGGTAAAGCATAACTGCCGCTTCCGCACGTGTTGCGTTTGCTTTTGGATCTAATTTGTTTCCAGCACGGCCGTTTACAATACCTAGTCCTACAGCTTGTTTGATCGATACTTTTGCGAAGTCTCCAACTGCTTTTTCATCCGCAAATGTTTTCGATGTGTCTACATCTTTCAATAGATTCGCATCTTGGTATTTCACTGCGCGAACTATCATCGTTGCGATTTCTTCACGTGTGATTAACGCATCTGGATCGAACGAGTCTGTCGTCTTGCCATTTACGATACCTGCACGGTGAGCCGCTTCAATTCCTGCATATGCCCATTCCTTGCTTGTTGTTACATCTTTAAAAGTCCCTTTGTACTCTTCCATTGGAAGATTCAGAGAGCGAGCAATCAACACGGCGAATTCAGCACGTGTTACTTTACCTTCAGGGTTAAATGTCGTGTCTGTTTTCCCGCTTGTAATCGTTCGAGAAGCCAGCACTTCAATTTGATCCTGTGCCCAGTATTTTTGAATATCCGAGAATGTTTTGTTGTTTTCTACAACAACGAATTTCGAGAAGTGGTTTGTCTTGAAGACTAATTGACCATTTCCGTACGTTCCACCTACATATTCCAACCCATTTGTTAATTCGTTCACGTAGTAAGCAGCCACTTTTCGTGGGTCTTTAATTGCTGCAGCTACAGGAACTGTTACTTCAACTGGTGTTGAGAATGTAGTTACTTTAGTTGTGTTACCATTTTTGACTGTTGTGATTGTAAATTCAAACGTCGCAGATACCGCTCCGTTTACGTCAGTCGATTTAGCCATTTTCACAGAAACCGTCATACTTTCAGGATTGCCAGCTGCAATTTTTTTCAATACTTCATTTGGTACAACTACTTCTGTATTACCAGAAGCAATCACCAATGGTTTAGAAGATTGAGCAATTGTTTGCAACGAACCTGTTGGTACTTTTGCACTTACTTCAGGTTGAGCATCTGTTAGAGCTGGTACTGCTACTTTAATTTCTTTAGTTGCAGGATCATTCGCTTGATTTGATACTGCGTTTCCATCCACAGTTATATGACCAGGGTTTGTTGGTGTTACTGGTGGTTGTGGCGGGCTTGTTACTGCAGTTACTGTTACTTTTACAGTTTTTGAGTTGTCGCCAACTGTTACTGTAACGTTTGTTGTGCCAACTGCTTTAGCCGTGATCAAGCCATTTACAACTGAAATCACGCTTGTGTCGTGACCACTGTATGTTGCAGTATTTGTTACATCCGCATCAGTAGAAGTTTCGTCAGCTTTTGTAGTTGTTTCTATTACTTTTAATTGCTCAGTTTTGCCTACTTTTAGGGTAACTGAATCTTTGTCCACTGATAATGTTTTCACATCTGGGACTGGTACTGCTGTCACTGTTACATTTACCGTTTTAGTGTTGTTACCAACAGTGATCGTGATTGTTGTGGTACCTGCTGCTTTTGCTGTGATTAAACCATTTACAACTGAAATCACGCTTGTATCGTGACCACTGTATGTTGCAGTATTTGTTACATCTGCAACAGTAGAAGTTTCGTCAGCTTTTGTAGTTGTTTCTGTTACTTTTAATTGCTCAGTTTTGCCTACTTCTAGGGTAACTGAATCTTTGTCCACTGATATTGTTTTCACATCCGGAACTGGTACTGCTGTTACTGTTACATTTACCGTTTCAGTGATGTTACCAACAGTGATCGTGATTGTTGTGGTACCTGCCGCTTTAGCTGTGATTAAACCCGCTTCTACAGAGATTACGCTGCTATCTGATACTGTGTATGCTGCAGATGCTGTTACGTCTTTGTTAGTAGAAGAACCGTCGGCTTTAGTTGTTTTTTCTGTTACAACTAATTGCTCAGTTTTGCCTACTTCAACAGAAACATCGTTTTTGTTTACATCTAAAGTTACTACGTCTGGAACTGGTACTGCTGTTACTGTTACATTTACCGTTTCAGTGATGTTACCAACAGTGATCGTGATTGTTGCTGCACCTGCTGCTTTAGCTGTGATTAAACCAGCTTCTACAGAGATTACGCTGCTATCTGATACTGTGTATGCTGCAGATGCTGTTACGTCTTTGTTAGTAGAAGAACCGTCGGCTTTAGTTGTTTTTTCTGTTACAACTAATTGCTCAGTGTCTCCTACTTCAACAGAAACATCGTCTTTGTTTACATCTAAAGTTACTACGTCTGGAACAACTACTGGATCTTTCAAATCCACTTGAACCAAAATTGGATCATGGTCAGATGCACGACCGTGTTCTTCCATGAAGTTTGCGTTGATGTGAATCATGTCAATTAAAGTAGTAGCTGCTAAGTTGTTTGTCACTAACATGTGGTCAAGCACTTGGTTGTTCCCTTGGTAGTAATAAGAGAAACGTTCGCCAGCTGGTACTTTTTCTACCATGTTAGTTAAGATATTGCCTTTAAGTGCTGTAAGAGTTGGTGTGAATTCGAAATCATTCATATCACCCGCAACGATTACTTTAAGGTCTGGATTTTGTTCTTGTCCTTTTTTAATGAACGCGTTGATCATTGTAGCTAGCCCGATACGTTCTGCTTCAGACCCTAGGAATGGAGGTTGGTTTTTACCGAATAACGGTTGGTCTCCACCTTTAGAGTTTAAGTGCGCGCCGATTACGACTACTTGTTCACCTTGGAACTCAAATTGGGCTGCGATTGGTTTACGAGTGTTCGGTTGTGGAATGTCCAGGATACGTCCAGGGTTTTTAGAAAGTTCACCATCTACCCATTTTACTGCTTCTGTAGATCCACCTTTTGTTCCTTCAGATAATGTTACACGCTGAGGGTTGTATAAGTAACCAACGCGGATGTTACCACCTGGTGCCCCACCGTCTTGATTGTATTCTGGAGCAATGTCAGTCCAATTGTATTTAGGTCCTCCTGCAGCAACGATTGCTGCGATTAAACGTTCATAACTTTGTGAAGCGTCTGTATTGCCTGAAGCTGTTTCACCATCATTATCTTGAACTTCTACTAATGTGATAATGTCAGGAGATTTCATGTTTTCAACAAATGACTTCGCAATTTTAACAACTTTTTCATTTGGTGTGTTTGCCGTATTGTTCGAGAAGTTCTCTACGTTATATGCAGCAACGTTTAGTTTATCTTCTGCGAATGCAATTTCCGTTACTTCTTTGATTATTGGAGCTTCTACTAATGTTGGTAATGCAGCCACAGTTGTCATGATGCGGAAGTTTCCGAATTCGTAACTTACTGGACCTGTGATTGTGCCGTTGAAAACATCCCCCGATTTAGCTTTGAATGTTACAGAGTTCATATCAACTGTGATACGTTCCGGGTTATAGTCGTTAGCAGAGATATTGATTCCGCCAAATTTATTGAACGTTGTTTTACCACCGTTGTCAGTAGCCACGATAACTTCACCGTATTTTTGTGGTCCAACAACTTTTGCATCTTTAACTGAAACTAGCATACCTTCGATAGATTCCCAGAAGTCGATTCCGTCTTCTGCTGGATCGAATGAAGTTAATTTGTCGTTATCGATAACTTCTGTTGGTGGTGAAAGTTCTTCCCATTTAAGTGCTGCTGGAACTGGTTTTGTACCTATCTTATCAATTGTCGTGCTTGAAATTTCTGTTGTTGATAAATCAACAGATTTCATGTCAGAGTAACCAGCAATGAAGAATTCAGTCACTTTTCCGTCAACCGATACTAGATCGCCCGGCACAAATGTGTGCGCTTTACTGTATACAAGAACCGCGTCAGAAGTAGCAGGATCGCTGTCTGGCGTTAGATCTTGCATGAAGAAGTTGTTGTTATCAAGTTTGTAAGTTACTACTCCTTCGATATCAACTACTTGTTGATCAGCGTATGGTGATTTGTGCTGTTTGCCTTGGATGTCTGCAATTTGCACACCAGTAGATTTGATTACTTGGTATTCAAACGAGAATACTTCAGAAGTTTCGTTGCCTGATACTGCCAATGCTTTGATAGTTGTGTTTTCTGTCACATTAATTGGTGCTGAGTATACATTACTTGAAGTTGTTGGAGTCGAACCATCTACTGTGTAGTAGATTGTCGCATCTGCCCAACCACTTGCAAGAGTGATTTTTGTGTTTTCAGTTACGAAACCTGGGAATACATTAACGTATACTGCTGGTTTGTTTACTAGGTCAAAACTTTCTGCACCCAGTGCTTTAACTTGGTATACCTCGTTAAATTTAGAAGCGATACCTGAAACATGCACAAGATCGCCTTCATTGTAATGTTGGATGAAGTTATCATACGTCATGCCCGTACGATTATCGTTACGAACGATTACTGATTTTCCTTCT
Organism: Paenisporosarcina sp. FSL H8-0542; assembly: GCF_038632915.1. NCBI lineage: Bacteria > Bacillati > Bacillota > Bacilli > Caryophanales > Caryophanaceae > Paenisporosarcina > Paenisporosarcina sp. FSL H8-0542. The sequence continues at coordinate 2,874,906 of NZ_CP152050.1, forward strand.
CCGTCGACAGCAGAGAATTCAAATGTCCCGTAATCATCTTTTTTCGCTAAGCCAGTAATTGTTACTTTGTTTAATTGAATGCGTTCACCTTGAGTATCTTCATTCACTCCAGTAGGCGCAATAACTTGTGCCGCTGGAAGTGGGTTGCCAGAAGATTTCACTGTGATTTTTGTTGGCTGGATTTGTAGTTCGCCTGCGTACGGGCTAACTTTCCCTTCAAGCTCAACGATGTCACCTGGTTTTACGTCAGCTGCAGAGACAAATGCATAAAGACCCGCAGTATCGTCTTGAATGTAGAAGCCTTTTTGACCCCAGAATCCAACGCCTGTTGTTACTGTACCGCTTACTTTGATCAATTTTGCTGGATCAGTTACTGCACGGGCAGCTGCTATATTGGCTACTGCTTCTGCTACAGGTGGTGGATCTACTTCTCCTCCAACGAATGTCATTGCCGAAACTGGCGCCTTTAGACCAGCATGGTTTCCAAAATATTTTTCAAGTGAAGCACTAACAGATACTTTTTTACCGATATTACCTGGGTTTGTTTTAAGTCCAAATGTTGATCTTAATGTAGTAGGTGTAGCAGGAACTTGTACATAAATCATTTTTGATAAATCGGTTTCATTTGCTGAGTCCGCAATTGCATAGTTGTTATCATCAGTAGCACCTGTCTTAACTACCGATGTTTCCCCTTTAACATAACCAACAATATAGCCATCCACTGTAACATTCTTTTTAGCAGCCACATCGTATTGTGCAAGTGCCTCAGCAACGGTCAATGATGTTGCGGCCGAAGCACTTGGTGCTGTGATAAATGGTGCCATCATTGAGATAATTAGTAAGAAAGCTAGTGCAATCTTACTTAAAACATGTTTCTGAATACCTTCTTTTGTCATCCATCCCACTCCTCGAAAAGTAATTTTCTAGTACTATCTGATTATATCAGACTATTGTAAGAGTTTTCTTAAGAATTTGTAAAATTCATAATGATTAAGTAAAAATAGGTAAGAAGTCCGACTATTTTGTTAAGTTATCATTAAGGAAAGTAAATATAGCTTATATTAATAGAATTAATTCTACTAATAAGATATGGGATACCTATTCGAAATATCACAGTTAGAGTTATTTCCTTTTAAATCGATTTGTTCCGTTTCTTCCTATTGTTTCCAGTGAATATACATACAAAAAGGAGCCAGCAATCGCTGACTCCTCATGTTTTTTTATAGATCGCCTAGTTTGTTAAGGGCACGGTACAGCATAACTGCTGATTCAGCGCGTGTTGCATTGTCTTGCGGAGAGAAGACGTTGCCGCCACGGCCAGATACGATTCCTAAAGCCACTGCTTGTTTAACGCTTAGTTTCGCAAAAGTACTGATATTTTTATCATCAACGAACACTTTTGAAGTATCAAGATTGTTCAATAATGCAGCATCTTCGTGTTTCACAGCACGGACAATGATTGCTGCGATTTCTTCACGTGTGATTTTCGCGTCTGGATTGAACGTTCCATCAGTTTTACCGTTGATGATGCCAGCGCGAGCTGCCGCTTCGATTCCAGCGTAAGCCCAAGCTTTGTTTGTTGTTACATCTTTGAATGTACCAGCATATTCTTTTGTTTCTAAACCAAGAGCACGCGAAACCAATACAGCGAACTCAGCACGAGTCAATTTATCTTCCGGTGCAAACAAATCAGCTGTTTTACCAAGAATGATTTTCTTCGTTGCTAATGTCTCGATTTCTTTCTTAGCCCAGTGGCTAGCGATATCACTGTATGTTACTGGTTTTGGATCAACAACTGGTGGTACTACCACTGGTGGTTGCGTCGGCGGCGTAACAACTCCATCTTGTTTCATAACCGTGATGTTCTGAGTAGCCTCGTGACCTACCATGTCAACTACTTTCAATTCGAAGTCATTTTTGCCATTTACTAATGGAAGAACAACATCAACTGTTTGGCTGTAACCTAACATTGCATAAGGTTCAGATAATGGATTTGCAAATACTTCGTTACCGTTGAGGTATAGACGAAGTTCATCGAAGTTATCGCCAACCTTAACTTTGATTGTTGGATCTGGCGAAGATGTTTTTACTCCAGATGGTACAGTTGCCGCAACAGCTTGAACTGTCGGTTTTGTTGTATCAACAAAGATTTTACGACCGATTTGCATTACGTTGCCATGCTCGTCAATTGCCTCCACTTTCACGTCTTTCACACCGTCAGTAAGCTTCAACTTATGAGTGAACTTAGAACCGTCGAATGAATCAGCAACTACACCATTTACTTTCAGTGAAACCACGTTCGAATCATCTTCAACCGTACCAGATACCACTACTTCTGAAGTTTTGTACTCCACAAAATAGTCCGATGGAGTTTCGAAGAAAATAACTGGCTCTTTTGTTTCGAATTCATTTTGCATTCCCGTCACGTTACCAGCAATATCCCATACCTTAACAGATACTTCGTCACCAATTTTAAGAACTTCATCAAGAACGTATGGTTCTACTGATGCTACATCCTCAAATACCAATTCTCCGTTCGCATACACTTCAACTCTATCTAGTCCTACCCCACCCTCATTATCTGCAAGGTTTGCAAGAGATAATGTTCTTGTTTCAGGATCGAAAGAAATGTCTGCAGTAGGTGCTTTAGTATCGAGGATGATTGGGAACTTGATTGATTGCCATTCAGCCCCCTCATAATCGATTACACCGCGTAATTCAATCGTATATTGGCCATCCGGAGCAGGTTTTCCATTGATTTTCCCATCCCATCCATTATCTCGATTGTACTTATAAGCTGGATTTGTTGCAGAATCAATATAGTTTTTCGTTAAATTGGAATCAGTTCGGATTGTACGTACTTTGTTGCCGTTTGCATCTAATACATTTACTTCTAATTTCTTAGCATTACGCATTAATGAGTAAACCGGGACTGCCAAGTCGATGTTACCATCGCCATTTGGTGAGAAAGCAAATTTCGATGGGTTGAAGTTTTCATCTAATGATGGACCAGTGATAGAGTCACCGTTTTGGTCAGCCAATCCTTGGTAACCCCAGTAAGTGGATTCTTCCCAAGCACTGCCGTCAAAAATTGATGCATCATCCCATGAACCATTGAAGCCAAAGAACGGAACTGTCAAAGGTACATTTCCTGATGTTTCTTCGTTTGAATCTTCAAGTGTAACGAAACCGTCAATGAAGAATCCGTTTACGAATGTTTCGAAGCCTTCCATGTCTTTCAATAGAGAAGCATCTACAGATACTTGAATTTCAGTTTCGCCATTTGCAGCGATTTCTATAGACTCAGGAGCCGTAACATCCACTAGGTCCGTCACGATATTTGAACCTGCAATGTTTGGTACAACTACGTTATATCCAGAAGTTGTCAATGCATGGTCAGTTTGAAGTTGAACATCAACATTGAAGTTTTTCGCTTCATCCGAGAAGTTTTTCGCTTTCAATGTGAAATTAAATTTGCCATCTTTGATTTCTTTCAAGGCTACTTTCGCTTCGCCTGTTGCTTTGTTTGTTACCATTACATCTGTTTCCAAAGCGTTTGCAAGCTGCATGATTCCAGCCCCTTGACGACGTGGTGATACGTATTCTTTCATACCATCGTATTCAGCCAAAACTACTGGTTTAGCTGTGTTCATCATCAATTTTTTAGCAAACTGTACGCGAGCTGCGCCAGTCAAGCCGAACTCTTTGTTCACACGTTCCATTACCAATGCCGTACCTCCGGCTACGTGTGGCGCTGCCATTGACGTACCGCTCATCAAACCGTATTCATTGTTATTGAATGTCGAGAAGATGTTTCCACCTGGAGCTGTGATTTCAGGTTTGAAATCCAAGTTCGGTGTCGGACCCCAAGAAGTGAATCCAGACATTTTTCCTGCAGTCGGACTAGCCACTTCGATATATTGCCCATCGAAACCTACAGTAACTTCTGTTCCTGCAACAAGTGCTGCTTTTAGTGCCTGTCCATCCACTTGAAGTGCTGACATATAAGGAATTTTAATCTCTGAACTTGAAGCCATGCTGATTGTACCTGCTGCATTGTTATAAACAATAACACCAGCTGCTCCTGCAGCTTGTGCATTTAGACCTTTTTCAACGAAAGAAATACTTCCGCGAGATACTAAAGCAAATTTACCTGTTAAATCTTTCCCAGCGAAATCAGCTGGTGTACCGAAACCTGCAAATTCGATTGGGTATTCTTCTTCAGGAAGATCGTTCGGTTCTGCATCATTGGCTAGCAAGAACATTGCACGTCCTGTTTGGACACCATCAAATTCATATGTGAAACTTGAAGCCGTAACGTGGCTATTTTCGAATGAGGCAACACCGAATGAATCTTTAGAAACAGATGGTGATCCAGTCAAACCGTAATCTTGGTTATCTGCCATTGGATAGAATGTACCAGAACCAAACATATCTGAGTTCCCCGCAGAAATGGCTACCAAAATACCACTATCTTGCGCACGTGTTACAGCCATTTGTTCTGGATTCGAATTATCCACATACCCGGCTGTTGAACCTAATGACATGTTAATGACGTCTGCACCAAGCTTGATTGCATCATCCATTGCTTTTACATAAATGTCACCAAAGGTTGATGGGAACAATGGATCGTTACCAAATACTTTAAGTGCCAAAAGTTGAGCTTCAGGAGCTACACCTTTAATCCCACCGTTTTCCTCGTCACCATTCGCTCCAACAGTACCTGAAACGTGCATACCATGCATTGACGCTCCCGGACCGATGTCTCGGATTTCCAGGTTGCCGTCCATGTAGTTGTAACCGTAAGGAACTTTCGCAGTGAAGTATTTACCCGCTTCTACTGAACCATTGCCAACCAATGTACTTACTTCTTCTGAAGTGATGTCACCAGTCGCATTATCTGTAAGAATCATGTCTCTGTGAGACGGGTCAATCCCCGTATCAATGACACCAACAACCATTCCTTCACCTTTGAAGTTATATTTTTCCCACGCTAGTTGGGCTTGTACTAATTCTTTTGAGTGTGTCATTTCTGGTGTTGCTACTGGGCGTGCATATTCAGTAGATTCGTGTACAGACTTAACACCAGGAGTAAGTGCGATACGTGCTACATCTTTTGCATCGACTACAGCAGAGAAACCATTGAATACAGTTGTGAAGTTTTCCTTGAAATCAATGTTCTTAGCAAACTTCGAAATGTTTGTTTGAACCCTCTTTTGATCTTGTTCAATTGAATCTTCTAAACTATTACGTTGGGATTGTGGAAGTTCTTTGTAAAGAACACCCTTTTGAGTAGCCGTTTCAATCGCTGGAGCTTTTTCAAGTTCAACGATGATACGCACTTTTTCAGTTGGATTTTCAGGCGAAACAAATCGATCCGGAATCTTTTTAGCCGGTTTTTGCACATTGATAACAGGAACCTGTTTTTCTAATTTCGCAGCATCTGCTGGAGCTGGTGCGCCGATTGTTGCTGTACTAAGTGCTAGTGAAGCTGCCATTGCAACCATCATGCTTTTTCTAGAATTACTCAATCTGCTTTCCTCCCTTTTTGAGTTTCATAACTTAGATTAATTTCCATTCATTAGATTTAACTAAATTATGTGACAATTAGAAATTTACCATATATTTTGATTGTTGCAAATATAAAAACGAAATAACTTATATTACATTTTGATTACAATACTTGGAAATTGAATTTTTATAGATAAAAAGTATTGCTTTAGTAAATAGATAATAGTTTTAATTGACCATTATTTTTTTATAATATTAATAGATCTAAAGTTCCTCATTTATAAATCATGTCTTTTTATGGATAATAAGGAAACTATTCTGATATAGCATAAGACTTTTATAATAGATTATCCAGTTAGTATGGATTGCAAAGTACCTACTCAAATATTGACTGGATTTATATTTGCGCTGGATTTTACGATATCATATTGCTAAATATGTAAGTTCTCCTGCACATTCCGAAAAATTATTTTACTTTAAAAAATATAGAAAAGAGCCAGCACGATGCTGACTCTTTTCTTTGGCATTAAAATTCATTCATTTTATCCAATGCGCGGTATAACATAACTCCCGCTTCCGCACGTGTTGCATTTGCTTTCGGATCGAATTTGTTTCCTGAACGACCTGTGATGATGCCTAAACCTACTGCTTGTTTTACGGATACCTTGGCGAAATCGCCGATTGCTTTATCATCCGCAAATGATTTAGAAGAATCTACATCTTTTAGTAGTGTCGCATCTTGATATTTCACTGCACGAACAACGATTGCTGCAATTTCTTCACGTGTGATAAGCGCATCTGGATTGAACGAGTCTTTCGTTTTCCCGTTAACGATACCAGCACGGTATGCAGCTTCAATACCAGCAAAAGCCCATGCTTTGCTTGTTGGTACATCTTTGAATGTTCCTTGGTACTCATCAATCGGAAGATTCAACGCACGTGCAATCAATACAGCAAATTCAGCGCGTGTAATTTTACCTTCCGGGTTAAATGTTGCATCTGTTTTCCCGCTTGTGATTGAACGAGAAGCCAGTACTTCAATTTCATCTTGTGCCCAGTACTTTTGGATATCGCTAAATGTTTTCGCATGTTCGATTACTACGAATTTCGAGAAGTGATTTGTTTTGAAAACAAATTTCCCTTCGGAATACGTTCCACCGCTATAGTCCAACGTATGTTTTAACTCATTCATGTAATAAGCTGCTACTTTACGTGGATCTTTTACGGTACTTGTTGTAGGAATTGTCAGTTTAACAGGTGCTGAGAACGAAGAAACAGTTGTCGTTTTCCCGTTTTTAACTGTTGAGATTGTGAATTCGTATGAAGCAGATACTGCACCCTCTACATCATCCGATTTCGATTTTTTCACGGTAACTGTCACACTATCAGGTGATCCAGCCGCGATTGCTTTCACTACTGCATTAGGCACGTTTACTTCTGTGCTTCCTGAGTTTATCACTAATGGTTTTGAAGATTGAGCCACTGCATTAATTGACCCATAAGATATTTTCGCACTCACTTGAGGCTGAGCATCTGTCAATGCAGGCAATTCCACTTTAACTTCTTGTACTTGCGGATTGCTTGTTTGGTTCAAGATCGTCGAGTCATTTACCACTACTTCGCCAGGAGTTATTGGTGAAGGAGTCGGCGGTGTTACGATTACTTTATTTTGTACTATGACATCAACCGTTGTGGAATGACCTTCGTATTCTACGGTAATTTTCGTTGTTCCTGCAGCTTTTGCAGTTACCAAACCTTTTTCCACTGCAACAATTGAAAGGTTCTGAACTGAATACGATGCATCAGTCGTTACATTTTTAACGATATCTTCTTTTCCAGTTTCTTTCACTGTTTTCAGAACCGTTAATTGTTCTTTACCATCTACTACTAGGTTAAGAGAATTTTTATTTGTGGATAATGATACAACAGGTAAAGCGACAACGTTCACTGTCATTTCTGTCGTTTTTCCACCATACGTAATCGTCACTTTTGAAGTTCCTACAGCTTTGGCTGTAATTTCTCCTTTATTGACCGATATGATCTCTTCTTTTTCAACAGCATAAGTCGCATCTGCTGTTACGTTCGTTACGATATCTTCTTTTCCGTCTTCCTGAATCACTTGTTCAACCGTGATTTGTTTCTTTCCTGATACTGGAAGGTCCACTGATTTAGGATTCACGGATAATGATACAACTGGTTCTGGCTCGACAACTTCTTCAGTAACTGTTACTTCGAATGTCGTTGTGTGACCTTCGAATTGAACCGTTACGTTTGTTTTCCCTGCTGCTTTTGCCGTAACTAGCCCTTTTTCTACTGTTGCGATGGAGTCATTTTCGATCTCATATGTTGCATCAGCCGTTACGTCTGTCGTTACATCGGCTTTGCCTTCTTCTTTCACTGTTTTGCTGATTGTGATTTGCTCAGTGCCATCAACAATCAGTTCCACTGCCGCTTTGTTCGGTGCTAGAGATACAACCGGTTCAGGAACGACTACTTCATCCGTTACCGTTACTGCTACTGCTACTTCTTTTCCACCGTAAGAAACAGTGATTGTTGTTGAACCTTCTGCTACTGCTGTTACAACGCCTTCAGAAACCGTTACAACGTTTTCATCCGCAACTGTATATGTTGCTTGTGCCGTTACGTCTTCTTCCGTCGCTTCACCTTCAGGAGGTGTTGTTGTTTGTGTAACTTGTAATGTTGCAGTATCGCCTGTTGTCATATCAAGAGCTGATTGATCTACAGAAAGTGTAATCACAGCATCAGGTGGATCTACTTCACTGATCATCACTTTTTCACCGACGTTGCCAGCTGCATCTTCCACGATGACTTTCACTGAGTCCGTTACTGCATTGAACCCTGAAACAGGGAATGCATATGAACCATCTTGCTCCAATTCGAATGGAACCGGATGTTCCTCAACGCCATCTTTAGAGACTACGTAAGAAGCAGATAGCTTATCATTCAAATCGAATTCAAGGCCATACAACGATAATTCTTCGTTGTAGTCCAAATATTTATCAGTCACTTTTCCAGTTGCCTGGCCTCTTACAACAGAGCCTGCGATTTCCGGTTTTGTTGTCTTAACAATAATCGGTCCTACATAGTCCCCAATATCTTCTTGTCCAGCCGTTGCTGAGAAGTCTATTGTGTATAATCCGTCTGGAATCGTTGTTGCCGGTTTTGCGCCCCACGGTTTGTATTGACCTTTAATCGGTAGTTTATAAGATCCTGCCGCTAAAGATGATGCTGCATGCAAGTATCCGATATAGCCATCGCCAAATTCCCCACCTTTAGGATTCATGATGTCCCAAAGCTCGATAAAGTTCGTTGTAACAGCACCAGTCAGTTTGAATGTCAGTTCCGCTGCATCTTGTACACCGTCCCCATTAAATGACAAGTCTGTCTCAGTAATATTCATGTCTTGTATTTCTGCAGAAGCTACTGCACCGCTGAAATCAGCTGCGAATGGCAATGAAATTTCTGTTTTTCCACCCTTAATGTGGATGTATCCAAGAAGTTCAGAACCTTTTGGAGCTTCCGCTTTTGAAGCAGTCAATGTGACATTCAGCAGTTGCTCGCCATTTAATGTGAAAGCCGTTTTATCGACTGTCAGCTTCGCGTCGCCAAATGATTTTGTAACATCTACTGATACTGCATAATCTCCACCGTCACCTGCCATATCCTTAACCCGGATTTGTTTAGTGACAGAAAGATTTTCTTTTAATGATTGAGGACCGAATGTAACTGTCCCTTTTAAGTTATCCACTATTTGTCCGCTACCGTTAAGAGTAGCTTTGTCTAGTGCATACGCGAGTGCACCTGGATGTGCAGCTGCATAAGCATCCACACGGCCAGCACCTTGAGCAAATACATCGTATTTTTGTGTATTCAGGATTTTTGCTGTATTGGAAAGTGCCACTTTCACGTCAAACGCATTCCAGTCTGGATTTGCTTGTTTAACAAGTGCCACGATTCCCGCGATATGTGGTGTAGCCATTGATGTTCCTGTATAACGATCATAAGCTTGGTCATATGAAACATCCGGATAATCTTCTTTGTACATCGCGATTGATGACATAATGTTTGTGCCCGGCGCTGTTACATCCGGTTTGATATCAAAGTTCGGTGTAGATGGACCACGTGAACTTGAATCATTTACATCGTCACCAAGTGTTTTTGCTTCACCATACTTGCCGAACGAAACTGTGCCTGCACCATTTTTCAATGCTGCACGGATTGCATCTCCGTCTGTTTGGGACAAATCAAACGTTGGAATGAATCCGAATGAATCACCAAGGAATACACCTGATTCATTTGGAGCATTTGTTCCGCCTGCGAAGTTGTGAATCAGTACTCCAACTGCGCCATTCTCTTTTGCAAATGCAATCTTGTCAACAAAGGCAATTGCACCACGTGAGACAAGTACAACTTTACCATTCACGTCAAGGCCATTATAGTCAGTAGCTGTCCCGTTTCCAGGAACTGCAACCAATGGTAGTTCTCCTTGAAGTTGTGTAGCCAAGTCTTTACCAAAAGTCGTTCCCATCAATTGCAATTGTTTGGAAAACTTATAGTTACCAA